>CP021371.1:2093750-2770000 GCA_002600635.1 Rhizobium sp. ACO-34A | reverse complement strand
GTCGGGAAGTGCCTGAAGTGGAATCGCTTTTTGGTGGCGCGCGTCACTCGGGCTTCGGGCGTTCCAGCCGTCCCTGATCGTGGGTCTTTTCGGCTTTCTTGTTGAGCGCGTCGGTCAACTGCTTCTCGACCTTGGTGCGGCCGAAGGTGATGCGGTTCTGCTTGGCCTTCGCTTCCTTTTCGGAGCGTGCCTTGGTCTTCTTGAACTGGCGGAGATTGACGACGTCTGCGCTCATCTTTGATGTTCCGACGGGGGACGAGGGCGCCTTTTGGGAGGCGCCCCGGATCTCAAATCATTGCTTCTTGCGGAATGCGTCGAGGGAAACGACGGAACCTTCCTTCTTCTCTTCGGCCGGCTTTTCAGCCGTTTCTTCCGTGTGTTCGGCAGCAGCGGAGACGGGGTAAGCGGTGATCTCGGCGCCTTCCTCGTCTTCTTCCGCGAGCGGCACGTCGAATTCGAGTTCGAAGTTCACGGAGGGGTCATAGAAGCCGCGAATCGCGTTGAACGGGATGACCAGCTTTTCCGGCGTGTCGGAGAAGGACAGACCGATCTCGAACAGGCTGTCGGTGACTTTCAGATCCCAGAACTGGTGCTGGATGACGATGGTCATCTGCTCGGCATACTTGGCCTTCAGGTGCTGGGAAATTCGCACGCCCGGCGCACCGGTCAGGAAGGTGATGAAGAAGTGGTGGTCGCCCGGCAGACGGCCGGTGGCTGCAACCTCCGTCAAAACCTTGCGGATAACACCGCGCAGCGCGTCCTGAGCCAGAATGTCGTAGCGAATATGGTCCTGCGCCATATGGTCCTGTCTTTCTTTCCTGTGACGTCTTTCCACGGCTATATGCCATGGTGCCGGACAGCGGGAAAGCCCCCGGTGACGAGTCATATCGGGAGATAGTACATGATTTTGACGGAAGGGGGTAGGCGAGGAGGAATGACTGAAGGAGTTAGGTGAAGGCTTCTGTTGCCAGGTGCCTTCGGACCCCGCCTCAAGGGGCTAACCTAGAGGGCTTTAGAGTGGGTTTCCCGCACCGCCATTAGGCAGCGAGAGCATAACCCTTAGCGTTGTTGTCGTTTGCAACTACACTTGTGACCCGATAACGGCGGTATCATGCCGAGCAAAAGTTCGATCTTTACGCCCTTGTCGATCCTATTTCGCCCCCATCAAAAGCCGGTCATCACGGACCGACCGGTTTTTGGTGGAGGCGCCGGGTACCGCCCCCGGGTCCAATAGGTTTATTACACCGACCGTTTATCGCCATAGCCGGCCCGAAAGCCGGCAGGAGTGATATAGGTGTTTCCGGTTCCGTTGAAAAGGGGGCATCGGTGCTTTCAGCGGTCGTTCCCGGCTGGCGCGATAACCGGGGGAAACTGATGCCGGCATCTTGGTCCGCGAGGCCGGGGGCGCTACATGCACTGTTCGTTTCAATTTATCGCAGCTCCGCCTTGGTTCCCATGTGCGGGGGCATTAGATTGATCGCGTCCTCCTCTCGAGTCGAAGATGGAACAATGAAGCAGTATCTGGATCTCCTGCAGCATGTGATGGACAACGGCACGGACCGTGGCGACCGGACCGGTACCGGCACGCGTTCGGTTTTCGGCTATCAGATGCGCTACGACCTCGGTCGGGGCTTCCCGGTTCTCACGACCAAGAAGCTGCATCTGCGTTCGATTATTCACGAACTGCTGTGGTTCCTGAAGGGCGAGACCAATATCGCCTATCTGCACGAGCACGGTGTTTCCATATGGGACGAGTGGGCGGATGAGAACGGCAATCTCGGTCCGGTCTACGGCGCGCAGTGGCGCTCCTGGCCGACCGGCGACGGCGGCCATATCGACCAGATCGCCAACCTCGTCGAGGGCATCCGCAAGAACCCCAATTCGCGCCGGCATATCGTTTCCGCCTGGAACCCGGCTGAAGTGGATGACATGGCGCTGCCGCCCTGCCACTGCCTGTTCCAGTTCTACGTGGCGGATGGCAGGCTCTCCTGCCAGCTCTACCAGCGTTCCGCCGATATCTTCCTCGGCGTGCCCTTCAACATCGCTTCCTACGCCCTGCTGACGATGATGGTGGCTCAAGTGACGGATCTCCAGCCCGGCGATTTCGTGCACACGCTCGGCGACGCGCATCTTTACGCGAACCATTTCGAGCAGGCGAAACAGCAGCTTGCCCGTACGCCGAAGGCCTTGCCGACGATGAAGATCAATCCGGAGGTGCGCGACATCTTCTCGTTCCGCTTCGAGGATTTCAGCCTCGAAGGCTACGAGGCCGATGCAAGCATCAAGGCGCCGATCGCCGTCTGACGCCCCGGACGGGCATTCACGAAAGACAGGAAATGTCCAATCCCGAAATTGTGATCGTGGTGGCGATGGCGGCAAACAACGTGATCGGCCGCAATGGCGACATGCCGTGGAAGCTGTCGACCGACCTCAAGCGGTTCAAGGCACTGACGCTAGGCAAGCCGCTGGTGATGGGGCGCAAGACCTTCGAATCCGTCGGTGGCAAGCCGCTGCCGGGACGTCCGCATGTCATCGTCAGCCGCGGGGCGGCGATAGATGTCGCTGGCGTCGAGACTGTTCGCAGTCTGGAGGAAGCCATTGAACGTGCAGGGGAAATCGCTGTAGAGACGGGTGTCGGCGAGGTCTGCGTCGCGGGTGGCGGCGAGATCTACCGGCAGGCTTTGCCGCTTGCCGATGTCCTGCACGTTACTCATGTCGAGGCGGAGATCGAGGGCGATACCGTATTCCCGGATATAGATCCGGCGGTTTTCGAAAAAGTGCAGGAAACGCCGGTTCCCGCCGGCGAGAAGGATAATTATCCAACGCGATACACAATCTATCGACGTCGTCCTGCGGCATAACGTATTATTTTCCCTAACTGCCGAAGAAGTTAGGTACTTTCCGTTGAAAGGCCTCGGCCCGATACCTATAACGGGACGAGCGTTCCGCCCGCGGCCCGCGAGTGCCGGCGGCTGGGATGATGGGAGCACTTGCAAACAAAGAGGTATTGATGCCCTGGAGCAATCAGAACGGCGGCGGCCCATGGGGCGGCGGCGGCGGTGGCGGTAACAATCAGGGACCCTGGGGGCAGGGACCAAACCGGCCGCGCGGCGGCGGTGGCAATACGCCACCCGACCTTGAGGACCTTATCCGTCGCGGGCAGGACAGGCTGAAGAACGTCGTGCCGGGAGGTTTCAACGGCGGCGTAGTGGTTGTTCTACTTCTCGTGCTCGGCGCATTCTGGGCCATGCAAGCCGTTTATACGGTGCAGCCGGACGAGCGCGGCGTGGAACTGCGCTTCGGTAAACCGCAGGAAGAGATTTCCATGCCTGGCCTGCATTTCCATCTTTGGCCGCTGGAAACCGTAGAGATCGTCAAGGTCACCGAGCAGCAGCAGAACATCGGCGCCAAGGCGTCTTCGTCCTCGAGCGCCGGCCTGATGCTTTCGGGCGATCAGAACATCGTGAACGTGCAGTTCTCCGTTCTCTTCACGGTCAGCGATCCGAAGTCCTATCTCTTCAATATCGAGAGCCCGCCGCAGACGCTGCAGCAGGTCGCCGAAAGCGCCATGCGCGAAGTCGTCGGCCGTCGCCCGGCGCAGGACATCTTCCGCGATGCCCGTCAGGAAATCGCGGCAGATGTGAAGGCGATCATTCAGAGCACGATGGATAGCTACGGCGCCGGTATTTCGATCAACGCTGTTGCCATCGAGGATGCCGCTCCGCCGCGTGAAGTGGCCGACGCCTTCGATGAAGTGCAGCGTGCCGAACAGGACGAAGATCGTTTCGTCGAGGAAGCGAACAAGTATGCCAACCAGCAGCTTGGTCAGGCTCGCGGTCAGGCCGCGCAGATCCGAGAAGAGGCGGCCGCCTACAAGGACCGTGTCGTCAAGGAAGCCGAGGGTGAAGCCCAGCGCTTCGTCGACATCTACGAGGAATACAGCAAGGCGCCCGACGTTACCCGCAAGCGCCTCTATCTTGAAACCATGGAGCAGGTTCTGAAGAACTCCAACAAGGTCATCATCGACGAGAAGCAGGGCGTCGTGCCTTATCTGCCGCTCAACGAGCTCAATCGGATGGGCCAGGGCCAGACCCAGCAGGGAGGCAATTGATCATGTCCAATCGTCTCGCTGCTGTCCTGATCGGCCTTGCCGCCGTTCTGCTGCTCATCTACTCGTCGGTTTTCGTCGTGAACGAACGCCAGCAGGCAATCGTGGTCCGCTTCGGTCAGATCAAGGCCGTCTACAAGGACCCGGGTCTCTACTTCAAGCTGCCCTTCGCCTTTGCCGATGCCGACCGCGTCCAATACGTGGAAGATCAGGCGCTTCGCTTCGATCTGGACAACATCCGAGTTCAGGTTTCGGGTGGTAAGTTCTATGAAGTGGATGCCTTTGTGGTCTACAAGATCACCGATGCCCGCCGCTTCCGCGAAACCGTTTCGGGTGACCGCAGCTCCGCCGAAACCCGTCTGACGACTCGTCTCGATGCATCGCTGCGTCGCGTCTATGGTCTGAGGGGCTTCGAGTCGGCTCTTTCCGATGCCCGCGCTTCGATGATGCAGGAAGTTCGCGACGACCTGCGCGCCGATGCCGAATCGCTCGGCATTACCATCGAGGACGTGCGTATCCGCCGTACCGACCTGACGCAAGAAGTCTCGCAGCAGACCTTCGACCGCATGAAGGCCGAACGTCTGGCGGAAGCCGAGCTCATCCGCGCCCGCGGTAACGAAGAGGGCCAGCGCCGCCGCGCAATCGCCGACCGTCAGGTTGTCGAGCTTCAGGCGGAAGCCCAGCGCGATTCGGAAGTGCTGCGAGGCGAGGGCGATGCCGAGCGTAACCGCGTGTTCGCCGAAGCCTTCTCGCGTGACGAGGACTTCTTCGAGTTCTACCGTTCGATGCGTGCCTATAACGGGGCGCTGAGCGGTAACGGCACGACGATGGTTCTTTCGCCGGATTCCGAATTCTTCCGTTATTTCAACGGTGCTTCGGGTCCTGCAGCAGCCGCGCCGGGCGCGCCGGCAGCCGCCAACAACTGATCGGTGCGCCATGTCGGATTTTCTGACAGGCGTGGCGTTCTTTCTCATCATCGAGGGGCTGGTCTATGCACTGGCCCCTCGTTTGCTTGTCAGGATGGCGAAACTGCTGCCTGATATTCCGGAGGGCCAATTGCGTCTTTCCGGTCTTGTCGCGATTGCCTTTGGCGTTGCTCTCGTCTGGCTCATTCGCGGGTGAGGCAAGTGATGAAGCCTCGCCTGAAATTGATTTAACCTTTCATCATTCCGCCTTATGCTGTCGCCAAAAAGCGATTTCCGAACCGCAGAGGAAGCCTCATGACCATCGACGCCCGCAAGCGCCATTCTCTCCTTCCAGCACTTCTGGTCGGGGTAGCCCTTGCCGTGGGAGCCGTCGCCGCGCCGAATTCCGTGCGGGCTCAAGGGCCTGATTCGGTTGCTGATCTTGCTTCGGGCCTGCTCGACGCGGTGGTCAACATCTCCACGTCGCAAAGCGTCAAGGAAGAGCGCGATGCGCCAATGCCGAAGCTGCCGGAAGGTTCTCCCTTCCAGGAGCTTTTCGAGGATTTCTTCAAGAACCGTGGCAGTCAGGACGGAAACAACAAGGTCAATTCGCTCGGCTCCGGCTTCGTCATCGACCCGAGCGGTTTCATCGTGACGAACAATCACGTGATCGAGAACGCCGATGACATCGAGGCCATCTTCCCGGATGGTTCCAAGCTCAAGGCGAAGCTGATCGGCACCGATACGAAGACGGACCTTTCGGTGTTGAAGGTCGAGCCGCCGTCACCGCTCAAGTCGGTGAAATTCGGCGATTCCCGCAAGATGCGCATCGGCGACTGGGTGATGGCGATCGGCAACCCCTTTGGCCTTGGCGGATCGGTCACAGTCGGCATCATCTCGGCCAGCGGCCGTAACATCAATGCCGGCCCCTACGACAACTTCATCCAGACGGATGCGGCGATCAACAAGGGCAATTCCGGCGGTCCGCTGTTCAACATGAACGGCGAGGTCATCGGCATCAACACGGCGATCATCTCGCCGAGCGGCGGTTCCATCGGCATCGGCTTTGCCGTCCCGACGGAGCTTGCCGAGAATGTCATCAAGCAGCTCATGGAATTCGGCGAGACCCGCCGCGGCTGGCTCGGTGTTCGCATCCAGCCGGTCACCGATGACGTCGCCGAGAGTGTCGGCATTGTCGGCAAGGCGCGGGGTGCTCTCGTGAGTGGCATCGTCAAGGGCGGACCGGTCGAGAACGGTCCGGTCAAGGTTGGCGACGTGATCGTGGGCTTCGATGGCAAGAAAGTGGGCGACACGCGCGATCTGGTGCGCATCGTTGCCGAGAGCAGCGTCGGGGGGAAGTCGATGTCGTCATCATCAGGGACGGCAAGGAAGAAACCGTCAAGGTGAAGCTTGGACGCCTGGAAGACGAACAGCAGGCAAAGTCGGAGGATCCGACGGCGAGCGACGAGGGTGCCGCACCGGAAGACGGCGGCGAGGCCGCACCGGAAGATGACGGCACTATCGAGGAGGATCAGCAAGCTCCCGAGGAGCAGGGCAATAGCTCGGCTCCAGTGATCGACAATCTCATCGGCGTCGAACTTGCCACGCTCGACGATGCCGGCCGCAAGACCTATTCGATTGCCGAAAGCGTCGAAGGTGTCATCATCACCAAGGTTCTGCCCGGTTCGCAGGCCGAGGCCAAGGGCCTGAAGGTCGGGCAGGTGATCGTCGAGGTGGCGCAGGAATTCATGCAGGTACCGAAGGATGTCATCGACATGCTGGCCGCCCTCAAGGGCGAGGGCCGTCGCAGTGCGCATTTGATGGTGGCTGACGGCGAGGGCAATCTGCGGCTTGTCGCGGTGCCGCTGGAGTAGCGGCGGTCACGCGGTTCGATAGGTGCTTCCATCGGAGTGGAATACCATCCAAAGAAAACGGCCTCCGTGGGAGATACACGGAGGCCGTTTTCTTGAGAATTGCGGGCCTTGCTTCAGGGTGCGACGAAATCGGCCTTGCGATAGCCCTGCAGGTAAAGGAGTGCGGTGAGGTCCCCGTGGTCGATGCGGATCTTCGCCTGCGCGGCGACTGCCGGCTTGGCGTGAAGGGCGACGCCCGATCCGGCCAGTTCCAGCATGCCGAGGTCGTTTGCGCCGTCGCCGACGGCGATCACATCGGCGGGATCGATGCCGAGCTTGCCGGTGATGTCGATGAGAGCGTCGACCTTGGCCTGCTTGCCGAGGATCGGCTCTTCTACCGCGCCGGCCAGCGCGCCATTGTCCTCGATCAGAATGTTGGCACGGTTTTCATGGAAGCCGAGGGTCGCGGCGATGCGCGAGGTGAAGACCGTGAAGCCACCGGAGACCAGGGCGGTGTAATGCCCCTTGGCCTTCATCGTGGCGATCAGTTCCGGTCCACCCGGCGTCAGCGTGATGCGTTTGGCGATTACTTCGTCGACGACTGTGACCGGCAGGCCCTTGAGCAGGGCGACACGCTCCCTGAGGGCGGGCTCGAAGGCGATCTCGCCGTTCATGGCACGTGCTGTAATCGCCGAGACCTTTTCCTTCAATCCGACTTCGGCTGCCAGTTCGTCGATGCATTCCTGGCCGATCATGGTCGAATCCATGTCCGCGATCAGGAACTTCTTGCGCCTGACATCGGCATCCTGAATGGCGAGGTCGATCGGAAGCCCCTCGATTGCGGCACGCAGCGCCGTTTCCGCTTCCGTGAGGTCCGTGCCATCCTTGAGCGCGATGTCGCAGGCGATGCCGTCCGCGAGCCAGTAGAGACCGGAGGCCTTCACCGCATCGGCGGCCTTTTCGGCGATGGTGGATGAGAGAACGGGATTTGACGGATTGGCAATAAGCGTGGCAACGAGAGCCATGATGGATAACCTTGGAAATGATATCGACGCGATCCTGATAACCGGGCCGACTGCCAGCGGCAAGTCCGCGCTGGCGCTCGATTTCGCAAAGCGTTTCGGCGGGCAGGTGGTCAACGCCGACAGCATGCAGGTCTATGACGTCCTGCGGGTGCTGACGGCGCGTCCATCGGAAGAGGAAATGGCGGGCATTGCCCACCATCTTTATGGGCATGTTCCCCCCGGCAACACCTATTCGACCGGTAACTGGCTGCGTGAAGCCGGGGATCTGCTCTCCCGGCTGAAGGCTCGCAACGTGCTGCCGGTGATCGTGGGAGGCACGGGGCTCTACTTCAAGGCGTTGACCGGTGGTCTTTCCGACATGCCGGCCGTGCCCGATGATATCCGGACGACATTGAGAGGGCGACTTTCTGCGGAAGGTGCGGAGGTGCTTCACCGAGAACTCGCCGCGCGCGATCCAGCGATGGCCGAACGCCTCAATCCGCAGGATGGCCAGCGGATCGTGCGGGCGCTTGAAGTGCTTGAGACGACGGGGCAGTCGATCTCCGAGTTTCAGGGCAAGGCCGGTCCCATGCTGGTCGATCCTGCCCGCGCTCGCAAATTCGTGGTGTTGCCGGATCGTGCGCTCCTGCATGAGAGGATCAACCGGCGCTTTGCCGGCATGTTCGAGCAGGGCGCCGTCGAGGAGGTCGAAGCGTTGCTGGCGCTCGGGCTTTCTCCCGAAATGCCGGCGATGAAGGCGATCGGTGTTTCCCAGATCGCAGGGATGATGAAAGGCGAACTGTCGCGTGAGGAGGTCATCGAATTGGCATCGACTGCGACCCGTCAATATGCCAAGCGGCAGATGACGTGGTTTCGCAACCAGATGGATGAAAGCTGGGAGCGGATCGATCCCGTTACCTTCTCCGCTCAGTCCTTGCGGTAGAGGCTGGAGAGCGGCTTCTTCAGGATGCTTTCGCGAAGGGAGCTGCCCTCGCGGCGCAGCGTGCTGCCGAAGGAAGGGTTGGCGGGTGCCGAAGGCTCTTGCGAGCGGATGCTTGAATAGGGCGCCGGTTCGTCCCGCTCTCGTGGCGGCTGCGGGAATATGCCTTCGCGTTGCAGAGCTGCTCGTTCTTCCTCAAACCTGCTGACGGGCAGCATGTCGGGGCGGTAGGGCTCCACCGCCGGCGGCGGTTCCGGCGCAACGGCAGAAACAGGGTGGGTTGCCGGGGCAGCATGCTCAGGTGCCAAAAGCGTCTGCCGGATTTCATCGAAGGTGGCGTTGGGGCCGAGATGGGTCGGGATCTCCAAATCGTCCTCGTCCGGCTCCAGAGAAGGCGGCGTGATGTCGGTAAAACTTCTCGGATTCTCTTCCGGCCTATTACCCGGGAATGATGTCTCGAAACTCTGCTGGAAGGAGGAAATGTCCGGCGCGCTCACGGAGCGCATGCGGGCGATGATCGACCTGAGATCAACGGTATCGGGGTTTTCCTCGCTGTGCTTGGCGACCGCACCATTGGCCTTTGGCAGATGGCTACTGTCGACGCGCGAAAAGCGCATGCGCATCGGCACGGCAATCGCTTCGCCGAATGCGATCGCCTCGCCATTGCCGATCGAGGAAATGAAGCTCGTGGTGGAGATCGAGGAATCCGGGATGGCGGAACGGATGATTTCCTGGTCCCGGTCGTTGGTCAGGCGCATGGCGAAGAGGGTCGAGCACTGCGACAGGATCGTCTGGTCGAGTTCGCCGGGGCGCTGCGTGATGATGCCGAGCGATACGCCGTACTTGCGGCCTTCCTTGGCGATGCGGGCGATGGCTTGCCGCGTCGGGAAGAAGCCGAGGCTTGGGTCGGACGGAATGTAGCGATGCGCCTCTTCGCAGACGACGAGCATGTGGATCGCGCCGTTTGACCAGAGCGCCAGTTCGAAGGCCATGCGGCAGAGAACCGAGGCGACGGAATTCACCACTTCTGACGGGATGCCGGCGAGCTGGAAGGTGCAGATCGGCCTGTCATCTCCCGGAATGCGGAAGATTTCCGCAATCGTCTCCATGATCGTGTCGCTGATCGTGTTGTTGGAGAACATGAAGTGGTAACGCGGATCGTTGATCGCCGACATGATGCGCATCTTCAGCGCACGCATGAACGGCTTGTCGCCGCGGCCTTCCAGCCGGCCGATGCGGTCGTCGATCAGCGCCAGAAGGTCGGCCATGCGGTAAGGCACCGGCGTATCGGCGGTGATCGAGCTCTTGTCCGACGAACGGCGCATCAGGGCGGACTCGTTGCCGCGGAAGGCGCGCTTCGCTTCAGGCATGAG
The DNA here is from genome assembly GCA_002600635.1 of Rhizobium sp. ACO-34A. NCBI lineage: Bacteria > Pseudomonadati > Pseudomonadota > Alphaproteobacteria > Hyphomicrobiales > Rhizobiaceae > Rhizobium > Rhizobium sp. ACO-34A. Next base: position 2,759,817 of record CP021371.1, on the reverse strand, counting down.
ATCGCGGAGAATGTCGAGTTCCTCCGGTACCGGCGGGCGGCCGCGGAACAGCACTTCGGCGAACTCCTCGAGCTTCATCAGCCAGAAGGGTAGGTCCAGCGTGTCGGTATCGACGACCACAGCATGCTCGGGGAAGGCGGCAGCGAATTCGTTGTGCGGGTCGAGGATGAGGACGCGCAATTTCGGATCGGCCTCGATCGCCTTGCGCAGCAGAAGAGAAACGGCCGTCGACTTGCCGACGCCGGTGGAGCCGACGACGGCGAAATGCTTGGAAAGCATCGAGGGAATGTGAATCGTCGCGTCGATGCTTTCGTCCTGCGTGAGCTTGCCGATGGCGCAGGAGGAACCCTTGCGGCTGTCGTAGATGCGCAGGAGGTCGGCAGCGCGTATGCGGTGGGCGACGGCGCCGAGATAGGGATAACGTGAAATGCCGGTCGAGAACTCGTCCTGCCCGCGGGCGCCCTTGTGGACCTCTCCGAGCAGTTCGACCTCGATCAGGAAATAGTTGTCTGCCTCTTCGCCCCAATCTCGGGAGCCGGTTTGCATCGAATAGGCCAGCGCCACGACGCGGTTTTCGCCGACACTGATCGAAATCAGCCGCCCGACGGACCAGAGTTCGGTAAGATCTGTCGATCCTTCCTCCGCCACGGCGGATATGGTGGCGCGGGAACCATTGCAGGCGACGACGCGCCCGAGCATGCGATAGCCCGGATGCATGCGGTCGCGGCGATCCTGTTCGCCAGCGCTGCCGGAAGTCTTGAGATCGTCGTTACGCAATAAGGGGCTCCCTGCTCGGGGAGGTAATGTAAACGCTCGGGGCTTAACGGCGGGTATATCGCAACGGCCGAATTTTCCGAAAGCGTGGTCTTTTCTGTCTTATTCCGCGCCGTTTTTTGTCATTTGATGCGTTGACGCTTTTTCGATTTGTGTTATCACACGTGTCATGAAAAATTCGAAGGCTCTTATTGTGGTGGGAAAGCGCATGGGCAGGATGGTGTAACCATCCGGCGATAGCCACCCATGCGCTAGATGACAGGCTCCTCAAAGGGGCCTTTTTTTATGGCCAAAACCGGGCTACGGCTCTCAAAAAAATCCCTAGGCAGATGGAAACAGGCATGACGGGTAAAGACAATCAGATGACCGGCGCGGAAATCGTTCTGCGAGCGCTGAAGGAAAACGGTGTTGAACATATCTTCGGCTATCCCGGCGGAGCCGTGTTGCCGATCTATGACGAAATCTTCCAGCAGGAAGATATCCAGCACATCCTCGTCCGTCACGAACAGGGGGCGGGGCATGCCGCGGAAGGCTATGCCCGCTCCACAGGCAAGGTTGGCGTTCTGCTGGTAACCTCCGGCCCTGGCGCGACAAATGCCGTTACACCGCTGCAGGACGCCTTGATGGACTCGATCCCGCTGGTCTGCATTTCCGGCCAGGTTCCGACGAGCCTGATCGGGTCCGATGCCTTCCAGGAATGCGATACCGTCGGTATCACGCGCCCCTGCACCAAGCACAACTGGCTGGTCAAGGACGTCAATGAACTCGCCGGTGTCATCCACGAGGCCTTCCGCATTGCGCAGAGTGGCCGCCCCGGCCCGGTTCTGGTCGATGTTCCGAAGGATGTCCAGTTCGCGACCGGTACCTATACGCCGCCTTCGGCGCATGTTGCGCAGAGAAGCTACCAGCCCAAGGTTCAGGGTGACGAGAACGCCATTCGGGCGGCCATCGAACTGATGGCGCATGCCCGCCGTCCGGTCTTCTATACCGGTGGTGGTGTCGTCAATTCCGGGCCGGAAGCATCCAAGCTGCTGCGCGAGCTTGTCGAGCTCACCGATTTCCCGATCACGTCCACCCTGATGGGTCTTGGCGCCTATCCTGCCTCGGGCAAGAACTGGCTCGGCATGCTCGGCATGCACGGTTCCTACGAAGCCAACATGGCGATGCATGACTGTGACGTCATGGTCTGCGTGGGCGCGCGCTTCGACGACCGCATTACCGGCCGTCTCAATGCCTTCTCGCCGAACTCGAAGAAGATCCATATCGATATCGATCCGTCCTCGATCAACAAGAACGTTCGCGTCGATGTTCCGATCACCGGCGATGTCGGGAACGTGCTTGAAGACATGGTTCGCCTGTGGCGGGCGCTGCCGAAGAAGCCCGAGGCGGCCCAGACGGCAGAGTGGAAGGAAAGCATTGCTCGCTGGAAGGCGCGCCGCTCCTTCGCCTATACGCCGTCGAAGGACGTCATCATGCCGCAATATGCCATCGAGCGGCTGTACCATCTGACGAAGGATCGCGACACCTACATCACCACCGAAGTCGGCCAGCACCAGATGTGGGCCGCGCAGTTCTTCGGTTTCGAGAAGCCGAACCGGTGGATGACCTCGGGCGGTCTCGGCACGATGGGCTACGGCTTCCCGGCGGCCATCGGGGTACAGATCGCCCATCCGGAAAGCCTCGTCATCGACATCGCCGGCGATGCGTCGATCCAGATGTGCATTCAGGAAATGTCCTGCGCGGTGCAGCATGAAGCGCCGGTCAAGATCTTCATCCTGAACAACCAGTACATGGGCATGGTTCGCCAGTGGCAGCAGCTGCTGCATGGCAACCGCCTGTCGAATTCCTACACCGAGGCCATGCCTGACTTCGTCAAGCTCGCCGAGGCCTATGGCGCCGTTGGTCTGCGTTGCGACAAGCCGGATGAACTCGACGATGCCATCATGGAGATGATCAACGTCAAGAAGCCGGTGATCTTCGATTGCCGCGTCGCCAATCTCGCCAACTGCTTCCCGATGATCCCTTCGGGCAAGGCGCATAACGAGATGCTGCTGCCGGACGAAGCGACCGACGAGGCCGTTGCGACGGCGATCGACGCCAAGGGCCGCCAGCTGGTTTGACGCGATAGACAGGAACAGAGACACATGAACGCACAGCTTCAACCCACCGGCTCGGCCTACTTCATCGCGAAGGAAACGGCGGCCATCGAGAGCCATACGCTATCGGTTCTCGTCGATAACGAACCGGGCGTTCTTGCCCGGGTCATCGGCCTTTTTTCCGGTCGGGGCTATAACATCGAAAGCCTGACGGTTTCCGAGACCGAGCATGAGGCGCATCTGTCGCGCATCACCATCGTCACGCGCGGTACGCCGAGCGTCCTGGAGCAGATCAAGGCCCAGCTCGAGCGTATCGTGCCGGTACATCGGGTTCTCGATCTCACCGTGCGGGCGAAGGAGCTTGGTCAGGAACGGCCGATCGAGCGCGAGGTCGCGCTGGTGAAAGTGGTTGCCGAAGGCGAGATGCGCGCCGAGACCCTGCGCCTCGCCGATGCCTTCCAGGCGAAGGTGGTCGACGCGACGGTCGAGCATTTCATCTTCGAGATTACCGGCAAGTCCTCCAAGATCGACCAGTTCGTGGCGATCATGAAGCCGCTCGGCCTCAATGAAATCTGCCGCACCGGAATCGCGGCAATGAACCGCGGTTCGCAGGGCATGTGATCGCTTTCGGCGGGGGAGCGAGGCCTGTGTCTCGCATTCGCCGCCGGATGGGCCTTGGGACCTGATGGCTCAAAAGTCTACCGTCTGCTTTGCGTGATGGGCGGCCGCATTCATTTCGTCTGATACTGAAAGGCATCCTGCCGGTCTTGCCGCCGCGGGATGCCTTTTTTTCTTGTGTTGAGCAATCCGCGTTTGGAAGGGGACTCGCCGTGTGTTGAGTGCCCGCTTTGTGTGTCTTGCCGGATATCGAGCGGCTGGCGGTATTGCACGTCAGCGCCTTAAGGGCGGTGCGAGCCCATTACGTATCGAGTTTTCGCGTTCAAACCGTCGCGATATCCTGACAAAGTTTGATCCAAAGCGTGCCGCGACCCTTGAGGTTTGCTTCTTGCGCTTTGGTGCGACACGCTTCAGAACATCGACATCTGGCTGGGCAATGGCTTTTCCGCAGGCTCATCGGAAGCCTCGGCTTCGATGGGCTGGGCGGCCTTGGCCGGTTTTGCCTTGCTCTTCTGCCTGGCCTGTTCCTGCGGCTTGGCCGGTTCGTCGGCTGCCGGTACTTCGGACGGCTCCAGCTCCTGAAGGAAACCGGTCAGAACCTCCTTCAGGATGCTCGGAGCAAGGGCGTAATGGACGAACTGGCCGCGCTTTTCGCGGGTGATCAGGCCGGCATTTTCCAGAATGGCGAGATGCTGCGATACGGAAGGCTTGGCCATGTCGAAGCGAGAGGATATCTCGCCTGCGGTGAGGCCGGAGGCGGCAAGGTATTTGAGAATGGCCCGGCGGGGCGCTGCGGCGAGAGCGTGGAAGGCCTGCTGAGCCCGCCTTTCGGACTTGTTGGGGGCGGATGCCTTTTTCGTCTGTTTCTTCACCGGAGCGCCTTGGTTATCGGATTGATGGTGAGTGGTTTTTTTGTGAATTCTATAATTAGGAAAATTCCTAAAAGTCTAGCGTGCATTTCAAGCTAAACTTGTAATGTTAGTTAAGTAGCTAATTATATTTTTCCCATATTGCCTGGGTAGTGCGGGCCAGTGTCCCTTGGTGGCGTCATCCGACCGGGGAGGGGAATATTCCTTTGGCCGCGCGGTTTCCCTGCGCGGTCAAGCAAAAGGACGAGGCTTCCATCCAAGAAACCGGCAGCGATTTCAGAGCATTTCCAGCGGCATCTTTTCATCCGGCGGCGGGAAGGCGGCGTCGAGTTCCGCCCAGTCCTCGTTACTGATATCGAGGTCGACCGCATCGCGGTTTTCACGCACGCGCCTCAGGTTGGCGGATTTCGGGATGGCGATCACGCCATCGCGTTCCAGCACGAAGGCAAGTGCCACCTGCGCCGGCGTTGCCTGATAGGTCTTGGCGATGCGGATCAGGTCTGGATGGTGCGCGAGACGGCCCTGTTCGATCGGCGAGTAGGCCATGACGGGAATGCCCCGCTGCTGGCACCAGGGAAGGAGATCGTATTCGATGCCGCGGCGGCCGAGATTGTAGAGCACCTGATTGGCTGCACAGTTTTCTCCATCGGGCACGGAGAACAATTCCTCCATATCATCGACGTCGAAATTCGATACGCCCCAGGCGCCGATCGTGCCTTCCTTCTTCAGGTGTTCGAAGGCAGCCACGGTTTCTTCAAGCGGATATTCTCCGCGCCAGTGTAGCAGGTAGAGATCGAGCCGGTCGGTGCCAAGGCGCGCAAGGCTTGCCCGGCAGGCGGCGATAGTCTTTTCGTAGCTGGCATTCCAGGGATAGACCTTGCTGACGAGGAACACCTCGTCGCGACGATCTTCCAGCGCCTTGCCGACGATTTTTTCCGCGCCGCCATCGCCATACATTTCGGCGGTGTCGATCAGCGTCATGCCGAGGTCGAGCCCGAGCCGCAGGCTGTCGATCTCCTCAAGCGCACGACCTCTTGTCTCTCCCATCTTCCATGTGCCGAGGCCAAGGGCCGGAATATCCAGGCCGGAGGGAAGAGTTACCGTGGGAATCGGGTCGTGCATCGGAGGTCCTCGTGTCGAATAGGTTTTGCAGATTAGAGGAGCGGCCGCCGGTTTCAATCCTCGAAACGAACTTGCGGGATCTCATTCAGCCTGCTGTTGATGCGGTGCGGACCTCCGGTTGAAATGATTGCCACCGTGACAAATCTCCGATGGCCGGATGGTGGACGCATGGCTATTTTGCCTCCGATTTCAGGGGGCTCATCTTGGATACTGCTACTCTTTCGGCACTGGTCGGCTTCGCTTTCGCGACGTCCATCACACCGGGCCCGAACAACATGATGCTGTTTGCTTCAGGCGTGAATTTCGGTTTCCGGCGCACGGTTCCGCATATGCTTGGCATCGGGGTCGGTTTTCTGTCGCTGCTGATCGGGGTGGGCCTTGGGCTTGGCGCGCTGCTTGCGACCGTGCCGCTGCTCTACACCGGTCTCAAGATCGCCGGTGGGATCTACCTTCTCTACATAGCCTGGAAGATCGGCATGTCGCGGACGCTCGGCGACGGAGAGGCGGCGGCGCGGCCGATGACTTTTCTCGCTGCTGCTGCCTTTCAGTGGGTCAACCCGAAGGCGTGGGTGATGGCCGTCACGGCGATGTCCGTCTATATCGATGCCGACCAGTATCTCTGGAGCGTCGTGCTCGTCGGGCTGGTCTTTGCCGCGGTCAACCTGCCGAGCGTCTCCACCTGGGCAGGTTTCGGCTCGGTTCTGCGCGAATGGCTGTCGGTGCCGGCGCGGCTCAAATGGTTCAACATCACCATGGCCCTCCTGCTGGTCGCGAGCCTCTGGCCGATGCTGAAATGACCGGTTATTTCGGAATGGACAGGGCTTGGCATCGCTTGGCAGCCTGCTAAGAATTGACGCTCTTCGACACCGAGGGGCGCCGCCTTGCACGAGCACGACCACCATTCGCACGACCATGACGACGATCACGGTCATCACCACGACAACCACTATTCCGACATGCAGGCGCGGGTTCGCGCGCTGGAAACGCTGCTGACGGAGAAGGGTCTTATCGATCCGGCGGCAATCGATGCGATCGTCGAGACCTATGAGACCAAGGTCGGCCCACGAAACGGCGCCCATGTGGTTGCCAAGGCATGGAGCGAGCCGGCCTTTGCCGAGTGGCTGAAGGAAGATGCGACGGCGGCGATTGCGAGCCTCGGCTATACCGGGCGGCAGGGCGAGCATATGCGAGCTGTATTCAATACGCCCGAGACCCACAACATGGTCGTCTGTACCCTCTGCTCCTGTTACCCGTGGGCGGTCCTTGGCCTTCCGCCGGTCTGGTACAAGGCACCGGCCTATCGTTCGCGCGCCGTCATCAATCCGCGTGCTGTGCTTGAGGAGTTCGGTGTGACGCTTTCTTCCGACAAGAAGATCCGCGTCTGGGATTCGACGGCCGAGCTTCGTTACATCGTCGTGCCGGAACGACCCTTAGGTACCGACGGGCTGGATCAGGAGACGCTTGCTGCCCTCGTTACCCGGGATTCCATGATCGGCACCGGTCTTGCGCTGCCGCCGGAGGGCGCGCGATGAACGGTCCTCACGACCTTGGCGGCCAGATGGGCTTCGGCCCGGTGGCGCCGGAAAAGGACGAGCCGCTCTTTCATGCGGAGTGGGAGAAGCGGGCGCTCGGGCTGACGCTTGGCTGCGGCGCTTTCGGAGCATGGAATATCGACGAAAGCCGTCACGCCCGGGAGAATATTCCGCCGGCGAATTATCTTTCCGCAAGCTACTACGAGATCTGGATTCGAGCGCTGGACACGCTTCTGGAGCGGCATGGCTTTGCAACGCGCGAGGAGCTTTTATCCGGCCGGAACCTTGGTCAGGGTGCTACGCCAAAGCGTGTTCTGACGGCTGACATGGTGCCTGGTGTTCTGGCGCGAGGCGGCCCCTGTGACCGGCCTGTGTACAACGAACCTCTTTTCTCGGTAGGAGACCGCGTTCGCACCCGGAATTTCAATCCGGAAACCCATACACGGCTGCCACGCTATGCCCGCGCCAAGATCGGGGTGATCGAGGCTGTGCAGGGCAGCTACGTCTTTGCCGACGACAACGCCCATGGCAAGGGCGAGAACCCGGAATGGATCTATACGGTCGTGTTCGATGCCGGGGAGATCTGGGGAGAGGGAGCCGATCCGTCGCTGACGGTCTCGATCGATGCGTGGGAGAGCTATCTTGTCCGCCTGTGATGCGCCATCTCCGCTCCGCCAATCACCCGGGTTGCCGAAATCGGCCGAGGGCGATCCGGTCTTCGTCGAGCCGTGGAACGCGCAGGCCTTTGCCATGACCGTGCATCTGCATGAGAGGGGCCTGTTTTCCTGGGGAGAGTGGGCAGAGGCGCTTTCCGCCGAGTTGCACAGGCCCGAACGCGCCGAGGACGGCTCGGACTATTTCGACGGCTGGGTCGCTGCGCTGACCGGGCTGCTGGTCGCCAAGGGACTTGCCGACGCCGATACGGTGCTTGCCCTGCAGGAGAGCTGGAAGCGGGCAGCGGAAGCAACACCGCATGGCCGTCCGATCCTGCTCGAAAACGACCCGATGCGGGTTTAGGGTCAAGCTCAGAGAACAGGCTTGGGGTCGAGCGGGAACATCGGGAAATAGGGTTCCGCCTCCCGCAGTACGCGCGCGACTGACGGCCGTTGCTTCAGGCGCTGGAAATAGGCCTTGAGGCGGGGAAATTCCTCGCCGAGCGGAGAGATCGTGTCGGCGTAAAACAGGGCCGGCACGGCTGAGCAATCGGCGAGCGTGAAGTTCGGGCCGATGGCCCAACCGGCTTGCGGCCAGCGTTCCTCCATGAAGGCGTAGGCGGTGCGGATTTCGTCCTTCGCCTGCTTCACCCCGAAGGGATCCCGGCTGTCGAGGGGGCGAAGGGCATCCAGCACGACCTTCTGCATCGGCAGTTGCAGCATGTCGTCGAACAGGCGGTCCCACAGGCGGGCCTGCCAGGCGAGATCGGGATCGCGTGGGATGAGAGGCCTGGCCGGATTGGCGAAACTGTCGAGATAATCGATGACGGTGGCGGATTCGGCGACGATTGCCTGCCGCGCCTCATCGACCAGCACCGGGAACTTCAAGGGTGGCCAGACCTGCCTGAACGCCTCGCGTGAGGCTTCGTCGCCGAGATCGACGATAACGGGTTCGAAGGGCATGTCGTTCTCGTAGAGAGCGATCAGCACCTTGTGGCAGAAGGATGCGAGCGGGTGGAAATAGAGCTTCAGCGTCATCGGTTTTCTCCGCCGTGACGCGTGCCTCCCACACGTCAGCTGTCGAACTGACGATAGCACTCATCGGCTATCTGCTGCATCCTTTCACGAGAGATTTCTCCCGTCACCGCATATCCCACCGGCCCGTCGATCCAGTAGAAGGTTTCCAGACCTTCGTCACTGGCATAGCGGAAGCTGGTTTCCCGGTTATCCTCGTTGCGACCGACCAGAACGGTGATCCGCTCGCCGGATGTATCCTCATACATCAGCAGCGCGCCGGCTTTGCCGCTGACCGGCACCAGCCGTCCGCCGACGAGTTTCATGCCGACGGCCGAGAGGTCGGGAATGCGCATCGGGTAGTCCAGCCGCTTTTCCAGCCATGTCGCCAGATGTTCCTGCTGGTCCGCTCCGACCTCGACCGGATGACGGACATCGTTGGCGTAGATTAGAAAAGCTGAGCGCGCCTGATCCTGAAGACTGGCGGTATTGATGGCGACCTGTACCGGTTCGTTTTCCGCCGTGGGAGGAATGAACCGGCCAACTGCGATGCCTGCGGTGAAAAACATGATCGCCGCGGCGGTGCGCATTGCAACGGTTCGAATGGAAATTTTCCGGCTGGCGCTGGAGCGTCGGCGGGCGAGCAAGGCGTGGTCTGTCTCGTCATGCCGTTCGTAATCCCGGAAGAGACCGCGAATGTCTGCATTCTGTCTCTGCCAGTCGGCAACCCTTGCGGCCTCTTCCGGGTGAGCGGCAAGCCAACGCTCGACCTCGGCGCGGCGCTTCTCGTCCAGAAGGCCGTCGACATAGGCGTGCAGGTCGCTGTCATCCAAGGGGTCAAGAGTTTGCGTCATTTCGGTCTCCGCAGGGTAACGATATTCTGTTCGGCAAGCACATCGCGCAGGCGCTGGCGAGCGCGGGAAAGGCGAGACATCACGGTGCCGATAGGGACCTCAAGGATCTCCGCGACCTCGTGATAGGCATGGCCTTCGACCACGGTCAGCATGAGCACGGCGCGCTGTTCGTCCGGCAGTCCGTTCAACGCCGCATGCAGCCGCCGGCTCTCGAGAGGATCGTCGGTCGCCGCGGGAGAGGGCAGGTCTGTCGCCTCCTCCAGTTCGACCACCGGATGCCGCCGCGTCTGTCGGTCCTGATTGCGGTGCAGGTTGGTCATGATCGCGTAGATCCAGCCCTTCAGGTTTATGCCGCGCCAGTTTCCGCGTTTGGCAAGTGCGGTCTCGACGCAATCCTGAAACAGGTCTTCGCCTTCGGTATCTGAACGGGTGAGGCTACGGGAATAGCGGCGCAGGGCAGGCAGCAGGGACAGCATGTCTTTCTCGAACCGGCCGGGACCGGGGGCATGTTCCCCCGGTCCGCCGTCTCGATTGTCAGAGCCTCGACTGTCAGGGCCTTGCTGCATGCCAGACGCCTTTCATGCCGTCGCCGGCCATATCGCCTTGTTTCATGTCCTCGGCGTAGAGATACAGGGGCATGCCGTGCATGGCCCACTGCATCTTGCCGTCCTTGCGGCTTACCAGCGAGTATGCGCCTTCTGCCTTGGCGCTTGAAGCGGCAAGATAGGGCGGCCAGCTGCTGGCGCATGTGTCGTAGCAGTTCGACATGCCCTTCTTGTCTTTGTCGAAGGTGTAGAGCGTCATGCCCTTTTCGTCGGCAAGCACCTTGCCGCCTGAGGTTTCAACGGTCTTGAAGGGTTCGGCCAATGCCGGGCCTGCAAGGGCGATGAGGGCGACGGTCAGGAGCAAACGGGTTTTCATTGCACTTCCTCCGATGTTGCGGGCAGGTGCCGTCTTGGCCCCGCCTGGAGATGTGACACCGGGGAGGGTCGGTTTATTCCCTAAATGGACAAAGATTTTCTCTCGCTCCTCAGGTTTCTATGCCGTTGCCCGGGGCCGGGTCATGCTTTGCTTGCGTTTTTGGCGCGAATCCTGACAAGTCGCCCCATGCAGTTCGCACCTCAACAGGACGAAGCCCTGAAGGCCGTTTCCAAATGGCTGAAGGAGGGCAAACAGCCGGTTTTCCGTCTGTTCGGCTATGCCGGTACGGGCAAGACGACGCTTGCCCGATATTTCGCCGAGCATGTGGATGGCGATGTGCTGTTCGCGGCGTTCACCGGCAAGGCGGCGCAGGTTCTGCGCTCGCGCGGAGCCACGCACGCCAAGACCATTCATTCGCTGATCTATCGCCCGCGCGGCGAGGAGGCTGTCGAGGACGAGGAAACCGGCAAGACCTCCATCGCTCCGATGTTCTCCATCAACCGGCAGAGCCCTGTCGCCAAGGCGGCGCTGATCGTGATCGACGAATGCTCGATGGTGGACGAACAGCTTGGCAAGGATCTGATGAGCTTCGGCACGCCCATTCTCGTCCTTGGCGATCCGGGGCAGTTGCCACCGGTGACGGGCGGTGGTTTCTTCACGGAACAGGAGCCCGATTACCTGCTGACGGATATTCATCGTCAGGCGCGGGACAATCCGATCATCCAGCTTGCCATGCAGGTGCGCGAGGGCAAGGAGATCATGCATGGCGACTATGGCACCGCTCATGTGATTTCCCGCAACGAGGTGACACAGGATCTGGTGCTTGGTGCGGATCAGGTATTGGTCGGTACCAACAAGACGCGGCGGCGCTACAACAAGCGCCTGCGGGAGCTGAAGGGTTTCTCCGTCGATTATCCGCAGGCCGGAGACAAGCTGGTCTGCCTGCGCAACGATCAGGTCAAGGGTCTTTTGAACGGCTCGCTCTGGCAGGTGATGACGTCATCGCGGGAAACTGTGAAGCCCGGTATCAACCTGCTGATCCGGCCGGAAGACGACGACATGGATCGCGGGGCGGCGAAGATCAAGCTGTTGAAGGCGGCGTTCGAAGATGTCGAGGGCGAGATTCCGTGGTCGACGCGCAAGCGTTATGACGAGTTCGATTACGGCTATGCGCTGACTGTGCACAAGGCGCAGGGTTCCCAGTGGAACAATGTCGTCCTGTTCGATGAGAGCTGGGCGTTCCGCGATACCCGCGAGCGCTGGCTTTATACTGCCGTTACCCGTGCAGCGGAGACGCTCACCATCGTACGGTGAGCGTCGTTCATAATCAGTAGATTACTGACCTGTCTGCAACGAAGCGAGCGTTGCCATCATCGACATGGGCTCCTTGCCTGAAGCCGATGCGATCTCGGATAGCTTCCTGCCGGATTCCGCCGCGTTGAACCCCTTTTCCTTCAGCGATGCAACGAGGCTTTCCTCGGTGTGCCCGAGTAGGGGAGCCACTTGCGCGGGTGTGCCGCCGGTGACGATGCGGGCCATTGCGATGGCCGGATTGCCGCGCGGGGCGTTGCCGGTGCCGGTCATAGCTGGCCAGGCGAAGATGATGCCGGCGACAAGACAGACGCCGAGTGCGATCGCCATTGGCAGACGCTTGAAATACATCATGAATGGCCGCCAGTTCTTCCATGTGTGAAGAACGAAAGGCAGGAAGAGCACCATGCTCAACCACTCGTGCATGCCACGGAACGCGGCTGATCCGACATGGAAGAAAAGGGCGATGCCGGAGATCAGTGAAACGAGGAAAAGTCCCGTGATGAACGGCGTTGCGTAGCGAGACAGGAGGGCGGGCATTTTTTTGTAAGCTCACTTATTGTTGAACACGCTCTCGCTACCCATTCCAGCAGGCAAAGTCCCGTTAAATCGCGGTAAGATTTGATCATCGGTAAGCTGTGGAGTCTTGCCGATGATGATGCTTGCGATGTCTGGCTGCCTTGTCCGATTCCCGGGTGCCCTAAGCACCTTCGGGCTTTTGCGTTTCGCTTATGGAGTCTGCTCTCTCATCAGGCTGCCATACGTTCCTGCGAGACTGGCTCTAATTGACCAAACCCAGGAGAACGGCCTTGGCAACGGCCTGAAACCTGTTGCTGGCGTCGAATTTGCGGATGATTTCGCCTTCGATCCTGCCGATCTCTCCGGCGCTCATGTCGAGTGCCCGGGCGAGCCTCAGCGGCGCATAGCCTTCCGCCATCAGTTCGAGGCAGCGACGCTCGATATCCGTCAGCCCGATACGCTGCGCCTGCAGCACGCGCGCATTCTGCGCTTCGTCCTTGTCCTGCGCGAGCAGCCTGGTGATCTGCTGCATCTGGTGATGGGTTGTCGAGAGATTGGCTGTGAGTTCCCGCTGGCGGGCAAGCAGCGCCTCGGCAAACAGCGTGTCGGCCTTGGTCTGGGACCGAACCTTTTTCAGCGCTTCCATGAGTTCCTGGATTGCCGCGACCGGCATTCCGACATCACGGCAGGCGGTAATGACCGCCATGCGGGAGATATCCTGTCGGCCGTAAACACGCATCAGGCCGACGCGTCCGGCCTTTATCAGCCCTTTTTCCTCGTAGAAATGCAGCGTGCGATGGGTGACGCCGAAGAGGGTAGCCATCTCCGCTATGGCTATCGGTTCCTCCGGTAATTGGGCCGGCAATTCCACGGCCGGCAGATAGATGGTCTCTGATGTCGCTCCGGCCCTCGTATCGCCGGCACTTTTTCGATGGTGCAACCCTTCCGCCATGACCTCCCCCTGTCCAGCGTTCCTGTCGTTCCTCTCAATGCAATTTCTTATCCATTGTTCCTGTCATCCGGGGCAGGCAATCTCCGCAGACGCCATGAAATGCGCGTTCACTGCCATTCCATGCTGTGCCTGGCGAAAAGGTTATCGCCAGCAGTGCTTTATTTCTTTTGATTTCATGCAGTTTCGGAAGCAGATCCGCATGATGCTTCCGGTGGCATTACTCCGGAAAGGTTGCCTTTCCGGTCATGTAAAACTTCAGATTAATCCTCGTCAGCGCCTTTTGCAAACCGTCTGACGGGAAGAGAAGAATACACGGTGAAGCCCGCCAAATTTAGACCTGCCGGCTGATCTGACTGGTGTCGGCTGTCAGTGCCATGAGGCCGGAGAGTTCGCTGATGAAATGGGTCAATGGATAGGGATGCACGAGCCGCCGCTGATGACGGGTCGCTTCCATAAAGCTGTTCGGCGAGTTGTCGAGCTTGTAGAGATAGGTCGCCTCCAGGCAATCCATCAGAACCGACGATAGCGACCGGGCGTGGCAGAAATGGTAAAGCTGGCCCGTGAGCGTCAGGGCCTCGACGCAGAACTGATTGGCGAAGGCGGCGACCTGACGGCTGGATGCGGTCTCCGTTGCGCTGTGCGAATAGCCGACCACAAGTTTGCCCGTCTGTCGGTGGCGTAGGTTTGCCGTCAGCGGCGCAGTATCATTGTCGGCATTGATTTCCAGGATGAAATCCAGCGGATTGGCTTCGTCGCTGTCAACTGTATCGTTGTAGTCCAGCTTTATGCCCCAGAGATGTTTTCCACCGATGCATACTGCGTTGGTGAATGTCCTTACGCGCCAATCAGGCTGTTCCGATGACGCTATGGTGATATGCGGCAGGCGAAACTGGCCTTCGGGATTGACCTCGACCAATCGGCTCCCGGTATCCGGCATCAGCGGAAGGGAGATCATTTCCGGCCAATTTGCAGCCGGGTTTTCCGAGACGAAGCGGCGGCTTTCTGTCGGCGCCCATTCATAAATCGGAACGTAGCAACCGAGCGGTATACGGATGCGCAGGAGTTCGTTGCGTCCTTCATCGGCGTAATACAGATTAAGCAGCCGCCGCAGCTTGCCTGCCTGCACCCGCACAAGGGGATCGGCACCGGGATCGAAGGATTCGTCGCGGGAGAACACATCGACGCCGATCGTGTACCCCTTGAGCTGATGCGCCAGTCCGAGCTGTTCCATCTCGACCACGAACTTGAGGAAAGCGCGCAGCCGCTCGGAACGGGAAAAGGTCTGGCTGTCGAGGATCGCCTGCAGGGAAAGTTTCACCCTGTCGCTGTCTATGCGCCGAACCTCGCTCATTGTCTCTCCATGGCATCTGCCTTTTGCAAGAGCCGTTCCAAAGATGTCCGTTTTGCCTTGCGCGGAACCGGACTGGAAACATTCAGCCGCGTTCCCGATTCACTTTCCTGAAAGTAAAGTCCTTCTTCTGGAATGCCACAAAGGGAAAGCTGACGGAAATACCCTATTTAGGTCATTTCCCCCGAAAAAACTGGAATCATACTCAGGTTTTCGGAGCGCCTGACATTCATCAATGCCGTCGATGGGATCATGTGCGATTCTCGTTGGCGTTCCGCGGCCTGATCGCCTAAATGCTTGGCTCTCGAAAATCATAGCCTGGAAAGATCGCGATGCCGGCCAAGCTCTCCGTCAATCTCAATGCCATTGCCATGCTGCGCAACCGCCGGGATCTGCCATGGCCGGATGTGGCCCGCTTCGGGCGGCTTGCGCTTGAAGCCGGAGCCAGCGGACTGACCGTTCATCCCAGGCCCGACCAGCGGCATATCCGTTTTTCGGACCTGCCGGTGCTGCGGGCGCTGATCGATGACGACTTTCCCCATGCCGAATTCAATATCGAGGGCTATCCGACCGAGGATTTCCTTGCCCTGTGCGAACGGACCGAACCGGAGCAGGTGACGCTGGTGCCCGACGATCCGAGCCAGGCGACTTCGGATCACGGCTGGGATTTCCGGAAGCACAAGACATTCCTGACCGAGACCGTTGCGCGGCTGAAGTCCAAGGGCATGCGCGTGTCGCTTTTCGCTGATGGAGACGGCGACGCCGAGGCTGTTGCTGTTGCGAGGGAGACGGGAGCCGATCGCATCGAACTCTACACCGGCCCCTATGGCGGCTGTTTCGATAATCCGGAGAAGGCTGCGCGGGAGATCGACCTGCTCGGGCGGACGGCGGATGCCGCTCTCGCTTGCGGTCTCGCCGTCAATGGCGGTCATGACCTGACCGTTGCCAACTTGCCGGCGCTGGTGAAGCGTATCCCGATGCTGGCGGAAGTTTCGATCGGTCATGGATTGACGGCCGACGCGCTGGAATATGGTATGGCTGAAACCGTGCGCCGCTTCCGTCGTGCCTGTGGCCAGACGGTCTGACGAGGCGGAAAGCCTTTTTCTTGCCGCATCGGCTCGGTTGGCGGCGACGGTAACAAGAAACAGAAAGGCCCGGCGTCAAACACCGGGCCTTTGTCGTTATCCGTTGTGCGCATCAGGCGCCGAGGGTTGCCTTGTTCGCGATCAGGAAGTCCTTGAGCGAAACGAGCTTCTCACCGGACAGCTTGGCTGCTTCGTCATTGGTGATGTCGAACAGGCCTTCGCGGGTATTCGTGTCGAAGGAAACGAAGGTCGGGATGAACGGGGCGGGGACGCCAGCGCCCGCCATGCCGGCGGCAAGCTGCTCGTCGGTCACATGCACCACGGCGAGCGGGCGACCGGTGACTTCGCGGACGAGGGCCGCAATTTCGTCGGTCGTGTAGGTCTTTTCGCCCGTCAGCGTGTAGATGGCGTTTTCGGAAACCGGCTTGGCAAGCGCACCGGCAATGGCCTTGGCGATGTCAGCACGGCTGATGTGACCGATCTTGCCCTGACCGGAAGAGGTGTACCACTGGCCGGTGCCGAGAGCGGCTGGCAGAGCCATGAACAGATTTTCCATGTACCAGCTGTTGCGGAAGAAGGTGTAGGGAAGGCCGGTCGCCTTGATTGCCTCTTCCGTGCCGAAATGGTCGGGAGCGAAGGTAACCTTGGAGATGTCGGGATTGGGCAGGGAGGTGTAGAAGAGGCGACCGACGCCGGCCTTCTTTGCCGCCTCGACGGCTGCCTTGTGCTGTACGAGGCGCTTGCCGGGGGTGGCCAATTCGTCGGTGGAGACGATCAGCAGGCGGTCTATACCCTTGAAGGCGGCCTCCAGCGATGCCGGATCGTCGAAATCGACCTTGCGGGCTTCCACGCCCTTGGCGACGAGAGCGGAGAGCTTCGACGGATCACGGGTGCCGGCGACGATATCGGCCGGTGCTACGCCCTGCTTGGCGATCAGGTTTTCGATGACGAGGCCGCCGAGCTTGCCGGAGGCGCCAGTGACGAGGATCTTGCTCATGGTCTTTTCCCTTTGCATTGCCGCGAGGATGTTCGCTGCGAAAATGGTGCTCTCAAAATGAGAGTAACGCTAAAATGGGAATTGACGATGACTTGTAAAGAAGGCACTTTTTGGTGCCCACCTGATCAAAAGGGAACCATATGACTGTTGCCATTACCGGCTTTGAAGCCAAGATTGCCGCATATAAAGGCAATGATACTGCTTCCCTTGCTGATTGCCCCGTTCGTTCGGTGATCGATCATATCGGCGGAAAATGGTCGAGCCTGCTGCTTCTGTTGCTTTGGGAACGCCCCTATCGCTTCGGCGAATTGCGGCGGCTGGTGCCGGACATTTCGCAGCGCATGCTGACCCAGACGCTTCGCGAGTTGCAGCGGGACGGTTATGTCCAGCGGACGGTTTTCCCGACCAAGCCGCCGAGCGTGGAATACTGCCTGACTGAACTCGGGAAATCGCTGTTCAAGGCTCTCTCTCACCTGCTTGAATGGGCGGAAGAGAATTTCCTTGCCGTGCGCGAGGCGCGCCAGCGTTTCGATGCCGAGGGCGTCTGAGCACCGCGATCAGAAATCGAGGGTCCAGGTCTGCCCGTTCAGTTCCGGGCCGAAAAGCGTGTGCCGTTCCTCCGACACCAGCCTGAAGCCGGCGGTCACATAGATGTGGCGGGCGGCATGCAGGATGTCGTTGGTCCAGAGCGTGATCTGCCGGTAGCCGGCGCGGCGGGCGAAATCGATGCACTGATCGACCAGCAGGCGCCCGAGGCCAAGGCCGCGTGCGGCTTCGTCGACATAGAGCAGCCTCAGCTTGGCGATATCGTGGCCGCCATCCATGACCAGCGCCGAACCGATGCGGACGCCGTGCCGCTCGGCGATCCAGCAATGGTCGCGAGAGGGATTGAAGCCGGACAGAAATCTTGCAGAAACCTCTGAGACCAACGCCTCGAATTTGTCGTTCCAGCCGAATTCACGCACGTAGAATTCGGACTGGGACTGAATGATCCAGCCGAGATCGCCGGGACGGTGAGGCCTCAGGATCGGCGGGACGATGTTGCGTCGCTCGCCATCGAGCAGGCGGGTAATCGCTGCCATGCCATCGACCAGCGTATCACGTTCCGAGGGGCCTAGCGGTTCCAGCATCTGCGCAAGCTGGTTTCGCGACAGCTCTCCCAGTGCCTCGTATTCCGCCATGCCTTTCGCAGTGAGGCTGATGATCTGGCTGCGGCCGTCTTCAGGATCGCGTGTCTGTTCAATGATTTCGGCGGAACGGAAGGCCTTGAGGATGCGGCTGAGATAGGCGGGGTCGAGATGCAAGTCGCGGACGAGGTCGGTGGCAGAGGCCTGGCCACGGGCGCCGAGTTCGTAGACGACGCGGGCTTCGGCAAGCGTGTAGTCGGCCTTGAGATAGGCCCGATCCAGAATGCCGATGCGGTCGGTGTAGAACCGGTTGAAGGCGCGCATCGCCTCTATGGTCGCGAGGTCTCGTTTATCCAGCATCGATTTCTCCCTTTCGATGCTGGATAGACGAATAATGTGACTTTAGCAATCAATTATTGGACTCAGTCCAATTTCTGAAGTCAGGCTGCGAGCGCGAAGTCCGCGGCAGCGCTCGCGTGGAGTTCGGTCGAATCGAAACCCGGCAGGGGCAGATTCTGCGGATCGAGCAGGAGGCAGATCTCCGTACAGCCCAGAATGACGCTATCGGCACCGGCCTGTTTTGCCTTCTCGATCATGGCGTTCATGGCGTCGCGGGATGTATCCTTGACCTGTCCTGCGCAGAGTTCGTCGAAAATGATCGAGTGCGCGCTGATGCGGTCATCCTCATCCGGCACCAACGGATCGAGGCCATGCGTCCGCATCCGGTCGGTGTAGAAGCCGTGCTCCATCGTGTAGCGGGTGGCGAGAAGCAGAGGGCGGCGGTACCCCTTCTCTGTGATCGCCTTCGCGGTCACATCGATGATGTTGATGAGCGGGATGTCGACGGACTGAGATACGCCGTTGGCAACGAGATGCATGGTGTTGGTGCAGATCAACACGCAATCGGCGCCTGCAGCCTGCAGGCCGCCGGCTACGTCGGAGAGATGCTTTTCAGCAAGGTCCCAGCGTCCGGCCTTCTGGTAGCCGACGATTTCGGAGAAGTTGACCGAATGCATCAGCAGGTCGGCCGAAGCGAGGCCGCCCACGCGATCGCGGACCATCTCGTTGATCAGGCGGTAGTAAACCGCCGAACTCTCGAAACTCATGCCACCGATCAATCCTACGCGTTTCATCTTGCTTCTCCGGAAGAAATTGTTCTTGGGATTATGACACGTGGCTGAAGCGAGCGGCTTGCAATTGTGACGGCGGCATCCATAGTTCGCGCATTCTGAATGCAGATTATGGTTGTTTTTTGCAGTTTTCCGGCGTGAGTCCGGCAGTTTGGAGTTGTATATGCTTGATGACCGCGACCGCAAGATCCTCGACGCCCTGCAGCGCGATGCCTCCGTTCCGCTGGCCGATCTCGCCGAACTGGTTTCTCTTTCCGCCTCGGCCTGTTCCCGCCGTATCCAGCGTCTCGAGGATGCGGGCTATATCCAGAAGCGGATCGCTGTTCTGGACCGGGAAAAGATCGGTGTGCCGACGACCGTCTTCGCCCTGGTGAAGACGGCGCATCATTCCGATGACTGGATCGAGACGTTTCGGGGATCGATTGCCGATATTGCCGAGATCGTCGAGGCGCACAGGCTGACGGGCAGCTATGATTATCTCCTGAAGATCGTACTGCCTCAGGTGGAGCATTACGACGTGGTCTACCGTCGTCTGGTCAAGCGCATCGAGCTGTTCGACGTTTCCGCTTTCATCTCCATGGAGACGCTGAAGAGCGGGCAGGCGGTGCCCGTCAGCTACGCCGTTTGATACGGACAGAAGCTGACGACGCGGGTCGTCAGCTTCATTCCTGTTTGTTTACTCGGGCTTCGTCAGGTTGCGGTCTGCGAGGCATGTCTTGAGGGGAAGGAGCTTGACGCCGTAGATGGCGGTGATCTTGCCCTTCGCCGAGAAGTCGGGATCGGTGTTCTTTTCCGTCTCGGCTTTCACGCATCCGCAAGTGTAGCCGTAGTTGCCGTTGACGGCCACATAATCACCGGTCGAGATGTCCGGGAAGTTCTCCATGCCAAGCGGTTCGTCATCCATGCCCTGTGTGGTGATGATCCAGGTGCCGTCGCGGTCGTCCAGCCAGTTGTTGCCGGGCGTTGGGTTCTGGATCCAGCCGCAACGGTTCTCGGGCGCTGCCGCTGACGGAGATGCGGCAAGCAGGGCGGCGGAGGCAAGGAACAGGGCGGCAACGCGCAGCGACATCGAAAGCTATCCTCTTGATCGGGTGATTTGGTTGCCAGCCTTATCCCGCCGCGTTGATCCGACCAAACGCCAAAACTGGTATCAATGATAATTTCGATGTTCGAGCAACGCGTTGGAAGCTGGCGGTTCCGATCGTCCGGCAGGCAGGGAGGGAACCTTCTTCTTTTGGCCATTCTCCACATGACACTTGACCGGAGATTTTTTTGTCGGTAGGGAGAACCGTACCGTACGGTACTTGAGGATCATCATCTTGCAGACCGAAACTGCCAACGCCGAATTTACGCCGCGCCAGAGCGCTGTTCTGGCGGAAGCTTTGCGTCTGCTCGTCGAAGGCGGGGACAAGGCGCTGACGACCGCCGGGCTGGCGCGCGCCGCGAACTGCTCCAAGGAAAGCCTGTATAAGTGGTTCGGCGATCGCGACGGGCTGTTGTCGGCCATGATCTCCTATCAGGCGAGCAAGGTCAGGACAGTCGAACGGCCGGGCGAACGCCTGAGTGCGGCAAGCCTCAAGGAACATCTCGACGTTTTCTCCCACGACCTGCTCGACGTTCTCGCGGGCGATGTTTCGCTGGCTCTCAACCGTCTGGCGATCGGCCAGAGCAGCCGTGACGGATCGAAGCTCGGCACACTGCTTCTGGAGCGCGGCCGCCGGCAGATCGACCGGCGTGCACGGGCATTGCTCGACGCCGGCCAGCGCGACGGTCTCCTGCGTTTTTCCGACGGCGAGGAAGCTTACCGCACGTTTTACGGGCTGATCGTCTCGGACCTGCATGTGCGCATGCTGCTGGGAGAAGCGCCCAATACGAAGAATTTCGCTGCCCGGGCAGAGAAGGCCGTTCATGCCTTTCTTACGCTCTACGGCACTGAAAAAGCATTGGCGGGGCCGTAGGGGCTCTGCCCGCCGCGGTTCGCCGACAACTGATACCCATCACAACCGACAAGCATAGGGAAGGAAAATACGATGCGCGTTTATTACGATCGTGATGCCGACTTGAACCTCATCAAGGCCAAGAAGGTCGCCATCATCGGCTACGGCTCCCAGGGCCGTGCACACGCCCTCAACCTGAAGGACAGCGGTGCGCAGAACGTCGCCATCGCGCTGAAGGCCGGCTCCGCAACCGCCAAGAAGGCCGAAGCCGACGGCTTCAAGGTCATGACCGTTGCCGAAGCTGCAGCCTGGGCCGACCTGATGATGATGGCGACCCCGGACGAACTGCAGGCCGACATCTACAAGGCTGAAATCGCTCCGAACATCCGTGACGGCGCAGCCATCGCATTTGCTCACGGCCTCAACGTTCATTTCGGCCTGATCGAGCCGAAGGCTTCGGTCGACGTCGTCATGATCGCGCCGAAGGGCCCGGGCCACACCGTTCGCGGCGAATACCAGAAGGGCGGCGGCGTTCCCTGCCTCGTTGCCATTCATCAGAACGCCTCCGGCAACGCGCTTGAACTCGCTCTCTCCTACGCCTGCGGCGTTGGTGGCGGCCGTTCGGGCATCATCGAAACCTCGTTCAAGGAAGAGTGCGAAACCGACCTCTTCGGCGAACAGGTCGTTCTCTGCGGCGGTCTCGTCGAACTCATCCGCGCCGGCTTCGAAACGCTGGTCGAAGGCGGTTACGCTCCGGAAATGGCCTATTTCGAGTGCCTGCACGAAGTGAAGCTGATCGTCGACCTGATCTATGAAGGCGGTATCGCCAATATGAACTACTCGATCTCCAACACGGCCGAGTGGGGCGAATACGTCACCGGCCCGCGCATCATCACCGCCGAAACCAAGGCTGAAATGAAGCGCGTTCTGCACGACATCCAGACCGGCAAGTTCACCTCGGACTGGATGCAGGAATACCGTGCAGGCGCTGCCCGCTTCAAAGGTATCCGCCGCCTGAACGACAGCCACCAGATCGAGGAAGTCGGCACGAAGCTCCGCGCCATGATGCCCTGGATCGGCAAGAACAAGCTGGTCGACAAGGACCGCAACTAATTGCGGCTTGCCGGTCCCGGCCATCTTTTGATGCGCGCCTTTGGCGTCGCGGGATCGGCAAGAACAAGCTGCTCGACAAGGACGGCGAATAATCGCGGCTTTTCCGGTCTTAACCGGTCGGCATTCGTGCCGATGGTGTGACCGGATCGGAAGAGACCAGAATATCCGGGCCGGGGAGGGTGACTTCCCCGGCCTTTTGGTTGGCTGCTCAGCAGCCGCTATCGGCCCGGATCGACTTGATGAAGGCGCGGCCATCGCGGCGGGTGGTGGTGACGGTGGCGCGGCCATCGCAGATCCTTTCGCCATCGCGGAACCGGTAGCGGACGAGGAACCTGTCGTCGGCAAGCGCATGGACGTCATGCAGCTCCAGCGGCTCGTCGAGATTGCCGTAGAACCGTGAAAGCGAGCCGGGAGACAGCAGGCCCTTCTCCGTCTTTTCTGGAATGATGAAGCGCGCGGCCAGCATGCCGTCGCCCGTTTCCAGCGCCTTGTAAAAGGCTTCGACCGTCGTTGCTGCGGTACCGTAGTTCTTGGTGGGGTCACCCTGCGGTTCGATGGCGGTTACCCAGGCGACAAGCGGGCGGTGGTGATGGCCGGTCATGGCGGGCATTGGGTCCTTGAGGACGACGTGCACGCGGCTGTCGCGCAACGTTTTCATGTCCGCACCGGTTTCGTCGGTCGGGACCAACTGCACCTCGTCGAAGAGGGTCTTGGGATCGGCAAAATCCGTGTCTCCCGTCAGGCAGATGTTGTCATCGAGCTTGAGGATATAACCGGGTTCAGGCGTATCGCCCTTCTGGACATCCTCGAAATTCGGCGGTCCCGGAAAGATGTGGTGGGTCAGCACGCCGCTGAGGCTAGACGGCTGTCCCTTGGCAAGGTCGAAACAGCCGGCAAAGGCAGGTGCGGGCAACAACGATGCGGCCATCAGGATGAAAACCGAAAGCCTTTTCCGCATCTCTTTTCCCCGTGTTGCACCGTCGCTTTTCTAGCATCTTTGCAGCGAGATCGCATCCGCTGCCAAAAGACGTAGTACACGACTGAAATCGACGTAATCTTGCCTCATGGATACGTCGAGCGAATGATTGTTGCTCTGTACGTACCCATTTTTCCGGAAAAGTTTCAAAATACGATAGGTCAGTATTGTTGACATATCGACTCATCCATGGTCATCTGAGCGCATTCTAAAAACACTTCGAGGAAACTCCCGTGCTGAATTGGGACCATATCTTCGCGACGCGGTCGTCGCGCATGCGTGCATCCGAAATCCGAGAATTGCTGAAGCTTCTTGAGCGCCCGGACATCATCTCCTTCGCCGGCGGAATTCCCGATCCGGCGCTTTTCCCCGACGAAGCCTTCAAGGCCGCCTATGCCGATATCTTATCAGGCCCGGAAGCGGCAGCGGCACTCCAGTATTCGGTGAGCGAGGGCTACAAGCCGTTGCGCGAGTGGCTGAAGGGCGAGATGGAAAAGCTCGGGATCGCCTGTACGGTCGACAACATCTTCATCACCTCCGGTTCGCAGCAGGCTCTCGATTATCTCGGCAAGCTGTTCCTGTCGCCGAAGGATACGGCGCTGGTGAACTGGCCCACCTATCTCGGCGCGCTGCAGGCCTTCAATGCCTATGAGCCGAATTACGATCAGCTGACCTTCGGCAACCGTACGCCGGAGAGCTACAGGACGGCTGCAGAAAATTTCGGAGGTGAGGTGAAGTTTGCCTATCTCTCCGCCGATTTCGCCAATCCTACGAGCGAGACCGTGGACCTTGACGGACGCTGCCGTCTGCTCAAGCTGGCCGATGAGCTCGACATCGCCATCATCGAGGACGCGGCCTATCAGTCGCTGCGTTATGACGGGGAGGCGATCCCGCCGATCCTGGCGCTGGAGATCGCCGATAAGGGCTCGATCGAGAACACCCGCACGATCTATAGCGGCTCCTTCTCCAAGACGCTTGCGCCGGGCCTTCGGGTCGGCTTCGTCGTTGCGGCAATGCCGGTTATCCGCAAGCTCGTGCTGATGAAGCAGGCGGCGGATCTCCACTCGTCCACCATTAACCAGATGGCAATCGCCCATGTGGCGACACGGCATTTCGACCAGCAGGTGACGAAGATCAGGGCTGTCTACAGCGAGCGACGCAATGCCATGCTGGCGGCCCTTGAAAAGTATATGCCGGCCGGAACCGTCTGGACGCGGCCGGAAGGCGGCATGTTCGTCTGGGTGACGCTGCCGGAGGGACTGGACGGAGGCGAACTTCTCGCCCGTTCCGTCGAAACGGAAAAGGTGGCCTTCGTGCCGGGCCAGGCCTTCTTTGCCGACCGTTCCGGCGCCAATACGCTGCGGCTCTCCTTCTCCTGCGCCAATGAGGAGATGATTGACGAAGGCATCAAGCGCCTCGGTCGTCTGGTCAGCGGTGCACTGGCACTGGCGGCCTGAACTCTTTCAAATCGCTGAAAGGAAAAGCCCGTTGGAAGCCGGGCTTTTTCGTTGCGTCAATCCGCGGCGAGCACGATCACCATGTCTCGGGCCGAGTAGGTGATCCTCTCGGATTTCAATGGGTTGACGGTAACGCCTCCGAGGTTGCGGGCGTCGGTATCGTCCTCGCGCTGCCGGCGGTAGCCGATGGCGATCTCGCCACGCCGCAGGGCTGCCAGGCTGATGGTGAAGAAGTTGACCTGCTGGTTGATGGATACGTAGTCCGTGACGGGGCGCATGTAGATTTCCGAGCCCTTCTCATCCAGCAGCTCGTTGAAGATCGCCGCCATGAACTCGTTTTCCGAGGCCTGTGCCAGCATCAGGCTGACCAGCTTGTTGCTGACGACGAAATCGTCGGCGCGGGTGACTTCGGCAAGCTGCCGGTTGCGGATGTCGATCATCTCGCTGACGACGCTGACGCGTTTGCCGGAGCGCTCGGCGATACGGCGAAGCTGGAGAAGCGTGATCAGGGTGCGGGTGTCGGCCCCCTGCGCGGAGAGATCGTCGCTGTAGCCAAGAACCAGCACGTGGTCGAATGAAGGGATCGCCAGGGCATCGAGGGAGGTCCGGTCGCTGGTGTCGACCACCCGGCATTCCACCGTCATCACCGTGGGGTCGATGTCGAGATTGCCGACATCCCTGTCGAAGGCCGCGGAGTTGGCGGCGATCGTGAGATGGGAGCCGGGCGCGACATAACGGGCAAGTTCCGAGGCAATGATCGGTCCGCGGCGGTTCCAGCCGAGGACCAGCGTGCGTTCCGGCTGCCGTTCGCGCCTGGCTATCGGGCGGATGGTTTCCTTGGCGATTTCCAGATTGCCGTTCCATGTACGGATCGAGGCGTCGTCCTCGGCGATGATGATCGCGCGGTCGCCCTGTTCGAAAACCCTTGCCGGCGGCGGATTGAGAAGGACGGCGCCGGACGCATCGCAGACGCCGATCAGCGAGCAGTTTTCGTAGCTCATCACGGCAGCGCCGAAGGGTTTGCCGGTCAGTTCCGGTTGCTCGAGCGTGTAGATCTCGCAGCCATCGAAATCGAGCAGTTCGGAGTAGACGGAGGAGAGGCCGGACTGGCGGCTGGTATGGACGACGATGCGGGAAATGAGGTCGTCGGCGAGAACGAGCTGCAGCTCGCGGCCGCCGACGATGCGGGCGACTTCGGCATTACGCCCGTCACGGATCTCGGCGGCGATCTTGTAGGGCTCGATCCGGCGCTTGGGGTCGTTGACCAGGGCGAGCACGGATTTGACCACGCGGGAATCGGCATCCTCGCCTTCCGGCGACAGGACGATGATCGAGCGGGAGGTCTGGGCGTTGACGATATCGAGATCGTAAAGGTCGGTCGGGTCGCCGCTGCGGCAGATGATCCGGGTGTTTTTCAGGTCCTCGACCTTGGTGGCGATTTCGTCTTCCATCTCCACCTTGTCCTTGTCGGCCATGATGACGATGCGTGGTTTCCGGCGGCTCTGGTTGGCGATCACCAGCTCGTTGATGACGTCGAAGATGGAAGGCGACCAGTTGAGGATGATGGTGTGATCGGTCTCCAGCACGCGGGAGCGCCCCTTGCGCAGCTCGCTCAGCTTATCCTCGAGGCCGGAAGAGATGACGCCGATCAAGGCGGAGAAGACGAAGATGCCGATGACGGTGACGACGAGCGACACCATGCGGAAGCCCCACCCCATGTCGCCGCCCATGGTGCCGGCATCCATGGTGCGCATCAGGGATTCCCACACGCCTTCGAGGAAGCCGACGGGTTCGCCGCCTTCCGGCGCGATGCCCGAGATCGCCAGGAATATGCCGGCAAGAATGATGACCACCAGCGAAATGAGGGCCAGCCAGCCGATCAGCGCGATCGCTCCGCCA
Source organism: Rhizobium sp. ACO-34A (assembly GCA_002600635.1). Classification (NCBI taxonomy): domain Bacteria; kingdom Pseudomonadati; phylum Pseudomonadota; class Alphaproteobacteria; order Hyphomicrobiales; family Rhizobiaceae; genus Rhizobium; species Rhizobium sp. ACO-34A. The sequence continues at coordinate 2,733,513 of CP021371.1, read as the reverse complement.
GCCATGCTCTTGTCGAATTCGTAGCGCAACCGCGCGCGCCAGTGACTGCGGGTCTTCATGTCTCTTGCCATTCTCCGTCGGATGATTTTTTCGCCATCGCAGGATTTGGGTGGGCCTGCAACGTCCAACTCCGGTTGGACGCCATTGAACCCATAAAAGTCTCAAGAAATTGGTATATTCGTGGATTGTTGAAGCGGTTTTAATGCCGGGTGCAAGGACGATCGGACGCAGGTGTCTGAGGGCGGCTGGAAGACCGCCTTCGTTTTTATCGGGAAAGAAAGGCCGGTGTCATGCCGGTGTTATACGGCGGCACTAATGAGCGGCGTCTCATACTTGCGAGGACGTTCCGATGAAAACTCTGCTTTCCGCCTTCACCGCGCTTGCCGCCTTCGGCTTCATGACCGTTTCAGCCGATGCCGCCAATCTGGTGCTCTACACCAGCCAGCCGAACGAAGATGCGCAGGCGACGGTCGATGGCTTCATGGCCGCCAATCCCGATGTGAAGGTCGACTGGGTCCGCGACGGCACGCCGAAGATCATGGCGAAGCTGATGGCCGAAATCGAAGCGGGCAACCCGGTTGCCGACGTGCTTCTGATCGCCGACACCGTCACGCTCGAGCGCATGAAACAGAACGGCCAGCTTCTGGCCTACAAGTCGCCGGAAGCCGCCAACTACGACGCGACCCTTTATGACGCCGACGGCTTCTATTATTCCACCAAGCTCATCACCACCGGCATCATGTACAACACCGCTGCTTCGATGAAGCCGACGAGCTGGAAGGATCTTGCCAAGCCGGAAGCCAAGGGCCTCGTGACCATGCCGAGCCCGCTGACCTCGGGTGCAGCACTCATCCACGCCCAGACGCTGGCCGGCGTTTCGTCGCTCGGCTGGGATTACTACAAGGAACTGCAGGCAAACGGCGCCATCGCCGCCGGCGGCAACGGCGGTGTGCTGAAGTCCGTCGCATCGGGTGAGAAGGCTTATGGCGTCGTGGTCGACTACATGCCGATCCGCGAAAAGGCCAAGGGCGCTCCGGTTGAGTTCGTCTTCCCGGAAGAGGGCGTTTCCGCCGTCACCGAGCCGGTCGGCATCCTCGCATCTTCCAAGAATGCCGAAGCCGCGAAGAAGTTCGTCGACTATGTGCTTTCCGAAAAGGGGCAGGAAGGCTTCCTGAAGCTCGGTTACATCCCGGCCCGTAACGGCATGGCGGTTCCGGAAGGCTTCCCGGCGCGCGATACCATCAAGGTTCTCCCGATCGATGCTGCTGCCGCGCTGAAAGCTACCGACGAAGACCTGAAGACCTTCTCCGGCATCTTCGGCACGAACTGATCGAAGGGTACATGCCGCGCCTTTCTATCAATGCGAACAGCCAGCCCCGCTGGCTGTTTCCGTTTGTCACGGCCGTCGTCGCCGGCCTTTGCGTGCTGCCGCTCGCAAGGCTGGTGATGGCCGGCATTTCTTCGATCCTCAACGGCAAGGCGCTGGAGCTTCTCGCCGATCCGGCGATCTGGACCGCGGCGTGGAACACGCTGACGACGTCCGTCCTGGGGATGATTGCGGCCGTCGCAATCGGCGGCTTTTTCGCGCTGGCGCTGACGCTTGCCGATATTCGCGGCAAATGGCTTCTGAGCTTCCTTTTCATGTTGCCGACGATGATCCCGCCGCAGGTAACGGCGCTTTCCTGGGTGGGCATGACGGGACCTTCCAGCCCGCTCTTGAAGGCGCTCGGTCTTGCGCCGCCGCTCGGCAGTCCCCAGCCGCTCTATTCGATCGCCGGTATTGCCCTGCTTTACGGGGTGCAGCATTCGCCGCTCGTCTTCCTGTCGCTGCGCGCCGGGCTGCTCGCCTTGCCGCGCGACGGCATCGAAGCGGCAAAGCTCTCCGGCGCTTCGCCGTGGCAGGTGTTGAAGGACATCATCCTGCCGTTGTCGCTGCCGGGGCTGATTGCGGGCGCGGCCATGGCGTTTGTTTCCGGTGTCGGCAATTTCGGCATTCCGGCCATTCTCGGTATCCCCGCCTCGATCTACACGCTGCCGACGCTGGTCTATGCCCGGTTCGCGAGTTTCGGCACCAGCACCTTTGGTGACATCGCCATTCTCTCCGGCATGATCGCGGTGATGGCGGTGGTCGGGTTGCAGGTGCAGGAATGGGCGCTGAAGGGCAGGGACTATCGCGTCATCGGGCTTTCGGGCGCATCCGCCACCTTCCGACTAGGTGCCTTGCGTCTGCCGGTCGAACTCCTCCTGTGGCTCCTGCTTTTCGCGATCCTGATCGCACCGTTCATAGCGCTCGTCTCCGCTTCGCTGGTGCCGGCCTATGGCGTGGCGCTGTCGTTCAAGACGGCGTCCTTTGCTGCCTATGAGGAAATCCTGTTCCGCCAGAAGGTGACGCGCACGGCTTTCGCCAACTCCATTTTCCTGGCCTCTGCGACTGCCTTCGGACTTCTGGTGATCGGGGTGCTGACGGGCTATGCGCTGACACGGGGCGGCAAGCGGCTTTCGGCTGCGCTTTCGGCGATGATCGAGATCCCCTATGCGCTGCCGGGCATCGTCATCTCGGTCGCCTTCATTCTCGTCTTTGCCGCGCCCCTGCCGCTTCTCGGCGTCACCATCTACGGCACGATCTGGATCATTCTCGCGGCTTATTTCTCGAGCTTCTTTGCCGTGGGGCTGAAACCCGTGGTGAGCGCGCTGCGCCAGCTCGATCCGGCGCTGGAGGAGGCGGCGCGGCTGTCCGGAGCCGGTTTCTGGCGGCGGCTCACGGATATCATCGTGCCGCTGATCGCGCCGGCGGCGGGCGCTTCCGTCATCCTCGTTTTCCTGATCGCCTGCAACGAACTCACGGTCTCGGCGCTTCTGTGGTCGGCGGGCACACAGACGCTCGGTGTGGCGATCTACAATCTCGATGACAGCGGCTCCTATGATCTCGCCTCGGCGCTCTCCGTGCTGGTGGTGGCGATGGTCGTGGTGCTGATGCTGCTGCTCGAACTGATGGCGGCCCGGCTGCCGAAGGGAGTCGTTCCTTGGCGAAACTGACACTGCACAAGCTCTGCAAGGATTACGGCACCGGCAAGCCCGCCGTGAACGACGTATCGCTGGAAATTCGCGATGGCGGTTTTCTGGCGCTGCTCGGGCCATCCGGCTGTGGCAAGACGACGGTCTTGAGGATGATCGCCGGTTTCGAAGCGCCGAGCGACGGCTCAATCCTTCTCGGAGACCGGGTGCTCTCAGATGCGTCCGGGGCGGTGCCGCCGGAGCGGCGCAACATGGCGATGGTGTTCCAGTCCTATGCGCTCTGGCCGCACATGACGGTCGCGGCCAATGTCGGCTATCCGCTTAAGGTGCGTGGCATTTCCGGCGAGCGCTACCGCGAGAAGGTCGGCGAGGCGTTGAAGGCGGTTCGGCTGGAGCAATATGCCGAGCGCCGGCCGGCCGATCTCTCCGGCGGGCAACGGCAGCGGGTGGCGCTGGCGCGCAGTCTGGTGACGGATCCGGATGTGGTGCTGCTCGACGAGCCGCTCGCCAATCTCGACCGTCATCTGCGTCAGGAGATGGAAGAGACCTTCCGGGAATTTCACGTGCGTTCCGGCGCGACCATGGTCTATGTCACCCACGATCAGGCCGAGGCGATGGCGCTGGCGACCGATGTCGCGGTCATGTCCGAAGGCAGGCTGCTGCAGGTGGCACCGCCGGCCGAGATCTATGCGCGTCCCGAGGGACGGCTGGTGGGGTCGCTGATCGGGCAGGGTGCAATTCTCAGCCTGCCGCTTGCCGGCGAGGATCCGCGGGCGCTCGACTGGTCGATGCTGGCGGGCGCCTTCGAGCGAGAGGCCGATTCGCGCCCGGTCGCGGAGGTGCTGGTGCGTCCGCAGGACGTCATCGTCGGCGGAGAAGGCGTGGCCGCAACGGTTGCCGGTGTCCTCTATGAGGGCGAACGTTATGCGCTGCGGCTGACCCTCGTGGACGGCCAGTCCCTGCGGGCCTACAGCCGCCAGCCGGCCCGGGTCGGCGAGGTGTTGCGTGTGACGCTACAGGCGGGGTGGCGTCTTTGAACCATTGCGCAACGCCATGTGCTGGTGTTCTCTTCTTGCCCATAAAGGCAGATAAGGAGAACAGGCATGGCGGATTTCCCGATATTCGATCTTGGCGCATTCGAGCGCGCAACGCCGGAGGAGAAGAAGCGCCTTGGCGAAACGGTGGACGAGATCTGCCGCAAGACCGGATTTCTGGCAATCGCGGAGCACAGCGTTCCGAAGGACGTGATCGAAGGCGTCTGGCAGTCGGCAAGAACCTTCTTCGACCTGTCGCCGGAAGAAAAGAACGCGGCACGCGCGCCCTTTCCGGGTTATCCCTATGGCTATCTCGGCCCCGGCACCGAGGCGCTGGCGAAATCGAAAAACGTCGATACGCCGCCGGACCTGAAGGAAAGCTTCAACGGTGGTCCGCTTGCCGTTCCGGCAGGCATGACCGACAGCGAGGCCCTGTCCTTCTGCTATGCGCAAACCATCTGGCCCGCGGGACCGGAAGGGTTCGCGGATGCGTGGAAGGCCTATTACCGGGCCATGGAGGATCTGGCGCGGCGCATCATGCGGGTCTTCGCGGTTGCCCTGAAACTGCCGGAGGATTTCTTCGAGGACTTCATCGATCAGCCGATCAGCGCCTTGCGGGCGCTGAACTATCCCGCCCAGACGGTCGCTCCCCAGCCGGGACAGCTCAGGGCCGGTGCGCATACGGATTACGGATCGCTGACCATCCTGCTTCCGGAACCCGGTTCCCGCGGGCTGGAGATTCTTTCGCCGGAGGGAGACTGGGTCTCCGTGCCGCCGGTGCCCGGCGCCTTCGTCATCAATATCGGCGACCTGATGTCGCTATGGACCAACGATCTCTGGGTCTCGACGCTGCATCGGGTGGTCAATCCGCCGCCGGAGGAGGGTGGACTGGATCGGAGGCAGTCGCTCGCATTCTTCCATCAGCCGAACTGGTTTGCCGAGATCCGCTGCCTCGATACCTGCCTTTCGCCGGGAGACGAGCCGCGTTACCAGCCAGTGCTTTCAGGACCTTACCTGATGGGCAAGTTCAAGGCGACGGTGACTGCGAAGGCAAGCTGAGGCCCCGGTTTTTCCATCCTCTTCCCGCAAGGGATGGTTTGGGCGTGAAGGTGACCCGATTCTGGTTTAAACGTTTCTGGAGCCCGGATGGCGGTGGTGGATGTCGCCGCCGTCCGATCCCGACAGTCGAGACCGACGGAACGTTTCATGGCGCTTAGACTTTCCACCTTCAACATCGAGAACCTGATTACCCGGTTCGATTTCACCGGTTTCCGCAACCAGTTGCGACAGGATCGCGTGCTGAAGCTGTTCGAGATGCGCAACGAGCAGGATTATCAGCGGCTCGAGGCGGCGCGCGTGGTGGCTTCGACCGACGACACCCGCCAGCTCTCGGCGCTGGCGATTGCCGATGCTGACGCCGACATTCTCTGCCTGCAGGAGGTCGACAACATGGCCGCCCTGCAGAACTTCGAATATGGCTATCTCTTTCGCATGATGGGCGCCGGTTACCGGCACAAATATCTGGTGGAGGGCAATGACAGCCGCGGCATTGATGTCGGCGTGATGATGCGAGAGCAGACCCGCGACGGCGAGACGATTTCCGTTTCCGACATCAAGAGCCATGCGGCCCTGACCTATGCCGATCTCGGGCTTTTTACGCCGGCGCTGGCAAACTACGCCAAGCCCGATGATCGTATCTTCAAGCGCGACTGCCTTGAGCTGGATCTCGTGGTCGGAGGACGGCCCTTCACGCTGTATGTCGTTCATTTCAAGTCGATGACCAACGGTCGTGATGGCATGGACGGGCGTACATCAACGATGCCGGTTCGCGAGGCGGAGACCAAGGCTGTGCGCCACATCATCGAGCAGCGTTTCGGTAAGGGGCAGACGGCGGACAAGAATTTCGCCATATGCGGTGACATGAACGATTATCAGGAGCGGGTGGACGTGATCGGCGACCGGCGGACCGGTTATCGGTTCGAATATCGCGACACGAGGCCGAGCGCGCTCGACGTTTTTTCCGCCGACGGCTTTGCTGAAAATGTCATGCTGCGGCGCGAGCCGCTTGATCGCTGGACGCTTTACCACGCACGCGGGCCGGCAGAACAGCATCTGTGCCAACTCGACTATATCTGGCTCTCGCCGGCACTGGCCGCAGCCAATCCTGGCAGGAGCCCCGATATCATCCGTGCCGGCCAGCCGTTTCGCACGGTGTTTCCACCGGGGCAGGATGTCGAACGTTATCCCCGCATTGGCTGGGACCGGCCGAAAGCCTCCGATCATTGCCCCATCGTCATTTCGCTGGATATTCCATGAACGATCTTACCTTTCGCGACCAGACGGGATTGCCGGATGACGGCCGTGTCTTTCCGGTGAAGGACATCAGTCTCCGGGTCCTCGAAGGCGAGCATCCGTTCCACCGGGTCGAGAGGGAGGCAGCGGAAGAAAACTGGGAGCGGGAGGTTGCCGCCAATCCGGCGCTGTTCAATGGCGACCTCGTCTTTCAGAACCGGCTGACCTTTCGCGAAGGTGTCCTGGAGGGTGAGGCCTTCGTGGTTCCATACTCCACTTTCATGTGGTGGCGTCGCCAGCCGCAGGGGCAGGGCGGATACCACACCTTCTGCTTTCCGGTCATCATTTCCTCCGACAATGCCCTGATTGCCGTGAAGATGGGCGCGCATACCGCCAATGCCGGGCAGGTTTATTTCGCCGCGGGCTCGCTCGACCGGAGCGATATCGTTGACGGGCGATGCGATCTCACCGGCAATATGCGGCGCGAGGTGCGGGAGGAGACGGGTCTGGATCTCGATGAGGCCACGCCCGAGGGAGGGTTCTTCGGGAGCTATCGCAACCGGCGGCTTACCATCCTTCAGCGCTATCGGTTCGACAGGCCGGCGGAGGAACTGCTCGAACGCATTGCGGCGCACATGCTGGTGGACGAGGAAAAGGAGATTGCCGGAGCGGTTGCGATCCGCTCGCCGGATCCGGGCGCTCATCCCTATAACGCGGCCATGCCTCCGGTGCTGGAGTGGTTCTTCACCGGGAAGAGTTAGCCGTTCTGCTTGCTTGCACCTCGCGGCAAGGTCGGGCAGTCTCCCGGGTTCGAAATGCAGGTACAGGCGGAGACTACCCTTGGCACGACCCTATTCAATCTACGACGTTTTCACCAACCGGAAGCTGGCAGGCAATCCGCTCGCCGTCGTCTTCGAAGCCGATGACCTGACCGATGACGCAATGCAGGAGATCGCGGCGGAAATGAACCTGTCGGAGACGGTATTCGTCATGAAGGCGTCGAACGGGTCGCACAGCGCTCGGGTGCGTATCTTCACGCCTGCGCGCGAATTGCCGTTTGCCGGCCATCCGACCGTGGGCACCGCGATCGCTCTCGCCGAACGCGCCTATGTAGACGCGAGCGGCAATCTCGATCTGGTCTCCGTGCTGGAAGAAAATGTCGGGCCGGTGCGCTGTGCGGTGCGGCTGAGGGAGGGGGAGGCGAGCTTTGCTGAGTTTGACCTGCCCAAGACCTCGATGAACTACGAACTGGCGCTGGACCGCCAGGGTATTTCCGACGCCCTTTCTCTGAAAATCACCGATCTCGGTTTCGAGAATCACGTTCCGTCGATCTGGAGCGCCGGCGTTCCGTTCCTTCTGGTGCCTGTGCACAATCTCAGCGCCGTCGAGCGGATCGATTTCGATCCACAGCTCTGGGAGAGGACGGCGCCGCTGTGCGAGGGCGGTCTGACCTCCGCCTATGTCTATTGTCGCGGGGGCGTGCACCATGGCGCGAAGTTCCACGCGCGGATGTTTTCTCCCGACATGGGGATTTCCGAGGATCCCGCGACGGGTTCGGCCGTTGCGGCACTTTCGGGCGCCATTCGTCACTTCGACGCGCTGCCGGACGGGCATCATCCGATGATGGTGGAGCAGGGCGTCGAGATGGGGCGGCCGTCCTACATTCACCTGCATATTGACGCCAAGGATGGCGAGATTTCCCGGGCTCGCATCGGCGGGCAAGCGGTACGTTTCGCAACTGGCGTTCTAGATATCTGAAAACAATGAGTAATTTCTGATTTTTAATTTTTTTTGACAAAAGGGCAAAGAATCTCAGCTTCCGCGCTGGACAACAACGCGGATCCTGTTTATACGCCCTCTCACACCGCCAGACGGTGCTGACGGGTGATTAGCTCAGTTGGTAGAGCAGCTGACTCTTAATCAGCGGGTCGTAGGTTCGAGCCCTACATCACCCACCATCTTTTCAAGGACTTAGTCCTCTTCCGACCGGTTATCGCAAAGCGACTACCGGTCGGATTGTCTGAAACAAGTCTGACCATGTCGGAAGTAAAAAGCTGACCTTGATAATACTTCAGGGCGATGGCGCTTGAACGGCAATCCTTCACCGTGATCCTCCTTCGAACCATGCGACCATCTTGGCCATGGCGCTGTCTGCAAGTTCCTCGTTGAGGGCGAGGTAGTGTTTCATGATGGTGTTGGCGGTCACGAAAGAGTGGCCGGTGATCGAGCAAATCTCGGGGATGGTGCAGCCGGCCATGGCGAGCCATGTGACGGCGGTATCTCGAAAGTCCTGATCGTGCAGGTCCGCGAGGCTTTTCATTTCCACCGACGCGGCGCGGCGCAGGTCCTCGAACAGATGGCGGTAGTAATCGGCCTGCAGGGGTAGCCAGCGCCGTTCGTCGAGTATGACATAGGGTGACAGCACCCCGGCCTCCTTTCGGCGCTCCATGGACGCCTCAAGGCGTTGCTTGAGTTCCGGGGCTTCGATGATCGACACCATGGCCCGTGTCTTCTCCTGCCGGAAATTGATGCGGCCGTTGCGGCGGCTCGAATAGCTGAAGGCCAGCCGGTCGGCCTGTCGCTGGCCCGACCAGACGGCGAGCGTGATCATGTCGCCCATTTCGGGCCGGCCGATCCTGTCGGCGGTCGCGACCAGATGGGGGATCTCCGCCCTCGTCGCGAACCTGACGCGCGGATCCGGCGTCTTCATGTTGAGCTTGTGCGCCGGGTTGACCAGCATCGTCGGCAGGCGTCCACGCACCATGCCCCATTGCAGGCCGATGCCGAGAATGCGCAGTGCGCCGACGGCGGTGTGAAGGCCGGCGTCGCGGCGCAGCTTGTCGTAAAGGCCGATGCAGATGGTCTGGTCCAGCGCCTCGGCCGCGGCATTCCAGATATCCGGCGCGCGCTTCTCGATGACATTGAGCTGCTGGCGATAGAAGCGAACCGTGTTCGGCCGCCGGTCCGCCAGCGCGGGATTGTGGTGCAGGTTCAGCCAGTCTTCCAGAATATCCCCGACCGAAACCGACTTGCGCGCGAAGGGCAGGCCGGACGGCGCTTTCGGCCGTCCGCGCCGGCGCTTCTCCTGACGCGCGTCCTCCTCGATCTTGCGGGCGAATGCCGCCGACCACGCGCGCGTTTCGGCCTCGTTCATCCATGCGCCTGCCTCGGTTTTCAGGTCATGGCCCTGATAGCCCTTGCGGCGGAGCGTCGGCGACGGCTCGAAGCGCGGGCGACCGCGCCTCCATGCGACGTAGCGGATCTTGGGTTGGGCGGGCGTGACCATGGCTGATTTACTCGGCTGCTGCCGGCGGGAGAGTGAGAGCCGACAATGCGCCTTCGGTGAGATCAACAAGGTTCACCGGGTTATTCCGCGGCTGTGCCATGGTGGCGGCGAGGCGCAGGAGGTGGTGGCGCTGGACGTGATCGGGGATGCGATCGAAGATATCGGCCATGCGGTTTGCCTGGGCCGAGCGCTGGGGCAGGTGGATCGCGCCGGCGCTGTTCTCCTCGATGCCGGGAACGAGATCCTGCAAGGCGCAGGACAGCGCCCGGCAGGCCATCAGCGCGCGGCTGATCGACAGGCGGTTTGTGCCCTTTTCGTATTTCTGCACCTGCTGGAAGGTGATACCGAGGTGTTCGGTAAGCGCTTCCTGCGACATGCCGCGATGGACGCGGATGCGGCGGAGATTGGCGCCGGCGGCGATGTCGTCCGGATGGGGGATCGAAGCTTTCATCATGGTCATTTCCTTTCTTCGAGACAAAGGGAGCCCGGCGGCGGAAACGCGTGACAGCGCCGCCGGGCGAGTTGGTCCGCCCCATAGAGCGAAGACGGACGTGGGAGAACCGGGAAGGTGCGGGCCGGAGATCCGCCAGAACACCCCTTACGGGGATCCATCCGGCCCGCTGCCGCTGCCTTTATGGTCGGCGGCATCTGGTTGCTCGGCGAGTTCGCCAAGCCATGCTGTGGCGGCGCGAAGTGTCGGGAAACCCTTTTTGACATCATGCGGTCCGTACGCCGCCCATCTCGTCGCCTTTGGCTCGCCGACGAAGCGCATTACGGTTCCGAGCCTGACGTCATTTCGGAAGATCCCGTAGATGGACATTGTCCTTACCTGCTTCTGTAGACTGCGATCGCGATGAGGATCTGGCCGAAGGCGAACGGCCCGGCCACGATCAGGAACTGGCCCATGGTGAGGGGCGGGATGCTGTCGATCCAGTTGAGGAGCGTGTTCAATGAAGTGTCCTCACGCTGTCGCCTTCGGCTCGCTCCGTCCATTTCTCCCCGCTGGGCGCGCCATCGGGCGCGACGGCCGTTCGGCCTTGCGGCTTCGCCGGATCGGACCCGGTGTGCGTAAAGGCGGCATGGCTTTCCGCCCTCTGCCTGCCCTCTCTCAGGACCATGGCGGCCTCGACGATGAAGCCGCAGCGCTCGGCCTGCAGGTTGCGGGCGCGCTCGATCAGGTTCTCATAGTCCTCGGATGCCTGGGCGTAGCCCTTCAGCGCCTCGAGGAGGCGGCCGCCCAGATCGTCCTGCAGATTGCCTTGCTGTTCCATCAGCGCGATCAGCTCGCGCGGCGTGAGCGCCTTCATGACGATTGCCCTTTCAGCTTGTCGCCCCTGAGTTTGTCCAGCGCCAGCTTGCCGGCGACGGTGGTGATGATGGATCGCTGCCGGCGGATGACCAGACCGTGCTTTTCGAGCGAGGCGATGGTCATCGGTGCGAAATGACGATTGCCGATCTGCCAGCCGCGCCGGTCGCGCGTGTGGCAACGGAAAAAATCGACGGCGATCAGGGCGTCGCGCTGGACGCGGGTGAGCGTGCCGATCGGATCGAGCACGGCGCGGTTTTCGGAAAGCGCGATCATCGCAACCCCTCCGCTGCCGCATGGGTGTCGGCAAAGTGGCTGGCATAACTTTGGTCCACTACGGACTTGAACTGCTTCGCAAGCAGCTCGCCGGCTTCTGTCCTGTAACAGTAGGCTGCGAAGCTCGAATGCATTTGGACCATCATGGCAGCCATGCCGATGAAGAGAGCGTGGGGGTCGAAATCCGCTCTCCTGATCTCGGCGTTGAACCAGTCCGTCATGCCGCGCGAAGCATCGCTATCTGCATAGCGGGCAAGCACCCTTGTTATGGCGTCATCGCAAACCAACGCCTTTTCAAGGTCGAGGCTGCCGGACAGAAGGCGCATACTGTGCTGTGTCATGCCGGCGTTCCTTCTGACGAATAGGCGAGATGGAGGCGGAAGCGCTGGGCGCTGATATCTTGTGGGAGCGGCTTGTCGGGCGCGCCGGTGCTGGCGCGCATGTCGGCATAGCTGTCGAGCCAGCGGGTGATGGCGGCGCGCGACCAGATGCGGGCGCGGCGGCGCGACGACGGCAGCGGATAGGGCATGCCGTGATTGGCGATCAGATCCGGAACGATACGCGAGAAATAGTCCGGGGTGTAATCGAGCAAAGCCGCGATCTCGCGCGCCTCTACCCGCTTTTCCTGCAAGGTGTTCATGCAAGGTCTCCCCTGTGGTTGTGTTCACGGGGAATATCGATAAGCGAAATTGCTTATCTTGGCAAGCATGATTTGCAGTTTATGCTGATCTCGCACATTAGCATTTGATACATTGCGGATTTGATAAGTGCCAAAAAAGGTCGTTGGAGCTGTTTTCTCCCGATGCCGCCTTCAGAATATCCCGGGATTTTTGTCTTGTCTCTCCGGGTAAATATCCCGGGATTTTTGTCGGTCACGTCTGGCCGATTTCTCCCGGGATTTTTGTATTGGCGGCTGCCGCAGTTTCTCCCGGGATTTTTGTCTCCGAACGATGCGGAAAATGTCCCGGGATTTTTGTCGGCCATCTTGTCGCAAAAAGGACATTGCGGCGGCGGGTGCCGGCATGGCCGGTTTCGGCGCGGGCTTTCGGCGGGCGGGCGGCGTCAGTGCTGGCGGCGCAGCGTGCCGGTGACGACGCCGGCGATCGAGACGCGGTCCTCGTCGACCTGTTCGGGACGTTGCGGCCCAAGCCGCATGCTGTGGGTGATGAGGAAGGGCGTCTGGTAGAGGCGCAGCACGGTTTCGGCCGTGCCGAGATTGTGATCGACGATCTGCGCCAGCACCACATCGCCCGCCGTGGCGCGAATGTTCTGATCGACGATGGCGATATCGCCGGGCATGATGCCCATGCCGTCGAGGGCCGCGCCCTTCATGATCCATGCCTCGACGCCGTTGCGTCCGGCCTTGGCCGCCTCGACGGCTGCCTGGATCCAGCGCGGGAATTCGCTGCTCTCCTGCGTGAAGGGGATGACGTCCGGTTCGGCAAATCCGCGACTGCGGCCGCCCGGCATTTGCCCGGGGCGGAAGCCTGTATAATGCGACACCTTTTCGAGGGTGGCCTGACTGATGCCGACGGTGTTGGTGTTGTCGTTGAGGTAGCGCGTCAGCGTGGATGCGGCCATGCCGGAATTGAGCGCCAGCTGCGAGGGCGACACGTTGAAGTGTCGCGCCACCGCTCTCAGCCAATCTTTTGTTTCACGCTGGTCATAAGCCATGCGTGCAAAATTAATATGTGCAAGTGCTAACGCAGTCACTAAAATACACCTTGCAGAATAAGCAATTTTGCTTATGACATTATGCAGTGATTTGGACAAGGTGATTTGCGGATGTTTTCGGAGATCGAGGAGCGCCGCCGTCTGGCGGACATCGACCAGCGCACGCTCTGCCAGCGTGCCGGCGTGCACGAGACGACCTATACGGCGCGCAAGAGCGAGCGTCGCACGCTTTCCGAGCGGACCATCAACAAGCTGAAACGGGCGCTCGACGAGCTAATCGACGAAAAGCGCCGGGCGCTGGAAAGCGCGGAGGCGGGGCGATGATCCTGACCTGCCACGATTGCCCAAGGCAGCTTGTCTTCAGCGGGCCGAACCGCGATCGCTTCGCCATGCTTTTCGGCTGGCTCAACAGGGGGGGGCGCTTTTACTGCACTTCCTGTGCGGAGGCTGACGCATCATGAACTGGGCAGATTTTCAGCCGGGACGGCGTGTTGTGTGCATTTCTCATTATGAGTGGGCGGGCACCCTTGTGAATGCCTTGCCGGAGATTGGGCGTGTTTACACCGTTCGGGCACAAAAAAACCATCCTCTGAACGGCGAATTGGGCATTCGTCTCAAGGAGTTGTCGATTTTTTCGACTTCCCCAAAGTTCACTCCGCTGGACGGCGGCGAATATTGGTTGCAGGCCCGGAACTTCCGACCGCTTGACGAAACGCGCCTCGACCAGTTTCGGAAACTGCTGGCGCCGACGCCGGAAAAGGCGGTGCAGCCATGAGCGAGGCCTATCTGATCGCCATTGGCGGCAAGGCTCCGGTGGATCGCGAGGCGAACCGGGCGCTGCATCAGGACCTGATCGACGATCTTTCGCGCGAAGCGGCGGCACAAGGGTGGCCGGGCGCGCGTTTTCATCACTACGGCCGGACACAGAATTACGTGTCGATCGAGATCGTGCCCGCAGACGGCGCGCTTTCGCTCGATGGTCTGGCCGCATTCCGCGAAGAGCAGCGCAACAGGCGCGAAGAGGAAAGGCAGGTGGCGTGATGAAGCGCACTCCCGAGATGATCGACATGCTACGCGCTCTCGCCCATGAAGGGTTTACCGTTTCGCAGGCTGCGCGGGTATTAGGAGTATCAATTCCAACCGCACAGGCTTGGGCTGCCGCAGAACTCATAGTTTTCCCGACCCGCGTGCAAGCGAGGAAGCGTACCTTGGCGGATCCGGAGGTCCGGGCTCGGATGAGCGAGGCGAGGAAGCGCGCATGGGCGGATCCGGAGGTCCGGGCTCGGATGAGCGAGGCGAGGAAGCGTACCTTGGCGGATCCGGAGGTCCGGGCTCGGATGAGCGAGGCGAGGAAGCGTACCTTGGCGGATCCGGAGGTCCGGGCTCGGATGAGCGAGGCGAGGAAGCGCGCATGGGCGGATCCGGAGGTCCGGGCTCGGATGAGCGAGGCGAGGAAGCGTACCTTGGCGGATCCGGAGGTCCGGGCTCGGATGAGCGAGGCGAGGAAGCGTACCTTGGCGGATCCGGAGGTCCGGGCTCGGATGAGCGAGGCGAGGAAGCGCGCATGGGCGGATCCGGAGGTCCGGGCTCGGATGAGCGAGGCGAGGAAGCGTACCTTGGCGGATCCGGAGGTCCGGGCTCGGATGAGCGAGGCGAGGAAGCGTACCTTGGCGGATCCGGAGGTCCGGGCTCGGATGAGCGAGGCGAGGAAGCGCGCATGGGCGGATCCGGAGGTCCGGGCTCGGATGAGCGAGGCGAGGAAGCGCGCATGGGCGGATCCGGAGGTCCGGGCTCGGATGAGCGAGGCGAGGAAGCGCGCATGGGCGGATCCGGAGGTCCGGGCTCGGATGAAGGCGGCGCGCGCCGGTGCACCTGGCGTTATGGTGCCGTCATGGATACCCGATGGCCTTGAGGACGAATATCTTGAAATCGCGGCAGACCAGGATGAATTCGCCGCCGCGCGGCATATCCGCTCTCTCAAACGAGAAATGGAAAGGGCGAGGGTGTGATGAGCACTTCCCTGATCGAAACCGACACGATCCGCCGACAGGTGGCGGAGAGCGGGCGGCCTTTCGTGGCGGCCGGCGAGGTGATCGGCGCGATGGTGGCGGTGATGGAAGCCGCCGGCGGGCGCGAGAGAGCGGCGATGTTTCTCGCCCGCATGCTCGAGCATCTGGAAGGCGGCGATCCGCCTTTGCCCGATCACAGTCTCACCGACGTCTGAATTTTCCCGAATGCCGAATTTGTTTTGCGTACGGCCCCATTTTCTGAGGCCCTTCACCATGCTCATGCCGGATGAATTTCTTGCCGATATCGATCGCCGTATCTTTCATGCCCGGGTGGCGGAAGGCGATGTATTGCGGGCCGCCGGCATGGATCTCCGGCATCTCGACAAGGTGCGGCGGGGCAAGTTCGGCCTCACTGAAAAGACCTATCGCCGCGTGATGAGCGCCTTGAAGGAGGTTCAGCGGGCAAAGAAGCTCGCGCTTGCCGAGAAATCGGACGTGCCTCTCTCTCCCGTCACGGCGCTGACCTCGCGGCAATACCGGCTGGCGGTGGCCTATGTCTGCCGCGTTGACGGCGTCATGCCCTCGGAGGTGTTGCTGTCGCCGCCTTCTCTCAGGGCGACGGCGGATGCTGCGTGGTTGAAGGCTGCGCGGCTGCGCCGCCTCGCTCTCTACATCTGCAACACCTACCTCAACATTTCCCAGGCCGATCTCGGACGTGCCGCCGGCATGAGCCGGGCCAATGTCTGCGGCTTGCTCAAGGACATCGAGGATCTGCGCGGCGAGCCGGAAACGGAAGGGCTGCTGAAGGCGATCGAGGAGGCGTTCGGGTGAATGTGGATATACGTACCGGATCCCTCAACATCATTAGCCTCTGCACCGGAGGATACGGCCTCGATCACGCCGTCGAGCTGGCAATTCCAGTCGCTAGAACGGTCTGCATGGTCGAGAGGGAAGCCTATGCCTGCGCGACGCTGGTATCAGCTATGGAAGCGGGCCTCGTGGCTCGCTCTCCTATATGGAGCGATGCCAGAACCTTCAATGGCCGCCCGTGGCGTGGAGCTGTGGATGGCATCATTGGTGGCATACCGTGCCAGCCGCACAGCCTTGCCGGCAAGCGACGCGGCCATCAAGATGAACGAGATCTCTGGTCAATTGCGCGACGCATCTTCGTCCAGTCCGGAGCTTGGTTCTTCCTCATTGAGAATGTCCGCGGGATGCTGTCTTCGGGCGGTGCGGAACGCGTCTGGAGAGACCTACGCAGATTGGGCCTCACGGTTGAGGGAGGACTGTTCACGGCGTCAGAAGTCGGCGCGCCGCACGAGCGGGAACGTCTATTCATCCTCGCAGTGGCCGACAGTTGCTGCAACCGAAGCGCGACTGGGTTTCCAGCCGCGTCCAGAGGGCAAGGCAAGCCGGCAGAACCAGCAGAGCCTATCCACTGCCGCGATGCTTTGGACAACGCCATCGGCTTCAGACGGCCGCCGCGGTGGTACGATCACGGAGAACATGACCGGCACCAGCCTGACGCAGCAGGTGAATACGCTGTGGATGACACCTCGCTCACACGAGTCGGGGGACTATCAGTACAGCCGTGGCGACAAGACAAAACCAGTGGCAACGCTGACTGGGCAAGCGCGGATGATCTATTCCCCCCTGGCCCTGACGACCGTGAAAACTGGCAAGCCGCACTCCGAAGAGCGCCGGAGCTTGAACCCGCTTTTCGTCGAGTGGCTGATGGGCTGGCCTCCAGGCTGGACCTTGGCCGCGTGGACAGGCTTCGGCTGCTCGGAAACGGCGTACTGCCTCTGGAAGGCGCATATGCGCTGCGCACTCTCGCGCCTCGCCTCGCCGCGCGGGGCTCCGCCGGCGCAGCTCAGCTTGTTCGGATGATGGAGGACGCTGAATGATCTCCCGGGAAAACGAGCTGGCGCAGATCAAGGAGGGGCTGAAAAGCCGCATCGATGCGCTGTGCCTGAAGCTGCTGCCCGACGGGCGGCGCGACGGGCGGCTCTGGGTGGCGCATAACCCGGTGACCGGGGATCATCACAAGAGCCCGGAATTCAAGGTGGCGATGACGCGCGATGTCGGCGCGTGGAAGGACTGGCGGACCGGCGAGAAGGGCGATGTGATCGGCCTCGTCGAATATTGCCTGCGCACCGATTTCAAGGGGGCGATGGATTTTTCCCGCGATTTCCTCGGGCTGCGGCAGATGTCCTATGCCGAGCGCCAGCGGCTGGCCGAACAGGCGCAGGCCGCGCGGCGCGAGGCGGCGGCGCGGGAGGAAGAGCAGGACCTGAAGCGGATGCGCGATGCCGAGCGGCTGTATCTGCGCGGGTTTCAGGATGGCGCGGCGAGTGCGGCCGAGGCCTATGCCCGGCGCTATTTCGCAGCTCGGGGCATTCCGCTCGAGGCGTGGCCGAACCGGGATTTTTCCACCTTCCGGTTTTCGCCGGCGCAGGAATTCTGGAAGCGGGCGGAATATCGCTATCAGGACGGCAAGCGCGTGAAGGTGAAGGCGGGGCCGGACTATCCCTGCATTCTCTCCGCCTTCCGCCTGCCGACAGGGCAGGTGAACGCCGTGCACATGACCTATCTCGACCCGCTGCAACCGCGCAAGCTGCCAATCGATCGCGAAAAGCTTGAGAGCGAAAAGATCATGTGGGGGCCGTCGAAGGGCGGCGTGATCCGGCTGACCCACGGCCCGGAGGGCGAGCCGCCGGAAACGGCCGTGCAGGCGCATCCATTGATCATGGGCGAAGGCATCGAGACGACGGCGAGCGTGGCGATCGCCGCGCCCGAGGCCCGCGCCTGGGCGGCCGGCAGTCTTTCCAACATGCTGAATGCTCCGGTCTGGCTGCCCTGCATCTCGTCGATCGTGCTGCTGCGGGACCATTTCAAGAGCCCGACGACGGAAAAGCAATTCGAACAGGTGTGCGAGGCGATGGAGGCGAGCGGCAAACCGTGGACCTCGATCGCCAGCCATGAGGGCAATGATTTCAACGATCTCTACTGAAAGGGGGATGTGATGAGCTACGAGGCTTGGGGCGACGGCGATCCGTTCGAGGCGGCGATAGAGGCAGGCTGGATCAATCCGGATGACCAGACGAAGGCGCTGGTCGATGTGATGAACGAGCGGTTGCGCCAGCAGGACAGCGAGGGATGGTCGGCGGAGCACGATGACCAGTATCGCGACGGGCAGCTGGAGCGTGCCGCTGCCGCGTATGCCCTGTTCCAGTGCCGAAGTGAGCGTTGGTTTATCGCGGACATCTGGGGTTGGTCATCCAGTTGGTTCAAGCCGAAAACCCACCGGCAGAACCTTGTGCGTGCTGCAGCTTTTTTGCTGGCTGCAATCGAGCGGCTTGATCGCGCCGAGACCGCGAAACCATGAGCGGTATCGGACACAACACCGACGTCAACGGCATTGCCCGTGACCAGCTGCGCGCCTTCGTCGAGCGCATCGAGCGGCTGGATGAAGAGGGCAAGGCGATCAGCGACGACAAGCGCGACGTCTATGGCGAGGCGAAGTCGATGGGGTTCGACACCAAGATCCTGAAGAAGGTGATCGGCCTTCGTCGCAAGGATCCGCAAGAGCGGATGACCGAGGACATGATCCTCGAAACCTACCTGCAGGCTTTAGGAATGCAGGACTAACCGGAGTGAGAGCCATGGAAGGTGACAGCAATGAAGAAGTGCAGGCAGGCGCTGGACAGGAAACGGGCGACCGCGCGGTTTCGGAAAAGCCGGAAAAACGCAAGTCTCAGGCGCTGGTATCGGGCGGTAGTGATCCGGCCGCTGGCGGCGTGGGGGCAGAACAGTCGGAAGAACCGGCGGGCGAGGCTGGCGAAGGTGCTGGGGTGGTGAAGGTCGACGAGGCCGCGGCGCTGCTGAAACGGCTGCTTGAGGATACCGGCCTCGAGACGCAAGATGAGCTGGTCGACATGGCGAAAGTCGGCACGTCGCTGATGTCGCGCATCGGCGAGATCGTGACTATTCCCGGCACGTTTCATGAGTGGTCGCCGGCCGAGGATCCCGCCGAGATCGTCTACGACATGTTCCACCATATCGAGGATTTGGAGGAGATGCGGGCGCAGTTCCGCGGCATGCTGCTGCCGGACATCGATGTCACCGAACTGCGCGAGACGCCGGAAGGATGCGCCGAAATCGCGGCGATCATGGCCTATGGCGTGACGCTGGCGATGGCGGACCAGATCCGGCGCAACCTGCTCGGCCCGGATGAGGCACCGCCGAAACGACCTGTAAACATAGCGATGCTGATGGATATGGCCGCCTTCGCGCGCAGGATCGGCGAACGGGCGACGGCGGATGTCGTGGGCCAGCAGCTGAAAATCCTGAAGCATCGGGAAAGGGCCGATCTCTCGGCCCCGGAGGCGGCGGGCGTTTCCGCCTTCGTCCATGTTCTGCGCGCGCTGGACGGGCTGGCGGCGGCCGAGCGGGCGGCGATCGACAAGGCGGAAGCCTTGAAAGCGCGGGTTGAGCCGGATCCGCTGCCGATCGGCGAGACGACGATGGAGCCGGTGGACGGGCCTATGGATACTTGGGGAGGGCAGGGCTGATGGAAACGGCAGTTTCAACCGATCCAGAAAAACCGATGAGCGCCGGCGACGTAGTCGAGCTCAAGTCCGGTTCCTTTCCCATGACGCTGCTGCACGAAAAGCCACGCTTGCCCGACAGCGAAGAGATCTGGTGGTGCGTCTGCTGGGACGTCAACGGCATGAGCGGCCGTAGCCAGCGGCTTATGACGCGCTTGTTGCCAGTGGCCGCTCTCAAGCGGTTCATTCCTTACGAAGAGCGCGAAGGATACGACCTTCCTTTTTGACAGATCGGGCTGGCAATGGTGCCGACCTGCAACACGAGGAGCATGAAACATGAATGAAATGATCGACAGCGCCAGCGACCAGCGCACCGCCAACAATACCTTGCGCCACCAGTATCGCATCCTCTCCGACGAGGAGAAGGCGCGCATGGCGGCCATCAAGGACAAGGGGCAGGAACTGCTGGACCTGATCGCCGAATGCGGCGGCAGCCGCGAACTCTCCATTGCCCGCACCAAGACGGAGGAAGCCGTCATGTGGGCGGTGAAGCACGTCACCGCCTGACCCAATCCCGGCGCGTCCATGACCAGGCGCGCCGCTTCTCCCTCATGACAGCGCGCGGACAATGGCAAAGAAGACGAAGATACAGGGTGGCATCGCCGGTGCGCGGGCGCAGTTTCAGGACGCGCTGGCCGCGCTCGAGGCGGAAAAGGGGATATTCGATCCCGACCCGAACCTTGCCCGCGACGGCATCAAGGCGGGGCAATGGCCCGGCGCTCCGCATGACGCGATGCCGCCGAAATGCCCGGTGACCGTTCTCGGCAAAAAGGGTGACGCGGTCTACATCATCTCGGCGATCGGCGAGCTGCATGAGGTGACGCGCTGGGACCTGCCGACACTGAGCAATCTTTTTGCGCCGCATATCAATTATCTCTTCTGGGCGTGGCCCGCCTTCGGCAAGGCCGAGACGGACCCGGAGACCGGCGAGCCGGTGCCGCCGCGCGTCAAGCGCATCGAGCGTGACAAGGCGGCCATGGCGCTGATCGCCGAGGCCGGCCGGCGCGGCATTTTCGATCCGCAGCAGAATGTGCGCGGCCGCGGCGGATGGCGGGCGCAGGACAAGTTCATCTGGCATTCGGGAAAGTTTCTGTTTTCCGTCGATACCAAGGTCGACAAGGCGAACCGCGCCACGGGCTGGCAGCTGCAGGCGGCGAAGCCCGGCGAATACGACGGATTTTTTTATGCCCAGGACGCGGACACAATTCATCCGTGGCGCGAGCCGGTGAACTGGCGTGACAGCCCGGCGCATCAGATCCTGCAGGATCTCGGCAAGTGGAAATGGGAGCGGCCGAAGCTGGACGCCATCCTGTTTCTCGGCTGGATGATGAGCAGCTTTCTTTCCGGCGCGCTCGATGTGCGGCCGATCCTGTTTACCACCGGCGGGGCCGGCACGGGCAAATCGACGCTGCACGGCATCGTGCGCGCGCTGCTCGGTACGGCGCTCTATTCGACCGCCAACACGACGGCCGCCGGCATCTACCAGAATGTGCGGCAGGACAGCCGCCCGATCGCGGTCGACGAATTCGAGCGCAAGGCCGGAAGCGGCAA
Source organism: Rhizobium sp. ACO-34A (assembly GCA_002600635.1). Taxonomy (NCBI): domain Bacteria; kingdom Pseudomonadati; phylum Pseudomonadota; class Alphaproteobacteria; order Hyphomicrobiales; family Rhizobiaceae; genus Rhizobium; species Rhizobium sp. ACO-34A. The sequence goes on along the minus strand of CP021371.1, from coordinate 2,712,460 downwards.
GGAACAGGCGATCATAGAGCTGGCGCGGCAGGCCTATTCCGGCGCCAAGGGCTATCGCGGCGGTGCCAACGGCGACGGCACGGAATTCGAGCTGCGCTCGAGCTTCATGTTCTCGGCGATCCTTCATCCACACCTGGGCGTGCAGGACCGCACGCGCATGATCATTCTCAACCTCAATCCGCTGGACAAGGACAACGCGACGCCGCCGCTGATCAAGGAAGAGTGGGGCCGCATGCTGCTGCGCCAGGTCATGGACGGCTATCACGATCTCTATTGGCATATTCTGCCGAAATGGCGCGACATCCTTTCCGACAAGCGCCTCGGCTTCGATGCGCGTGCGATCGACACCTATGGCACCGTGCTGGCCTGCGCGGAGCTGGCCGTGGGCGAACAGGGGCTGATCGACGCGGGGTTCCCGGCCGATTTCCAGTTGGCGGATGCGCTCGACATCGACGCGCTGATCGACCTGATTGCCACGGCCACGGCCGAGGAGCGGGCGGCGCAGATGCCGAAATGGCAGGAAGTGATTGAAAAGATCCTTGGCGCGTCGATCGAGATGTATGTCGGCGGCCGCAAGCCGAGCGTCGGCGAGACGATCGGCGACCTCGAGGCCGGCCGCGAAATGATCGACCTGCGCGAGGCCCGCGCCCGCCTGTCGCAAATGGGTCTCGGCATGCGCGACAAGGGCAAGCCCGGCAAGGGCTATTGCCTCGCCGTGCCGAAGAGCGACGACAAGCTGGGCCGCATATTTCACGACAGCGAGTTCAATCACGGCGGCTGGACGTTGGCGCTGAAGCAGGCTCCGGAAACGATCGTGCCGCGCGGGCTGGAGCGCCGGTTTACCAACGTGGATATCAATCGCCTGACCAAGGATTGCGTGCTGGTGGATCTCGCCGGCTATGATGAATGGACGGGCAGGGCGGAGGTTGAGGGATAGGCATGCGTCGGAAGTGCCCGCATTCGGACATCCGGTTTTGCCCGCTCTATGTGGCCGCTCACGGGCTGCAGACGCCCGAAGGCGAATGGCTGGGCTGTGATGACGGGAAGCTTGAGGACGGGCACTGCGCGGTCGATCGTGGCATGAACTATGCCCGGGAGGTCGCCAAGGTGAAGCGGGCGGAACCGGGGCTGGTTGAAGCGCTGGAGTTCAAGGAAGTCGCAGCGGAAGAATGGGCAGAGGCTGAGCGGCGACGGGGTAAGAGGCAGCGGATGCTGCATTGAGGGGTAGGTGGCGGCGCTGAAAGTGGAAAGCGCGAACGCGGGCAATGGAGATTAAGATGCAAATACAATTTCATAATAATGTGCTGACGCGGTCCGATGATGAGATCATCATCTATTCGCAGAGCACAAAGCAGCTTATTGAGTGGGTGAGAACAGATAACGGAGAAGCCAAAGTCGAATGGCCGGATGCGGCGGATGTTCGCGTCAGCACTATCAATATTCCTTATCGCCTCGAGGGGAAAGAGCGGCGGGAACACAGGGCGATACTGATCAGCGATATGCTTCATGGTGATAAGTACCACGCTCACTGGTATCGCTGAAGCCTATCCATTCTCTGCAAAAGCCCGCTGGAGCGATCCGGCGGGCTTTTGCTTTTCCCTCGCCCTGGGCGCTGCTAGCGTGAAGCAACGGGGGATTGATTCCATGGATATAGGCTACATCGTGCTGGAAGCGCCTGCGTGGTTCCTGGGCCACGTCATCGGCGGGGTACTCGTCACGGGGATACTCTGCGGCACTGTGGCAATAGCCTACTATGCCGGAGCTTCGGTCTACCGACTTGTTCGCATCCCCTATCTGCGCGTTGCGTTGGCCATCGTCGTCGGCGTGTACGTTAGTGCTGTTCTCTATCGTTCGATCACATGGACGGGCGTCGCTCTCGTTCGCTACATTGATCGCGATGAAGATTAACCCCCGCCCTGTTCTGATCGCGCCAAGATCCTCGCTCCCCATTTAACTCTTTTCCCCCGCCCCGTGGCTTCAGGAAAGCGGAGCCCGCGCCACACTGCGACCAGCGAGCGGAGACAGGCGACACCATATAGGCCAGCTGGTGGCCGCTCGCCGCATTCCGTCGTGCCTGCGAGGCGCGGGCACTTAACGCGCCGGAAGCCATGCGCAGGATGTCAGCGGCGACGCATGTTGCCGGCCATCCGGGCGAGGGTGGTTGTTGTCCCCAAGGCCTGTAGGTTCGATGTAGGCCGGATGTAGGACAAGATGTAGGTTCGAAATCAAAGGAAAATCAAAGGCATGGGCAATCCGCCTACAATCCTACAAGGATGCGATGGTTTTTTTCACGCGCGCGCGCATGCCTCACGCGAAGAAGGAAGACGTAGGAATGTAGGTTATAGGGATATGTTCCTGTTTTCTCTTGCAAATCGACCCTACAAATCGACCTACATCGAGCCGGCATCCGGCCTACAGATAAACAAACCGGGAAAAATCGCATGACCGGCGAGAATGGCGGAAATCAGGGGCTTCCGGAGGCACACACGGGGGCGGAAAATTTCGGCGGCGGCGGATCGGCGGCCGGCGAGGTCGATGCGGCGAAGGCGGCGAAGGTCGGGGCGGTGAAGGCTTTTGCCCAGCAGGCGATCGAGGATCTGGCGCGGGATCTGGTCGAGGGCGGCGACGAGGCCGAGCAGCAATCGCTGATGCTCGATGAGATGGATGAGCAGCTGGCGCTGTTCCGTGGCCCGGTGCGCCATGTGGCCGATCAAATCGATCGCGCGCGAAAAGGGCCCGGGAGGCCCAAAGGCAGCCAGAACAAGGCCAGCAGGGAATTCGCCGACGTGCTGCAGCGCATGGGATACCGGCATCCGGGGATCAACCTTGCCGCCATGGGCAACGCGGATCCGGCGGCGCTGGCGCTGGAGCTGGGCGCGCTGCCGCCAGCGCCTGACGGGTTCGAGCCGGACCAGTGGTTGCGGGCGCTGATCGAGGCGGGCAAGGCGGAACGGTCGCTGGTGTCGTCGCTGCTGGTCAAGGCGCAAGAGCTGATCGGGCGGGCCAATGCGGAACTGCTGCCGTATTTCGAGAGCAAGGCACCGACGAAGGTCAATGTCGACAAGCGCGAAGTGCGCGGCGTGATGATCATCGGCGACATGAGCCAGCCCGTGCAATCCGAACGCTCGACCATCGACCTGACGAAATTCGATGCGCCGACCTAATAAATTCAACGGGTTAGCCGTCCGACATTTTCGCGAAATGTCGGACGGCTTGTAAGTCGTTGAAATCAAACGCATTCGTGATGATCTAAAATCATTAGGCAGGTTTCGGCTCGCGACCTCGCGCGCGTGGAAACCGCGTCGCGTCATCGCCATGGCCGGGGGGGTGGTCAAGCGGACGCGGGCAGGCCCGCGACTTCGGTTTGGAAATCGGGAGCGCAGCCCCCTCCATGGGCCTTTCGGCTCACACACACGGCCCTTTCGTCCGTGCCTGACTGAACCGGTGGCGGCGCGATCTAAACTTTTCCCTGAGACGGCGGGCGCGGGCGCGCGCGTCCAAGCGGCTTATGGAGGGCCGAGGGTATGGATAGCAATTTTTTCGAACCGTATGATTTTCCCGGTCCTGTCGGGAAGGCATTCACCTTGTCGCGAGGGCCGCTTGATTTCATCATGGGGCCGGCCGGTTCGGGAAAGACCGTATGCTCGGTAATGAAGGGTCCGTTGCTGGCGGCGAGCTACATGCCCGTCTGCAAGGATGGATGGGTTCGCTTCAAGCTAGTTGTGGTGCGAAACACCTATCGAGACTTCGCCCGTACGTTCCTGCAATCATGGTACGAAAGGTTCCCGATCGGAAATCCGTGGCAGGTTCCGAATGGTCATGAAGGTGGACAGGACCGCCCAATCAAACATCGCATGGCATGGGAAGCCTGGCGCGGCCCGGATAAGGTCATGGTCGATTTCCAGCTCGAAACCGGCGCGATCGGCGATCATAACATCGAGCAGTTCGCCAAGGGATATGAGGTTTCCGCTGCGGCCGGGAACGAATGCGACCTGCTGCCAGCGCCCGTGCATGGACTGCTGTTTCAGCGCACCGGGCGTTATCCGCCGGTCGAGCAGATCTCGCCGGCCGAGCTGGACCGTGTGTCGCGGGATGGGCGAAAGGCGATGGAGCTGATGGGGCTTGCGGTCGACGAGGGGGAGGTGGTTCTCCAGCGCGTCTACTGGGGCGATATGAACCCGCCGGATGTCGATCACCAGATTTTACAGGATTGCGGCTATGGCGAACATGCCGACAAAAAGAAGCCCGGCTATAATCTGTACCATCAGCCGGGCGGTCTCGATGCCGGCGCGGAGAACCGCCGGGGCAAGCCGCGCTCTTCCTACGAGCTTGAGGCGGCGACACAATCTCCCGATCTCGTCCGGCGCATGGTGCATGGGCTTCCGGGCTATGTGCAGGACGGGAAGCCGGTTTATCCGGAGTTCAACCAGCGGCTCCATGTGGCCGACCAGCCGCTTGTCGCGACGTCGGGCCGCGGGATCACCATCGGCATCGATGCCGGTGGTTCTCCGGCCGCGACCATCGGGCAGCCGCAGGCGAACGGGCAGGACAGGTTGCTGGCCGAGCTGGTGAGCGAGCCGGGGACAGGCCCGACGCGGTTCGCGCAAATGTTGCTGGATCTGCTGTTGCAACAGTTTCCGGGGCTGCCGGTGCTGGGTTGCTGGGGCGACCCGGCTGCCTTCATGGGCGGCGATTCCGTGACCGGCGAATTCAACTGGATCCTGTCGGTCCAGCAGACGCTACGCCTGCAGATCAACCCGGCGCCATCGAACGAACCCGCCATCCGGCAGGAGGCGGTTCGCATGGGGCTGACAGGCATGATCGACGGCAACACGCCGCGCTACCTGATCGACCCGCGTTGCAAGAAGATGATCGGCGGTTTTGCCGCCCACTACAAGCTGACCAAGCAGGCGTCGATTTCCGGCACCGACAAGCTGGCCGTGGTGAAGAACGATTATTCGCACCCGCATGATGCCGAGCAGTATCGCCGCCTCGGCTACGCCGGCCTTGCCAATGTCATCGGCGCGGGTGCCGCCGCGACGCTTCCGTCCAATGTCGCCAGCCTTCAGGATCGCCGCCTTGCCCGCAACCAGAGGCCGACCGGCAGGCCGGGGGATTTTTCCGTATGGGACGTCTGAGGATCGTTTCGCCGGCGGGGTATGTCGACTGCCTCACGTGCGCGGGCGCGCGTGGGCTCGCGCGCAAGGCCTCGATCTGGATGCGATCGCGGGGCGATACGCTGGCGATCTTTGCCGGCGAAGAGCTGCTGGCGGTCGCCTATCTCGTGCCGGACGAAGCGGGCCGGCTCGAATTCTGCCTGTCGCTTCGTCCGGAAGCGCGGGCGCATATCCTCTCGCTCTGCCGGTTCGCGCACCGAACGCTTCGCGACATCGCCAATCATGGTGCCGTGGTGTTCTGCCGGGTTTACGAGGGCAATCGCACGGGCGCGCAAATGGCCCGCCTCGTCGGCTTCCGACCGGACACCGGGATCAACTGGCTATTCCGGGGTGATGGCGATGACGCAAGTGGTTTCAGGCCTGTTCGGCGGGGGCGACAAGACCGCCTCGAAGGAAGCGGCGAAGAGCCGGCAGCTGCAGCAGGTGGCGAATGATCGCCAGCTTGCCGAGGCGAACCGCAATTCCGCCGCCGTGGGCGCGACCCGCAAGGCTCCGCGGGGACGCCGCCTGTTCGAGGACGGGCCGGACAATGCCAGCTCGGTGCTTGCCTGATGGAGGGCGATGGCAAGGTCGATATCGGCCGACTGAAAAAGCGGGTCGATAATTGCTGGGGCGACCGCTCGCCCTGGTCGAAGATCTATCAGGATGCCTATGACTATGCGGTGCCGATGCGCCGGCCCTCCGGCGGCGTCAACGGCCGGCCTTCCCAGCCCGACAAGCTCTTCGACATGACCGCGCCGATGTCGGCGATGTATTTCGCCGGAAACCTGCAGCGCGATCTTTTTCCCGCGGGACAGCCCGCCTTCTGGCTGGAAACCGGGCCGCTTGCGGCGCTTGCGCTGCAGCCGGATGAACGGCAGGCCTTCGACCGCGAGCTCGCGCGCACCTCGGCGCTGATCCATCCGTTCTTCCTTGCCGGCGACTGGGATACGGCGATCCACGAAATGTGCGTGGATCTGGCGATCGGGACGGGCGCCTTGCTGCCGGTCAAGGGGTCGGTCAACGATCCGATCACGTTCGCCTGCATTCCCTTCGACCAGCTGGCGATCTCGACCGACGCCTTCGGCCGCGTGAACCTCGTGAGCTGGAAACAGGAGCTGCGAACAGACCAGATCATCGAAGCCTGGCCGAACGGCCGGTATCCCGGCGACTTCAAGGAAAAGGCGACAACCCGGCCTTCCGATCTCAAGGTCATCTATCAGGACTGGTGGAAGGACGCGGATCCGGCAGGCGGCTGGCATTTCGCGGCGCGGCTCGATAATTCGGTCGAGGTCATCACCCATGAGCGCTACCGGACCCAGCCGATCGCGGTGCCGCGTTATTACCGCGTTCCCGGCGAGGCCTATGGCCGCGGCGTTGTGCTGACCGCGCTGCCGACGATCAAGACGGTCAACAAGGCGCAGGAACTGGCGCTGAAGAACTTCGCGATCCAGATGCTCGGCATCTGGGGCTATCGCTCGGGCGGCACGTTCAACCCGAACACGACGCGGATCGCGCCGGGCGAGTTCTGGGCGATGCAATCGACTGGCGGCATGCTCGGCCCAGACGTTCAGCGCCTCGATACGCCGATGGGAAATTTCAACGTCGCCAACATGATGATCGGCGACCTGCAAACCCAGATCAAGAACGCGATGTTCGACACCCGCTTGCCGGATTACGAGGGAACCCCGCGTTCCGCCTCCGAGATGGCGGCGCGCATGCAGCAGCGGGCGAACATCCATATCGGCGCTTTCGGCCGTCTGGTGAACGAGATCATGCCGGTGATCGTGCCGCGCGTGGCGGAAATCCTGTTCGAACTCGGCATTTTGCCGATGATGGGGCAGGCGGACGATCTGCTGGTCGCGGTCAAGGTGCGCTCGCCCATGGCGGCGGCGCTGAATGCCGACCGGATCGCGGCGATCGCCAATTACCACGACTATGTGCTGGCCTTTGCCGGACAGGAAAACAAGGACCTCTATATCAATCAGGACAAGGTGTTGGCCCAGGTGGCCGACGGCTTGCAGATCGACAAGGACCTGATCCCCGCCGGCGAAGAGAAAGACGCGATTGCCCAGCAGATCGCCCAGCGTCAGCAACAGCAGATGCAGATGATGATGGCGGCGGAGATGGCGAAACAGGCTCCCGGCGCGATCAAGGATCTCGCCATCGCCGACATGAAGAGGGCCGCGTAAATGACCGGACCGTTTGTACCCGGCCGCGCGGCCCAGCCGGTCGATCTCCTCAATGACGGTCTCGCTGGTGACGGCTGGGGAGGGATCAATAAGCTGTTCGCGCCGCATCTGCAGGAACAACCGCTGCAGCCGGCCGATGATGTCGCGAAGGTGATGTGGGGCTTTTACAACACGCCGCAGGGCAGGGCGATGTTCGAATGGATGTTCGATATCTCGCTCCGCCAGCCGCTGCGCGTGACCGGCCGCACGCTCGAGGAAACCGCGCTTCTTTCCGCAACCCGCCAGGGGATCAACGGCTTCGCGGAAGCCGTGCTGGCGGCTCTCGCCCATGGCGAAAGTCTGGTCCGTCAGTCAAAAACCCAGAATGGAGCTGGATCATGAACCGATTTCTTTCCCGCATTGTCTTCAATACGGCCGATGCCGGCGGCGGTGCGCCGGCGGCGGGTGGCTCTCCCGACCCGGCCGCTCCTCCCGCCGGGTCTTCCGCGCCGTCGCCGTCTCCATCGGCCGGCGCGCCCGCGGCGGGTGGCGAGCCTGCGCCCGCCGCGGGGTCCTTCTATCGCCCTGACGGCCTGCCCGAACACCTTGTCGGAAAGGACGTCAACGAGACCATGGATAAGCTCTATGGCGCAGTGAAGGGGTATCGCGAGCGCGACGCACAGGCGGGCGTTCCGGAAAAGGCCGAGGCCTACGGGCAGTTTTCCGGCGAGATCCCGGAGACGATCAAGCCGCATCTGGAAACGCTGAAGGCCGATCCGCTGTTTTCCCGCGTCGCCGACAAGGCGCTGGCGCTGAAGGTGCCGGTTTCGGCCTATCAGGGCCTCGTGCAGGAATTCCTGTCGGTTTCCTCCGAGATGGGCCTGATGGAACCGATCGTCAATGTCGAGGCCGAGCGCCAGGCGCTTCTGCCTGAGACTGCGAAGCACCTGACGGCGACGGAGCAGAAGACTGCGATCGAAAGGCGGATGAACGACAATTTCGCCTATCTCGACGCCATGGTGGAACGGGGCGCGGACAAGGGCGGGCTTTCGAAGGATGACGCCGAATTCGCCAAGGCGATGCTCGGCGACAGCGCCAAGGGTCACCGCTTCTTCGAATTCGTGCGGGCGGCCAGCGGCGGCGCGACGGGCGGCGGTCCGGCGATGCAGGTTCCGGGCGGTGGCGGCGGCGGGCCAAACTCCGCAGCCGAATTGCAGCGGCGATCCGCTCTTCCCGAAAACACGCCGGGCCATCGCCTCTATGATGCACAGTCCGCCGCACAGCTGCAGGAAGACTACAAGCGCATCTATGGAAACTGACGCACTGAACGGCTCTTGCCCGGTGGCAGCATTCGACTGCTACCGGACGGGAGCGACCTGGACGATGCTCCGGCTATCCTTCACAGGACCCGGCGCGGCTCCGGCTAATCGGCCCTCACGGTGACTTCGTCCGTCACTCCATAATTGAGGGTTCCACTTATGGCTATCGAAGCCTGGTTCAAAGAAATCATCCGCGACGGCGTCTCGACGCGCCTGAAATCCAACGGCGGCATGCTCGACGGCACTATGAAAACCGGTAACAACGTCGCCGGTGTCGTCAAATTCGCACGTGCCGGCGGCCGCATCGTAATGTACAAGCTTTCCGGCTCAATCGAGGAAGTCCGCCCGCAGGGTCTGGATATCGATGTCGTGCAGCTGCAGGCGGAAGACTATACCGCCGAAGCGACCATCCGCAACGAAGACAGCCTTCGCCAGACGCCGTCCTATCAGGCCGAGGTGTCGGACGCCATGGCCAAGTCCGTGCGCATGAAGCGTGACGGCCTGAAATTCGATGCGCTGAACGCCTTTTGCAGCGTTTCCGCGGTTGTTCCCGGCGGCGGTCCTTCTCAGCCGAAAACGATCGGGGACGGCTCCGCCCGCATCGATCTTCCCTACGTGAACCGCGCCGCCGCCCAGATCCGTGGCGCCGGTGGAACGGAGGAAATCTATTGGCCGATCCCGTTCATGTGGTTCGAACAGCTTTGCTGGTACAAGGAGTTTTCCAGTAAGGACTATCTCGGCGACAAGGATTTGCCGTTCGCCCAGGCTGGGGTCGTCGACAAGAAGACATGGAAGGGCGTCCATATCATGGCGCTGCCCGACGAACACTTCACCTACGGTACGGCAAAGTGGGTCGAAGGACAGGAAGAGTGGGGCGCAGGCTACCTCGACACCTACATGTGGACCAAATCCGCCGTCGGCTGCGAAACCTTCTGGTCGAAAGAGCAGATGGACATGAACGAATGGATAGGCAAGGCCGGAAAGCCGATCCTGTGCGACACGGCCCTTTCCGGCGCGGCCATCGGCCTCTTGCCGGAAGGCGTCAAGCGCATGCGCTTCCTCGCCATCAATGATCTTGTGCGTCCGGCCTGATCCGGGCGCAGCATCGTTCCCACCATTTTTGAAGGGGTAATTCTCATGGCAGACGTAGTGATCCGCGATCTGCGTCGTCGTACGACGATTTCGATCAAGGGCTATCCACAGGCAATGTTCTTCGACTTTGCCACTACCTCATCCAAGGCGGAGGTTCTGGCGGCGGGCTTCTTCAACCTTGCACGCTACAACCTTACGGCCGGCAGTATCATCGACGCGGTCGTCGACTGGGACGACACCAAGGAATACGTGCGTGTCAAGATCGCGACGGTTCCCGACACGGGCAACGTCACGGTGACCGACGTCACCGGCGACACGACGGCCGACTAATACCGTCCGGCCCCCGGGCGCACTGAACGAAGGACCGTGGCCGGTAATCTCGGCCACGGTCTTTTTCTTTGGCGGCGGTCATGAGCATCGACAAGACGACTATCATCAACCAGGCGCTGACGGATATCGGCGCGGGGCCCATGTTTTCCGTCGATGACGGCACGGATCTGGCCGAGACCATCGCGGCCGTCTGGCCCGTCGTGGTGGACCGGGTGTTCGGCCTTGCCGACTGGTCGTTTGCGCGCAAGACCTACAGGAATGTCCGTCTGGCCGAAACGCCGGAAAACGGCTGGCGATACGCCTTCACGCTGCCGGGAAACCGGATCGGCAATCCGCTCAAATATCTCGATCGCGCCGGATCCTCGCCGCGTGCCCTGCGCAACTTCGCGCTGGAAGAGGGGCTGCTGTTCTGCGAGGTGCCCGAGACATGGTCTCTCTGCAAGGTTCTGGTCGATCCCGATATCTGGCCGCCCGACTTCCGCTCGGCCTTCATCATCGCGCTTGGCGGCTATCTGGCGCTTCCGGTCTGGCAGGATCAGGACATGCGCGACAGCAAGCTGCAGGAGGCTTTCGGCTCGCCCAGCCAGCAGGGAACCGGCGGCTGGTTCGGCCGGCTGATGGCGCAGGACAAGGCCAGCCAGCCGATCGGCGAACCGATTTCCGACGTCGATCCCCTGACCAATGCCCGCTACCAGGGCGGCGGCGCGGACAACTGGTACGGGAAATACTGATGGCGCGCGTTGCAGGATCCCTCAAAAGCTCGGTGAATGCCGGCCAGCTCTCGCAAAGCCTGTGGGGCAAGGTCAATCTCAAGCAGTATTATTCCGGGGCGAAGGTGATGTCCGGGCTGGAGCCCGTGCCGCAATCCGGGTTCACGCTGCTGCCGGGATCCCGCCGCGTCGGCTCCGTTGCGTCCTCGACCGTGGCGAAGGGCGTGCTGCGGGTGAGCAGCTCGCTGAGCTACACGCTGATCGTCACCCCCGGTTCTATCGATATCTGGCGCAACGACCGGGTGAAGGTGGCGACCGTCGCCGCGGCGGAACTCACGGCCGCGCTGATCCCGGGTCTGACCTTCTATGGCGAGGCCAATACCGTCGGCATCTTCCATCAGGAGCTGCCGAGCGGCCTGCGCCTGTTTCGCAGCGCGGCCGACGACAGCGTGTGGACGAAGAGCGTTTGGCCGTTCGGCCTCATTCCGGATGTGGATCTCGGAGGGGTCTATGCCCAGACCACGGATGTCTGGGAAATCCACATGCGCTATTCCTCCGATGGCGCCGTGCTCTCGATGTCGATTTCCGTCGACGGCGACGAAACGCCGGGCGTGCTGCTCGGCGGCAACCCGAATTCGGTGAGCGATGCCGTGTGGGCGGATTTCGCCGCGGGGCTGCAAACGGCCGTGCAGGCGCTGCCGACGATGAGCGCCGGGGTGACGATCGTCGACGATCTCGGGATGAAGCGCGACGACTACCGCGTTTTCCGCATCACCTTCGGCGGCTCGCTGATCGGCTCGGAATACGAGGTGGATGCGCAGGTGCTGAATACTTCCGCGATCTCGGCGCTGCCGGTGCATACGCAGATCGGCGAAACGGAGGGCGAGCCGCTGATTTCAGTGGCGCGCGGCGGTTTTGCCGGCATGGTGCTGTTTCAGGACAGGGCCTGCTATTTCGCGCCGAAGGCCAAGTCGATGGCGATCGCCATGTCGCGCATCGCCGAATATTTCGACCTTAACATCGAGAGCACGGCGGACAACGCGGCGCGGCTCGAGGCGCTGCGCTCGGAAACCTCGGACCTGATCTATCATCTGGTCGACACCACCTATCTGCTCGCCTTCAGCAATGAGGCTGAATATTTCGCCTCCAACCGGACGATCGAGCGCAACAAGAACCTCAACTGGGTGCGCGCCTCGGAAATCGGCTCGAAAAAGAGCTGCCGGCCGGTGACGCTGGAAGGCAAGGTGTATTTCGTTTCCGCCGATGGCGGGCGGCTCTATTCCTTCGCCTATGACGCGGTGACGGAAATGTTTCAGCCGGAGCCGGTGAACGATCTCAACGACGATCTGGTGAGCGACATCAGGCTGATGGCCGTGCAGAAAAAGCAGGGCGACATGCGCTCCGACCGGCTGTGGATCCTGCGCGAGGATGGGCGGCTGATCTGCTGCGTCATCAACCGCACGCAGGAAATCATGGCGGCGGTGGAATGGCCGGTCGCCGGCGGCGGAACCGTGCACGGGCTTGCGGTCGACGGGCAGGGACAGGTGTGGCTGACGATCGAGCGTGCCGGCGTGATTGCCGAAGAGGTTCTGGAAGAGGATCTGCTGTTTCAGCATTCGGCGGCCGCCACCACGAATGCGGACGGGATCGCCAGCGGACTTTCCGTACTGAACGGCAAGCAGGTCTGGGGGTTCTTCAACAACGACGTCTTCGGGCCGGTGACCGTTTCCGGCGGAGAGGCCGATTTCGGTATCGCAAGCGAGACCGGTGTCGCCGGTCTCTGGCAGGCGCCTGTCTATGAAAGCATGCCCTATGTGCGGGTGCTCGGAAACGACGACGTGGTGCGGCGTCCGGGCAAGGTCTGTTCCGGCCGGTTCTATATCGAGGATACGGCCTCGATCGCGATCGGCGCGAACGGGCAGACGGTGAAAGACCAGCCGCTCAACCGGACGGGCGACGATCTGGAAGCCGACAAGGTGAATTTCACGGGCCACCTGACGGTGTGCGGCCTGAAGGGCGCGACCATGGATCCGACCATTACCGTCAGCCAGGTGCGGCCGGGGGCATTGACCGTGCGCGATTACATTCCGGGGGTGAAACTATGACGGAACTGGCAGTTGGCTTGTTCGGATCGCTGTTTGGCGGAGGTACAGCTGCGGCGGCGACGGGGGCGGCGACAACCGGCGTTGCGGCGGCTTCCGGAGGGTTTTCACTGTCCTCGCTGCTTGGCGGCGCGGCAACCGTTCTCGGTGCGGTGTCCTCGATCAGCGCCGCCAATGCCAAGGCTGAGGAATACAGGCTGGCCGCCGACGATGCCGCGCGGCAGGTGCCGCTTGAAACGCTGAAAGGGGTCAATCGCCGCGCGGCGATCAAGCAGGAGATGATGGACAGCGTCGGGGAGATGGACGTTTCCGCCGCCGCATCCGGCGTCGACCTGACCTTCGGTACGCCGACGCAAGCCAGGAAGGAAGCTTTCCGGCAGGCCGATTTCGCCACCTCGCAGGCTGTCGGCGAGGAACAGACACAGGTTGCGCGGCTCAACGAGCGCGAGGCGAATTATCGCAAGATGGCGAAGAGGGCGAAATCCTCCGGCATCTTCGACGCGCTGACCACCGTTGCCGGCGGGATCGGCAAACTGAGCGATATCGGCTGACGGAGGGCGAGCGATGAACAGACGACTGGAGCCGGTGACGTACAAGCGGTTTCGTTTCGACGGCAGCGAGGACGGGCAGGGCGCGGACAGCCTTCTTTCCGTCCAGCGTGGTGACGGCGGGGCGCTGGAAGCGAAGGTGGCGATGGGGCTTGCCCGGCTTGCCGACGAGCAGTTCGAAAAGGCCGCCGGCATCGCCGCGCGAAGAGGGGCCGAGGCGAGCAGCGCGCAGGCGCGCGCGAACGCGCCGCGCCCGGTCACGGTGACCCAGAAGGACGGCGGCGGCTATCGCGTCTATACCGGCTCCGGCATCGAGCAGGCGAAGGCGCTGTTGCGGGACGAAGAGGGGTTTCGGCCTGCGCCCTATTGGGACGTCAATGCGCACAGGGCCGGCTACGGCTCCGATACCGTGACGCTGGCGGACGGCAGAAGCGTCAAGGTGACGCAGGGGATGACGATCTCGCGCGCGGACGCGGAACGGGACCTCGAATATCGCCTTTCGGCGCGGGAGGGCGCGCAGGTTCGCCGCCAGCTCGGCGCGGCCTTCGACCAGCTTCCGGCCTCCGCGCAGGCGGCGCTCTATTCCGTGGGATACAATTACGGATCGCTACCGGACAGTGTGGTTGCCGCCGGCCGCAGCGGCAATGTCGGCGCGATCGCGGATGCTGTCGCGGCGCTGCCCGCCAATTCGAAGCGCAGACAGCGTGAAGCCGCAATGATCCGCGGATCGAGCGGCGCCCCCGCCACAGGCGCCGCTTCCGGCGGGGAGGGCGCTTCCGCGTCGGGACCTGTCAGCATCACGCCGGGGGCGGCCGGCACATGGCGGCCGAGCGGGAAGGACACGGCTTACGGCCGCGCCTACGATATCGCCGGCACGAAGACCTATCTGCAGGAACTGCGCTTCACCATGCTGCAGGACCAGGACGCGGTGTACGAGGCGTACAAGGACGATCCGGCAATGCTGGAAAAGGCGCTGGGCGAACTGGAAACCGCCCATATGCGCGACCATGTGTTTCCCGAGATCGCCGACGAATACAGCCTCGATTTCCGCAAGCAGGCCTATACCCGCGTGCAGCAGGCGCGGGAAGACTTCAACACACGGCAGAAGGCGCGGGACCGTAACGACTTTCTCGACCGCGTCGGCACGCTGGAAGAGCGCAAGGCGCAGGCCTTCGCGCGGGCCGGCATGGGCGATGTCGGCGCGAACATGGTTCTTTCTTCGCTGCAGAACGATATCGACAGCCATATCGACAGCGCGGTGGCGCGCGGGATCTATACGCCGGAAGAGGCGAAGCGCGCGGCGAAGGAAAGCCGCGACGGCCTGCTTGCCGGCGTCTATACGGCGCAATCGGCGAACAAGCGGCCGGAAGAGATCGCCGCCATGCGGCAGGAACTCTATGAGCGCTGGTCGCGCGGAGAGGAACCGGACATCGATGCCGGGACCATGGCGAAGATCAACCGCGATCTCGAGGCGGCCGAAGACCGGCGAAGGGCTCAGGACAAGGTGGCGGATACCGCGCTTCGCACGCGCGGCAACGATCTCGTCGAGCGCACCATGCGGGGGCTTCCCGTAGATCCTTCAGAGGCGAGCCGGTTTCAGCTCGATGTCGGAACGGCTCCCAATGGCGAGGAGATCGGGCGCTCTACCAATCGTCGGCTTCTGATCGCCGAGGCGATCCGCACGCGTCCCATCGCGGATGTCGAGAAGAACCTCTGGAGCATTCTCAGCGCCGGAGGATCTGTCACGCCGGAGGACTATGATTTTGCCGTGAAGGCGGTCGATGCCCACAAGGCGGAAGTGATCAAGGATCCGCTCGGGGTCGCGGAACGGTTCGGTGTAGTCCCGACGCTGGGGCCTTTGCCCGATCCCGCCTCGTCCAGCCCCGACGATCTTGCGGCGGCCCTGACCGCGCGCATGGCCTATGCCGATGTGGCCGGGGAATATTTCGGGGTGCCGGCGAAATACTTCCGGCCGGAAGAGGAGGAGGCCATCAAGCGCAGCCTGATTTCCACCGACGTGCAGCGGCACGG
The DNA here is from genome assembly GCA_002600635.1 of Rhizobium sp. ACO-34A. Lineage (NCBI taxonomy): Bacteria > Pseudomonadati > Pseudomonadota > Alphaproteobacteria > Hyphomicrobiales > Rhizobiaceae > Rhizobium > Rhizobium sp. ACO-34A. The sequence continues at coordinate 2,697,001 of CP021371.1, read as the reverse complement.
CTCCGCCATGCAGCAGCTCGATGTCGTGGCGGGCAAGCTGGGCCTGCTGGAAGTCGAGCGGCAGTTCGGTGCGGATGCCGTTGGCCGCCTGCAGGACTGGCAGTCGCGGGTGCGTTATGCGACGCCAGCCGAGGCGCAGCAGTGGCTGAAGGAGCGAAACGATCCGAAATGGCAGGAACGCGTGCGGCCGCTGGTGACGAAGGGCGAAGGCGAGGCGAGAAAGTCGAACTTCGACGATGTCGCCCGCATGCTCGACGACAGCTGGTTCCGTGGTGCTGGTGCGCCGGTCGACAGCGCTACGCGGCAGGCGATGATGAATGATTTCGTGCAGCTGACCGGCGAGCGCTATGCGACGACGAACGATGTCGAACAGGCGAAGGAACAGGCGATCGAGCGCATGCGCAAGGTCTGGGGCGGCTCAAGTGTCACCGGCGACAAGCGTCTGATGCTTTATCCTCCGGAGCAGTTCTATCCCTCCATTGCCGGATCACAGGACTGGATCGGCGAGGAATTGAAGGGGGTGGCATCCGAACACGGGTTCGATGTTTCCAGCATGGCGCTGGTCTCGGACGGGAAGACGAAGGCGGCGATCGAGCGGGGCGAGGCACCGGGATACCTCATGACGCGTGTCGATCCGGATACCGGGCTGGAAGAGCTGGTGAGCGACGACAAGGGCAGGCCGCTGCGGCATTTCTTCGATCCTGCGGCGGCGCGCGAAGAAGCGGCGAACATGGCCAAGAACGATAGGCAGGCATGGGAACGCGAAATGGCCAAGCCGCGCGGTTTCCGCAAATCGTTCCGCGGATCGCCAACATCTTCTTCGTCATCTCCATCTGAATTCGACGATATCGCAAGGCAAAACATGGAGAGGCTGGATCAAGAGTATATCGAGGCTCCGGGCGTCATACTGGATGCTTTGGGCACTTCCGCGAAACCAGTACGGACAAGGGGGCAGTGATGCCGAGCATTCCCGACGAATTCATTCCGCTCCACGCGACAGCACCGCAGGCTGCTCCGCAAGCGCCGGAAGATCCGAGCCTTATGGAAACCGTGCGCGCCGCCGGCGTTCAATGGAACTGGCCGTACCGCGCCTATCGCTATATTTCCAACCGCGCCGACGTGGTGGCCGAGGCCGGATATGACCCGTTTCCGGAGATCGAGGGCACGAAGTATGCCAGTGAGCCGGAGCGCTTCGCCTTTTCCCGCAGCCCGGCCGAGACGAAGGCGATCACGGAGGAATGGGATAGCGACGAAAACGCGCGCGATGTCCTCTCGCGCTCCGGATGGTCCGGAACGGTGGCGAGCATCGGCATGGGGCTTCTCGATCCGACCATCCTGTTTCCCGTCGCCAAGGTGTTCTCCGGTGCGGCGCAAGGGGCGAACGCGTTGCGTATCGGGGCGGATGTGGCGCTATCGGCCGCCGCCACCTCGGCTGTCGGGGAGGGTGTGCTTTATGCGACGAAGCCTGATTATACGGTCGGCGACGCGGCACTCGGCGTCGGGACCTCGACGCTGCTTTCCGGGCTTCTCGGCGCGGGCGCCGGTGCACTTCTCAGCCGGTCGGAGCGGAAGGCGCTGGAAAGCGCCGTCGATCTCGACCGGACGGACTGGGGTGCGGCGATTGCCCAGCCGCAAGCCGCCGGTGCGGCGGCGGCCGACACCCGCTCCCTGCAGCTCGACACGCCTTCGGTGCTGAAATCCCTGCCTGACATGACAGCGAAGATTTCGCCGCCGCGCCGTGTGCTGAACTCTGATTTCGTTTCGGCGCGGAGGGCGGTCGCGGATCTTGTCGAGACGCCCTACATCTTCAAAGAAAACCGAAAGGGTATTGCCACGACGCAAGGCCCGGCGCTGGATAGGAGCGCCAAGCTGGAAGTTGGCAGGGCGCGCGTCGCAGTCGCGCAGACGCTTGACCAGCTTTACACGCGCTACCGTTTCGGCGAGACCGGTGCGGGGCGGATCGAGAAGGCGACGACCAAGCTCAAGGATCTGGCCGGCCGCTCGACGGACGGCAAGGCGACCTTCGCGGACTTCAAGGCCATGATCGACGATGCCATGCGCAATGGCGACGCCCATGACATTCCGGAGGTGGCGCAGGCGGCGAAGTTCCTGCGCGAGACGGTGATCGTTCCCTGGCGCGATCGGGCGATCAAGGCGGGATTGCTGCCGGAAGACATCGATGTGAAGACGGCCGACAGCTACATGATGCGCGTCTGGAACAAGGAAAGGCTGATCGCGCAACGGCCAGCGGCGATGAAGATTTTTTCCGACTGGCTGGAAGGTGAGCAGGCGAAGAAAGCGCAGTCGCGCGACAGGATCGGCGGGCTTGTCGACCTGAAGGAGGGCTATGCGGCGAAGATCGACGAACTGGAAGGCGAGATCGCGCGGCGCATGGATGCCATGGAGCTCGACATGGCGCGGGCGGCGGAGAATACATCCGTCAACAAATTCGCCCATCAGCGGGCCGCGCAGCTGCGGGCGGCAATCGCCGAGCTGGACGGGGCGGCGGAGCGGCGCTTGCAGGCGAAGGCGGCCGGGGGCGCTGTCTTCGAGACGCGGGTGCGCAAGCGGCAAAGCCAGCTTGCCGACCGGATCTCCGGCATGGATGCCGAGGTGGATGACCTGACCCGTCGCGTCGGCGATCTGCAGGCGCGGCATGACCGGCTGCAGGCGGATATCGAAAAGGAAATCGTCGGCTGGGAGGGGAAGTCCAGCCGGGAAGCGAAAAGCGCCCTGAAGGCCCGGGAGAAGGCAGAGGCGGAGCGGCAGGCGATGGTCGAGGCCGGAACCTACGAGGGGCGCGGCGGCCGGCTGATCTCGGCGGACGCGGCGGTTGACGGGGCGGTGCGGCGCATTCTCGCCGGCGCGCAGGACCGTAGCCGGCAGGAGCTGGAAAGCCTCGCCGACGAAATCATAGACCGTATCGTCGGCGGACCGGACGGGAGACTGTCCTATGATGCGCCCACCGGCGGGCCGCGCGGCGGCGTGCCTGCGCCGCAGGCGGATGCACGCGGACCGCTGGCGCACCGGAATTTCATGATCCCCGACCAGCTGGTGCGCGACTTCCTTGAAACCGACGTGCAACAGGTTTCGGAGATTTATCTCAACACCATGGTGCCCGATGTTCTGCTGACGGAACGTTTCGGCGATGTCGACATGACCGAAATTTTCCGGCGCCTGAATGAGGAGGCATCCGCAAAGGAGCTTGCCGCCGGCAGCGAGGCGGAGCGGCTGAAGATCCGGGCAGCCAAGAACGCGGTGGAAGCCGACCTTGCGGCGATGCGCGACCGTGTTCGGCACACTTACGGGTTTTCCTCGGACCCGCGCATGCGGATGATGGGGCGCGTTGCCTCGACGGCTGCGCGATACGACATGATCTCCAACCTTGGTGGGGCAGCGCTTTCGTCGCTTTCTGACCTTGCCGGCCTGCAATGGCGCTACGGATTTGCGACTTCCTTCCGCGATGCGTGGCGGCCGATGCTGAAGAGCCTCGTCGATCCGGAATTGCGGGCGCAGCTCGGCAAGTATCGCAAGCAGATGCAGTCCCTCGGTATTTCCGCCGAAACCTATCTGGCGACGCGGACCAGCGGTATCTATGACGTGCTCGACGTCTATCGCCCGAATTCGCGTTTCGAACGGGCGACGGCGGTGATGGCCGACAAGTTCGGACTGGCATCGCTGCTGACGCCGTGGACGGATTTCGGCAAGTTCGCGGCTGGCATGGTGTCCGGGGCGGAGACCGCCCGGGCGGCCGAGGCGCTGGCGGCCGGCAAGGCTTCGGCGCGGCAGGTGCGCAATCTCGCCGAGGCCGGCATCGATGCGTCCATGGCCGAGCGGATCGCCGCCGAGCTGGCGAAGGATGGCGGTTCCGACATGGTTGACGGAGTGCGGTTGCCGAATACAGGGAGTTGGTCGGATGGCGGCGCGCGCGCGGCTTTCGAGGGAGCGCTGGCGCGCGATGTCGACATGATGATCCTGACGCCCGGCGCTGAGAAGCCGTTGATGATGTCCAATCCGGTGATGTCGCTGGTGCTGCAGTACAAGACCTTCGTCGTCGCGGCCAATGAAAGGCTGCTGGTGCGCAGCCTGCAGGCGCGCGACGCCCAGGTGCTGCAGGGGCTGGTATCGGCGATAGGGCTGGGCGTCATCGCCGAATATGCCTATTCGATTGCTGCCGACCGCGATCCGCCGGCCAATCCCGCCGACTGGGTCAAGGCCGGGATCAACCGGTCCGGAATTCTCGGCTGGTATTCGGAGGGGAATTCGATCCTTTCCAAGTGGACCGGGGGGGCGGCCGACGCCTTCCGGCTGATCGGCGCGGGACAGCCTGACGCCCGCTATATCAGCCGGTCGCCGCTCGGCGCGCTGCTGGGGCCGACCGCGAACAAGGCGGAGACGGTGATCAAGAGCACGTCGAAGCTGGTTTCGAAGGCGCTCGGTGGCGATGCCGAATGGAGCGAAGGCGATACCCGCAACCTGCGCCGGCTGATCGCGGGGCAGAACCTCTTCTATATCCGCCGCCTGCTCGACCAGGGAGAGGAAAGCGTCAATGAATGGCTGGGGGTCGAGCCCAAGAACTAGGCTCGATCACCTTCGGCCGACAGCCATCGGGATGGAATGAAGAGCATCCGGGTGGCGATGCCGTCGAATTTCTGCGGGTTGCCGAAATTGGTGACGCCATCGAGGCCGCGCAGGGATGCAACGTGGCCGCCATTATCCCATCTCGTGCCGGCGAAAAGCCCCGCGACGATGCGGGGATTGACGGCAATGGCGATGCCCGGTTCGCCTTCCGGCACGGTTCGAATGCCGACCGTGCGGAGGAAGCGGTCTATCGTGGTGCCCCGCGCCAGCGCTCCGGCAATCAGTTCGCCCACGCTCTGGCCGTGATCGAAGCGGTGGGCGAGCGCATGATCGAGGCACTGGCGGCCATCCGGCGATATCCTCGTACCGGCGAGAACAAGATCGACATCGGGCAGCCCGATATGCGGCATCATGGCGACGGCGGCTTCGCGGCCGCGAAACCTGGCGACCATGCGCAGATATTCGACCTTGGCCGAGAGCGGCGCATGCTGCACGTCGATTTCGAAGGCATCGGGCGGCGCGGGACGGCTGGCGGCCGGGTCATATTTCCCGGTGCGGCGGATCTGCGGCAGGACTTCATGGGCCAGCCATCGCTTGAAACGCTCGGCTTCCGGCTTGCGAGAGCGGAAAACGAGGCGGTAGACGCCGGGTTCGGAGACAATCGTGCTCTCCTGTGTCCCTCCACCAAGGCTTCCAGCGCGTGGGGGGTCGGTTAAAGCGACCCCCCTTTCGTCTTCGTCGAGATCGGAAAGCGCATCATTGTGGTTTTTGATGCCGAGGGCGGTGCAAACGTCCTTGCCGACGAACCACGGATCGCCGTCTTTCTCGACGACGCGGACCAGATGTTCCTCGAAAGCGAAATTCTGAATGGCGTTCATCGCGGTTCTCCTTCGTGGCGGCCTTTGGCTTCGTTTTTGAGGCGCTCCTTACGCTGTGCCAAAAAGCGCTCCTTGTGCTCAACCTGCGTATGCGCATTTATGATTTCCTTCGCCTGCATGGAGATCATCTCTGCCATGTGAAAATATTCACGCTTCATCTCAGCTTCGGAGCTCAGGTGAAGACGGGCAAACAAGTCGGATAGCACAACCGACATGGCATTGATCCTCATGGCGGTGCCCTTAGTTGCTTCGAAGAGCTGGCGGTCAACCTTTATGGTGCGTTTCATCGCTGTTCTCCTCAGTGCCGGGCTTCAGCTTGGTAGGCGTCGCAATCTGCGAGCCACATGTCCTTGTGGGTGGCGTCGCAGGCGGCAAGCTTTTCCTGCATCAGGTAAAGCGTGGTGCAGAAGGTGGATTTCTGCGCCGCGAAGGTTTCGTCATCAGCATGCTCGACGGCGAAGAGCGCCAGCGTGACAAGGGCGCGCAGGTCGATGAGGGTATCTTCCAGCTTGAAGAGGGGATCGGTGTATGCGGTCATGGTCGGTTCTCCTAGATTTGACCGTGGCCACCCCTGTCAACGGGTGGCCGGGCTATAGCGGGTTGACAGACCGGCTAGGAGACCGGCAGAGGGCAAGCCTCTCCCACTACGCCCGACCATAAAAAAACGCGCTCTGCGCGCGTTGGGCGCTCCTAGATCAGTCCCGCTGTCAATCGGGGCTTTCCCGTGTCTGAAAAGCATGCTTAGGTTGAGTCATGCGGAGTCTCGTGTCAAGGGGGAAAAATTGACTGGCGTTTTTGCAGCACTGCTCGTGCAATTTCTCGACCCCGTGCGATGGATACTGTCAGCAGCAGCCGGTTATTTCTCCGCCGTAATGTTGGCGCGGAAAAGGAGTGGCGGGCTAGTGGTCTTGTTCGTGCTGACGGCATTTATTGCGGGTCTTCTAGTGTATGCGCCCGACTTCATGGTCAGGGCTGGTGCGGGGCCAATCGATCCGGGCTTCGATCCATTTAAGCCGCCGTACTCGGCTATGATCCCGATGGAAATCGTTGACCCGAAGGAATTTATAGACGTCGGCAACGAGAAGGACTTTCTTGCGCTTGTGCAGCACGTATTGGAGCGTGATCATTCATGTCGAGTTGTGTGGAAGAGTTTTATCTCTTCGAGCTATCCAGCCTTAAGCACATGTCGGATTGGGACATTCGTTACCGGCTGGCTCTCTGCAGCCATCATGGCGTCTTTGGCGGCGTGGTTTTTCTCTAGGCGATTTCGAGCACTTTGCTAGAGAGAGGTTCAACCAGTAGTATTTTTTGCCGTCTTGGCAAAAAATACTACTGGTTGTGTTCTGGGGGTATACGAGGTGTTTGATGTATTGCTGATATTTTTTGCCCTTGTTGGCGTCGGCGCTATTATTTTTCTTATTGCCTCGAAAGTCGGGTCTGGGTCGCCCCTCGATCGAGAATGGAGACAGTCCTTTGCGAAAATCGATACGGTCGCGAAACACGTTTTCGCACGCCGTATAAGGCCGCATGATAATAGGTGGCATCTGGAATATGAGCGTGAGTTTTCCCGCGCCGTTTCAGGACTGTTCAGTGATGGTGCGATGAAGCAATTCAGGGAAGAAGGTGTTCTCGCTTTGCCTATGCTCTTTCACTTGTTAGCACATATACCGGACGATCTTCTTGATGCCTTCTGGAAACACGCGCGCGAAACTGCCGACAAAGCCAAGAATGAAGATAGCGGTGAAGCTGTTTTGTGGGATTTGATATGGTTGTTTCTTAGTGGGGAACAGTTCAGTCGCATGGCTCAAAATGAAGGGCAAAAGACACTAGCAACTGAAATGCAGATGCGTGCAGGCAGCCTGCTAAATCCGGGCTCATTAAAGGTAGACAACGTTTTGGCAAGCTCATGACCCGCATCGCTGCAAGGGTTACTACCATCGCGTTGCTGCTCGCGCTCGCGCCGTGGCCCTATGAATATTACATGCTGCTGCGTGTTCTCGTTTTTGCCAGCGGCGTTTATTGCGGCGTCAGTCTTTTGGCGCATAGTCGCGGCTCGGCAGTGGCGCTGTTCCTGACTGCGGCGCTTTTCAACCCCTTCCTGCCTATGCACCTGACGCGTGAAATCTGGATGGTCCTGAACGTGGTCTGTGCAGCCGTCTTTGCGCTGGCTGTCGAGCGGTCCAACCGGCGATGAAAAAGATGGAATAACTATTAGTGATTCCATCGGGAGGCGACAACGGACACCCGCCATCGACGGGAGCAGAGGTTTGCGCCACCGTGGCGCAAACCTCCAGAAAGGGTACTCAAATCCAGCATACCCTTTGCCGGCGGCGCCGACGCTCACTGAACGCCATCCGGTAAACCGCATCCTTGTCCCGATGATCCAATCGGGGCAGGGCCATGACCAATCCTTATCCGCTACCGCGCTTTATTCGCCAGACCAACGTTCTGGTTGGCTCCGGCGTCGCCGTATACGGGCCGTTCGCCGAATTCCGGATCTGGGACGTGGCCGATATCGTGGTGCTCGCCAAGGCGGCCGGGGACGAGGAATTCCTTCCGGTTGCCGTGACCGTCGAGAAGGTTTCCGCCGATGAGGCCTTCGACTTCTTCACCGTCGATTTCGGCGCGGCCGTGCCCGACACCACGCAATTCGTCATCTATTCCCGCCGGCTGCACGAACGCTCGGCCGGCGTCATGGATGGCACGCGCATCGATCCGACCGCCCTGGAAAAGGAATTGAGCAAGCAGGCGACGGTGCTGCAGGAACTCAGGCGGGATGTCAATCGCTCGGTTGCCGTCGACTTTTACGCCGAGCGCGCGGAAGACGCGCAGGATGCCGCCGAAGCGGCGGCCGCGACGGCGGTCGGCGCCGCGGCGCTGTTTCCCACTGTAGGCATCGATGACGCCGGGCTGGCCGTGGTGGTCAAGCCGGACCTGTCCGGTTTCGCACTGGAGCAGCGGCTGCCAGGCGCGAGCTGCACATCGATTTCGCAGATCCAGATAACGCCAGTTGCGCCGGGCCTGGTGGTCTTCCTCAATCTATCCGGCCGCGAAGGCCTGTTTCGCTGGGTCGGAGGCGTCGACTTTTCCGGCCTGGTGGCCATCGACACGGCGCAGGGCGTCTATGTTCCGTCGAGCCTCGTCCCGGCAAGCGCCGGCTGCTGGGTGCGCATCCTGGACGGGAAGATCTGGGCGCAGTGGTTCGGCCTGTCAAGCGGCAATACTGGCGCCGAGAACCGCGCCGCGCTGCTGGCGGCCTGTAATTTTTCGAAGCGGATATGGGGTGCTCTTGAAATCCCGGCGGGCGATTTCACGTTCGACGCTCAAGTTAGCGTCGATCTGGCCGGGACGAACTATGCTCTCCATATCCGTGGTCAGGGGCGCGGCAAGACTGTCATGCGGTGGCCGTCGACCAACGGTCTGTGGGTCAGCCGCTCCAACGGCGACTGGTGGATGGGCGGCGACGACGGCAAGCCCAGCAACGTGTTTTCCGTGCACGGAATTGAATTCGTTTGTACTGGCGGTACTGCCGGCGTAGCCGCGGGCGTCGCAGTTACGTTCTACGGCAACGATGTTGTCGGCCGACAGCCGCCGCGGTTCCTCGTGGCGGATTGTACATTCCGGTCGGACAGCACCGCCTATTGCTGGGCCACCGGCGTGCAAACGCTTTCCGCCTCCAGCGGCGTCGTAAGGGGATGTGATTGGTGGGGAGCGGCGGCTCATACCGATATCGGAAAATTTATCTGGTTCCGGGCAATCGCGTCCGGGCAGGACGCCAGCCCCTATCACGTCATCGACTGCTACGCGTTCTATTTCCAGATCGCCGTGCAGGGCGAAAGCTATGTCGAGGGCATCCATGTCACCAATTGCGACTTCGTGGCGGGCGCTTACGGCGTGTTTTATGAATGCGCCGCATCCGACGAAAGTCAGCTGGTGATGACCAACAGCCACGTCAACGCGACTGTGCATGCCGTCGCGTTGACGCGCGTGCAGCACAGCCAGATCGGTAATAATCTACTCTGGTCATCCGGTCCGTCCGTCGTCAACCTCATCGATGCAAGCTCGTCGACCATTACCGGCAACTCGCTGGCGTGCATCGATGCGGCGACCGGCGTCGGAACCGCTATCAACGTGGCGAATGTTACCTATGGAGCGGCAACGACAGTTCTGCGCGCCTCCTCCATCGACGGGAACTCCATTGAGGGCGCTGCGATCGGTATTTCGCTCGGGGTGAATACCCGCAACTATCGCATAGGCAACAGCAACAGCTTTGCGCAGTGCACGGCCGATGTGCAGGACAATAGTAATATCAATCTCGTAGGGGAGACAGTCTACAAGGATGCGACCGCCGCTGGTACGCCGGCCAGCACCTCTGCGACAACGCTGAAGAGTGTGGCGCTGCCGGCGGCATACCTCAAGGTCGGAAAACGTATCCGGATACTGGTGTCCGGCACGACGGGCGCGAACACCAATGCGAAAACCGTATCTCTGCAGCTCAACGGTGGGCAGATCGCGGGCTTCAGCACAACCGTATCCGGTGATGTCTGGTATATGGAAGCCGACATCTATATCCGCGGGGCTTCCAGTGAGCTGTCCGTGGCGAGGGGGATGTATGGCGCCAACTCGCAGATGACGACGCTGCTCGCCCTTGGCCTGGCCATTGCCTCGGGACTGACGGTCTCGCTCGTCGGCACCAACGGAACGGCGACGGCTGGCGATATCGTCTGTCAGGCAATGCATGTCGAAATCCTCGACAAGTAGGTGGCGCATTTGACGTCTGACTTGCGGCCTTACACTCGGCTCCAGTTCACCAGACTGGAGCTTTTTTCATGGCCAAGCTGCCGACGTCCGTTCCCGCGCCCGCGCGCTTCCTGCTCGATTTCATCGGCGATACCGAAGCGCCGAAGGGCTTTGGCGTGATTTTCGGGGATCGGCAGATCCATCTTGCTGCGCCGATCACCACCATGACGCTCGGCGACCTGATCGATGCGCAGGCGAACTGGAGCAAGGTCAGCTGGGTGCGCAAGAACTGGAAGGATAGCTACCGGACGGCCTCCAGCGCCTCCGGGCGCTATCAGTTCATGCGGGCGACGCTGATCGACATTGCCAAGGAAATTCCAGCGCTGCAGGGCGATGTTCTGTTCGATGCCTATCTGCAGAACAGGCTGGGGTATTACCTGCTTCTTCGGCGCGGCTATCAGGCGTTCGTTTCCGGGCTGATCACTGTGAAGGAATTCGGCCTGCAGTTGGCCAAGGAATGGGCCTCGTTTCCCGTTCTGGCGGATTGCCAGGGCGCGCACCGGGCCGTTACGCGCGGGCAGAGCTTCTATGCCGGCGACGGGGTGAACAAGGCGCTGGTGAAGCCGGAGAAGGTCGAGGCGGTGCTGGCGCATGTCTTGAAGATGGCGTCGGTGCCAGAACCTGCGCCGCAGGCTCCGCAGGCGGTAGAACCGGATCAGGTTGCCGGTACGAAAGCTGCGGAGCCGCCTCCCGCCAATGTCGATCCGGAGAAGCTGGACAAGCCGCTGGTGAAATCGAAGACCTTCTGGCAGTGGCTGCTGACGGCGATCGGCGCGCCGGTCGCAGCCTTTCCCGGCATCGACTGGCGGGTGCAGCTCGCCATCATCGTGGTGATCGTCGGCTTCGCGGTCTATGCGATCAAGCGTCGCGCCGACATTGCCAAGGTCTATCGCGCGATCAAGGCGGATGTTTCCGATGCTTGAGGCGCTGGCGGCTCAATGGAAACCGGCTGTTCTGGGCGTGGTCACGGGGCTCGTGCTGCTGTCGATCGGCGGCGCCTATCTCAAGGGCCGTTCCGACGGCCGCGCCATCACGGAAGGCGAGATCCGCGCGGATCTCGTGCAGCAGCTCACCGACAGGGGAAAGACCGATGAAGACGTTTCGCGCATGTCTGCCGATGAGCTTTGCCGCGATCTTGGCGGGGTGTTCCGCGGCGGGCGGTGCGAGTGACGGCGCGGGCTATGCCCGGATGACGCCTTCCGCCGAAACCCGCGCCTTCATCGTGGCGAGCGACGAACCATTCGCGCGTCAGGTGGTGGCGCATAACCGCCAGTGCGATAGCGACCGGCTTTGCAGGAAGGGACAGTGACATGGCGATCCGGAAATTCACCGACAACGCAGACTGGAACACCGGCATGCCCGGGCGTTCCGAGAGCGGCTATCGCTGCCTGAAGTATTCCGGATCGCTCGGCGGCGGGACGCTGTCGGTGCATTCGCTTTCGGAGGATGTCGATCAGGAAACCGGGCTGACGATCGAAACGCCGCTGGCGGACGCCGAGCTTTCCGCGGCGACGGTCGACGATAACGGCGATGCCGTGAAGCAGATGACGTTTCAGACCACGGGGACGATCGTGGTCAAGCTCGCCGGCGCGACGGCGCCGAGCGTCAAGGTCATCGTCGAATGACGTCGCTCAGGGCGGGACAGACGAGCCTGAAGGCGGGGCAGACGAGCCTGATACGCGGGCAGACTTCCATATCGTCCCTTCGCAAGGGCGGTGGTGTACAGCCGATCATCGGCGCGACAAAAGCCGGCGGCTCGGCGTCGATTTCCGCGACATTCTCCGGCCGGACGTTTTCCCTGCAGCTCAAGCTGCGCCGACCCATCAAGGGGAGGGTGCGCCTGCACAAGTACGGGCTGGGAGCTTCCAACGGCATCCGCGCATCTATTGCGCCTCACGCGACGAACGCGGCCAGTTTCGTCACGCCCAGCGGCGGACTGGCGACACTGCAGCCATTCGTGTTCCCGGTCGATGCGCATCCGGCAGGGTCAAGCACCGGGGCCTCCGGTATTCCCGCCATCGTCTCCAGCGACTGGATGGACTTCGAGACCATCCCCCGCACCGATGGTGGTAACGGATATCTGGTGCTGATCCGCGTTCGCGAGGATGCAACGAGCGCCGGCAACCGCATCGCAATGGCAACCTCCGGCGCGACCACGGCGAATTTCGAGACCAATGGATGGTATGTGGCCTATAGCGCCGCTGGCGATTTCACCCTGACCAATACCGGCGCGTCGTTTACCGCTGACAGTACGTCGGGGCCTCCGATCATTCTCGAATTCGAAACCGACCAGGCCGGGAAAACCGTGGCGTGGGTGGGCGACAGCACCATGGAGGGCCGCGATGTCGGTAACCTGCGTACGCATCCGGGCGTGCGCCTGGCGATCGATGCGCTTAATGCTTCCGGCGCCCATCTGGACTATTTCAATCAGGGCTGGTCTGGATCGTCCACGTTCGGCAGCACCGGCACATCCGGGGACCCGGCAACGGTTTCCGGCTATTTCGGGCAGATGCGGGCGCTGCTCGGCGCGCTGCAACATCAGCCCGATATCGTTTGTTTCCAGGCTTCATCCGTCAACAACAGCAACGCCTACAATGTCAGCGAGGCCAACTATTGGGCCGAACAATTCGTTGCATGGGCACAGGCGAGAGGCATGCAGCCGGTGCTGGTCACGCCTCCGCCGAACGACAGTAACGGCGCCGGGGCAAAGGCGGCGGCAACAGCCATCATCAACAAGGCGCTCGCGCTCGGCGTTCCCTATGTCGATCGCATGACGCCGCTGGAAAACGGTTCCGGCGCATTTGCCGATGCTGCCGATACGAGCGACGGAACGCACCTGACGCGAGCAGGGGCGGAGAAGGAGCGGGATGCTGCCGGCCACGGCTGGACGGCTGTGCTGCAGGCGCTGGTGGCGTGATCCGCGATTGACGTGTCGTGATGTTCCCTTTATGTTCCAATCATGAGAAAACATCGCCGCCGAAAATCCGTGTCCGAAACCGAGCGCGCCGAGATCGTGGATGCCGCCACCGCGCTGCATCGCGTTCTGGCGGACAATCTGGGACGTGTCGATCCGGTCGCTGCTGACTATGGCGCCATGGATGCCTTGAACGGGGCGATCGTCGATGCGATCCGGTCGCTGACCGGGGAAGAACCGTCCTGGATGCGCCTGCGCACGGGCTGGCCGAAATCCTGATCCCATTTTACCGATATCGCGACGCACTATGATCCGGCTATCCGCCGCGAGAGGATAGCCGTCCATGGATGCCAATGCCCTGATCATCGACCGCCTGCAGGCGCTGGACGCGCGTCTGGCCGAGATCGAGCGCGCCGGCGCAGAGCGGGGGCGGCGGCTTTGGGAAGAGGTCAACAGCCTGCGTGACATGATGATCCGGCAAGAGCATCGCCTTGATGTGATCGAGAGCGGTTTCGCCAGCGCGAAGCCGACCATCGACGACGTCAAGGCGATGAAAGAGAAGGCGGCCGGAGCCGGAATGCTCGGCCGCGCCTTGTGGGTGTTCGGTGGGTGGCTGATGGCCGCCGCGGTGTGGATCTATGCAAGCTGGGAGTACATCGTTACTGTTGTGAAGGCGATCGCGGGGAGGTGACGGAGCTGCGCAGCTGGTTCGCAGGTCATGGTTTCTAACCCCTTAAAAAGCCTCAAAATCGCATAAACTCTTAATCAGCGGGTCGTAGGTTCGAGCCCTACATCACCCACCATCTTTTCTTGAAGATCTGTGATTTCGAAGTAGAAGTTCCGCTCTCGCGGAGGTTTTTCATTTGTCGTCCAAAATTGGTCAGCGCCATGCGTGATCACGGGACTGTTACTTTACCATTTTGCGATAGGTAGATCTTGCCCAATCTCGGGCTTGGAGATTTGTTTCGCATGAAATCGATGCTTTCCGCCGCAGGTTTTCTGGCGGCTGCAATCCTGACCACCACCGCGGCGCAGGCCGAGGATCTGGTCTTCACCCTGACCAACGGCACGAATTCCGTTCTGACCCGCTTCTACACGTCTCCGGTCGGTGTAGACGACTGGGAAGAAGACGTCTTCGGCAGGGACGTTCTCGGACCGGGCGAGAGCGTACAGCTTACCATCGCTGACGGCCGTACGGTTTGCGAATACGACATGCGTTTCGAATTCGAGGAAGGTTCCGATCTGGACACCACCGAGGACTCGCAGAACCTCTGTGAACTGGGTTCCTACACCATTCACGAATGAGCCTTTGCCGGCTGCATTTCCCTATGTGAGTAGGGTAATGCCCGAGCTAATCCCTTCGGCGGCATTGTTCTTTGCCGGCGAAGGGATGCAGAATTTCTGTAAAAGGCGGCTCACAACACTCGCGGCTTTCCGGCGATAACAATAATCCCGTTTTGTTCCGCTCCCCGATTCAAATGTTCCGGGAATGTTGCGGAAATTAGGCTCGTTTTCTCAAGTGGAGCCTGTGGAAAGCTGTGGATAACTCCGTTAGCCGGCTTTACTCAATTTGGCTGATTCGGGACTGCGGCAGAACGAAGGGTATTCGCTCGTTTGGTATCCGGCCCACTGTGCCCCTGATGCCATAGACCTCGCTGACCACGTCGTCACGCAGCGTCTCCGATGGACGTCCCCTGGCCACCACTCGACCATGGCTGAGAACCACAAGATCGTCGGCGAATTCGGCGGCGAGGTTGAGGTCGTGCAGGATTGCCAGCACCGCGCCGCCGTCTCTCGCGAAGTCGCGGGCGATCTCCAGAACGGCGATCTGGTGACCGATGTCCAGGCTCGATGTCGGCTCGTCGAGGAAGAGCGCCCGGGCCTTGCCATTCTCCACCGCAGACGGCACCTGCGCGAGCACGCGGGCAAACTGCACCCGTTGCTGCTCGCCGCCGGACAGCGCGTTGTAGGCGCGTGCCTCGAAGCCTTCCAGGCCGACGCGGGCAAGCGCGCGACGGGCCGAATTGGCAGGATCTGGATCGCCATAGGCGACAGCACCCATGCGAGCCACTTCCAATGCCGTGAACGGGAAGGACAGCACCGTGGATTGCGGCAGCACGGCGCGTTCGGCGGCGAGTTCGATCGGAGAGAGTTGTCTGAGGTTACGTCCGTTGCAATTGACTGAGCCTTCGTCCGGGGGCATTTCCCCTGACAGGACCTTCATCAGCGTCGACTTGCCGGCACCGTTCGGGCCGATGACGGCGGTGACGCTGCCGGGTGTCACGGCAAGGCTGATCCTGTCGATCAGGAGGCGGCCCGAGCGACGGATGGAGACATTGCTGGCTTCGATCATCAGAGGCCATCCATGGCTGCGCGCCCGCTGCGGCCGAGCAGCAGGAAGAGGAAGACCGGCGCTCCGAGGATTGCCGTGATGATGCCGATCGGAAGTTCCGCGGGTGCAGCGACGGTTCTGGCGATGCTGTCGGCGAAGAGGAGGAGGGCAGATCCCCCGATGGCCGATGCAGGCAGTAGGAAGCGGTGCGACGGGCCGATGGCGAGGCGCAGCAGGTGCGGCACGACGATGCCGACGAAGGAGATCGAGCCGGCAACGGCGACCGTTGCGCCACAGGCCGCAGCGACGGCGACGATGGACCAGCGTTTCAGGCGCTGCACCGGAATGCCCATGTGGAAGGCCGCCGCATCGCCGAGCACCAACGCATCGAGGCCGCGGGCGACGAAGGGAATGATGACGAGCACGAAGAGAATAAAGGGCAGCGTTGCCAGGATCTTGGCATAGGTGGCGCCACCCAGCGATCCCAGCGACCAGAAGGTGATGTCACGCAGCGCCCGGTCATCGGCGATGAAGATCAGCAGGCCGGTCGCAGCCGCGCTCATCGCGCCGATGGCGATCCCTGAAAGGATGAGAGCCGTGGTCGAGGTCTGGCCGTTGCGTGTGGCGATGGCGTAGAGGAGAAAGGTGTTGGCGAGGCCGCCGGCAAACGCCATGATCGGCAGGAATTGATTGCCGAGAAACGCCTGCACCGGTGCGAGCACCGTGCCTCCCAATACGATGGCACAGACGGCGGCAAATGCCGCACCCGATGTCACGCCCACGATACCGGGATCGGCAAGGGGGTTGCGGAACAACCCCTGCATCATCGCGCCAGAGACGCCCAGCCCCGCGCCGACGAGAATGCCAAGCGCGGTGCGGGGCAGGCGCACGGCTTCCATGATCGCAAGATCCTGCGGCGACATCTCGGCACTTCGCCCAGAAAAATAGGCGATGAGATCCGGAAGGCCGACGCCCGTCGGACCCGTGACGAGAGACGCGAACACACCTGCAGCAAGCAGGATCAACAGCAAGGCGACGACGATGACGCCAGAGGCGGAACGGTCACCGGGAACGGTCGGCCTTGCCGTCTTTGCGACGAAGGTCGCCATGGCGTTCATGGCTTGCTCTCTGCGGGCTTGACTGCATCGGGGTAGAGCTGGGCTGCGAGATCATGCGCGGCTTCAGCCGATCTGGGGCCAAGGCCGAGCAGGTAGAGGCCATCCATGGCGATGAACGCCTTGTTGGCGCCGGCAGGAGTTGCCTGCAGTGCGGGCAGGGCGAAAGCCTGTTCCGCCGTCATGTGCATGGCGCCGCCATTCATGACGAGGATGATGTCCGGCTTCGACGCGATGACTGCCTCGTCGCTGAGGGGCTTGTAGCCCTGCACGTCGGAGACCGCGTTGATGCCTCCGGCGAGGCCGATGATGGCATCGGCGGTGGTGTGGCTGCCGGCAGCCATGACGCGACCATTTGCGAGCGACAGGGCGAACAATACGCGCTTGCGGGGCTCGGGCAGTGCGGAAATCTCGGTTTCGAGCGTCTTGAGTTTGGCTTCGACCTCGGTCGCAAGCTTTTCGGCGTCGTCTTCCTTGCCGATGGCTGCGCCGACGGCTCGGATCTTGTTGCCGATCTGCGAGGCTTCCGGCGGAGTCGGGATGGTGGCGATCGGAACACCGCTTGCTTTCAGGATGGCGATGGCGTCCGCCGGGCCGGAGCCGGCCTCCATGACGATGAGGTCGGCTTTCTGGGAAAGCACACCCTCGGCGGAGAGCTGGCGCATGTAGCCGACGCTCGCCTTGTTGGCGGTATCGGCGGGGTAGGTACTCGTCGTATCTACGGCGACGAGGCGGTCGCCCTGGCCGAGAGCATAAATGATTTCCGTCGCGGTCCCTCCAACCGAAACGATGCGCTTGGCATCGCTGGCGGGCGATTGCGCCAGGGCCGCGCCGGTGCCGGCGGCAAGCAGAAAAGCGGTGGTCGCGAGGCGGCGCGAAACAGCGGCGAGCGACATGGAAAATTCAGTCATTTCAATATCCTGTGACTCTGCTTCCGGTTTCATTTGTGGACGAACCGGCTGATGCGGCAGGCCGAATTGCGAGCGAAAGCAGTCGCTTGCGTAGCGACATTTAACTTGACTTTTATATGAAAGTTTCAATAGGAAGGCAACAGATCGGGTGGCAATGTTCCGCACCGATTTTCAATTGAGGGGCTGGCGGCAAGCCTTCGCGGTTGGCCTCCCGGACGAAGAAGGGATTTGCCTATGTACATTGCCATGAACCGTTTCCGGGTTCTTCCGGGTTTCGAAGAAGCGTTTGAAGCGCAGTGGCGTTCCCGCCAGGGCCGCCTTGCCGAACTGCCGGGCTACATCGAGTTCCACATGCTGAAGGGACCGAAGGCGGAAGATCATACGCTCTACGCTTCTCACACCGTATGGGAAAGCCAGGAAGCGTTCACCGCCTGGACCAAGTCCGAACAGTTCCGCTCCGCCCATGCGCGCGCAGGCGAAAGCAAGGTGCAGTATCTCTCCGGCCCGCATTTCGAAGGGTTTGAAGTGATCATCCATGAAGATCGCGAAGGCAAGCGTGCCGACGCCGAGGCTGCCTGAGGCTGACAATGGACGGAGCGCTGAATTCCATGGCCGAGCGGGCTGAACGGGCGCGTGCCGCCCTTGCCGAAAAACCCGATGGCGTGGTCGAGGCTATTGCCTCCACCGCCGGAGTAACGCCTGCCGATGTGCTGGCCGTGCTTCCGGAAGGTGCAGCGGTGCTCGCACCGGCTGATCGCTGGGACAGCATCTGGACGGACCTGACCGGCTGGGGTGACGTTCTGCTGATCGTACACACCGAGGATATCGTGCTCGAGGTTGAGGGCAGCCTTCCGGCCGGCAGCGAAGGTCACGGCTGGTTCAACATCCATGGCGACAGCCCGATTGGCGGCCATATCCGCAAGGAGCGCTGTACGTCGATTGCCTTTGTCGATCGCGGTTTCCATGGCCGTCGGTCCTGTTCCGTCTGGTTCATGAACGGCGAGGGCAGGGCGATGTTCAAGGTCTTCGTCCGGCGCGATGCCGAAAGGGCGCTGATCGGCGAGCAACTGCAGCGTTTCGAAGAGCTTCGGGCGAAGATCGCCGCTGTGTGATCTTTCTGAAAATTCGTATAAAATCCATGCCGGTCCCGTGGCAGCACGGGGCCGGTATTTCGTTTTCGGCGGCGGTTAACCGTTCTTTCTTTTGACCGAAACTGAAACTATTGTCCGCGCAAATCGCACAGGACCACCCAGGAAATCGACCTTGTTCCGTATTAGCCGCCGCCTCTCTCCGCTTGCCATCGTCGCCTTGCTTGCTCTCTCTCCGGCTTTCCTGCCGGGCTCCGGCGGGCAGGTTCTGGCGCAGGACAACCTGTTGCAGCGTGACGACGTCATGGGAAATGCCGCGACGAAGATTGAGGAGACGCAGGCGCGACTCGATAATCTGGAGGCGCAGGTCGAGGCAAAGAAGACCGACGATTCGGCTCTGGTCGACATCAAGGCGCAGGTGGACAATCTGTCCCACGACCTCCTGCAGATTTCCGTCCAGCTTCGGCCGCGCCTGAACGACGTGACGACGCGGCTGACGCAGCTTGGTGATGCGCCCAAGGAGGGCCAGCCCGCCGAAGCGTCGGAGATCACCGAAGAGCGTAACAAGCTGAATGCCGAGCGCCTGCAGATCAACACGCTGACGGGGCAGGCGGAAGACCTGTCCATCCGCGGCACCAACCTTTCCAATGCCGTGACCGATATCCGCCGTCGGCTGTTCGCCGATCAGCTCTTCGAGCATACGGAGATTTCCGGCGAGGTCTTTGACGATGCGTTGAGCTCGTTCTCCAATGAAATCAGCCGTTTCGGGCGGACCATATCGAGCTGGTCTTCCTTCATTTGGAAGTTCAAGCGCGTGCCGTTCGGCATGGCCGTGATGCTGTCGCTGTCTCTGGCGCTGGTGATGCTCTATGTGGAGTACCGGCTGTTCGGCTCGCTGATCAAACGCGATCCCGACAACAAGGATCCGGCCTATATGAGCCGGTTCTCCGTCGCCTTCTGGTCCACCATCCTGCCGGCGATGGCGCTTGGAGCCTTTCTCGGGGCGAGCTTCTTCTTCCTCGATACATTCAGCGTACTGAGGTCCGACATCTCGCCGATTGCCGCAGCCTTGTTCGGACTGGCCGGCCTCGTGTTCTTCGTTTCGATGCTGGCGCGCGCGGTTCTCGCGCCGAAGGCCCCGAGCTGGCGTCTCGTCCGGCTTTCGAACAAGGGTGCACGCGATATCAATATCGCGGTGGTGGCGATGGCCGTGGTCAATGGCTTCGACTACGTGCTCGGCGCGATCAGCGAGGCGCTGAGCTCTCCCGTCGTCCTCACCGTCATGAAGAGCCTCGTGTCATCGGTGATCGTCGGCATCATCATCTTCATCGTTTCCTTCCTGCGGCCCGTCCTGAGTGCGAGCGGGGATCCTGCCGAGCGCGGCAAGCCTTGGCCGAAGGCTTTCGCCGTGCTGCTGAGGCTGATCGGTTTCGGCCTCGTCTTTGCCAGCATCATCGGCTATGTCGGCCTGGCGCGCTTCCTGGCCACCCAGATCATCCTGACGGGCGCCGTCATCGCCACGATGTATATCGGCATTCTCTCCGGCAAGGCGATTTCCGCGCCCAATCGCTTCGGCGAAACGCTGGTCGGCAAATATCTCGAAAAGCGCTTCTCGCTTTCGGCTATTGCACTCGATCAGGCGGGCATGGTCGCCGGCCTGCTGATCTATGCCTTTGCGCTGACCATCGGCATTCCGCTGATCCTGATCTCCTGGGGCTTTCAGCCCAAGGACCTTCAGCTCTTGTTCTACAACATCTTCACCGAGATTCATGTCGGCACCATCCGCATTTCGCTGGTTGGCATCCTTGGAGGCATTCTGCTTTTCAGTATCGGTCTCGTCGTCACGCGCTGGCTCCAGAAATGGCTTGATGGCAGCATCATGGCGCGTTCGCAGGTCGATGCGGGCGTGCGAAATTCGGTCAAGACCGGTATCGGCTACCTTGGAACCGGGATTGCCGGCCTGATCGGCATTTCAGCGGCCGGGATCGATCTCTCCAGTCTCGCGCTCGTCGCCGGTGCCCTTTCCCTCGGTATCGGTTTCGGTCTGCAGAACATCGTCTCGAACTTCGTCTCGGGCCTCATCCTGCTGGTCGAGCGGCCATTCAAGGTTGGCGACTGGGTGGCGACGGGCACCACGGAGGGCTTCGTTCGCCGCATTTCGGTGCGCGCCACGGAGATCGAGACCTTCCAACGGCAGTCGATCATCGTTCCGAATTCCGAACTCATCAATTCTCCGGTCGGTAACTGGACACACCGCAACAAGCTCGGCCGCATCGAGATCCCGGTGGGGGTGAGCTATGACAACGATCCCCGGCGGGTGATGGAACTGCTGCTGGAAATCGCCACGGCTCATCCGGGCGTGCTGCGCAATCCCGAGCCGGTGGTGATGTTCAACGGTTTCGGCGCGTCGTCGCTCGATTTCGAACTTCGGGGCTTCGTTGCCGATGTTCTCGGAGGCCTGCCGGTCAAGAACGACCTGCGCATCACGATCTTCGAACGCTTCAAGGTCGAAGGTATCCAGATTCCCTATCCGCATCAGGATGTGCGGCTGCATATCGACCGGGACGAAGCCAAGGCGGTGCAGGGCCGGGGACGGAACAAGACCGAACCTCGCAACCCTCCCGACCAGGAGGATGACGACAAGATCTTGCCATGAACGGTGCGTTCAGGCTCTATTCAGCGGTGAAACGATAGAAGAGGGGCATGGCTCGCACAACCCGAGAGTATCCCGGGTGCGGCGGAGCGCAACGAGAGGACGGTGCAGTCGCACCGTATTGGCATGAAAAAGATCATGGCGGCGACATTTCTTGTGCTCGGTCTGAGCAGCGGTGCCATCGCGGCGACGGTTACCAATGCCGGCTCCGGCGCTGTTGTTCTTGTGGTCGTGGAAAATGGCAATCGTATGGAAGTCTCGATCGATGCCGGATCTTCGGAACAGATTTGCCCCTCCGGTTGTTTCGTGACGTTGCCGAACGGTGATCGCGTCGGCCTGGAGGGCGGTGAAACCGTCGAGATCAAGGACGGAGCGGCGACCATCCGCTGAGGTATAGCGTCCCATTCCCGCATATGCAGAACGCCCGCTTCGACGGGCGTTTTTTTATCTGCTTCAGGTCGGGGCGCAGATAAAATGCCCTGGAACTGACAAGAGGCAGGAAAAGGGGCAGCAGTCACTGTCCCTTTTTTATTGGGGATTAATCTCTGCATGTTTTTATGGCGCTGCCCAGAACATGAACGTTCTGCAAGTCGTCCAAGTGCAAGTCAAAAACAGTTTCTCAAGGTCAAAGGCGCATGGCTCTTCTCGGTATTTCCGGAATGCAATATTCCGGAGAAACATTTCCTGATGCTCGGATCATCGTTGCGGAAGATTCGAACGTGTTCACTTCCATGATCGGAACGCGCCTGAAGGAGCTGTTCGGTATCGACGCCGAAATATGCCGCACCTTCGAGGATCTGCAGGCGGCTAACGAGCTGTCCGGGGATCCCGTTACGCTTGCCATTTCGAACATCAATCTGCCGGGGGCGGAAAATGGCGAGGCACTTGAATATCTGATCGACCTCAACATCCCGACCGTTGTCTTTACCGGCACCTTTCAGGGTGAAATGCGCGAAAAGCTGCTCGCCAAGGACATCGTCGACTACATCCTGAAGGACAATATCTTCGCCGTGGAGATGCTGGCCGAGTCGGTCTATCGCTTCCTCACCAATCACCAGCATCACGTGCTGATCGTGGACGACAGCGCCACCGCGCGCGCTCTGCTTTCGAGCCGCCTGAAGCGATACAATTTCCGGGTCAGCGTTGCCGACAGCGGCGCCAAGGCGCTGGAAATCCTCAAGTCCAATCCGGATATCGGCCTCGTCGTCACCGACTACAACATGCCCGATATCGATGGTTTCGAACTGACCCGGCGCATCCGTGCTGCCCGTGGTTCTCACGAACTGCGCATCATCGGTGTTTCCTCATCGAACAACCGGTTGCTTTCGGCCCGTTTCCTCAAGGTCGGAGGCAATGATTTTATGTTGAGACCCTTCATTGACGAGGAATTCTACTGCCGCGTTAATCAGAATCTCGATACACTCGTCCAGATACGGGCTGCTCAGAAGCGAAAATAGTCACGGTTGCGATCGTTGTCCGGGTCGGATGAATATTTGAGCGACCGGGACGAAACGCAGCTCATGCCATTCAGAATTGTTTTGCTCCTTCGAAAGTGCCTACAATGTCTCTGCCTGCCAACACCAACCTCCCGGGTCCGGTCGATCAATCCCCGTATCGGAAGAAGGCGCATGTGCTGGTCATCGAGGATTCACGGACTTTTGCGTCGTTGCTATGTCACCGCTTCGAGAAGGAACATGGCTACAATGTCACCCATTGCGCGACGACCCGGGCGTTTCAGGAGGTTTCTCGCGACGGTACCCATTTTGACGTCGCCGTTGTCGATCTGACCTTGCCGGATTCGCCCGACGGGCAGGTGCTTGACGAAGTTGTGGCACTGGGAGTTCCTGCGATCGTGTTTACGGCGGACTTCAACCGCGAAATGCGAGAGAGGCTGGTTGAACGCGGCGTTGCCGATTACGTCATCAAGAACAACGAGCGTGCTGTCGACATGGTGATCACCGCCGTCGACAGGATCCTGGCGAACCGGCATGTGCGCGTGCTGGTCGTTGATGATCTGGCTTCGGCGCGTCAGATGCTGACCGAGCTTCTGCGCCTGCAGCAGTTCCAGGTCTTCGAGGCCGCGACCGGCAGCGAGGCCATGAGCATGCTGGAGGCCCATCCGGGCATCGAACTCGTCATCACCGACTACAACATGCCCGATATGGACGGCTATGAGCTGACCCGGCGCATTCGCCGCGCCCATGGTTCCGACCGCCTCAGAATCATCGGCATTTCGTCATCCGCCGACCGCCTGTTGTCCGCAAGCTTCCTCAAGGCCGGTGCGAATGATTTCGTCTACCGTCCCTTCGTGGTCGAAGAGCTGCAATGCCGCATCGGCCATAATGTCGAGACCCTGACGCAGCTTCGGCAGTTGCGCCTTGCTGCGTTCAGCGACTACCTGACGGGCCTCAGAAACCGACGGCATTTCTTCGATGAGGGACCGGCCAAGGTTGCGAGCTGCCTCGAGCAGGGGCTGCCCTGCAGCATGGCGATGCTCGACATAGACCACTTCAAGAAGCTCAACGATACTTATGGTCACGAAATCGGCGACCGTGTTCTCAAGGCTGTGGCAACCAAGCTGCAGGTCCTGACCGAGGATACGGATTATCTTCTGGCGCGATTGGGCGGTGAGGAGTTCGGCCTGTTGCTGACTGGCCTCGATTCCGTAGCAGCCAGCGAATTCTGCGAAATGATCCGCCAGAACATTGCGGATCTCAAGGTGGCGCTGGATGACAACGACATTTCCGTCACCGCATCCATAGGCATCGCGGAAGTCGGGGGACTGGAGAACTTCTCCAACTATCTGAATGCCGCCGACCAGTTCCTCTATTTCGCCAAGCGTTACGGGCGAAACCGGGTCTATTCCGACAGCATGCTGCTCGAGTCGACGGCGACGAACTGAAACCGTCGCTGCACGCGTTCAGTCGCGCAGCCGCAATTCGTCGGTTCGTATCTGCAGGGACGCGAGTGTCGAGAGGAAGCTCATGCCGAGAAGGCTCTGGTCGAGCTGGCCTTTCTCCATGACGGAAGCTTCGACATCCCTTCGGACGATGGGTCCCAGAGCGACCTGACGAAGACGAACCTGGGCAGCCAGCGCGCGGCCATTGGCCGTCATGATCGCGCGATTGAATACAAGGCTCGACATGTCGATGCCGATGCGCTGGGCGTCTTCGTAACGCAGGGCGACGGTGCTGGCTCCCGTATCGATCATCACGTCAACGGGCACGGAATCGATGTCGACGGTCGTTTCGAAATGGCCGCTGCGTGTCTTGTGGAGAACCACTTCCGGCTGGCCGTCGATGCCGGTGGCGATCACCGCCCGACCGGGGATCAGACCCGCAGTCAGCCGCGATCCCACCGCACTGAGGTCGTCGCGATAGAGGTAGCCGGTGACAAGCGCGAGGATGATGAGCACCCAGAGCGCCAGCTGCCGGGCGCTTTCCCCGAGAGAGCGCCGGCTGGCGAGAATGCCGGCGGACAGCATGACCGCGAAGGGTAGCAGGCTTATGAAGCTGGCGAAGTCGCCATTGGACATGCCGAAGCTTTGACCGCTGTCCCGGTTCAGCAGGAGTACGACAAGACCGAAGCCGAGGATGGCAAGGACGATGACGAGGCGCATCAACCGTTCTCGCGTTCACGCGCCATCCGCGCGCGGCGGGTTTCGCGCCGGGGCTTGCGTTCGACGGTTTCGAGCCGGGCGGGCAAGCCCTCCATGATGGAGCGCCGTTCCTGATCGGTATAGCCGATCCATCCCGCGATTTCGTCGCGCGTGCGACCGCACCCGAAGCAGTAGCCGGTTTTCATGTCGATCGAGCAGACGAGAATGCAGGGTGATTCCATGAGCATACCTTGTTCCCGTTTTTATATCGGTTCTCTAGGCGGCCATGGCAAGGGCGACGAGGATGGCGATTTCTGCGATCTGCTGGCTGGCGCCGATGGTGTCGCCGGTGTGTCCTCCGAGCTTTCGGCGTACGTGAGCAGTGAAACCGGCAGTCAACAGGATACCGGCCAGCAGCGCGATTATCGTAGCAAACAGCGAGGATGCGGGCAGGAGGAGTGCGAGCGATATGAGCAGCCCGGACATCAGCGCGACCTGCCGCGCTGCCGGTTCCGGCTTTCCGGCGGATGCCGCGACGCCTCCGGCGCGGGCCGGCGGCAGCGCCGACCAGTGCCAGACCATCAGTGCCCGACTGGCAGCGGCTGCCCCGAGGAGGCAGGCCGCTGCGGCAACGGGTGTCACGGCGCTGGCTATCTGAGCGAGGGCGGCAGCGCGCATGCCGATGGCCACGACGATGGTGACGGCGCCATAGGAGCCGATACGGCTGTCCTTCATGATGGCCAGCGCGTGTTCCCGGTCCCGTCCGCCGCCGAGGCCGTCGGCTGCGTCCGAGAGGCCGTCCTCGTGCAACGCGCCGGTGACGACGAGAAGGACTGCTATGGAGAGGAAAGCGGCAAGCAGTGGCGTGGCATGCAGGGCAAGCGCTGCGGCAAGCGTCAGCGCCGGGGGCAGGGCGATCAGCACCCCTGCGAGCGGAAAGGCGCACACCGTGCGGGACAGGGCTCCATCATGGCCTTCGAAGAATCGGGAGGGAACCGGAAGCCTGCTTAGGAAGGCGATCGACCGCGCTGTGTCGGTCAGGTAGTCGCTCAGGATCATCGGCTCTGCTTGCTCCATGTCAAAGACGACGGCAAACAGCGCTTTTTCGGTTGTTGCGGGTCGACGGGGTCAGTATTAGAGGCAAAACCGATTTCCGAGAAGACCACAAGGACTCCTGCCGATGACCGTGACCGGCCTGCCTTTCGATGATTTCCGCGTTCTGCTGCGCGAACTGCCCGGCCCCGATACGGCGGCGCTGGTTGCCGCGCGTGACCATGACCGTCAGCTGACCAAGCCGCCCGGCGCTCTCGGTCGCCTCGAAGAAATCGCCATGTGGCTTGCTGCCTGGACGGGGCGCTCGCCGGCGGTCAATCGTCCGCTCGTTGCGATCTTTGCCGGTAACCACGGTGTGACAAAGCATGGGATCACGCCCTATCCGTCTTCCGTAACCCAGCAGATGGTAGAGAATTTCGCAGCCGGCGGTGCGGCGATCAACCAGATCTGCGCCACCTATGACCTCGGGTTGAAGATCTTCGATCTGGCGCTCGATTACCCGACCGGCGACATCACCTGCGAGCCGGCGCTCTCCGAGCGCGATTGCGCTGCTACCATGGCCTTCGGCATGGAGGCGATTGCCGGCGGCACCGACCTCCTGTGCATCGGCGAGATGGGTATCGGCAACACGACCATCGCGGCCGCCATCCACCTTGCTCTCTACGGCGGTACGGCCGAGGAATGGGTCGGCCCCGGTACGGGCTCCGAGGGCGATGTGCTTCGCCGCAAGATCGAGGCGGTGAAGGCAGCTGTCGAATTCCACAAGGATCACCTCGACGATCCGCTGGAAATCATGCGCCGCCTCGGTGGCCGCGAGATCGCCGCCATGGCCGGCGCAATCCTCGCTGCCCGTATGCAGAAGATTCCGGTTCTGATCGATGGTTACGTTGCAACCTCGGCCGCGGCGCTTCTGAAGGCTGCCAATCCTTCCGCGCTCGACCATTGCCTGATCGGCCATGTTTCCGGCGAGCCCGGACACCTGAAGTCGATCGAGAAGCTTGGCAAGACGCCGCTTCTGGCGCTCGGCATGCGGCTTGGGGAAGGTACCGGGGCAGCGCTTGCCGCCGGTATCGTCAAGGCGGCTGCGGCTTGCCATTCGGGTATGGCGACCTTCGCGGCGGCAGGGGTATCCAACAAAGAATGACGGATTACGACAAGAACAACAGGCCGGCCAGCGAGACTTTCGAGAAGAAGACGGGTGTCGCGCATCTTTTCGCGGCCGGCCAGTATTCCATGCAGGGTTTCCGCCGGCTGATGCAGGAATCGGCCTTCCGGCATGAACTGCTGGCGCTTGGTGCCGGCCTCGTGCTGTTTGCCATCATTGGGGCAAGTCTTGCCGAGTTCCTCGGTTTCGTCGTGCTGATGGCGATTCTGTTTTCGGTGGAAGCGCTCAATACGGCGATCGAAGAGTTGGTCGACCGGATCTCTCCGGAGATTTCGACCGTTGGCCGCAATGCCAAGGACCTCGGTTCGTTCGCCGTTTTCTGCCTGTTGGTGGCAAATGGGCTTTACGCGGCCTATGTCGTCATCTTCCGGATTTTTATCGCTTGAACGATGCGGGATCGCCTGAACCGTTCAGGCGAAATGGCGCCGGCGCGGTTCGACCGCGTGGGCCTCGGTGACGGCGGGCAGGCTTTCCAGCACCCGCCGCGCCGGCAGGATGGCGATCACTTCCGTGCCTTCGCGCAGCTTTGACTTCAGCTTGAACTCGCCGCCGTGCTTGGCAAGGATCGCCTGGACGATGGGGAGGCCGAGGCCGGTGCCCTGTTCGGCGCTTTTGATGGCGATGGAGCCCTGACCGAAAGCGGAGAGCACGACCGGGATTTCCTCTTCCGGAATGCCCGGGCCGTTATCGCGGATCGATACGTATTGACCGCCGCCAGCCGTCCAGCCGACCTTGACGCGGATCTCGCCGTTCTGCGGCGTGAACTTGATGGCATTGGACAGTAGGTTGAGGATGACCTGCCGGATCGCCTTTTCATCGGCCCAGACACTCGGCAGCTTCGGCTCGAACTGCTCGTCGATGCTGATGTTCTTCGCCTTGGCGCGAAGCTGGACCATGCCCACGCAGTCTTCTGCAAGCTCCAGCAGGGAGACGGTTTCCTCGTTGAGATCATATTTGCCGGCCTCGATGCGCGAGAGGTCGAGGATCTCGTTGATGAGGTCGAGAAGATGCTGGCCGGATCGATGGATATCGCCCGAATATTCCCTGTAGAGCGGGTTGTTCAGCGGGCCGAGCACTTCCGTTGCCATGACCTCGGAGAAGCCGAGAATGGCGTTCAGCGGTGTCCGCAGTTCATGGGACATCGAGGCAAGGAAGCGCGACTTCGCGAGGTTCGCTTCCTCGGCGCGGCGGCGTGCTTCGTCGGAGAGCGACTTGGCCACTTCCAGTTCGGCAATCAGGTCGTCCTTTTCCGTCTGGAAGGAGAGCAGCTTGACGTTCGTCTGATAAAGGCGGCCGGTGATGTAGATGAAGAAGACAAGGGCGGTGGTGAACATCGCCGTCAGGCCGATATCCAGCATATCCCGGCTGCCGGCGGCGTTGTAGACAAGGGCCGCGACGGTCGGGAGGAAGCCGAAAAGCACGGCCTGTCTCAGCAGCATGTTCGACATGGCCGTGATCGACAGCACGATCAGCAGCACGGCGCCCTTGTAGAAGATGAAGGCATCGCCTTCGCAGACCGAACAGGCCTGAAGCGAGAAGATTGCCCAGCAGACGCCCATGGCGGCCTGTCCCGCCAAAAGGCGTCGCCGCCATTTGACGATGTTTTCGGCGGAAAAGGTATGCGCTGCCGCCCGGCGGGTGACGACAATGTTGAGAGCGTGGACGATTAGCGTCAGCAGTGTCCACATCACCAGACTTGCCTGGTGGCTGATATAGGTGCCGATACCGGTGACCATCAGGACGATCATCGGTATAACCGCGGCGGCCTGCAGCGTGGCGCTGACGTGCATGCCAAGCATTTCGCTTTCGAA
This sequence comes from Rhizobium sp. ACO-34A, assembly GCA_002600635.1. NCBI lineage: Bacteria > Pseudomonadati > Pseudomonadota > Alphaproteobacteria > Hyphomicrobiales > Rhizobiaceae > Rhizobium > Rhizobium sp. ACO-34A. The sequence continues at coordinate 2,668,102 of CP021371.1, read as the reverse complement.
TTGCGGGATACCGCCGTTCGATTGCAGGCGTTCACGAGTCGTGCGAACAGCCTTCGCGACAGCCTTGTTGCGATGGCTGCGCGATAGGTCGACGATATTCTTGTCCGTCGATGTCGATACGCCCGTATTCATATTTCGGAAATTCACGTCTCCTTGGTGACGCGAGCTTAATAGTCATTTCTTAAGAAGATACTGTCGGAAAAGGTTTTGTTTGCCATGATCGCAAAGGTTTCGTTTTTGAAATGGGCCGAAATGTGAAGCGTCCTTGGCGTGTTTTCCGGGATTTTATCGTTGGTTTCTGCATGCTGGCGCTTGGCCTGCTGATCGTGGCGAAGCTCGAGCGACAGCATGAAACGGAGTTTTCCGGGCGCTTTTTCGTCGTCGATGGAGATACGCTTGCGCTCGGCCATGATCGCCTGCGGCTTGAGGGTATCGATGCACCAGAGACCGGGCAGTCCTGCGGGGAGGCGAATGCCGTCTGGGATTGCGGAACTGCCGCGCGAACGAGGCTTGCTGACATCGCGGCGACGAAAGCTCTCACCTGTCGGGGTAGCGAGACGGATCGTTATCGGCGCCAACTCGTACGTTGCCGAACGTCGGGAGATGGCGATGTGGCTGCCACGCTGGTCGGCGAGGGGCTGGCCGTTGCCTATGGCGATTACGAGGCGGAAGAGGGGAAGGCGCAGCGCGAGCGGCTCGGAGTATGGGGAGGGGCGTTCATCCGGCCTCAGGAGTGGCGGCGCATGCACCGGGCCGAGGAGCCGGAACCGGCCACCGACTTTTTCGCTTTTCTCCGTCAGTGGCTCGGTGTCAACTGAGGCATGGTCACGAACTCCGGCGCGAAGTCCTTGCACATCTTTCTGACAGGTAGATCCTTTGATGACCGCGCTTGAGGAATTGCAGCATGCCATCGCAAACTGCCGGATCTGTCGCGACTGTCCGGCGGGTGGGGAGGCGAAGCGCTTGCCGCATGAGCCCAGGCCTGTTGCCTATCTTTCCTCGACGGCGAAGATCCTTATCGCCGGTCAGGCACCGGGAATGAAGGTTCACCAGAGCGGTATCCCGTTCAATGACGCTTCGGGAGACCGGTTGCGGCAATGGCTGAATGTCGATCGGGAGACCTTCTACGACCAGTCCCGTTTCGCCATCGTGCCGATGGGGTTCTGTTTTCCCGGCTACGACGCCGAGGGACATGACCTGCCGCCGAGGCGTGAATGTGCGCCGCAATGGCGGCCTACGGTGATCGCCGCGATGCCGCAGGTCGAGCTGGTGCTGGCAATCGGTCAGTACGCCCAAGCGTGGCATCTCGGCAGCAGACGGCGCAAGACCATGACGGAAACGGTGGAGCACTGGCGCGACTTCTTGCTGGCCAACACTGAAGGACCAAAAGTTTTGCCCCTACCGCATCCGAGCTGGCGCAATACCGCCTGGTTGAAGCGTAATCCATGGTTTGAGGCGGAGGTCCTGCCCGTGTTGCGTCAAGAAGTGGATAGGCTCACGGTCTGAAACAATTTTCTTTGCTTTAAGGATTTTTCCTTTATATGGAGAATAATATTCGAAAGGTGAGAGCATGGACCGACTCGACAGAAAAATTCTCCGCATCCTTCAGGAAGACTCCACACTGGCGGTCGCCGATCTTGCCAAGAAGGTCGGCCTGTCGACGACCCCTTGCTGGCGCCGTATCCAGAAGATGGAAGAAGACGGTGTCATCCGTCGCCGCGTCGCCCTGCTCGATCCCGCAAAGGTCAATACGAAGGTCACCGTTTTCGTGTCGGTGCGCACCTCCAGCCATTCGATCGAGTGGCTGAAGCGTTTCTCCGAAGTCGTTGCGGAATTCCCAGAAGTGGTTGAATTCTATCGCATGAGCGGTGATGTCGATTATCTCCTGCGCGTCGTCGTGCCGGATATCGCTGCCTATGATGCCTTCTATAAGCGGCTCATCGCCAAGATCGAGATCCGTGACGTGTCCTCTGCCTTCGCCATGGAGCAGATCAAGTACACAACGGAACTGCCGCTCGACTACATGCTGATCGACAACCAGAAGTCCTCGGAAGACTGAGAGGCGCGCTTGGAGCGTTTCCGATGATCACGGGATCACCTGAAACGCTCTATCCTTCTGTTTTTACAGCATTGTCCGACGCCGAAGTGATCACGCTTCGGCTGGAAATGCGTCAGGCGCCCTTCAGAGCTTGAGCTTTGCGAGGATCTTGTCGCTGGTCAGTTCGCGATGCGCGTCCTTGCCGATCCATCGGGCCGTCCTGTCATCGCTGGCGGCCAGCTTTTCCGCCAACGCCAGTGCCGGACCGTGGCAGGTCCAATTGCGCTTGCCGATATTGCGCAGCGCCCAGTTCACGGCTTTCTTCACGAAATTGCGCTCATCGTAGGCATGCCGTTCGATCAGCGGTAGATAGGCGATCAGGGCCGTATCCGGCTCGCTCTTGTTGTGGACCGTTGCGCCGGCGATCATGGAAAAGGCGGTGCGGCGCACGAATTCCCGGTCGTCTCCGGAAAATTGCTCGATGAGTTCGCGCCAGTAAGGGGTTTCCGTCAGGAGGTCGGCTGCGGCGTCGACGATTTCCCAGGAGGCGAAGTCTGACGCCCAGGCCTCCACCTCGGCCTTGCTCATGACCTTGGGATCGGCGGTGTAGATCGCCAGCATGCGTGCCTCGCGCACGCCGGTTTTCCAGAGTTCAAGGGCGCGGCCGTGGTCGCGCCCGATCGATTTTGCCAGTTTCTGCAGGTCGGGATTGGAGATGCCGAGCGCGGTCTCCGTTGCGATCCCGAAGCGCGACATGCCTTCGACATTGCTATCGCTGCGCAACGTTTGAAGATGCGCAACGATTTCCGATGTCGTGGCAGCGCGCGTCAGCGTCATTTTTCAAGCCGGGCGAGAAGCGAGGAGGTATCCCAGCGATTGCCGCCGAGCTTCTGCTGAACCTCGCCGTAGAACTGGTCGACCAGCGCGGTAACGGGGAGGTTTGCGCCATTGCGGCGGGCTTCGGTGAGGACGATGTCGAGGTCCTTGCGCATCCAGTCGACGGCGAAACCGAACTCGTACTTGCCCTCGTTCATGGTCTTGTGGCGGTTCTCCATCTGCCAGGAACCGGCAGCGCCCTTGGAAATGACTTCCACAACCTTTTCAATGTCCAGGCCGGCTTTCTTGCCAAAGTGAATTCCCTCGGCGAGGCCCTGAACGACGCCCGCGATGCAGATCTGGTTGATCATCTTGGTGAGTTGGCCGGCGCCGACCGGGCCCATCAGTCCGACCATGCGGGCATAGGCGTCGATGACCGGCCTGGCCTTTTCGAAGGTGGCTTCGTCGCCGCCGCACATGACCGTGAGCACGCCGTTTTCCGCGCCGGCCTGTCCGCCGGATACCGGGGCGTCGATGAAGCCGCAGCCCTTGGCGCTCGCGGCAGCGTGGAGTTCGCGAGCCACTTCGGCCGAGGCCGTGGTGTTGTCGATCAGAATGGCGCCGGCCTTCATTCCGGAAAGCACGCCGTTCTCGCCGATCGTTACCGAACGCAGGTCGTCGTCATTGCCGACGCAGGTGAAGACGAAATCGGCATCGGCTGCTGCTGCGGCCGGCGTCGGTGCGGCGCGGCCGCCGAATTCGGCAGCCCATTTCTCGGCCTTTGCGGCGGTGCGGTTATAGACCGTTACCTCGTGGCCGCCCTTGGTCTTCAGATATCCCGCCATCGGGTATCCCATGACGCCCAAACCGATAAATGCCACTTTTGCCATGCTGTTCTCCTAAGCTTGTGCCTTTCGATTAACGGAAGAACAGCACGCGGGGAAGGCTTTTGGGCTAGGGCAGCCGGGAAATCACGACCGGAATGCGTGTCGGCTGCGGTGTGGCGAGCGGATATGAACCAGCGGCTGCGGGCTGGCCGTTTCTCACACGCAACTAATCGGCGATCTGCGGGCGAATCGATGTTTCGAGCCAGTCGATGAAGGCATTGGCGGGTCTGGAAAGATGATCGAAATCGCGGGCGACGATCCAGAAGGCGCCGAAGGGCAGGGCGTGGTCGAACAATTGCACCAGCGATCCGTTCTCCAATGCTTCTTCTGCGTGAAGACGGTCGACCAGAGCGATGCCATCCCCACGCAAGGCGCCCTGAAGCACCAGCGCACTGTCAGTGTAAACGGGACCGGCTGGCACCTTGGTGCGGACGCCCACCCCTGAAAGCCAGTTCTGCCAGTTATCGCGGTTTTCTTCGTGCAATATCGGGCGGTCAAGGATGTCCTTGGCCGTCAAGATGGGTGGGCCGGACACGAGAAGGCTCGGGGCCGTAACAGCGATCAGCAGGACGTCGATCAATTTGCGCGCTTCAGTGCGTGGCCATGCATCCCGGTCGATGCTGTGCCTGATGGCGATTTCGGCTCCACTGTTCCTGAAATCGATCAGGCGCTGATCGGAGTCCACGGTGAGATCGATGTCGGGATAGGCGGCGTTGAAGCGGCGAAGGTTCGGCGCGAGCCAGCTTGCGGCAAAGCCCGGCTCGCTGCTGATCGCCAACGCCTGCCGCTGTGGCTCGCCGGCGATTTCGTCCAGCGTGAGAACAATGCTGTCAAATGCCGACGTCAGGCTTTCCAGCAGTTGGCGGCCTGACTGCGTGAGCGTTACCCGCCGATGACCGCGTTCGAACAGCGGTATTCCGAGGGTCGTCTCCAGTTCGCGGACCTGCCGGCTGATGGCGGCCTGCGAGACGTAGAGTTCCTGAGAGGCCGCGGTGAAGCTTCCGAGACGGCCCGCCGCCTCGAAACTTCTCAATGCCGTCAGGGGCAGGCGACCGCGCTTCATCCATAACCTCAAGTCAATTGAAGTGCACGATAAGCTCGTTTGAGAAGAGGGCGCAAGTGGGTTGAGATGGCGGGCAAAGGAGAAATGCCATGCCCACCATCGTCGAAATTTATCTCGAACTCATCCGCATTATGACATTTCAGTCGTCCGGTATCGGCCGCTCGCACTGCCATGAGTATCCGGATGAATACTGGCTCGATCATGCTCCCGTCGCAGAGGCGGAGGAAGTTGGTACGAAGAGCGTCAGCCGCGCAGACGTGCGATCACCAGATGTCCGGGTGTCGGATGGCCGTCTTGCATGCGCACGTTGATCTCGGAAATTTCCACCAGTTCGAAGCCGGTGGCGGCGAGCCGTTCGCGGACATAGGTTTCCGCATGGGCGAAGCGTTGGTGCGGGCCGACCATATAGGTGCGGCCTGCCATGACGTCCTCCGGCAGGGTCTCGGAGGAGAAGACGAAGATACCGCCCTCGACCATGTTTTCGGCCGTGCCGAAGAACAGCGGCTCCAGGGCGCCGAGATAGGGCAGGACGTCGGTCGCGGTGACAAGGTCGAAGGGCTCGTCGTCATTGTCTTCAAGGAAATCCTCGACTTCGGCGACGTAGAGGGTCTCGTAGAGGTCCTTCTCATGAGCGATTTCGACCATGTTCTCGGAGATGTCGAGACCGGTGATGTCTTCCGCCATGTCCCGCAGGGTTCCGCCCGTCAGCCCTGTGCCGCAGCCGAGGTCCAGCATGCGCTTGAAGGGGCCGAGGCCGAGCGACTGCAGCCGCTGGCGGACGAGTACGGGAACGGCATAGCCGAGTTGCTCGACGAGGATATCCTCGAAGGCTTCCGCATGCTGGTCGAACAGGGTTTCGACATAGGCATCCGGCGCCTTGGGCGGGGCGTCGCCGCGTCCGAGCGATGCGATACGGACCGAGGCGCCGCCATGGTCTTCCGGATCGATGGCCAGAACTTCCTCATAGGCTTTCACGGCCGCGTCGATGTCGCCGGCCTTTTCGAGGGCAAGCGCACGGTTATACGCTTCCGCCAGAGCTTCTTCGTCGATCTTGGCCATTGCATACCGCTCCGCTGCATCCGGCCACCGCCAGCCGGCAGCCATTTGCGACTGCCTCTAGCCGTTCGGGCCGTCATTTGCAATCAGCGCGACATCTGTGCTGCCGTCAGTGCAGGATGAACTCGCCTTTCAGGGCGCGCCACTCGTTTGCCGCGATCATCTTCTTGTGCACATAGCGAACCGAATGCAGCGGGCCGTCCAGCTTCTCCTGCCAGAACTGCAGGAACGTCCGCATTTCCGGGAAGTCAGGCGCCAGATCGTAATGTTGCCAGATATAGGTCTGGAGGAATGTCGGGTGGTCGGGAAGGCGATAGAGTATCTGGGCAGTCGTCAGGCCGTAGCCCTTGAGCATCAGTTCCATGTCCTGGTTCATCGCAACCTCGTTTTGTTCCCACTTTGAAGGAACCGGGGCCGGCGGTTTTCCGCTTCGGCGAGGCCGGTGGCCGTGCCGTGAAACACGGTTAACAAAACAATAAGGCCATCAGCCTTAATCGAGGCTTAACAACGCTGCCATGATCGGATTTTTGTCATTTAAAACATAGCGTTGGCAGCCTCGATGGAGGAGTGCTGCCAACGGTGTTTCCGAGCGAAAAACGCGGTTCAGCGTTTCAGGTGCCGCGTCAGGCGGGCTTCCATCCATCCCCATGCGTGACGCATGGCTTCGACGATCGACAAGTAGAATACCGCCGCCCAGAGATAGGCCTGATAATCGAAGGTGCGCGAGAAGGTGTAGCGGGTCTGTCCCATCAGGTCGAGTACCGTGACCACCGCGACGACGGCCGATCCCTTGATCATCAGGATGATCTCGTTGCCGTAGGGGCGGAGAGCCACAATCAGTGCCTGGGGCAGGATGATCTTCCAGAAGGTCACCGAGGGTGGAAGGCCGAGTGATTTCGCGCCTTCCGTCTGTCCGCGCGGCACGCTCTGGATCGCGCCGCGAAGGATTTCGGCCTGATAGGCGGCGGTGTTGAGCGTCATGGACAGAAGCGCGCAGTTCCACGCTTCACGGAAGAACCACCAGAGGCCGACGGACTCGATTCCGGTCCGGAACGATCCGACGCCGTAGTAGATCAGATAGATCTGGGCGAGCAGCGGCGTGCCGCGGAAAAGGTAGACATAGGCGTAGGAAACAGCGTTCAGCACCCGGTTCTTCGACATGCGGGCATAGGCGATAGGTGCCGAGAGAAGCGCGCCGAGCAGAACGGAGACAAAGACCAGGGTAACTGTCGTCAGAAGGCCTGAGCGATAGCGCTGCTCGTATTTGACGAACTTGTCCATGTCCCAGTTGGACACCATCATATAGACGAGCCCGGCTGCGAGAAGAAGCCAGATGGCCAGCCCTGCGACGCCGATGATATGGCTCTTCGTAACGCGGCGCGATACCTGCGGAGGCGCGGGACGCGGCGGGATGAGTTCACTCACATGGCTCATCGGGCGGCCTCCGAACGTCTGGTCGAGCGGTCGATTGCGCTGATGACGATGGACGACAGCATGGCGAGAACGAGATAGAGCGCGCAGGCGAGCACGTAGAACACGAAGGGTTCCTTGGTCACCTTGGCGGCGACGCCCGTCTGGCGCAGGATGTCGGTCAGGCCGATGACGGAGACGAGGGCCGTATCCTTGAGGAGGTTCATCCAGAGATTGCCAAGGCCGGGCAGCGCAATGCGGATGAGCTGGGGCAGGATCACGAGGCGCATCGTGGTGACGCGTCGCAGGCCGACGGCATCACCCGCCTCATACTGCCCATTGGGAATGGCGCGGAATGCCGAGAGCAGGACCTCGGAACAATAGGACGAGAACACCACGGATAGCGCGATCATGCCGGCGACGAAGGCGTTGATCTCGACCCGTTCGTCGTAACCGATCCATGCCAGCAGGCCCTGAATCGCCATCTGGACGCCGTAATAGATGATGAAGAGCGTCAGAAGTTCAGGCAGGCCGCGAAAGATCGTGGTGTAGATGCCGCCCGCCAGCCGCAACGCCTTGTCCTGCGACTGCATGGCCAGAGCGACCATAAAGCCGATCAGCAGACCGAAGGGCAGGGTGGCCAGCGCCAGCGTGACCGTTACCTTGACGCCGAAGGCGATCTCGTCGCCCCAACCCGCGACGCCGCAGGAAACCAGCGATGATCCGCCGAAGAGGGAGAAGATCCCCACCGGCCCGCAGAACGGATCGAACGCATATTGAATCCAGGACCAAAATGATCCGAGGGCGGAAAATGCTCCGCTCATGCCAAAATTCCCCTTGGCGGTTTATACCGCGTCTTATTGTCCGGTTTATCCGGATATGAGAATGGCGGAAGAACGCGTCTTCCGCCATCCGTGACTTCAGTTTTTCAGGGGATCATTCGCCGTAAACGTCGAAGTCGAAGTACTTGGCGTTGATTTCCTTGTACTTGCCGTTGGCGCGAATGGCTGCAATCGCTGCCGTGAACTTGTCTGCAAGCGCGGTTTCGCCCTTGCGGACAGCAATGCCGGCGCCGAGACCATTGATTTCCGGGTCGATCGGCAGCGGGGTCAGGATCTTGCAGCAGGTGCCGGCATCCGACTTCACCCATTCCGAGAGAACGACGATGTCGTCGATGACGGCGTCGACACGACCACCCGACAGGTCGAGCTTGTACTCGTCAGCGGTCGGGTAAAGCTTCAGCTCGGAATCCGCCATGTGCTTTTCGGCATAGTTGGCATGGGTGGTCGAAGACTGCGCACCGAGCACCTTGCCCTTCAGCTCTTCGACCTTGGTGATCGGAGAATCCTTCGGCACGGCGATTGCCGGCGGGGTGTTGTAGTACTTCTTGGAGAAGTCGACCTTCTCAAGGCGTTCCGGCGTGATCGACATCGAGGCGATGATGGCGTCGAACTTCTTGGCCTGAAGTGCCGGAATGATGCCGTCCCAGTCCTGGGTCACGAATTCGCAGGTAACTTTCATCTCATCGCAAAGCGCCTTGGCAATGTCGATGTCGAAACCGACGAGCGAGCCGTCCGATTCGAGGTTGTTGAAGGGCGGGTAGGCGCCTTCGGTTCCGATGATCAGCTTGTCTTCAGCCATTGCGGAGCCTGCAAAAAGCGACAGCGCAGCGATCGAGGCAGCGGCAAGAAAACGGGTGGCGATACGCATGAAGATCCTCTCTGTTGGTTGTCCGCGCGGTTGTGATGCCCGCGCTGAACCGGAAAGCACGGCATTCCAAATGCCGAACCTGGGGCGATATTCCTACCCTTTTCTCCCGAAAATCAACAGTAAACACGCAACTGTCGCAAAAATTGCATGAGCAAGCCCTTTTGTTACAGTCTCAGGGAATCAGCGGCTGAATGAGAAACCTGAAGTGTAACGCATGAACTTTTTCGTTCAGCCGAGGTTAATTTGCCGAAAACTAGGTTCTGTCCGATCGGGAGCGGGAGGAAAACGGCACCGACACAAAATTGCCGTTTCGACAATGCTTCTCCCAGACCCGCGTGGAGACACGCTTCGCAAGGAAGGTGATATGAAGTTGAGATCTAAACTGTTCGCGACGGTTGCGTTGCCGGTCCTGTCGGCCGCGGTCATGGTGGAGCCGGTATCGGCTTCGGCCGTTTCCCGCGCTGCGGATCATTCCGCCCGTTCCGCAATCGAACAATCCGGCGTTCTCGTTGCCCAGGCTGCCGTGACCTGCAGCGATGGCAGCCAGGCCGCCGATCAGTCCGCCTGCGATGCCATCGACGCTCAGCGTGCGGCCGAACAGAAGGCTGCCGAGGAAGCCCAGCGCGCCGCTGAACAGCAGGCTGCGCAGGAGGCTCAGCGCGCCGCCGAGCAGCAGGCCGCCGAAGAAGCGCAACGCGCTGCCGAACAGCAAGCCGCTGAAGAGGCTCAGAAGGCCGCTGAACAACAGGCTGCCGAGGAAGCCAAGCGGGCTGCCGAACAGCAGGCCGCCGAGGAAGCTCAGCGGGCCGCTGAACAGAAGGCTGCCGAAGAAGCTCAAAAGGCCGCCGAACAGCAGGCTGCGGAAGAGGCTCAGAAGGCCGCCGAACAGCAGGCCGCGGAGGAAGCACAGAAAGCTGCCGAGCAGCAGGCCGCCCAGGAAGCACAGCAGGCCGCTGAACAGCAGGCTGCCGAAGAGGCCCAGAAGGCTGCCGAGCAGCAGGCTGCACAGGAGGCCCAGAAAGCCGCCGAACAACAGGCTGCAGAGGAAGCCCAGAAGGCTGCCGAGCAGAAAGCTGCCGAAGACGCTCAAAAAGCCGCCGAACAGCAGGCTCAGCAGCCGGCCGCTGCCGAGGCCGTAACCTGCGCCGATGGTTCTCAGGCTGCTTCGGCTGACGCATGCCCGCCGGCGCAGACGGCCGCTCCAGCTGAACAGGCTCCGACGGAACAGCAGCCCAAGCAGGATACGACGCAGGGCGAAGCGCCTGCACAACCTACGGATCAGTCCGCTGGCCAGCCTGCCGGTGAACCGGTTCAGAATGGACAGGCCGGCAGCGAGCAGGTCGTGGTTCCGGCTGTCGAGCCGCCCGCCGAGGTCGTGGTTCCGGAAGTCGTGGATACCCGTACCGAAGAGCAGAAGCAGCAGATCGCCGAAGACCCGGCAAAGACGGCCGAAACGGTGGTCCTCCCGGTCGATAACGGTGCTGCCGTGCTCGACAGCGACAAGGATGCAGACAATAGCGGTCAGGCCGACGTTCGCGACGTCCGCACGCAGGCCCGCGAGGAAACCCCGGTTGCCCCTCCGCCGGAAAGCGATGCTGCCGCACAGGCTGACGCTCCGAAGTTCGAGCCGAAGGTGATCGAGGCTGCCGTCGAGGAAAAGGGCAAGCAGCTCAATGCTGCCCCGGCCTTCCAGGTCCCGACGACTGTGGTCAACAACATCACGAACGTCACCAATGTGACCAACGTCACCAACAATACGACGAATAACACGACCAACAACAACCACGTGACGAACAACGTTCAGAACAATGTGGTCAATCAGGTCAAGGTCATCGAGCAGATCGACAACCGCACCGTCATCAATGTCGGTAATCAGGTCGTCGTTCGCGGCGACGACCGTCCGCGCCTGCGTTACGACGCACAGCAGACCTATTACGAGCAGTTGTCGCGCGGTCGCTCCCGCGAGACGATCGAACGCGGCGACGGCTCGCGTCTGGTCACGATCTACAATCGCTACGGCGACATCATCCTGCGTTCGCGCTTCACGCCGGATGGTGAGGAATATGTGCTGGTCTATTCGCCCGAGGCCGATAGCGAACAGCCGCGTGTCTATGTGGACGTCGGTTACAGCCTGCCGCCGATGCGTCTGACCGTTCCCGTCAACGACTATATCGTCACCATGTCGAACGCCCCGGATCGGGACTACTACGACTTCCTCGCCCGTCCTCCGGTCGAGCGTGTCGAGCGTGTCTACTCGCTGGACGAAGTGAAGTCATCTGCCCGCCTGCGTGACAAGGTGCGCCGTATCGACCTCGACACGATCACCTTCCCTTCGGGTTCGGCGGAAGTGCCGCTCGCCCAGGCGAAGACGCTGCGCAAGGTGGCCGATGCCATCCAGAAGGTTCTTGAAAAGGATCCGGGCGAGGTCTTCCTCATCGAAGGCCACACCGACGCTGTCGGCTCCGACCGTTCGAACCTCGTGCTTTCGGATCAGCGCGCCGAGACCGTCGCGAACCTCCTGACCGAGGTTTACGGCATTCCGCCGGAAAACATGTCGACACAGGGATACGGCGAGCGCTACCTGAAGATCCGTACGCAGGCTGCCGAACAGCAGAACCGCCGCGTGACCATCCGTCGCGTGACACCGCTGGTTCGCCCGGCGAATGTCGCCAACCGCTAAGCGGTGGATCGACTGAACAGAGAGGCCGCCGGAGACGATCCGGCGGCCTTTTCCATTTGGGGTATCTTATGTCGCTGGCAGAGGTTACTGCCGCGGCGGCAGTCCCGTAATGCCGGCGATGAAATCGGCAATCGCATTTGTGTCGTCGAGATCGAAGACGGGGAGCGACGTGTCTTCGACGGAATGGTCGGCGGCGATGGCGACGATGTGTGGATCGGAGGGCGCGAGCGGCTCGCGCTTTGCCGCTTCCAGTCGCCGGGCCTCGATCTTCGGAACCGCTTCCCGCTTGTAGCCTTCGATCAGGATCAGGTCGCAGGGGGCAATGCGGGCGACGATCTCGTCGAATGACGGTTCGGCCGCACCGCGCAGTTCGTGCATGATGGCATAGCGGGTGCCCGACACGATTGCCACCTCGTGGGCTCCGGCCTGACGATGGCGGTAGCTGTCGGCGCCGACCTTGTCGATGTCGAAGTCATGATGGGCATGCTTGATGGTCGAGATGTGGTAGCCGCGCCGGGTGAATTCCTCGACCAGCCGCACAGCCAGTCCTGTCTTGCCCGAATTCTTCCAGCCGGAAATTCCGAAGATGCGTGGTCCGCCTGTCGGCTTTTCCTCTGTCATGGGCGGCGTTCCTTCAGGATCTGTTCGGCGCGGGCGAGGTCATCAGGTGTGTTGACGTTGAAGAACGGGTCGAGAGGGCCGGATGCGGTCTCGATCGTCGGGAAATCGACTGCCACCGAGGGGTGATGGGCTATGAAGGACTGAAGCTTGCGGTTATCCGGGTTGCTCAGCCATTCCTTGAGATCGTCCGTCAGTGAAATGGGCCAGAGAGCGACGACCGGATGGATGCGACCGAGCGAGGCCGCCACGACGATCCGTCCCGGCGTGATATCATCTGCCATTCTCGCGGCCAGGTCCTCCGGCAGGAAAGGCGTGTCGGCGGGTACCGTCAGGAGGTGCGATGCTTCTGGCATACTTTCCCGCGTATGGATCAACCCGGCCAGAACGCCGGCGAGGGGGCCGGCGTGTCCGGGAATGATGTCCGCAAGCACGGGAAGGCCGATCTCGTCGAGGACGCCCGATGGGGCGTTTACGGCGAGGCTCGATACCTGAGGTCTCAAACGATCGACGACATGGGCGATCATCGGCTGACCAGAGAGGTCGACTATCGTCTTGTCCCGGCCCATTCGCCGGGAAAGTCCGCCGGCAAGAACCAGTGCCGGAAAAGACTGCGCCGTCTGCGGCTCGCTCATGGCCTGCCTGCCTTCACAAGGGTGATCCCGGCTGGGACTGCTGTCCGACCGGGTTTCTGATCTTGCGCTTGTTTTCACGGTAGAAAGTGTAGAGGCCTGAACCGATGACGATGGCAGCACCGGTCATCATCCAGGCGTCGGGAACCTCGCCGAAGAGCACCATTCCAAGCACCACGGCCCAGAGCAGGCTCATGTAGCGGAATGGGGCGATGAAGGAGATTTCACCGGTTCGCATGGCCATGATGATGGACTGGTAGCCGACAAAGAGCAGGACGGAGGCCAGCGCCAGCGTTGCGAAATTGGCTGCGCTGACGGGCTGCCAACCGCCAAGCGGCATGACAAGCACCGCTCCGGTCAGCGTGATGCCGACTGCGGTGGACAGCGTCACGGCGAGCGAGGGGATGGCGGTGTCGATCTTCTTCGTCACCAGATCGCGGGAGGCGGCGAAGAAGACGCTCAACACCACGTAGATCGAGGCATGAGTGAAGCCTTCCGGACCGGGGCGAATGATGATCAGCACGCCGATGAAACCGACGATGATTGCCGTCCAACGCCGCCAGCCGACCGGTTCGCGGAGAAACAGGGCAGCGCCAAGTGTCACGGCGAGAGGCAGCGATTGCAGGATGGAGGAGGCATTGGCGAGCGGCATCTGCCTCAAGGCGCTGAGATAGGCGATTGTCGAAAGCGTTTCGCAGAGAATGCGCAACAGCACCAGCGGTTGGGCGAGTGCGCGGATATGAACGAGCGCTCCCATCCGGCGGGCAATCAGATAGACCAGGATCGTCGTCATGATGCCACGCAGGAGCATGATCTGCCCGACGTTCATATAGGGCGTTACCGCCTTGGTCAGTGCGTCGTTGATGGTGAAGCCGGCCATGGAGGCCGCCATCAGCAGGGCGCCCTTGGTATTGCTGGACAGAGCCATTGAAGAATCCTGAAAAGCTGGAGGCCCCTTCTATCCGAAGTCGTTTGTGACGGATACCCGGTTTTCCGCACAGGAAAACTCTCCGAAGCGCTAAAAACGCGGCGATATCTAAGAAAACGGGATCGAGCTTAACGATTGTTCAAGTTTGTGGCGGGACAGTTTCGCAATCTCCGCTTCTTGCGGATTCGGCCCGCCCCAACGGGCTTCGATCATGATACGCCAGAAGATTTGCCAGAATTCGTTTTCGAGGATCGCATGAGTTTCATTGACCGCCTGCTGCAAAGCCGCCGCATCGTCACGAAGGTTCTTCTCTTCGTCGTGCCGCTTGTCATCCTGATGGCCGGGGTCGGATTGCTCGGCTACCATACGGCAACCATGCTCAACGGTCACATGACCGTGACGCGTGCCACCATCGGCAATATCAGTGATCTCGAGCAGGTGCAGGCGGCGCTGCAGGAGTTCTCGATCGATCCCTCCGAAGAAAGCCGTTCGGCACTGACTGCCGCGATTTCGGCGGAGGAGAGCGGCCTCGGCGTTCTCGACGGCGTGCTGGCCGAGCAGGCAGCCAAGGCGGAACTCGGCGATCTCAGGGCGCTTGCCGACAAGATGCGCGTGCAGCTCGACGCGATGTGGGCGAACAAGACCGAGCGCGACAATCTCGATGCATCGATCGAGGCGAGCCTCGCCGCCATCGAGACCGAAGGCGGGCAGATCAGGAAGCAGGTCGAATTCGTCCGCAAGGAATTCACCGAGAAGGAGCAGTTCGCCAAGGAGCTGCTGTTCGACAGCTCGGCTTTCAAGGGGCTGGTCGACAAGCTCGGCAAGATGCGCGCAGGCGTGCAGATGGCGTTTACCCCGACCGAGCAGCTGGATGAGGCGCGACTCTATATGGGCGCCATCGCCAAGGAACTGGCACGCGCCGAATCCATCGCTTCGCCCAAGAGCAAGGCGGCTATTGCCGAGGTGGCCGGTGCCGTCACCAAGCTCGATGCCATCCTTGCCGGCAATGACAGCGATGATGTCAAGGCCCAGGCACTTGGCCGCCAGCTTTCGGAACTGGTCAGCATCGAGCAGAAGCTTACCCTGCAGGCCGCCAAGAATACCGATGTCGCTTCCGACCGCTTCGTTGGTCTCGACAAGCTGGTCGCAGATCAGAAGGAACTGATGGAACTGGTCGATACCGCCGCGATCGGCATCGACGCCCTGCGCCTGCATTCGGAGCGCATGCGTGGCGTGGTCGACGATGCCTCCCGGCAGCAGGTTCTTTCCGACCTGAAGGCTCTCTCCGGCGCCGCCAAGCAGATTTCCGCGCTTGGTGCGAAAAACAGTGCGCTGCGTGATTTCGCCAAGAAGATCGAGCCGCATGTGGCGGCGATCGAAAGCCAGTCTGCGTCGCTTCTCGCTCTCGACGAAACCTGGCGGAAGGAGCGGGCGACCGCATCCGAGCATGTCTCTAAGGCTATGTCCTCACTGCGCGATTTCGTCAGCCATGCGCAGGAGATCGGCAAGGAAGACAGCGAACGGTCCGCCTCGATTTCCGTCATCGCCATGGTCTTCGGTACGCTGCTTGCGATCGTCGGCGGCCTTATGTTGGTCGAGACGCTGCGCGCGCCGCTGAAGCGTATCACCGAAGTCATGACGCGGCTTGCCGGCGGCGATCTCGCGGTGCCGATCGAGGGCCGCAATCGCGGCGACGAAATCGGCGACATGGTGCGTTCCGTTACGGTCTTCCGCGATGCGGCGGTCGAAAACCGCAGGCTCGAGGATGAGGCGGCAAGCGCCAGAACGATGTCCGCGAAGGAAGCCGAGCAGCGTGCCCGCGAGCGCGAACAGGTCGAAGCCGAGCAGCGTTCCGCGCTCGACGCCCTTTCGGAAGTGCTGGAGGCGCTGGCGGCCGGCAATCTCGAAGCCACGATGCGCGACGACCTGCCGGGCGATTTCGTTTCCATGGCCGAGACCTACAACCACGCCGTCGAGGCGCTCAGGGCAACCCTTGCCGATGTCCGCTCCACCAGCATCGATATCGACGCCGGCACCGGCAATCTCGCGGTTTCCGCCGACGATCTCGCCCGTCGCACGGAGCAGCAGGCAGCAGCGCTCGAGGAAAGCGCACGGGCTCTGGCGCATCTCAGCGACGTGGTGCGCTCGACGGCGGACGGTGCAGGCCGTACCGCGCAGTCGGTCCATCTGGCGCGCGATCATGCCCGCCAGTCGGGTGTGGTCGTCACCCATGCCGTGGAAGCCATGGCCGAAATCAGCCGGTCCTCGGAAAAGATCTCGACGATCATCGGCGTCATCGACGAAATCGCCTTCCAGACCAACCTGCTTGCGCTCAATGCCGGTGTCGAGGCGGCACGGGCAGGCGAGGCGGGTCGTGGCTTTGCCGTGGTTGCCCAGGAAGTTCGCGAGCTTGCCCAGCGTTGTGCAAGCGCCGCCAAGGAAATCAAGGGGCTGATTTCGGTCAGTTCCGGTCAGGTGAAGTCGGGTGTCGCTCTCGTCGAACAGACGGGCGAGGCGCTGCAGGCGATCATCGATCAGGTCGAGGAAGTGCAGACGCTCGTCGAGAGCATTTCGTCTGCCACGCGCGAACAATCGACCGGCATCAGCGAAGTGACCAAGGCCGTCAAGGATGTGGAGCTCATCACTCAGCGCAATGCCGCGATGGTGGAAGAGAACAATGCCGAAATTCAGGGCCTTCGTCATCGCGTGGAAGTGCTGATGGCAAAGATCGACCAGTTCAAGACCCGCGATCTCGCCAGCCAGCCCATGTTGGGCGCCAGCGATCGCCGCTACGACAGCGAGCCGATGCAGCGCCGGGCCTGAGGTATCAGCTCGCACCCGGCTCGGAAGGAGACTTCCGGGCCGCTTTTGCTTTCCGGCTTGATTGTGGATCAGGCGTAATTATGCCTTGATCTGGTAATCATGACGTCGCTGAACGGCCCAAGGCAGTGTGCGAAAGACGCTGGAGGCGATTCTTCACTGTCCCGGGTTGGAAAGATGAACGCAGGTCTTGCTGATTGATTCCCTGTTCTTGGCTTTCCTGAACTTGCCGATCTGTCCTGCGGGACATTTCCCATCATCGTAAAGCACGGCTTTACCGGCTTCCACGTTTTGCGGTGTCGGTTTGACGGTAACGGTTCGTGGGCCTGCCTGAGCCGTTCCCGCGGGCAGGGAGCCAAGAAGAAAACCTGCTGAAATGAAGACCAGGGACAAACGTATCATCGGACGTCTCCTCTTCCGTAACCTTCGTCGGTCGGTCTTTTTAGATGGCAACGGGCCGGGCGTCGATCTGCCTCTTCGGGCAGGGGGATTACGGGCAACAATCCCAACGGGTAATGGCCCTGTGCGGGCTGGATTGCCTCACAGCAAATCACATCAGAGTGCCTGTCCGGTCGCCGGAGGGAGTACCGTGCCTTGAAAGCCATCGGCTGCAGGTTTCGCCTAGCCGCCGGTGACGCTCATATGGCGGGCGACGGCCGGCCGGCGATGGTCTCGGTCGATTATGAAGTCATGACCCTTGGGCTTGCGACTGATGGCCTCGTCGATGGCGCTCGAAAGGAAGGCGTCATCCGGTGAGGCCCGCAATGCCGTTCGCAGGTCGGCGGCGTCGTTCTGCCCCAGACACATGTAGAGCGTGCCGGTGCAGGTCACGCGTACGCGGTTGCAGCTTTCGCAGAAATTATGAGTGAGCGGCGTTATGAAGCCGAGGCGGCCACCGGTTTCCGCAACATCGACGTAGCGCGCCGGGCCGCCGGTCGAAAGCGGAATGTCGGTCATGGCGAAGTTCTGCGACAAGCGCTCGCGCACGGTCGAAAGCGGCAGATACTGGTCCGTGCGGTCCTCATCCGTTTCCCCCATCGGCATGGTCTCGATAAGGGTGAGGTCCATGTCGTTGGCATGGGCGTAACGCAGGAGGTCCGGGATTTCGTGCTCGTTGAAATCCTTGAGCGCGACGGCATTGAGCTTGACCCGGATGCCGGCGCGTTGCGCGGCGGCGATGCCTTCCATCACCTTGCCGATATCGCCCCATCGCGTAATCGAGTGGAACTTGTCGGGATCAAGGGTGTCGAGCGACACGTTGATGCGGCGAACGCCGCACTCGGCAAGCTCGTCGGCAAAGCGGGCGAGCTGCGATCCGTTGGTTGTCAGCGTCAGTTCATCGAGCGCACCCGACTGAAGATGGCGAGAGAGGCTTCTGAAGAGGAACATGATGTTCTTGCGTACCAGCGGTTCGCCGCCCGTCAGGCGCAGCTTACGCGCGCCCTTGGCGATGAAGGCGGAACAGAGCCGGTCGAGTTCCTCGAGCGTCAGAAGGTCCTTCTTCGGCAGGAAGGTCATGTTTTCGGCCATGCAATAGGTGCAGCGGAAGTCGCAGCGGTCCGTCACCGACACGCGCAGATACGTCACGGCCCGGCCGAACGGGTCGATCATAGGAGCGCTGCTGTCAACCAGAGCCGATGCGTTCGGCCATGGACCTGCCTTGAAATTCAACGGAACCTCCCGGTTTTCGCGATAATACCGGTTTTCCCTAATAGGATGGGGATTTCAGCGATTTGCGTCAAGCGATACGGAGGGTTGGTATTCATCAAAATGTCTTGCGCTGCAAGACCGCGACGCCTAACTGTCTGTTCGAAATCCGATGGTGGAGCATGACGATGAGCGATGTCTGGCCAAGCGAACTCAAGGTCTCGAAGGATCGCAGGCAGTTGACGGTGACCTTCAACGACGGGACGACAGCCGTCCTGCCGGCGGAGATGTTGCGCGTGCTTTCGCCTTCCGCCGAGGTTCAGGGGCATGCTCCAGACCAGAAGGTCACGGTTCCGGGCAAGCGTAATGTCGCCATTTCCGATATGGTCCAGACCGGCAATTACGCGGTCCGGATCCGTTTCGACGATGGTCATGACACCGGCATTTTCACCTGGAGCTATCTGCACGAACTCGGGCTGACCGGCGCCGAAAAGTTCGCCGAATACGAAGGCGAACTTGCCGAAAAGGGCTTGAGCCGCGATCCCCGCTGAGGGCTGACTGATCCAGCGAAACGGCCTGTTATGCGTCGACAACGCCTTGCTGTTGAAGCCGGGCGATCAGTTTTTCCATGTTCTCGGCCATGGCGAGGCAGTCTTCGATCGGCGTAGCAGACAACGTTTTCTCGATGATATCCGTCTGGATGACCATGGCCCTGCCGGTCAGTTCGCGGCCCGATTCGGTCAGATAGAGCCGCAGCACTCTCTTGTCCTTCGGGTCGGCTCTGCGCTCCAGCAGGCCGCGCTTTTCCATCTGCGGCAGCAGCATGCTCATGTTGGAGCGTCCGACAAGCAGCTTGCGGGCCAGTTCCTGCTGCGAGATCCCTTCGAAGCGATAGAGATTGACGAGAATGTCGAGGTGCGGCGGCTTGATGTCGAGATCGGCCAGCGCCCGCGTCAGAGCCTGCTGCATCAACTGGCAGGCACGGCCCACGGCGATCCAGCTCTTGAAACGGGGATGATCCCAGGGCAGGACTTGATTTTTGTTCATCGCTGTACTTTATTGTTCATGATTGAACGTTGTCACGGATATCGAGACTATGCCATCCTTTGCCATCAAGGTCACCCGTGCCGGTTTTTCAGTGCTCGAACGTGTCTCGCCGGATATCGCCGCGAGGCTGGCGTTTCTGCTGTTCTGCGTGACACCTTCGAAGAAGCCGAAGGGCGACAAGGCGAAGGTGGTGTTTGCCGCCGGTGCGCAGCGTCTTTCCGCAGCGGAGAAAGTCACACTTCCAATCAGCAGTGGTTTCGTCAGCGCCTATCGGTTGGCCTCACGGGAAGCGGCGCCCCGGCGGGTTCTCGTGGTGCATGGATGGGGCGCGCGGGCGGAATATCTGACGGACATCGCTTCCGGACTTCAGGCGAGCGGTGCGGAAGTGGTTCTGCTTGATCTGCCCGGTCACGGGCGCTCGTCCGGCCGGCTTCTCGACATGCGGCGCGCGGCGGAGGCGATTGTTGCGGCGCAGGCGCAGTTCGGACCGTTCGACGGAGCCGTCGGACATTCCTTCGGCGGAGCGAGCCTGATGACGGCGTCGGGCGGGATCTTTGGCTGCATTCCGGCCTTTCGAGCCGGGCGGATGGTGCTGATCGGTTCTCCGTCGCGGATAACCGATGTCATGCGTGATTTCGCGGACCTCGTCGGGCTTGGTAGCGTGGTGCGCGAACGTCTTGCTGCATATTCGGAGACCATGACCGGAGCTCCGGTCGAGGCCTATGACGCCGTGCCGATTGCGCGACGTATCGATCGATCGCTCCTGGTCATCCATGCGGAGGACGACAAGGAAGTGCGGGCGGAACATGCCAGGCGCTATCTCGGCATATCGGAGAAGGTGCAGCATTTTTGGGCGAACGGTTATGGCCACCGGCGTATCGTCAGCGCGCCGGAAGTGATTGCCGCGACCAGCCGGTTTCTCTGCGGCTCCGAAGCTTCCCTTTCTGTGGTCGAGACGTCGCCCGAGCCGCTTCGCGAGGTGTCATCAATCTGATACGAAACGGACCTAGTGCGACAAGCCATATGACAGGCTGTCCCCGGAGGTTCGATGTCCATCATTCGCAGTCCTGAGGAGCTGAAAAAGATCTATGACGGCGTCTCCGAGGCGTCGGTCGCCAAGGTAACGGCGAGCCTTACCGCGGAATATCGCCGGATGATCGAGATCGCTCCCTTCATGGCGTTTGCGACGTCCGGGCCGGAAGGCCTTGATTGCTCGCCACGGGGCGACCGTGGTTCGGTGGTGCGGGTCGAGGATGACAAGACGCTTGCTCTGCCTGACTGGCGCGGCAACAACCGCATCGACTCGCTGCTCAATATCGTCCGGGATCCGCGCGTTGCGCTGATGTTTCTCATTCCCGGTTCGAACACGGCAATCCGGGTCAATGGACAGGCGGTGATCTCCATCGACGAGGCTCTGTTGCGAAGCTTCGAGATGGACGGCAAGCATCCACGAACGGTGGTGCTGGTCACGATCGATGAGGTCTATTTTCAGTGCGCGCGTGCGATCATGCGCGCCGATCTCTGGAATCCCGAAAGCTTTGTCGATCCGAAGAGCCTTCCGACGCCGGGGGACCTGCTGAAGGCTGCGAAAGCCGATTTCGACAAGGAAACCTATGATCGGGAATGGCCGGCGCGTGCAGCAAAGACCATGTGGTAAACCGGATGAATGAAGGCAGGCGCGACGGGTCGCGCCACCTTGTCCTGACGGATACCGTCTACCGTTTGTAGATCAACCAGCTCTTGGTGAAGTCCTTCTTCATGCCGTCTTCGTAATATTTGGTACGGTTACGACCGGCATTCTTGGCGCAATAGAGTGCGATATCGGATTTCGCGTAGAGTTCGCCGGGATCTTCGGCTTCACCCGCCATGCAGAAGCCGAGCGACATGGTGATCGGGCCGTAATTGACCCCGGTCTTCGAATTCTTGAAGGGCGTGGTTTCGAGTGCGTTGCGCACGCGCTCGCACATCTGGTTGACCTCTTCGGCCGTATTGCCGTCGATGATGATGGCGAATTCCTCGCCACCGGTGCGGGCCACGAAACAGTCCTTGCGAACGTTCGAGCGGATCACTGTTGCGACGGTAGCAAGGATCTTGTCGCCGACGGGGTGGCCATAGGTGTCGTTGATCTTCTTGAAATGGTCGATATCGGCCAGCACCAGAGCCGTTAGCGGGCTGGTGGATGAGGTATCGTAGATCGCAGCCAGGCGCTCGTCGAAGGCGCGGCGATTGGCGATACGTGTCAGGGAGTCGGTGTTGGCGATGCGCTTGTATTCGTCCAGTTCCTTGCGGACCTGATCCATTTCCTGAGATTTCTGGCTGAATTGTTCAGCCGTCTGTTCCCCCCGCGCCATCGTATCCCCGGTGGCCTCGGTCAGGATCGAGATCGCGCTTCTCAGGATGTCGGCGCTCGCGTTGCTCTTGGAATTGATGCGGGTATAGGTCTCGCCCAGCAGCTTGTTATAGCTTTCGAGCGAATTCTGTTCCTGCTTCAGCAGGCGCAGAAGGCCGTCGAGTTCGGTAACGATCCTTGAATGGGCGCTTTCGATCACTCGGCTCTGATGATGATTGCCGAAATACTGCTGACCCAGTGCGTCCAGTTCGTCCTGGGTGGCACGGTTGCCAAGCGCTGCCAGTTCGCGGGTCAGAGAAGGGTTCGAGCCGATATAAGCTTCATAGAAAAGCTCATAATTGCGAGGGATGGGCGCTACGCCCATCGTCCGCATGGCATATGTGATTTGCGCCGCAACGTCGGGAACCTGTCCCTTGGGCGTCGTTGCCGTGCTCATCGGCGAACTCCAGTTGATGTCTTCGGATTTGTCATCCCCAATACATTGTTGGACTAAAATTGTTTGAAAAGTTTTAACATCCGCCACCCCAATACTTGTTGGTCAGATTTCGTGCTGCATTGCGATATCCGTTTTGATCCTTTGGGTTTCAAAGGGTTGGCGGGGACAGCCGGAGGATGCGGCGCTGCAGCGCCGCATCTTTTTGCTTAATGAAAACGTCGAGCGTCAGCCGAGGTTGAACTCCTGAAAGAAATCGTTGCCCTTGTCGTCGGTAACGATGAAGGCGGGGAAATCCTCGACTTCGATCTTCCAGACGGCTTCCATGCCGAGTTCCGGATATTCGAGCACTTCCACCTTCTTGATGCAGTCCTGCGCAAGGCGCGCGGCCGGGCCGCCGATCGAGCCGAGGTAGAAGCCACCGTGCTTCTTGCAGGCTTCACGCACGGCACGCGAACGGTTGCCCTTGGCGAGCATGACCATGGAGCCGCCGAAGGACTGGAACTGGTCGACATAGCTGTCCATGCGGCCGGCCGTCGTCGGACCGAAGGAGCCGGATGCGTAGCCGGTCGGGGTCTTGGCCGGACCGGCATAGTAGACCGGGTGGTTCTTCATGTAGTCCGGCATGCCTTCGCCCTTTTCCAGCCGTTCGCGGATCTTGGAATGGGCGAGGTCGCGGGCGACGATGATGGTGCCGGTCAGCGACAGGCGGGTCTTGACCGGATGCCTGGTCAGTTCGGCGAGAATGCCGCTCATCGGCTGGTTGAGGTCGATCTTGACCACCGAGGATGAGAGTGCGGTCTCATCGATTTCCGGCATGTACTTCGACGGGTCGGTCTCGAGCTGTTCGATGTAGATGCCGTCCCTGGTGATCTTTCCGACCGCCTGGCGGTCGGCGGAACAGGAGACGCCGAGGCCGATGGGCAGGGACGCGCCATGACGCGGCAGACGGATGACTCGAACGTCGTGACAGAAATACTTGCCGCCGAACTGGGCGCCGACACCCATCTGCTGGGTGAGCTTGTGGATTTCCTTTTCCATCTCGATATCGCGGAAGGCGTGGGCGCTTTCCGAGCCCTCGGTCGGAAGGTTGTCGAGATAGCGGGCAGAGGCGAGCTTCACCGTTTTCAGGTTCATCTCCGCCGACAGGCCACCGATGACGATGGCCAGATGGTAGGGGGGACAGGCTGCCGTGCCGAGGGTGAGGATCTTTTCCTTGAGGAATTCGATCATCCGGTCATGAGTCAGCAGCGAGGGCGTACCCTGATAAAGGAAGGTCTTGTTGCCCGAGCCACCGCCCTTGGCCATGAACAGGAACTTGTAGGCGTCGTCGCCTTCCTCGTAGATGTCGATCTGTGCGGGCAGGTTGGTCTTGGTGTTC
Organism: Rhizobium sp. ACO-34A; assembly: GCA_002600635.1. NCBI lineage: Bacteria > Pseudomonadati > Pseudomonadota > Alphaproteobacteria > Hyphomicrobiales > Rhizobiaceae > Rhizobium > Rhizobium sp. ACO-34A. Next base: position 2,644,586 of record CP021371.1, on the reverse strand, counting down.
TTTTCCTCGAACATCCTGATCGGGGCGAGCTGTGAGTAGCGCAGGTTCTTCTTCTCGTAGGCGTCACGCACGCCAGAGGCCAGGGCTTCGTAGTCGCCGCCTTCGGTCCAGACGCGGCGGCCCTTCTTGGCCATCACGATCGCGGTGCCGGTGTCCTGGCACATCGGCAGGATACCGCCGGCCGCGATGTTGGCGTTCTTCAGAAGGTCGTAGGCAACGAAACGGTCGTTGTCGGTCGCCTCGGGATCTTCGAGGATCGAGGCGAGCTGCTTCAGGTGGCCCGGGCGGAGAAGATGGTTGATGTCGGCAAGCGCGGTCTCTGCGAGAAGGCGCAGGCCCTCCGGCTCAACGGTCAGGATTTCCTTGCCGTTGAACGTCGTCGTGGAAACGTAGTCGGAGGTGATCTTGCGATAGGAGGTGGTATCTTCGCCAAGCGGGAAAAGATCGTCAGCCATTGCGGAGCCTTTCTGGACGATGTGCGGAAGCGTATTTCGCACGCCGGTCTAGTCCCGGAAGGCCTGTTTTGCAATGGTTCTAAAGTCGTTCGAAGACCGGCGAAAACCTGACTTTTCAGGCATGGTTTTCGCCGGATAACTCGTTCGTCCGGCCCGTCAGGGCCTTGTCATCACTTCGGGCCGATCATCAGTTCCGGCCGCACCAGTTCGTCGAATTCCTCATTGGTGAGGTAGCCGCCGCCGACGGCTTCCTGCCGGAGCGTCGTGCCGTTCTTGTGAGCCGTCTTGGCGATCTTGGCGCAGGTGTCGTAGCCGAGGCGGGTGTTCAGCGCCGTCACCAGCATCAGCGAGTTTTCCACGCCGCGCTTGATGTTGTCTTCGCGCGCCTCGATGCCGACGACGCAATTGTCGGTGAAGGAGCGTGCAGCATCGCCGAGCAGCTGGGTCGACTGCAGGAAGTTGTAGGCCATCATCGGATTGTAGACGTTCAGTTCGAAGTGGCCCTGGCTGCCGGCGAAGGTGATCGCCGCGTTATTGCCGAAGATGTGGGCGCAGACCTGGGTGAGCGCTTCCGACTGGGTCGGGTTGACCTTGCCCGGCATGATCGAGGAGCCCGGCTCGTTTTCCGGCAGGGAGAGTTCGCCGAGGCCGGCGCGCGGGCCGGAGCCGAGGAAACGGATGTCGTTGGCGATCTTGAAGAGGGCGGCGGCGGCGGCATTGATCGCACCATGGGCGAAGACCATGGCGTCATGGGCCGCCAGCGCCTCGAACTTGTTGGGCGCCGTGACGAAGGGCAGGTCGGTGATCTTTGCGATTTCCTCCGCGACCTTCTCGGCAAAGCCGACCGGCGCATTCAGGCCGGTGCCAACCGCGGTGCCGCCCTGGGCGAGTTCGTAGAGACCCGGCAGCGTCAGTTCGATGCGCTTGATCGCGGAGGCGACCTGGGCGGCATAGCCGGAGAATTCCTGGCCGAGGGTCAGCGGCGTGGCGTCCTGGGTGTGGGTGCGGCCGATCTTGATGATATGCGCGAATGCCTTCGACTTTGCGTCGAGCGCTTCGTGCAGATGCTTGAGGCCGGGGATCAGGTGGTGAACGATCTCTTCCGCGCAGGCGATGTGCATGGCCGTCGGATAGGTGTCGTTCGACGATTGGCTCATGTTGACGTGGTCGTTGGGGTGAACCGGCTTCTTCGAGCCCATCACGCCGCCGAGCATCTCGATGGCGCGGTTGGAAATCACCTCGTTGGCGTTCATGTTGGACTGGGTGCCGGAACCCGTCTGCCAGACGACCAGCGGGAAGTGGTCGTTGAGCTTGCCGTCGATGACTTCCTGTGCTGCCTTGATGATCGGGTCTGCGAGGGTGGGATCAAGATGGCCAAGGGCCATGTTGGCGCGGGCTGCTGCCTGCTTGACGATGCCGAGCGCGCGGACTACCGAAAGCGGCTGCTTTTCCCAGCCGATCTTGAAGTTGCCGCGGGAACGTTCCGCCTGAGCGCCCCAATAACGGTCGCTTGCCACTTCGATCGGTCCGAAAGTATCGCTTTCTGTGCGGGTATTCATTTTTCCTGCTCCGGATTGGTTCAACGGGTTCCGCCACATTAGGAGGATGTGGCCGGGACGCAATCGAATAGCATTTACATGATTATATTTGTCAAGTTATTGGCTGCTCCCTCAGAGCAAAGCCCGTTTTAGAGATGTGAAAGTCCATGCCTTCCAGAAACCCGGATTTCAAACCCGTTCTCGCGGCCCTTTCCGCTCTCGGTCACGAGGGTCGCCTTTCGATCATTCGCCTGCTGGCGCGTCATGCGCCGGCTGGGCTCAACGCCGGTGATATAGGCGAACGCCTCGGTATCCGCGCCAACACGCTTTCCACCAATCTGACGGTGCTCACCAATGCCGGACTGATTTCCGGCGAGAGGGCGGGGAGACATATCCGCTATCGGGTGGAGGCGCCGCTGTTGCGTCAGGTGGCCGTGTCCCTGATGAAGGATTGCTGCAGCGCTGCCCCGGAGATGAGATGTCCTGTCTTCGAGGATACGGCGAACCGCAATCCTGCTGGCCGTCCGGCCGTCTCCTGAAAAGGGGCGGGGTATCTCACAACGTTTCCGGCATCTTTCCGGGCAATGCCTGACGCGTCATCGGCTGCGTGGCATATTTGGCACTGATGACTGCGAATTCGCATTTGCGAAATCCGGCAGGTCGTGTCTCCGGTCAACTTCATGTGATCGGTAAATGGAAAATTAACGAATATTTTCACTTACTTTGTGTCGAATGCCACAGACATTTCCGGTCAGATGTACCCAAATCTGACGCGCGAGTCGGTCGTGTTCTTAAGCAGTCACAACTTTTCAATATGGCGCTGATCCGCTAGTGATCCGCGCCAAGAGGGTCGGCCGTCCCAGAGCCGGCTTGTCACGAACCCATGTCGGGAACGAGAGCGAAATGACGAGATACAACAAGATCGCGGCAACGGCAGTGCTGGCCGCGGTGACGGGCTTCAATGCCTTCCCACATTCCGCCAATGCAGCGACACTTCTGGATCTTCTGCGCGGCGGTCCGGCAAAGAACAGGCCGGCGATGAATTCCGTCATCGAGCCTCAGGCCAATGGCGGTCTGGAGATGGGCGATCCGGAGCCGCTGCCGAAGGTTACCGGACCGCGCTACTACACCTACAAGGCCGAAGCGACGCGTGCGATCGCCATTCCCGCTGCAGCCGCCAGCACGGACGCTGCTGCAACCCACGGTGCCCGGGACTTCCTGTCTTCAGTCAAGGTGAATGCAACGGCAGATGTCGCCGCGGTTGTCGAGGATTACTACAAGTCCGGCAAGCCGCTGATCTGGGTATCCGAGACAGGCGTCACCGATCAGGCTCGCGCTGCGATGACCGCATTGGCTGCTGCCGATGTCGCCGGCCTTGCGCCTGCGGACTATGCCGTCGCCCTGCCGTCGGATGCCACCGATCCGGCTGATCCCGACAAGGCTGCCAAGGATCTTGCCCGCTTCGAACTGGCGCTTTCCGCCAAGCTTCTGACCTATGTGAACGACACGGTGCGCGGCCGTATCGATCCGAACAAGCTCTCGGGCTACCACGACTTCAAGCGCAAGTCTGTCAACCTGAAGCCGGTCCTCAACATGGCCCGCCTCAGCCCCGATGTCGGCGCCTATATTCGCAGCCGCGATCCGGATAACGCCCAGTTCACGGCAATGAAGACCGAACTGGCCCGCCTGAAGGCTGAAGACAGTCAGGCCGGCGGTGTGACCGTCACGATCGCGCCCGATACGCTGTTGAAGCCCGGCCAGAGTAATCCGGAACTGGCGAACATCCTTGCCGTCATCAAGACGCAGGCCTCCGACGCTTTCAAGACGCAGCATGGTGCCGTGCTGGACAGCTATCTGGGCACGCCGGAATACACGCCGGAACTTGTCGCTCTTGTCGAAGCCTTCCAGCAGGAAAAGGGCCTGAAGCCGGATGGCGTGATCGGTCGTGCGACCATCCGGGCGCTGACCGGCCACAGCAATGCAGAGAAGATCGAAAAGCTGGTCGTGGCGATGGAAGAAGTCCGCTGGCTTCCCGCCGACTTCGGCCAGCGCTACGTCTTCATCAACCAGCCCGCCTACATGGTCTACTATTACAATGAAGGCCGCGAGCAACTGTCGATGCGGGTCGTGGTCGGCTCCAAGTCCAACCAGACCTATTTTTTCCAGGACATGATCCAGACCGTCGAGTTCAACCCCTACTGGGGCGTGCCGAAGTCGATCATCGTCAACGAGATGCTGCCCAAGCTGCGGCAGGACCCGTCCTACCTCGATCGCCTCGGCTATCAGGTGAGCTATAACGGCCGCACGGTCTCTTCGTCCGCCGTGGATTGGAACACGACGCATTCCGTCGACGTGCGCCAGCCGCCGGGTGGCGACAATGCTCTTGGCGAACTCAAGATCCTCTTCCCGAATGCGCATGCGATCTACATGCATGACACGCCGTCGAAGAGCTTCTTCAAGCGGGACATGCGGGCGCTCAGCCACGGCTGTGTGCGTCTTGCCGAGCCGCGTGAGATGGCGGCCGCCGTGATGGGGACGACCGTCAGCGAAATCGGCAAGCAGATCGCATCCGGTCAGAACCGCGCCGTCCAGGTGCCGCAGAAGATCCCGGTCTACGTGTCCTACTTCACGGCTTGGCCGAACAAGAACGGCGTGGTCGAGTATTTCGACGATGTCTACGGCCGCGATGCAGCCACGCAGAAGGCCTTTACGGTCACGACCGACGCGCGCAGCCGCTCTTAACGAAATGAGTGAACTGCTCAGCGATTGCCGAGCAGTTCACCGATCAATTCCGCATCCAGCTCGTCGAAATGCCTGATGAGCCGGTCGGCGCCCAGGCTTTCGATAGGCTCGTGCGAATAGCCGAACGGAACGGCAATCGACGGGATTTCCGCATTGCGCGCCGCCAGAATGTCGTTGTCGCTGTCACCGACCATCACGGCCAGCCGCGGGTCGCCTCCGGCCCGTTCGATGGTGCTGGTCAGATGGCCGGGATCCGGCTTCCTCACCGCAAACGTATCGCCGCCTGCAATCGCCTTGAAGTAGTGGGCCATGTCCAGCTTCTCGATGAGCGGCAGGGCCAGCTCTTCCAGCTTGTTGGTGCAGACCGCGAGGTTGAAGCCCGCCTCGGTCAAACGGTCCAGCGCTGCGAGAAGACCGGGGAAGGGGCGGCTTTCGCCCGGCATGTGGGCCTTGTAGTGATCGATGAAGCGATCGAGCAGGGCGGGAAGTTCGTCATCGGAAAGCGGTGTACCACGCAGTGCAAAGGCGCGAGCGATCATGACGCGTGCGCCCTGTCCGACGAGATTGGTGAGATCGGCATAGGTGACCGGCTCGAGATTTGCCACGGCGATCGTATGGTTGAGGCTCTCGACGAGATCGGGGGCGGTATCGACAAGGGTGCCGTCGAGATCGAAGACGATGGTGGGGGCGGTCAAGGGCTGGCTCCATCCTGCGTGACTGGCTGTTTTCCTCCCTGCGGTTAGGCGAAAGCCTGACAAAAGGCAACCGCGACGCCGGTATCGGAAAGGGGCTTTCGTTCGGGCTATGAGCCGTGTAAACAGCACTCGACGCAACAGATGGGAGTTTTCGGCGCATGGACGCCCGCGAGATGAAGATCAAGGCCGCCGCAGCGGCTCTGGAGCACGTCGAGGACGGTATGCGCCTCGGCATCGGCACCGGTTCTACTGCGGAGGAATTCGTCCGTCTGCTCGCTGAAAAGGTCGCCGGCGGCCTCAAGGTCGAAGGCGTTCCGACGTCCGAGCGCACCGCGCGGCTCTGCGTCGAGCTTGGCGTACCGCTGAAATCGCTCGACGAACTTCCCGAACTCGACCTTACCATCGATGGTGCGGACGAAGTCGACGCGGCCCTTCGGCTGGTAAAGGGCGGCGGCGGCGCGCTGCTGCGCGAAAAGATCGTCGCGGCCGCCTCTTCGCGTATGATTGTGATCGCCGACGAAAGCAAGGTCGTGGATGTGCTTGGGCGCTTTCCGCTGCCGATCGAGATCAATCCCTTCGGTCAGGTCGCGACCCGGATTTCCATCGAAAAAGTCGCTGCCCGGCTTGGCCTTTCTGGTGAATTGCGCATGCGCATGTCTGACGGGGAGGTGTTCAAAACGGATGGTGGACATCTTATTCTCGACGCATCTTTTGGCCGCATTCCTGATGCAGAGGCCTTGGCAAGTGCGCTGAACACAATCCCCGGTGTGGTCGAACACGGATTATTCATCAACTTGGCCTCGCTTGCCATCATCGCCGGTCCGGCGGGTGCGCGGGTAATGGGCGCAAAGAACTAAACAGGAGCTGTGAATTTCATGATCAAGTTTTCGGGTCTGAGCCGTGTTGCCTCGGTCGCGCTCGTTGCCGGCAGCATGATGCTGGCCGCTTCCGCCAAGGCACAGGAAGTGTCGCCGGAACACCTGCAGGCCGCACGCGCAGCCATCTCTTCGCTTGGTGTGACCGACCGTTTCGACAACATCCTGCCGAACATCATGGATCGTCTGGTGACACAGCTCATCCAGGCCTATCCGAACCTTCAGGATCAGATTTCCAAGACGGTTGAGGAAGAAGCGCTGAAGATCGCGCCGCGCCGCGCCGATCTGGAGAATGAATCTGCTCTCGTTTACGCGAAGGCTTTCTCCATCGATGAACTCAAGGCTATCGCTGCTTTCTATTCGAGCGACGCTGGCAAGAAGCTTCTGAAGGACGGCCCGATCGCAACCCGCGAGCTGCTGAAGGCCGCGGATATCTGGACTTCCGGCGTTGCCCGCGATCTGGAAAAGCAGGCGAACGACGCGCTTCTCAAGGAAGTCGGCGCGCAGGCTCCGGCAGAAGCGCCGAAGCAGTAAATTGCGCAATCAATTTTCAAGGAAAGGCCCGGATAGCATCCGGGCCTTTCTTTTTGCGCTTGCGTTGCACCGCACCCGTTTCAAATGCTGCACCGGCACTCTATATCGTGTGGCGGTTCGCTATGTTCGCGATGAATGAGATTGCAAGGAGAGCTTTTCGATGTCGAATTTCGATTATGACCTGTTCGTGATCGGTGGTGGTTCGGGCGGTGTCCGCAGCGGAAGGCTTGCTGCCTCGCTTGGCAAGAAAGTGGCCATTGCCGAGGAATACCGTTTCGGCGGCACCTGCGTCATTCGCGGCTGCGTGCCGAAGAAGCTCTTCGTCTATGCCTCGCAGTATCATGAGCATTTCGAGGATGCCGCCGGCTTCGGCTGGACGGTCGGCGAAAGCCGTTTCGACTGGAAGGCTCTGATCGCCGCCAAGGACAAGGAAATCGACCGGCTGGAAGGTCTTTATCGCAAGGGCCTCGAAAACGCCGGAGCGGACATCCTCGAGACACGCGCCGAAATCGTCGGCCCGAACAGCGTGCGTCTCACCAAGAGCGGCAAGGTCGTGACGGCCGAGAAGATCATCATCGCCGTCGGCGGTGCTCCCAATCCGCATGCGGCTCTGCCCGGCCACGACCTCTGCATCTCGTCGAACGAGGCGTTCCACCTTCCGGAACTGCCGAAGTCCATCGTGATCGCCGGCGGCGGTTACATCGCGGTCGAATTCGCCAACATCTTCCACGGTCTCGGTGTCGAAACGACGCTGATCTATCGTGGTGCCGAGATCCTCAACCGCTTCGACCACGATATGCGTCGCGGCCTGCATGAGGCCATGGAGCAGAAGGGCATCCGCATCATTCTCTATGACCATTTCGTCTCCGTCGCCAGGACGGCTGACGGACGCCTTGCTGCGGAAACGAAGAGCAACGGCACGCTGGTTGCGGATCAGGTCATGCTGGCGCTCGGTCGCGATCCCTATACCAAGGGCCTGGGGCTCGAAGCCGCGGGTGTCGCCACCAACGAGCGGGGCGCCATCATCGTCGACCAGTATTCGCGCACCAACGTGCCGAGCATCTTCGCGCTTGGCGATGTCACCGACAGGGTGCAGCTGACGCCGGTGGCGATCCACGAGGCCATGTGCTTCATCGAGACCGAGTACAAGAACAATCCGACCTCGCCGGATCACGACCTTATCGCGACAGCGGTCTTCTCCCAGCCGGAGATCGGCACGGTCGGCCTTTCGGAAGAGGCGGCTGCGAAGAAGTTCGATGAAATCGAAGTCTACCGCGCCCAGTTCCGGCCGATGAAGGCCACGCTTTCCGGCCGTGCGGAAAAGACGATCATGAAGCTGATCGTCAATGCCGCGGACCGCAAGGTGGTAGGTGCCCATATTCTCGGTCACGACGCCGGCGAAATGGCTCAACTTCTCGGCATCACGCTGAAGGCCGGCTGCACCAAGGATGATTTCGACCGGACGATGGCCGTGCATCCGACGGCCGCTGAAGAACTGGTGACGATGTACAATCCGAGCTACCGGATCAGGAACGGCGAGCGCGTCTGAGCGCTCCGCTTCCCGGATGCTACAGAGGTCCGCCCTTGCTGGCGGACCTCAAGACGCCAGCACTGCGTTTGTCTGGGATGCGCCGTTGAGCCAGTCTATTGCCGGTTCCCAGAGGTTTTCCCGGAATGTCGGGCGGAAGAAGCCAAGGTGGCCGATCGTCTGGCCGGGCGGCGGACTGACCCGGAGCCGTTCTACCGATGCGTTGACATATCCTTTCAGTATGGCTTGCTGCGCACGGGGTGTCGCCCATGGGTCGTCTTCGACACCGATCGACAGGATCGGGGTGCGGACTTCGGCGAAACGCCTTGCCGCATCCATGGTAGGATCAGCGAAGAAATAGTCCGCGGATCGGCCCCATCTCGCCCATTGGCGGAAGACCGTTCCGGGCAGTGTTTCTCCAAGACCCAACCAGCCCGGGACGCTACCGGTCAGCATGGCAAGCGGCACGCCGATCAGGTTCATCGCTGCGAAGACCTTCAAGGGCTCATCGGTGTAGCGCCAGTGGCCCGACATGACGGCAACCATCAGATAGCGTTCGAAACTGGCGGCGCGGCCACAGAGACCGAGTGCCTGTCCGCCGAAGGACTGACCGATACCGACCATCGGATGACCGGGCGCCAGACGCTCAAGCCGGTCGATGGCTGCAGGCATATCCTTTTCCGCCCAGTCCGCCATGCGGGGCAGGGCGCGCCACCCCGGCGGAAGTTTCGAGGCGGATACCCCGCGATAGTCATAGGTCAGGACGGCGCGATAGCCGTGGGCCGCGACGAGATGCTGGGCGAAGCGTGCATAGATAGTGCGCGGTACCGCAGCGGCCGATGAGATCAGGGCGAGGGGACCATTGCCCGCGCCTTCGAAGAGCGTACCGGCGAGGGGAAACCCATCGGCTGCCTCAAAAACGATATCGCTACGTTTGATATCCGCATCCTGCTGCATCGACCGATCTCCTCATCCCGTCGCGCATCCATTCCACCCGGTGAAATTCTTACGTTTACGTTCATGTAAAATCAAGGTGCGGACGCACGTCGTCGAGGCTTAAGTGCAATGAGAGGTCCGCTTTTTCAGCAAAATCTGATAGACTGGGATCTGGTCGTGCGAATGCAAGGGATGGAGTGTTGCGCAAATGTGGACCGTGTGTACGCGAAAGGCCTTCAACTTCGGCTTTGCAACGCCGATATATCCGTCTATAAGCCCCGAATTCCAAGCGGCCGGGAGGAGGCCGCCTTTTAACAGCAGGTGAAGACCATGGCACAGAATTGGACCCCAGGTAGTTGGCGACAGAAGCCGATCAAGCAGGTTCCCGCCTATCCAGACGCAGCAGCGCTCGCGGATGCGGAAGCCCAGCTTGCCAAGTATCCGCCACTCGTCTTTGCCGGTGAAGCACGTCGCCTGACCAAGTCGCTCGCCAATGTCGCGGAAGGCAACGCCTTCCTGCTGCAGGGCGGCGATTGCGCGGAGAGCTTTGCCGAGCATGGCGCGGATACGATCCGCGACTTTTTCCGCGCTTTCCTGCAGATGGCTGTCGTCCTGACCTATGGCGCGCAGCTTCCGGTCGTCAAGGTCGGCCGTATTGCCGGCCAGTTCGCCAAGCCGCGCTCTTCGGATTTCGAGAAGCAGGGTGATACCGAGCTGCCGAGCTACCGTGGCGACATCGTCAACGGCATCGAGTTCACGCCTGAGGCCCGCGTTCCCAATCCGGAACGCCAGATCATGGCGTACCGCCAGTCGGCCGCGACGCTGAACCTGCTGCGCGCCTTCGCGATGGGTGGCTATGCCAACCTCGAGAACGTGCACCAGTGGATGCTTGGCTTCGTCAAGGACAGCCCGCAGGCCGAGCGCTACCGCAAGCTCGCCGACCGGATTTCCGAGACGATGAACTTCATGAAGGCCATCGGCATCACCTCGGACAACAATCCGAGCCTGCGCGAGACGGATTTCTTCACCAGCCACGAGGCGCTGCTTCTCGGCTATGAGGAAGCTCTGACCCGCGTCGATTCCACCTCGGGCGACTGGTACGCGACCTCCGGTCACATGATCTGGATCGGCGACCGTACACGTCAGGCAGACCATGCCCATATCGAATACTGCCGCGGCATCAAGAACCCGATCGGCCTGAAGTGCGGTCCGTCGTTGCAGCCGGATGATCTTCTGAACCTGATCGATCTCCTGAACCCGGCGAACGAGGCTGGCCGTCTGACCCTGATCTGCCGTTTCGGTCATGACAAGGTTGCCGATCACCTGCCGAAGCTGATCCGTGCCGTCGAGCGCGAAGGCCGCAAGGTTGTATGGTCCTGCGATCCGATGCACGGCAATACGATCACGCTCAACAACTACAAGACCCGTCCGTTCGAGCGCGTCCTGTCGGAAGTCGAAAGCTTCTTCCAGATCCATCGTGCGGAAGGGTCGCATCCGGGCGGCATCCATATCGAGATGACCGGCAAGGACGTGACGGAATGCACCGGCGGTGCCCGTGCGGTCTCGGCAGAAGATCTGCAGGATCGCTACCACACCCATTGCGATCCGCGCCTCAATGCCGATCAGGCGCTCGAACTGGCCTTCCTTTTGGCCGAGCGCATGAAGGGCGGCCGCGACGAAAAGCGGATGCTGGTAGCCAACGGCTGATCGCCTGATATTGGACAACGATCAAAGCCGGCGTCGTCAGGACGCCGGCTTTTCTGTTTGCGCCTACTGTACGAGAACGGGTTGCTGGCAGGTGGCGTATGTCGCCCGCACATCCGCTTCGCCGATGCGGATGCCGAGCGCCAGCAGCGTGTTGTAGAGCAGGCTGTCCAGCGGAACCGTGAGGTTGGAGAGCGTCTGGGCCAGAGCGTTCTGAACAGCCTGCGGTGTTCCAAGCGTCAGCCCCGCAAGACGGATATCGACGTCGAGGTTCTTGAGCAGCGAGAATTGCAGCGAGGTCAGCGTCTGGCTGGTCGAGACGGTCTTCACGGTGCCGCTGGCAATCTCGTTCGGCGTGAAGGTCAGCGTCTTCTTGTCCATGTTCGAGGCGTTGATATAGGCCATCGCGTCGATACCCAGCAGCGGGGCCTGGACCAGAGTAGCCTTGGTCACCCGGGGCTTCGTGCCGAAGTTGGCGAAGGCGCTGGTATCGATATTGCCAAGGGCAATTTCGGCAAGGCCCGGCACTGCCGATATCCTGACATCCGCCGAGCCACTGCGGTCGCGGCAGTTGATTTCGGCGAGCTTGGCTTCGGCATGGGCGACCTCGACATAGAGTGGCACCTTGACCTTGATCCCCGCAAGCGCCAGCAATCCGTCTGTCGAGACATTCAAGGCTATGCGCGTCTGCGCGGTCCGGACTATGGTGCCGACCCCACCGACTGCAGCCGGAGGGGTAGAAACGGGCGGCGCGCCGATGGCGATCGACAGTTTTGCCGAGGCGAGGCCTGGAATGGTTGCGCCCAGATCGACGGCAACCTGGTTCTTGCCGTTGGCCGCTGCCGCGGCGGCCGTCAGGAATTCGAAGACGCCGACATTGACCGTCAGGTGATCGGCGCTGCCGATCAGGCGTTCGGAATAGGGGCCGGGGTTGAGAACATTCTCAAGTTTGACCGTGAGCTTCGTCTTGGCAACCTGACGCTTGAGCGCTTCGAGCGCCGACCTCGTCTTGGCATCGAGGGTGGTCAGGCGCAGGACGGCATCGATTACCTTGCCAAAGCTGACGTCGGTTTGAAGCAGGTCCTCGTAGGTTACCGCCGTGAGGCCGAGGTCGATTGCCAGCGCGTCGAGCGTCTTCAGAACGGCGACGTCGGCGTCGATGAGCGCACGGTAGTCCATGACGTCGAGGCTGATACTGGTACCGAGCAATCCCGAAAGCACCGCATTCAGGACGCCGCCATGCAGGCTTGCAAGCCGTGAACCGATCGAGAAGCTTGCCATCTTGTTCGCAGCGGCGGTCCCGACAGCCCCGAGTGTCGGCGGATCGGCGAAGGCGCTGGCGAAGAAGAGCGTCTCTTTCCTGCGGACTTCGACCCTGACCGCATCGGGATAGCTGCTCGTCTGCACGAAGCGCGCATCGACCGAGAGTGTGGGATCAGCTGTGTAGCGACCTGTGGTGACCGTTGCCACGGCGGCGTACTGGCTGATCTTGTCGAGCGATACGACGCCGGTATCGGTGATGAGGCCCGTGGCGGTGGCCACGGGCATGTCCAGCCCGTTCATCTTGAAGTAGTTGAAGGCGGCCTGTCCGGGGTTGGTCAAGCTTGAGGCGGCAACTATCGCCGAGAGGTCTGCAGCCTGCTGCAGCGCCCGCTGCTGCATGGTCAGGTGGCCATAGTCCACGCCAAGTGCCAGCGTTCCGATGATCAGCGGGGCGACGAGGGCGGCCGATACCGCTATGTTGCCGGTATCTTCCTTCAGCATCCGTCTGGGCAAGAGGCTAAGGCGTCGTTTCATGTCATATCCCTCCTACACGGATGGTGGCAAAACGCCGGATCACCTTGCCCGGCATGGCGAAACTGTAGAGCTGCCAGATCGGCAGGCCCGATGCATCGTAGGAAATGCTGACCGTGAACTGGTCGGGGTTATTCGGATCGTCCTGCACGGCGACCGTCATGGCCTTGCCGTCAAGGAACGCATATTCCGAGGTCGTCGCCTTCACGTATTTCTCGGCGAGTTGTTTGCGCTCGGTCGATGTGAGCCCGGCAATGGCCGTGCGCGCTGCATCGGCGGTGAGTTGCTGCACCGCGTGGCTCGCGCTCAAGTAGATTCCGTAACCGATCATCGAAAAGACGACCATGAAGAAGACGGGGGCCAGAATGGCGAATTCGATCGCTGCGGCGCCGCGTCTATCTGTCAGCAAGCTTTGCCTTCTACGCATCCTGGAATACCCCTTTTACCGTGTATGCGTAATTTAGATTGTAATGAAACTCCTAGCTCATTAAGGTTTAGTTATTTTTCAGTCGGCAATTATGAATTGCATTAGATATTTTTCATATTGCTGCGGCGCAAGATGATGCCGCGGCTGCCAAAGCCGGATCTTCAGGAAATCGCAACCAAAGCTTCAATGGTTTGCCATTGACCGCGAGGGGCGATGAAGGCGACCCTGCGCGGATCAAAGAACGAGAAACGGGGATATCAGTAACAATGAGCGGTGAGCGACGAACCGGTGCGTGCCTGTGCGGGGCGGTTTCCTTCGAGGTGAAGGGCCCGCTGCGGCCGATCATATTTTGTCATTGCTCCCAGTGCCGCAAGCAGACGGGGCATTACTATGCCGCCACCAATGTGGCGCTGGAACACATCGACCTCAGGGGAGAGGACAACATCACGTGGTACCGGGCGAGCGACGCTGCGGCGCGAGGCTTTTGCCGCACCTGCGGTTCGGCGCTCTTCTGGCATGGCGATGGACTCGACTACATGTCCATTCTCGCTGGCGCGTTTGAAACGCCCACCGGTCTTCAATCTGGCTATCACATCTATTGTGCAGACAAGGGTGACTATTACGATCTGGACGACGCGCTGCCGAAGTTTGCCGGCGACGGACCACCGGCCGCTCCCGCCACAACCGCCTGAGACATCGCCGCAGGCTCCGCTTCCGCAATCTCCTCAAGGGCGTGGTGGTAGGCCTCGTCCAGAGCTGTGAACTTGGCGGATTGCCAGGTGAAGTAGTCGCTGAGGAATGCTTTCGAAAGCCACAGGTCGCCCCGACGGCGCGGCTGGTCCCAGCCGAGCAGGTTTTCCAGTTCGGCCTTCTTGAACATGCGCTTCAGGTTGGTGGCCGAGATCATGTAGATGTCGCTGAGTTCGGCCAGCGTAACTGGGCCGATGCTCGTGCGTTCCGCGTCGGGATCGAAGGTTTCGATGCGTGCGATCAGGTCATGCAGAACCATGCCGCCGAGATCGGACCACAGGAAGTGACCGATGGAGTCAGCGGGGTCGCGCCAGATCGGGTCTTCCACGAGCTTGGCGGCAGCATAGGGCTGCGCGATGCGGAAGATGCGCGGATCGGTGGCGGTTGTCGCCTCGCGATTGCCGCCGTCCAGCCGGTCGAGACAGGCCATGTGGCCGGTGAACCAGCTCATCATCGCGGTGTTGCTGGCTTCGGTGGTTTCGAGAACGCGCACGCGTCGGTCCGGTACGTCGGGCACGTCACGCAGGAACTTGTAGGCGACCAGTTCCGCCAGGAAGCCGGTTGCCGTGTTTCGGCTTGCCGCGCCGAGCTTCATCACGATCTCGACGAAGCGGGTTGCCGTCAGGCCGGAGAGGGGGTCGTCTTCCGTGCGCTGGAGGCCCAGAGCGTAGAGCGACTGCGTCATCAGCCATTTGCGATGAGACGCCTTCAGGCGGGACAGCCTCGGTGTACGGACATGAATTTCTATAAGGTGTTTCGCAATCTGCCTTTCGATCGACGGAAACGACGGATGGGCAGCAATCTCGGCTCGGGTCAGTGACCGCATGGCTCGTTACGCTCTGATGAAATACCTGGACATCTCAATACTTGCAGGGCGATATCGCGTTCGGTCGGCATGTGCGACCTCGTAATAGATCATCCCCGTTCGCCATCCTCCCGGATGCGTTGCGAATGTCAATGACGCTTTTCTTTCGTCCGCGCAAGATACCGGGCAATGATAATGCGCGTCATGCCGCTGCGGCATTCCGTCCTTTCGTGGGGGTATCAGGACTCCGGGTTGAGGCGGTCGGTCATCTCCGGGAAGAAGCGCTCCACGCCGAACTGGCTTCCAAACATCATGTCATGCTGCAGGAGCCGCAGGTCGCGGATCGTGGGATCGAGCGTCGTACCGTTCAAGGACCAGTCGGCCTGCGTCTTGCCATTCCGTTCCACCAGCAGGTGGCGGTCGAAGACGGTGAAGCGTTCCTGCGCCCGGCCTAGAACACCGGTGTAATAGGGATGGCGATAGCCGGCGAGCTTCACCACCAGCGAGGGAAGCTGGGCGGGGCTGACCGAGCCGATGTCCTTCTGCACGCCGCGCTTGGAGGACCAGACGACGAGCGGGGTCTCGTGCTCGCGTTTCATCACGTCGAGTGGCGCCCTGCGGGTTGCGACCTGATCCGGCATATACCCGCTTTCCGGATAGACAGTGCCAAGCGGCGGCAGATGATCGCCGAACAGCACGATGATGGTTTCGCGGCGACGCTTCTTCGCCCATTCCATCAGTGTCTTCAGGCTCTTGTCCGCCTCACGCACGCCCTGGGCATAGGTTGCCAGCGTGCTGCGGCTTTGCGGAGAAAGCACGGCTTCGTCCAGTTCGATGGTGTTGCTGGCGTAGCGGTTCGCCTCGTAGGGCCCGTGTCCCTGAAGGGTGACGGCAAAGAAGAAGAACGGTTCCGCGGTATCGTCACCTACGCGCATGATTTCGCGGGTCAGGGCCTCGTCGGAGGCGAAGATGCCCCGCTTTTCCATGGCCGGCATGTTTTCTTCGGAAGCAAAGCTGTCGAAGCCGAGAGACTTGTAGACGTTTCCGCGGTTCCAGAACCAGCTCTGGAAGGGGTGGAAGGCCTTGCTGGTGTAGCCCTTGGATTCGAAGAAGGTGGCAAGCGAGGGCAGTGGACGGCGGACATACTGCTGGTAGGGAATGCTTCCATAGGGGAGGAAGGCATTGGAGAAGCCCGTAAGCGCCTCGAATTCCACGTTGGCGGTCATGCCGCCGAATTCCGGCGAGAAGACGTTGCCGGACTGGCTGGCGCGGACGGTTGGCATCGGGTCCGGCGAAAAGCCGACATTGGAAAGGCGGGTCGGATCCCAGAGGGACTCGCTCATCACCATGATGACGTCGGCATGGCGGCCGGAAAAGAAGCTGGCGGGCACGCGGTCGGCCGGGATGTCGGCGATCGCGTCGCTGCCATAGCCTTCCGGTGCCGACACGTTGGCCATCGGCGCGTTGAAGGCGAAAGCAAGGAGGAAGCCGTTATGACGGTAGTTTTCCTGCTGGTCCCACATCATGGGAATGATGTTCAGCCGGTCGCGCAGGTAGGAATAGGAGGTCGCGTCCATCAGGGACAGGAAGGCGCCGATGATCGGCAGAGCGACGACCAGCCGGCCAAGCTTGGAAATACCGGTGAGGCGCGGGAAACGCTTCCAGCTGACGACAAACAGGTAGACGAGGATACCGATCGTCGCCAGCGTTGCGGCGGATATGCCGAGAGCTGTGAACGGCTTTGCCGCGACCATGACGGGCAGCAGTTCCATGATCTGGCGCCCGAACAGGAGATCGCTGGGGTAGAGCGGGTCGGACAGGAAAAGCTGCTTCTGCCCGGAGAAGAAGGCCGGCAGCAGCGTCAGCGGAACGATGACGAGCGCTGACTGATAGGCGCGGCCGAACAGTGCGTCACCAGCGAGCAGCAGCAGGAATATGACGCCTGCCGCTACAAGGCCGGGACGGCTCGGAGAAAGCATGTAGTCGGAAATGTCGGTCAGGCTGCCGCGTGCGAGCCATTCGCTGCAGATGATGGTGAGGATCGCGATTCCGAGAGATGTCGCGACCGTGACAAGCGCAATTTTCGCCTGCTGGCGGCCGGCCTGTACAACGGTGCCCTGCGGGGCGGCGTTCGACGAAACCGCCGAATCTGAGCCAATCTCAAGCACCTTGTTCTCCAGCTATGAAGTCATGTCATCCAAACTTTGCATAGCTGTCACATAAACGTCATGAATACCAGATGAACCGGGCGTTAAGACGGTTTGTTCACATACAATGTGTTCTCTCCGCGATCTTTTACTTGTCGTGCTCCTTGTGGCCCACGCCCACGTTGCGATTGTCATCGTCACGCGCTAAACCTGCCCCATGAGCGATACACCCATTCGACCCGACATCCTGCGCATCGCCATTGCGCAATTCGACCCGACGGTCGGCGACGTTGCCGGCAATCTTGCGAAGGCGCGGGAAGCACGCGCCGAGGCGGCCGCGCAAGGGGCCGACCTGCTGCTTTTGACCGAGCTGTTCATTTCCGGCTATCCACCGGAGGATCTGGTGCTCAAGCCGGCCTTCCTGAAGGCGTGCCTGCATGCCGTCGAGCAGCTTGCCGCCGATACGGCTGACGGTGGGCCGGGTGTCATCGTCGGGTTCCCGCGGCAGGGGCAGAAGGGCCGGCACAACTCCGCCGCCGTTCTCGATGGCGGCAAGATCATCGGCCTTCGCGACAAGATCGACCTGCCCAACTACGGCGAATTCGACGAGAAGCGCGTCTTCGTCGAGGGCGACATGCCGGGGCCGGTCAACTTCCGCGGCGTTCGGCTCGGTATTCCGATCTGCGAAGAAATCTGGAACGATCTCGGAATCTGCGAGACGCTGGCCGAGACGGGCGCGGAAATCCTGCTCGTTCCCAACGGTTCACCCTATTACCGTGGCAAGGTCGATGTGCGCCATCAGGTGGCGCTGCGTCAGGTGATCGAGAGCGGCCTGCCGCTGATCTTCGCCAACCAGGTCGGTGGGCAGGACGAACTGGTCTTCGACGGTGCGAGCTTCGCTTTCAATGCCGACAAGTCGCTGGCTTTCCAGATGAGCCAGTTCGAACCGACGATGGCTGTGACGACGTGGAAGCGTTCCGGTGACGCTTGGCGATGCACGGACGGACCGATGTCGCACATTCCGGAAAAGGAAGAGGCGGATTATCGCGCCTGCGTTCTGGGTTTTCGCGACTACGTCAACAAGAACGGCTTCAAGAGCGTTGTTCTCGGCCTTTCCGGCGGCATCGATTCCGCCCTGTGCGCGGCGATTGCCGTCGATGCGCTGGGCGAGGAGAGGGTTCGCACGGTGATGTTGCCCTATCGCTATACCTCGCAGGAATCCTTTGCCGATGCCGAGGCCTGCGCAAAGGCGCTGGGCTGCCACTATGACACCGTGCCGATTGCCGAACCGGTGGAAGGTTTTCTTTCCGCGCTTTCGGACATGTTCGAGGGAACGGACAGTGGCATCACTGAGGAAAACCTCCAGAGCCGCGCTCGCGGCACCATCCTGATGGCGATCTCCAACAAGTTCGGCTCGATGGTGGTGACCACCGGCAACAAGTCGGAAATGTCGGTCGGCTATGCGACGCTGTACGGCGACATGAACGGTGGCTTCAATCCGATCAAGGACCTCTACAAGATGCAGGTCTACGCGCTTTCCGGCTGGCGCAATGCGCATGTGCCGCCGGGTGCACTCGGACCGTCGGGAGAGGTCATCCCTGCCAATATCCTGTCCAAGGCTCCTTCCGCCGAGCTTCGGCCGAACCAGACCGACCAGGATTCACTACCGCCCTATCCGGTGCTGGACGACATTCTCGAATGCCTCGTCGAAAAGGAAATGGCGGTCGAGGATATCGTGGCCCGTGGGCATGACGTGGCGACAGTGCACCGGGTCGAGCATCTGCTCTATCTCGCCGAATACAAGCGGCGTCAGTCCGCTCCCGGCGTGAAGATCACCAAGAAGAACTTCGGCCGCGACCGGCGCTATCCGATCACCAATCGTTTCCGGGACCGCTGACGGCGCTTCGGCGCACGGGCTGGAGGGGACATGCGAAGCTCGCTCGAGATCTTCAATATCCGCACGCGCGAGCACCGCATCGTCTGGCAGACGGAGCGGCTGGTCGAGGCGCCGAACTGGTCGCCCGACGGCAGTTACCTGCTGGTCAACAGCGACGGCCTGCTTTATCGCCTGCCGCCGGATGGCGACGGGGAGCCTCGGCAGATCGACATGGGCTTCGCCACCCGCTGCAACAACGATCACGGCATTTCGCCGGATGGCCGGTTCATCATGCTGTGCGACAAGGTGGAACACGGCAGGACCTGCATGTACATCCTGCCGGCCGAGGGTGGAACTCCGCGCCAGATGACGGAAAACCTGCCTTCCTACTGGCACGGGTGGTCGCCCGACGGCCGCTTCGTGAGCTATTGCGGTATCCGGGATCAGATCTTCGATATTTACACCATATCGGTAGAGGGTGGCTTCGAGACGCGTCTGACCTTCGGAGAGGGACGCAATGACGGTCCCGACTGGTCGGCCGATGGCGAGTGGATCTATTTCAATTCGAGCCGCACGGGTCTGATGCAGATCTGGCGGATACGCCCTGACGGTCGCGATTTGCAGCAGTTGACCGACGACAATTTCGGCAACTGGTTTGCGCATCCGTCTCCGAAAGGTGACAAGGTCGTCCTGATTTCCTACGATCCCGAGGTCTTCGATCACCCGCGCGACCTCAACGTCAGGATGCGCCTGATGGACATGGACGGTGGAAACATCGAAACGCTGTTCGAGCTGTTCGGCGGGCAGGGGACGATCAACGTACCGAGCTGGTCACCGGATGGAGACGAGTTCGCCTATGTCAGGTATTTTCCCGCAAAGGACTGAGGACGTGTCGCAAACGGCGGTTTGCGGAAAGGTCTGCATGTTGTAGAACCTCTCACGTCAGGTGCCCGCGCGCTGTTGCGGGAGAATCGGGAAGCCGGTGGAATTCCGGCACGTGCCCAACGCTGTGAGGTGGATGCCCCGTCATCGGATCTTCTGATCCGGACCACTGGCCGCCAGGTCGGGAAGGTTGAGCGGAGCAGAGGAAGCCCAGTCAGAAGACCGGCCTGACGAGATTGACTTGCCCTGCGCGGACGGCAGGCGGTTGCTGGCATTGTTGGGGATATGACGATGCGCAACGAACCGAACGATCATCTCGTGCGGGCCGGAGCCTTTTCCGCCGAGGAGCGGAAGGCCGTGTACCGGGCCATTCGCAGCCGTCGCGACGTGCGCGACCAGTTTCTGCCCGATCCCTTGCCGGACGAACTCATCTGGCGTCTGCTGCAGGCGGCGCATGACGCGCCGTCCGTTGGCTTCATGCAGCCGTGGAACTTTCTGGTGGTGCGCGATGGCGCCAGACGCGAGGCCGTATGGCAGGCGTTTTCCCGGGCAAACGACGAGGCCGCTGCGATGTTTTCGGGCGAGCAACGCCAGAGCTATCAGCGGCTGAAGCTCGAGGGCATTCGCAAGGCGCCTGTGGGTATCTGCGTGACCTGCGATCCGACGCGAGGCGGTCCCGTCATTCTCGGGCGTACCCATAATCCCCGCATGGACAGCTATTCGACGGTCTGCGCCATCCAGAACCTGTGGCTTGCTGCACGCGCCGAAGGCGTCGGGGTCGGCTGGGTCAGCATCTTCCATCAGGACGATCTGAGGTCGGTGCTTTCGATACCCGGGCATGTCGAGATCATCGGCTGGTTCTGCCTTGGTTATGTCGATCGGCTCTTCGATCAGCCGGAGCTTGCCGTCAAAGGCTGGCGACAGAGGATCCCGCTTGAGGAGTTGGTCTACGAAGAAATCTGGGGCGGTGTTTCACCCAACCCGAATGACGGCTGAGCCGTCGGGTTCGATCCTGCCGCTTGTCTACTGGAGAGGCTGCGGTCCGGGCGCTGCCGGATGCCTGAGGTCGAGATTGCCCTGGTCGGGGGCAAGGAAAGATGGCCCCACGCGCCGGATCTTGCTGTCCTCAGGGTCATAGGGACGTTCGACGGGTGTCGACGACACCTGCTGGGCCGGTGCGCTGGCTGGAACCTTTGGCTTCACCTCGATGACGGCAGACTTGTAGTCCGGGACGTTCATCGCAGCGCTGCTTTCCCGCATCTTCGAGTAATAGGCACCGAGATTGCATTCGCAGGCGGATTTTTCGCCGGCCGGCCGGTTCAGGTAGGAAAAGGCGGTCGGCAGTTCACGGTATGGGCGACCGGTCTGGGTCGAGACCATGTCGGCGCTCTCGCCTGATATCATCGAGTGGTAATAGAGCTCCGTCTCAACGCCCGGGCACATCTGCTGGCAGGTGTCGGCATCCCGCCGGAAGTTCATCGGCGAGGTGTTGGACGAGATCGGGAAAAAGCCGCCATCGCAGGTACGGACGCAAAGCGTGCGGAGATTGCCGTATCCCGCCGCTCCATCGAGCGCAGAGGTCATGCGACTGTCTGACTCTTCCTGAGTAGCGGAAGACTGTCCTGCGGCATCGAGGTTCTGGCCTTCCGACAATGCGGCCTCGGTATTGACGGGCGGCTCGTTGTTGCAGCCATTCACGTCGAGGGCGGCGAGAATGTGTGTCCTGGTCGCCTCGTCCGGGCCGTTGTTGCGCAGAACTTCCAGCCGGGAGGTGAGGTCGCGCCGGTTCTCTTCCATTCTGGTCAGGGCGGAAGAAAGGTCCGAGCAGTCATTGCCGCCGTCGGCGCGGATGACCACAATAGCGGAGGTGTCGCAGCGCAGGCGGCGCATATCCTGACGGGTCTTGCGGATCTCGATATTCTGCCGGGCTATGGCACTGGAATAACGGCGGAATTCGCTGCTGTTGCCGATAATCTGGCTGCTGTTCGTCAGCCCGTCGCGCAGTTGTTCGCACAGAGCCGAGGCGTGGGCGGCAATCGGCTGACACGCCAGCACGGCGGCGAATGCCAGCAGAAATCTTTTCTTGCCGCGCTGCAAATCGTGTCCCCGGTCCGCTTCGTGCCACTCTGGCTCATATTCGATGAGCCTATATGTAATCTAACCATAATTAGCGAGTGACGAAGTGCCAACCGGGAACACATATTTGTGTTAACGGGCCTTGTATCGGCGCAACCGGAATGCGTCAGGCGGCGCGAGCGCGACCGAGCGCGGAAGCATCCTCGAGGACGCGGCCGTCGATGGAGGCGATGGCCTTCATGCCGGCAAGCATCTGGGTGTCGATTTCCCATCCGACGGCGACTGCGTAGACCGAGCCGATCTTG
This sequence comes from Rhizobium sp. ACO-34A, assembly GCA_002600635.1. Lineage (NCBI taxonomy): Bacteria > Pseudomonadati > Pseudomonadota > Alphaproteobacteria > Hyphomicrobiales > Rhizobiaceae > Rhizobium > Rhizobium sp. ACO-34A. Next base: position 2,622,517 of record CP021371.1, on the reverse strand, counting down.
TGGGGTTCCCCAATGCGCTCGCCGGGGCATCCCATGCGCCGGAACATGCGTTCGAGGAAGACGTCGGTCACCGTGACGATATGCGAGATATCGGAGGCGAGGCAAAGTTCTCCGACACCGCACATCAGTTCGGCGGCGGCCACCGTCACCTGATTGGAGGCGCGGTCCTGGGAAATCTCGGGTTCGATGCAAAAGCGGCTGGATTCCCAGACGGAGGCACTGCGGATTTCCGGTTCGCCGCCCAGAAGGATCGGGAAGGTATCGTCCAGCATGTTGGGTCCGAGCGTCGGCAGTAGCCGAAGCGAGCCGCGCAGGCGGCCTTCCGGCGAATAGGAGAGAACATAGACCGGGTTGGCGGCGTCGTAGTTGTCGATCTCCCAGTCGCCCTTCACGGAGACGTCCCACTTCAACAGATCGTGGAAGACCTTCTTGCGAAGGGTGTACATCTCGGCGATCTCGGTTGAATGGCTTTCGCGGTTCGCGGCGGTAATGATCCTGATCATGGCGATTTCCTTCCGTGGTTGGAGAGGAAAAAATGCCGAAATGGATAGGAATTTAAACTGTCGGTAGTGACAGTGTATAGATATACAATTTTTGATTATCATTCCGGCCCGCCTGATCCGGGCTCCGGGGTCATTCGTCGCCGGTGGTGGTGATCAGACCGCGCCATACGGCTTCCGCGACCGCCTGCGTGTTGGTGGCGACGTTCAGCTTGCGTCTGGCATTCGACATGAAGAAGCGCACCGTGCGTTCGGATATGCCGAGGATTACGGATGTCTCCCAATAGCTCTTGCCGGCGGCTGCCCAGGCGAGCGCCTCCCGTTCGCGGGCCGTCAGTTCGGATTTTCTTCGCCCTGACATCGAACGAGGCATCCGGCCGTTGACGAGGGCAGCATGGAATCGCGCTGCAAGGTCGTGCAGGTAAGGGTCGTTCTGGCGCCTGTAGCTTGCCCATTCGGCGGATGGAAGGTTGGAGTTCATCGCCATCAGGGCCGAACGTCCCTCTCGCGCCGCCAGCGGATAGATGACCCCATGGGGCGCAATCGAGAAATTGGCGGAAAGCTGATGCAGCCTCTGCGCCTCGATGGTGCGGTCGGCGAACCATGACCAGTCGAGCATGCCGATTGCGCTGAAGGCCTCGCGCATCGACGGGCGGGTGACATGGTCGGGCAGAGCCTTGACGGCGCGCACCAGGACCGGCGCGAAAGTGTGATGCAGCCGGTGCAACCTGACGCCTGCGGGGGTGATGGTGGCTTCGGCGTAGAGCAGATTGGCAAGGCCAAAGGCCTTCTGCATCCTTCTGAAAAATTGTTGCGGTCGAACGCCCTTTTCGCTTTCAAGCCAGTCCAGCAGGTCGAAATAGCCGCCCTGGTACGTCATACTGAAACCCTGAAATTACACGGGTCGAGATTGGGCGGAGTGCAGGCGGTTGTCCAGCCAAATTTTAGGGTGGAATGTCAGGTGCGTGACGTAAACGCGCGCGCCCCGCCAACTGGTGGCGAGGGGCGTCTTTCCGTTTATTCAACGGCTTGCATCAGCCGGGCTGGGATGCCTCGACGACGGCGAGAGCCGCCATGTTGACCACGCCGCGGGAGGTGACCGACGTCGAGAGAACGTGAGCCGGAAGTGCCGTTCCGAGCAGGATCGGGCCGACATGCAGGGCGTCCATCATGGTGCGAACGATGCCGAGCGAAATGTTGGCGGCGTCGAGATTGGGGAAGACCAGAAGGTTGGCTTCGCCCGTCAGCGTGCTGTGCGGCATGGCCCGCTTGCGCAGGCTTTCCGAAAGGGCGGAACCGCCCTGCATTTCGCCGTCGACTTCGAGCTCCGGTGCCTGCTCGCGGATGAGTTTCAGCGCGGCACGCATCTTGCGGGAGCTTTCGGAATCGCGCGAACCGAAGTTGGAGTGCGCGACGAGTGCCGCCCGCGGAGTGATGCCGAAGCGACGGATCTCCTGCGCGGCAAGGATCGTCATTTCGGCGATCTCGGCTGCGGAAGGATTGTAGGTCACGAAGGTATCGGTGAAGAAGATCGCGCCGCGCTGCGAGATCAGCAGGCTGAGGCCCGAGAAGGCGCAGACGCCCGGCTTCTTGCCGATGATCTGGTGGACATCGCGCAGATGGCGATCATAGCGGCCTTCCACGCCGCAGATCAGCGCATCGGCTTCGCCGCGCTTGACGGCAAGCGCCCCGATCACGGTGTTGTTGGTACGCACCATGGTGCGCGCGGCTTCCGGGTTGATGCCTTCACGGCCGACAAGGGCGAAATAGTCGTCGACATATTCACGGTAGCGCGGATCGTCTTCCGGATTGACGAGGCTGAAATCGACGCCCGGCCGGATGCGCAGTCCGAAACGATTGAGGCGGGCCTCGATGATCTGGGGACGACCGATCAGGATGGGCTGTCCGGTACCTTCCTCGAGCAGGACCTGGGCCGCACGCAGCACGCGCTCGTCTTCACCTTCCGCGAAGATGACGCGCTTCTGCGCCTTCTTCGCTGCGGCGAAGATCGGCTTCATGACGAAGCCCGAGCGGAAGACGAAGCGGTTCAGAAGGTCGAGATAGCTGTCGAAGTCGGTGATCGGGCGCTTGGCTACGCCGCTTTCTGCGGCGGCGCGCGCAACGGCCGGCGCGATGCGCAGGATCAGGCGCGGATCGAACGGCGAGGGGATCAGGTAGTTCGGTCCGAAGGTCGGGGTCTCGCCCGTATAGGCGCGGGCGGCGACTTCCGAGACTTCCTCACGGGCGAGTGCCGCGATGGCGCGCACGGCGGCCATCTTCATCTCTTCGTTGATGGTGGTCGCGCCGCAATCGAGCGCGCCACGGAAGATGTAGGGAAAGCAGAGGACGTTGTTGACCTGGTTCGGGAAGTCGGACCGGCCGGTGCAGATCATTGCGTCCGGACGGGCTTCGCGGGCGAGATCCGGCATGATTTCCGGCGTCGGATTGGCGAGCGCCATGATCAGCGGCTTCTCCGCCATCTTCGTCAGCAGGTCCGGTTTCAGAACACCGGCGGCGGAAAGACCGAGGAAGACGTCCGCGCCCTCGATGGATTCAGCCAGAACGCGCTTGTCGGTTTCCTGCGCGTAAACCGACTTCCAGCGGTCCATCAGCACTTCGCGGCCGACATAGACGAGGCCTTCGACGTCGTGGACCCAGATGTTTTCGCGGCGTGCGCCGAGCGTGACCATCAGGTTGAGGCAGGCGAGTGCCGCGGCGCCGGCGCCCGAGGCGACGATCTTTACGTCCTCGATCTTCTTGCCGGCGAGTTCCAGTCCGTTGAGGATGGCGGCCGCGACGATGATTGCGGTGCCGTGCTGGTCGTCGTGGAAGACGGGGATGTTCATCTTCTCGCGAAGCTGGGCTTCAACCTCGAAGCATTCCGGCGCCTTGATGTCCTCAAGGTTGATGCCGCCGAAAGTGGGTTCCAGCGCGGAGACGGTGGATACCATCGCATCGACGCTGGCGGCGTCGATCTCGATGTCGAAGACGTCGATGCCGGCGAACTTCTTGAACAGAACCGCCTTGCCTTCCATGACCGGCTTGGAGGCCAGCGGTCCGATGTTGCCAAGGCCGAGCACGGCCGTGCCGTTGGAGATGACGGCTACGAGGTTGCCGCGGGCCGTGTAATCGGCGGCGGTTTCCGGTTCGTCACGGATGGCAAGGCAGGGAGCGGCAACACCCGGAGAATAGGCGAGCGCCAGGTCGCGCTGGTTGCCCAGCGGCTTGGTTGCCTGGATCTCAAGCTTTCCGGGACGGGGATAGCGGTGATAAAACAGGGCCTGTTCATCGAGGTCCGCGACTGCGGTCGTCGGCTGCGGCTTGTTTTTTTCGGGAGCGTTCATCTTGTCCATCGGCATCGTCGTTTCAGGTTATCGAGATCCCTGAATACACCAATTGGCCCCGGGGGGAAGTCCCATTCGGTTCTGATCGCAACCACTTTACGGGCAGTGAGTAGGCAATGGCCGGATGGCGGACCCTATCCGGCCATTGCTGCGTTTCGCCGTGCCTGCTTCGGCCCAGTGCACGCGCTTGAGCGGTGCAGGTCCCGTCGCATGTAGCCCCGCATGGGGAGAGCGGGCGGTGGCACCGGCGAAAACGAATGTCCGAGGAGGACCTCAGACCGAAGGCGTGATGACCGGCGGCAGCGAAGTGGGGCCGATACCGTATTTCGACTTGGTGGTCGGCGTGCTGCCGGTGGTTTCGCTGGTAGTCTGTGCGCAGGCAGCCAGGGTGAGAATCAGGCCCAGGGCGACGACGAGTTTTTTCACGGATTTTCTCCTTGTCGGGCCTTTTGGGAGGATCGTTTCTCATGGCCCGTGGATGAGATGTTGATGAGAAAGGCAATTTCGATCTATATTGAACAAATGTGTTCAAAAGTCAACAATTGCGTCCGTTTGACGCAAGCGGGTGAAGCTGGACGTTTCGAGGCGAATGATCTGGCGTCCAACGGTGGGAATCTGATATTCGGGTTGCCGTTTCCGATGGTCTGCGTTCACGCGAAGAATAGGAAACTTCGGCTGGATTCATGTGCTTACCGGTCGTTTCTCGCAATCGGAATCAGGATGCTTCAGGCGGGGCTGGCCAAGGGAGTAAATGTCGGACGCTTTGGGGCCGGCCGATGGACCATGGAGGTTGTCTTCACGTGCCAAACGTAAAATGCCGTATCTACGATGCCGCGATGCGGCTGTTTTCCCGCAAGGGTTCTGATCGGGTGACGATCAGCGACCTTGCCGAAGAGGCAGGTGTCGCGCGCGGAACCGTCTATAACGCGATACCGGATCCGGGCAGGCTGTTTGAGGATATCGCGGGCGATCTGGCAAGCGAGATGCTGCTCAAGGTGCGCGGCAATCTGGAGGCAATCAACGACCCGCCATTGCGGCTGGCCTGCGGCATCCGGCTCTTCATCCGCAGATCGCATGAGGAACCCCAGTGGGGCCGCTTCATGGTGCATTTCGGGTTCAGCAATCGCACACTTCAGGGCCTGCTTGCAGGAGCATCCGGCGAGGATCTCAGGCTCGGGATAGAAAACGGCCGTTATGCCATCCCGCACGAGCAGGCCAATTCGGCGCTCGCGATCATCGGTGGCGCGACGCTTTCCGGCATGATGCTGGTGCAGGAAGGCTACAAGACCTGGCGGGACGCCGGCAGCGAGGTGGCGGAGCTCGTTCTCGTGTCGTTGGGAGTGGAGCGCGAGGAGGCCGGACTTCTCTCCCGGCACCGGCTGCCGGAACTGGCCTGAACCGCCAAACGGCCTCGGGTATCGGTGTCCATTGTGTGGTCAAAGACCGTTTCCGGGCATTCTTGCCCGGATTTTTCCGCTGAAAACGGCATATCCCCAGCGTGTCATCTTCCTGAAACACGAGTCTGGTTTGAGCCAGTCATGGTTTCATGAGGCGAGATCAAGAGGATGGCGACCGTGAGTGGGCAGACGGATACGCGGCATTTCAGAACCCTTTTCATTTCCGATGTACATCTGGGTTCAAAGGCGGCGAAGACCGACTTTCTTCTCGATTTCCTGCGGACACACGAGGCCGACACGATTTTTCTCGTCGGCGATATCGTTGATGGCTGGCGGCTGAAGCGAAGCTGGTACTGGCCGCAGGATTGCAACGACGTCGTGCAGAAGCTCTTGCGCAAGGCGCGCAAGGGGACGCGTATCGTCTACATTCCCGGTAATCATGACGAATTCCTGCGGGGTTTTCCGGGCACCCATTTCGGCGGCATCGAAGTCGCCGAGCGCATGATCCACGAGACCGCCGACGGCAAGAAGTATCTGGTCCTGCACGGGGATGAGTTCGACGTGGTGGTGCGTAACGCACGGCTGCTCGCCTATCTCGGCGACTGGGCCTACGATACCGCCATCGCCATCAACGTCGTGCTGGCCAGCCTTCGGCGCCGGCTGGGCATGCCTTATTGGTCGTTCTCTTCCTGGGCCAAGCAGCAGGTGAAGCAGGCCGTTAATTTCATTGGCGAATTCCAGCGGGTCGTGGCCGACGAAGCGCGGCGCAATGAGGTCGATGGCGTGATCTGTGGTCACATCCATCACGCGGTCATGGAGGACATTGACGGCATCCACTACGTCAACACGGGTGACTGGGTGGAAAGCTGCACGGCAATCGCCGAACATCCCGATGGCCGATTCGAGCTGATCAACTGGGGCCATCTTGTGGGGGCGGCCAAGCCTGAAAAACAACTTGCGATGGTTCCGGTGCCGCTTTCGCTTGCTTCGATCAAGCAGGAAGCCGACGAGGACATTCGCGCGGCGTGAGGCCATCGGCCCAATCGCGCGAATTATCGGTTTTTATTGTGGCTTTGCCGGTTTTTGGAATCTTTAACGCCGGTTAAGGATTTCATCCTTGGGCGGTCCGGCTATACTGCGCAGAATCCAACTTTCGCGCAGGCGGCCGTTACCGGCGGGTGCGCATGGCCAAAGCGTAGAAGTCGTCGGGATAGTGAAGCCGGTTCATCCAGAAAACGCGTCGATCGAAATTCACGATCTGCCCGACCGGGCGGGGCGTCGGATCGAGTTGCGCGGCACATGGCGCAACAACAGTCTCGGCGCGATGTTGCACAATGCCGGCCGGCTCGCCGATGGCGAGAAGAGCATCGTCGAAATCGACCTGTCGCAGGTGTCCGCCATGGATACGGCGGGCGCGTGGCTCATCCGTCGGTTCCTTGCCAAGCAACGGGCCGAGGGCGTTTCGGTCGCTGTGACCGGCGGCAGCGACGCCATGCGGGAACTCATTTCCGCCATGCCGGAAAAGGTGAACGAGCCGAGCAGGAATGACGTCAAGGGACCGCTTTTCCAGCGTATCTTCAGTCCCCTTGGCGAGACGGTCGTCGAGCTCTGGCAGGATTTCGTCGCGATGATGTTCGTGCTGGGCTCGGCGGTGCGCGGCGCGCAGACCAAGCTTGGCCGCGGCAGCGGTGTTTCTCCCGCGTCCGTGGTCAACCAGCTCGATCACATGGGCGTGCGGGCTGTTCCGATCATCGTGCTCATGTCCTTCCTGATCGGCGCGATCATCGCCCAGCAGGGCGCGTTCCAGCTCCGCTATTTCGGGGCGGAAGTCTTTGTCGTCGACCTCGTTGGCATCCTGCAATTGCGTGAAATCGGTGTGCTGCTGACGGCCATCATGATCGCCGGCCGCTCAGGCAGCGCGATTACCGCCGAAATCGGCTCGATGAAGATGCGCGAGGAAATCGATGCGCTGAAGGTCATCGGCCTCAACCCGATCGGCGTGCTGGTGTTTCCGCGGCTCGTGGCGCTGACGATCGCGCTGCCGCTCTTGACCATCGTCGCCAACTTCGCGGCCCTTTATGGTGCCGCGGTGGTCGCCTGGGCCTATTCCGGCATCACTTTCGATGTCTTCACCACGCGCCTGCACGATTCGATCGATTATTCGACCATCGCGTCGGGCATGATCAAGGCGCCGTTCATGGCGCTCATCATCGGCATCGTCTCGGCGGTGGAAGGCATGAAGGTCGGTGGCAGCGCCGAATCGCTCGGCCAGCACGTCACGGCCGCGGTGGTGAAATCGATCTTCGTCGTCATCCTCGTGGACGGGCTTTTCGCCATGTTCTACGCAGCGATCGATTTCTGAGGAGGGGATGATGGCAGACAATCTCCCCGGCAAACAGGAACGCGAAGCTGTCCTTTCGGTGCGTGATCTGACGGTCGCGTTTGGCGAAAAGGTCGTGCTCGACCGGCTCAATCTCGATATCTACCGTGGCGAGATCCTTGGTTTCGTCGGAGCGTCGGGCGCCGGCAAATCCGTGTTGATGCGCACCGTCCTGCGGCTTCTGCCGCGGCGTTCCGGCACGATCGAGATCCTTGGGGCTGACTACGACAAGGTTTCGGAAGCCGAGCGTGTGGCGCTCGATACGCGGCTCGGCGTGCTCTTCCAGCATGGCGCGCTCTTCTCCGCCTTGACGGTCAAGGAAAACATCCAGCTGCCGATGCGCGAATATCTCGATCTGCCGAAATGGCTGATGGATGAGCTCGCCTATCTGAAGATCGAACTGGTGGGCCTCGATCCGGATGCGGCGGACAAGTATCCATCCGAGCTTTCCGGCGGCATGATCAAGCGCGCGGCACTCGCGCGCGCATTGGCGCTCGACCCGGACCTGCTTTTCCTCGATGAGCCGACATCGGGTCTCGATCCGATCGGCGCCGCCGAATTCGACGAATTGATCGCGCGGCTGCGCGATACGCTCGGCCTTACCGTCTACATGGTGACCCACGACCTCGACAGCCTGTTTTCCGTATGCGACCGCATCGCCGTGCTGGGACAGAAGCGGGTCTTGGTCGAGGGAAGCTTAGACGATATGCTCGCCTGCGACGATGCATGGGTGAGGTCGTATTTCAGGGGCAAGCGCGCCCGTTCCATTGAGAGGCCGGCAACCCCGGCTCAAAATCCGGTGAGTGACTGACCTATGGAAACCAGAGCCAATTATGCCCTCGTCGGCTTTTTCACGCTGCTCGTCATCGCAGCGGCGTTCGGTTTCGTCTACTGGATGGCGGAATATGGCCGCGGTGGTCCGGTTGCTCCGCTCGCCATCCGCATTCCCGGCTCGGCAAACGGCCTGAGCGTCGGTTCGCCCGTACGGTTCAACGGCATCGCGGTCGGCTCGGTTCGCAATCTCTACATCGACAAGGATGACCCGCAATTCTCCGTCGCCTTCACCGAGGTGCGCGCCGATGCGCCTGTTTCCAGCTCCACCAAGGCCGTTCTTGAAATTCAGGGCCTGACCGGCGCCGCATATATCGAGCTTTCCGGCGGCAATGCAGGCGGCGAGAACATTCTTGAGAAGGCGATATCGACCGGCGAACCGGCTGTTCTCGTTGCTGATCAGTCGAGCGTGACCAATCTGCTTGCGACTGCGGACAAGATCCTGCAGCGGGCGAACAGCGCGATCGGCGAGTTACAGGGCTTCATCGAGGATTCACGAGCGCCGCTCACCAACACGGTGAAAAATGCGGAGACCTTTTCCAAGGCGCTTGCCGACAATGCCGACGGTATCGACAAGTTCCTGGAGAGCGTCAGCGCTCTATCCACCTCCGTGTCAGGTCTTTCGGGACGTCTCGATTCGACGCTTTCTGCAGCCGAGGACCTGTTCAGGTCGCTCAATTCCGAAAAGATCGACAAGATCCTGACCAATACGCAGGAAGCGACCGCCAATTTCGCCGAGGCATCCAAGAAGATCGCGCCTGCCATCGACGGCTTCAAGGAGACCGCGTCGACCTTCCAGCAGTTCGGTGTGCATGCAGACGCGGCGCTGACGAAGGTCACCGTTCTGATAGATGCCGTCGACAGCCAGAAGGTGGGCCGGGTCGTGGATGACGTTTCCGTCGCCGCGGCTGACGCACGCACCGCGATTTCCGGTTTCAAGGATCTCAGCCAGAGCGTGACCAACCGCCGTCAGGACATCGATCAGGCGATCACCGATTTCACCCAGCTTGCCAACAAGCTGAACAATGCTTCCGAGCGGGTCGACGGGATCCTGAAGAAGGTCGATGGCATTCTCGGTTCGGACGACACGAACTCGCTGACGGCCGAGGCGCGCAAGACGCTGGAATCCATTCGCCTCATGGCGGAAAACCTGAATGCGCGGATCACTCCGATCGCCGACAATCTTGCCCGTTTCTCCAATGGCGGCCTCAGGGATATCCAGTCGCTCGTCACCGATACGCGGCAGACCATGCGTGAACTCAATGACGCGATCACCAACTTCGATCGCGACCCGCAGCGGTTGATTTTCGGTGGTGAAAACGTCAAGCAATATGACGGACGGACTCGGCGGTAATGATGATCGAAGGCCAAAAGGACAGGGCTGACATGATGGTAGGCGGTATGCTGACGCGTCGACGGATCGGGCTTCTTGCAGCGGCGTTCGTCCTGCCGATTGCCATGGGCGGGCTCAGCGCCTGCAGTTCGGCCGCGAAGAACGACACGTTCGACCTCTCGGCCTCGCCGAAGGTCGAGACGACTGCGTCTGCGCGAAACAGGCAGTTGCTGGTCGCCGATCCCTCCGCCCTCAAGGCGGTCGACAGCGAGCAGGTGCTGGTTCGTGTCTCTGGATCCGAAATCCGTTATCTCTCCAATGCTCAGTGGAGCGACAAGCTCAGCCGCATGGTACAGTCGAAGCTCGTGGAAGCCTTCGAGAATACCGGCAAACTCGGTGGCGTCGGAACGCCCGGGCAGGGGCTCGCCATCGACTATCAACTGATCACCGATATCCGTGCCTTCGAGATCGACGCCAGCGGCAGCGACCGCGCCGTGGTCGCGATTTCGGCCAAGCTGCTCAACGACCGCAACGGCACCGTCAAGGCCCAGCGCGCGTTCAGCGCATCGGTCCCGACCGGCGGTTCGACCAATGACGTCTACATCCGGGCGATGGATCGCGCCTTCGGTCAGGTGACCGCGGAAATTATTGACTGGACGCTGACACAGCTCTAATGAGCGAAATGCCTGTGCCGACCTTCGGCAGGGCTACTTCATGAAATGATGACGGTCTGGACCGGTGCAGTTTTGAATGCTGTGCCGGCGCTTGCTCTTATCCGAGGGCAGGTGAGGTGGGGAGTGACGCTCTCGTCGTGGTCGATGCACTGGCGCATTGACGAAGACTGGCCTCGTGCCGAACTGCCTTCTCATTAGAGCATTTCCAACAAAAGTGCGAAGCGGTTTTGCGTCCGGGAATGCGTTAAAATAAAAGGATAGAGCGTTTTCACGTTTCCGAGAAAAGCGGAAACGCTCTAGGATCAATCGACATTCAGGATTCCGTTTTGGTGTGATGTGTGATTCATGGGCTTCCAGATTTGTTGACCTGGAAGCCCATGATGTCGAAGCCAAAGCGGTACGAATTGACGCCTGAGCAATGGCGGCGGATCGGGGATTTGCTGCCCGGCAAGCCCGGCGATCCGGGCCGCTCGGGGAGCGATAATCTCACTTTCGTCAACGGCGTGCTTTGGGTGCTGCGCTCGGGTGCGCATTGGCACGATCTTCCCGAGCGCTACGGCAAATGGAAGACCGTCCACAAGCGCTTCACGCGATGGGCGAAGGCCGGTGTGTGGGAACGCGTCTTCGCCGACCTCATCGACGACCCCGCCAACGACTATGTCAGTCTCGACTCGAGCCTTGTACGCGCCCATCAGCAGGCAGCCACCGGAAAGGGCGGCGGCCAAAAAGGGGGGATCAGGCTCTGGGGCGTTCCCGAGGAGGACTGACGACCAAAATCCACATGGCCGCGGATGCGCTCGGCCGGCCGCTGAAGCTGATCCTTACGCCCGGCCAGCGCGGCGATGCACCTTTGGCCCCGGCCCTGCTGAAAGGCCTCACGCCACGTCGTGTGCTGGCTGACAAGGCCTATGATTCCAATGCTCTCCGCGACCTGATCGCCAGCATGGGTGCCCAAGCAGTCATTCCCTGCAATCCGACCCGAAAGCGGCCGATCCCCTACGACTTCGAGGCCTACAAGGTCCGCAACACCATCGAGCGATGCTTCAACAAGCTCAAGCACTTCAGACGCATCGCGACACGCTTCGACCGCTGCGCCGAACACTTTCTCGGGTTCCTCCAACTCGCAGCAGCAATGCTCTGGATGCGATGAATGTCGATTCAGCCTAGGGGTATTGCATCAGGATTCAGGCGACTTTGGAATCGGAGCCGGTTCGGCTGAAGTGCTTTTCGTCCCCAAGTTTTCACAAACCTTGCCATCGCGAACTTCGATCCAGCCGGACTTCGGCCGCTCGGAGCGATGATCAAATATGGTCCACTGGGGCTGGCCATCGGCGGTCATAAACGAAGCCACGTAAAGTCCACCTCCCAACGCGATCGAGAGCTCCGGGAGACGCCCGCATAGCGAGACATCCTGAACCCGACGGCCGATGAGTGACTTCAAAACATCTTCCCAATCTTCTGCGTCGCTCCCGCTCCCGCACAGGATCGCATCTTCACCTTCAATCCGCCGACTCCACTCGATCATGACTGTGAGTTCGCCCTGTGAATTTCCGACAGAACCGTCGCGCCTCACTCGGGGAGACAAATGGCCAAACTCCAGGAAAATTGCCGAGCCATGAACCTCGCCAGACGGCTGACAGCGGTCTTGATACAAGGGCTGATCGATATCTCTCGAAAATTTCCAGATCTTTCGGCAACGTGTTCCTCGCAACCCATAATGGATCGAACCTCCCGAGGAGCAAGAACTTTGTCAACAGAGGCTGGTCAGGCGGCTGGGCGCGGGTGAGGTTGGGTCTTCACCTATAAGCCGAGTAGCCGGCACTTCAGCGTTTTGCGCTCTATCCTGACAAGACGACCAAAGGAAAGCCCCGGAACCTGACTGGCTCCGGGGCTTTGTTGTCTATCTCTGCCTTTATGGGGCCAGCGGCTTAGCTGAAGCGGCCGGCGGCGTGGGCGAGCATGGTGTAAACCTTGCCCGTATCCGAGGTCAGGTAGGACTGTGTGACGCTCTTGTCGCGGTCGGTGCGGGCGACATCGGCGAGCAGCTTTTCGAAGTCATTGATATAGCGGTCGACAGCGGTGCGGAATTCCGGCTCGCGGTCATACTTGCGCTTGATCTCGTCGAAGGTCTGCTGGCCCTTCAGCGTGTAGAGACGACGGGTGAAGACGTCACGCTCACCGCGCTGGTAGCGCCGCCACAGCTCGACCGAGGCATCGTGATCGATAGCGCGGGCGATATCGACCGAGAGCGAGTTCAGCGATTCCACCATGTGGCGCGGATTGCGGTTGTCAGCCTGGCGCTGCTGTACGGGCGGCTGCTCGGCAGGGCGAGCCGGTGCAGCAGGACGGGCAGGCTGGGGAGCCGCCATTCCATGTTCCTCGTCACGCGATGCGCCGCGCAGCAGGTCGCTGATCCAGCCGCCGGTTTCCTGACGGGCAGCCGGAGCCGGTGCGGGAACCGGCGGCTGGGTGGCGTTCAGGCTGCCACGCAGGCCGAGTGGCTCGCTGGCGCGGGCCTGGACCGGCGCGGGTGCCGCGGCAGGAGCGGGCTGCGGGGCAGGGGCCGGTGCGGCTGCCCGGCGCGGCTGTTCGACCGGGCGGGCTTCCGCCAGACGGCGAGCGACCGGTTCGGAGATTTCCAGCGACTGGGTCGAGCGACCGACGAGCTGGGAAATATCCTGCAGCGCCTTGATCTGTTCGGAAACGGCGCGACGCATGGCTGCGGCGCTTTCCTTGGCCTCTTCCGGCAGGTCGAACGCACCGCGCTTCAGTTCGCTGCGGGTGAGGTCGAGTTCCTTGCGGATATCCTGGGCCGAGCGGCGGATTTCGTCCGTTGCGCCGGCAAAGCGGCTGACGGCTTCCTCGACCGACTGGCGAAGGGCCTCGCGCAGGTGGTTTGCGGCGCCATCCGACTTGCGGCCGGCTTCACCGAGCAGCTTGTCCACGTCGGAGAGCGAAGCGGACAGGCCGCCACGCAGACGATCGGCAAGATCGGCGGAGCGCTTTTCGGCTTCCGACAGGGTCTTTTCGATCGACTGGTTGGCTTCTTCGCCAGCAGAAAGCAGCGCGTTGCGCATGCTGCCGGCTGTGGCGTTGGCCTGCTTCTCGGTTTCCGACAGGATCTTGCCGATGTCGGCAAAGGAGGTCTGGATGCTCTGGCGCAGGTTGCCTGCCACCTGACCCGAACGCTGTTCGGCGCGCTCGAAGGCGGATTCGACCATGTTGGTCAGGCCCTGCATGGTCGTTTCGATCTCTTCGGAACGCTTGACCAGACCGACGGCCAGATCACGCAGCGCCTGCTGGCGATCCTCGAGCGTGCCGACAAGGTTGGACTGGGCGGCCGACAGAAGGTCGGATGCCTGGCCGAGGACCCTGGAGTGGTCGCTGAAGCGGCCGACGATGGCGGTGACCTGAGAAAGCGTGTCGTCGGAAATCGAGGACAGGCGTTCGAGCTTACCGTCCAGCAGTCGGCTGGAGGTCGAGATGAGATCGGCTGCCTTGGACGATGCTTCTGCGAAGCGTTCCGTGGTCTGGCCGAGCTGGTTATCCGCCGCCACGATGTTGGTGGCGACCTGCTCGATCATGCCGGCAAGGCCGGTATTGCTTTCGCCAAGACGCTGGATCAGGCGACCCGCGCTTTCGGCAATGCTGCTCTCGGCGGTACCCAGCGCCTCGACTGCCTTGTCAGCACGCTCGCTGATGGCGGCGACGACAGCCTGGTTTTCGGAACGCAGGCGCTCGGCGCTGAGGCGTGCGGCCTCCGTGATGCGCTCGGCTGCGGCGCGGCCGGTCTCTGCGTATTCGGCGATGACCGGCGTCGCCTTCTCGTCGATCAGGCGCGAAAGTTCGGCGGAACGGCCGGCGAGCATCGAATTGAGCTCGCGGGTGCGTTCGTCGAGAACTGCGCGGATCGAGTTGCCGCGGGCTTCCAGCGCCTTGTCGACCGTGTTCATGGTCTGCGCCAGTTCTTCCGTATTGCCCGCCAGCGCTTCCCGGATTGCCGCTGCGCGGCTTTCCAGCGTGTTGCCGGCTTCGGAGAGGGTGCCCGAAAGCGCCTGGATCTGGCTGCCGACGAGGGTTTCTGCTTCCGCCACCTTGTTGGCGATGATATCGCCGGCTTCGGAGAAAGTCTGCGCAACCGAAGCGGCCTGGCCGGCGAGGCGGCTCTGCGTCTCGGCGATGCGGTTCGCCAGATCCTCGGAACGTTCCTCAACGGCGCGGCTGAGTTCGGCGCTACGCTCGCCGATCCGCTCGGCAAACTGCTGGCCGCTCTGGTTGAGGAGGTCGACGGAACGCTGTGCCTCGGCATCGAGTTCGCGGGCGGCGTCCGAAACGGCGCCACGCAGCGTGGTGGCGAGGCCGGCAGCCTTGCCCTCGATGGTGCGGTTGACGTTGTCGAGACCGATGTTCAGGGCGCGGTCCATGGTGGACAGGCGCTCGTCGATCTGGGCGGTGCGGCCTTCGAAGGTCTGGGCAACAAGGTTGGTGCCTTCTTCGAGGATGCGCGAGACGCGTTCGGCGGCTTCGGTTCCGACCTTCTCAATGTCGGAAACTTTTTCGGCCAGCTTGGCGGCGAAGATTTCGCCGGCATCGGCGACGCGGGTATCGACACCGTCGAGGCCGTTGCGGATCCGGTCTTCCAGCGTGCCGAGGCTCGTTTCGATGCGCGCGCTGGTCTCGTCGAGACGGGCGCTCATGCCACCGACGGACTGCTCGACGCGGCCGGAGAAGTCCTCCGCCGTGCGGGTGATCTCGCCGGCGACGTTGCCGATCTGGCCGACCAGCGACTGGGCGGTGTCACGCAGGCGTTCGTCAAGAGCCTTGCCGCTTTCGTCGATCGTGCGGCGCAGGGCTTCCTCGCGCTGTTCCAGCGTCATTTCCAGCATGCCGGCGCTTGCGGCAAGCGATGCGCCCATGGAAGCGCCATGCTCGCTGAGCGTGCCTTCCAGCTGGCTACGCGCCTCGTTCAGCGCCAGGTTGATCGCGTTGCTGCGGTCATCCAGCGTCGAGCGGATGCGCTCATGGGTGTCTGAGAGCTTGCCATCGATGTCGGAGATACCCGAGGAGAGTGTCTGGCCGATATCGGTGAGCACGGTGTTCAGGGCCTGACCGATGCGGCCGGAGCCTTCGCCCAGTGCCTTCTCGATCTGGCTGCCTGCTTCCTCCAGCGTGGAGCTGAGGTAGGACGCATGGCCCGCCAGAGCCATGTCGAGCTGTTCCTGCGTCTCGCCATAGGCAGCGCGGATCGTTTCCGCCTTGTCGGCGAAGGTTGCTTCGAGACGCCGGTCGGCTTCGGCAACGGTTTCGACGATTGCGTTGGTGCGGCGTTCGAGCGCCTCTCCAAGCCGGCTTTCGGTTCCGCTGATGGATTCCACGAATGCAGAGGCGCGGCCCTCCAGCGTTTCG
Source organism: Rhizobium sp. ACO-34A (assembly GCA_002600635.1). Classification (NCBI taxonomy): domain Bacteria; kingdom Pseudomonadati; phylum Pseudomonadota; class Alphaproteobacteria; order Hyphomicrobiales; family Rhizobiaceae; genus Rhizobium; species Rhizobium sp. ACO-34A. The sequence goes on along the minus strand of CP021371.1, from coordinate 2,606,652 downwards.
TCGAGGCGAGCCTGTCCCTCGGAAAGGGTCCGGGCAATTTCGCGGCTGCGGGTTTCGAGCGTTTCGGCGATCTGATCGTGGTTGAGCGAGAGCGCAAGACCGATGGCTTCCGCACGGCCATCGAAGGTCTCGTCGAGGCGGGCATGGCCTTCGGAGAGCGTCTGGGCGATTTCGCGGCTGCGGGTCTCGAGCGTTTCGGCGATCTGGTCGTGGTTGAGCGAGAGCGCAAGGCCGATGGCTTCCGCACGGCCATCGAAGGTCTCGTCGAGGCGGGCATGGCCTTCGGAGAGCGTCTGGGCGATTTCGCGGCTGCGGGTTTCGAGCGTTTCAGCGATCTGGTCGTGGTTGAGCGAGAGCGCAAGACCGATGGCTTCCGCACGGCCGTCGAATGTCTCGTCGAGGCGTGCGTGACCTTCGGCCAGCGTCTTTGCGATCTCGCGGCTGCGGGCTTCGAGCGTTTCCGAGAGCTGGTCGTGGTTGAGCGACAGCGCGAGGCCAATGGCTTCGGCGCGTCCGTCGAAGGTTTCGTCCAGACGAGCCTGACCATCGGCAAGGGTCTGGGCGATCTCGCGGCTCTTGGTATCGAGCGTTTCGGCAAAGCGGTCGTGGTTGCCAGACAGCGCGTTGATGATCGTCTCGGCACGGCTTGCAAGGGTTTCGTCGAAGCGGGACTGGTTATCAGCGAGCGCGTTGTAGAGCGCGCCGCCGCGTTCTTCCATCACTGCGTCGATGCGGCGCTGCGCGCTTTCGAGGCTTTCCGTGAGCGCCTGGGCGCGGGCCGACATGGCGTCCGCGATTTCCTTGGCCCGGTTGGCGAGTGCGGAGTCGATGAGTTCCTGACCGGTTCCAACTGCGGTTGCCAGAGCGAAAGACTGGTCGGTGATCGTAGATCCCAGACGGTCGATGCTGGAGTTGAGGATGCCGTCGATCGCCTCGGAGCCGCCGCTGACGGTCTCGTTGATGCGGGCGAGGCTCTCCATGAGCTTGCTGTCGAGCGAACCGGCACGCTGATCGAAGGCGCTGGCGAATTCTGCCACGCGCTCATCGAAGGCCGTGTTGACCTGACCGATGGTTGCCTGCAGGCGATCCTCGAAGAGGCCGGAACGCAGGTCGAGATCGACGATTGCGTCGTCGACGCTGGACTGCAGGCTCTGGCGGAAGGTCTGGCCCTTCTCGTCGAGGCTGGCATTGAGCTTGGACAGCGCTTCGCCGAGCGAATTGGTGATGCCCTGTTCGCCGGTCGTCAGCTTTTCAGCGATCTCCCGGGTTCTTTCTACCAGGGTCTCGTTGAGCTGGCGGGCGCGGTCGCTGAGCGCCGCATTCAGCTTTTCGGTATTGGCGTCGAGTGTGGAGGCGCGTGTCTCGAATTCACCGAGAAGTTCGCGTCCGCGTTCTGCCAGTGTGCCGGTGAGCTGGTTGAGACGCGTGTCGAATTCGCTTGCGAGCGAAATTCCCGAGGCGCTGAGCGTCTGGACGAGGTTTTCCGTCTTGGCCGCAAGCAGGGTGCCGATGGCGCCGGCGGCTTGATCGGATTTCTCCATCAGGGCGGCGGCACGGGTATCGATCAGGGATGCGAAGGCTTCTCCCGAAGTCGCCAGACGCACGGCGATTTCTTCGGTCGCGAGCGAAAGCTCTTCCTTCAGCTGCTCATGGGCGCCGACGATGGAGGTGCGGATGCGTTCTGCGTGATTGACGATTGCATCGCGTTCGGAGCCGAGTTCATGGACGAGGCCTCGGACGCGCAGTTCGTTGTCCGTGTAGCTGCGTTCGAGCGCGGTCACCTCGGAATGAACGAGGGTTTCGAGTTCGGTCGCTCGGGCGATCGTGCGCTCGATGCCTTCGTTCATCGCGGATACTTCGCGGCGAACGGCCTGGCCGACAGTCATGATACGTTCGGAGGCGATGGTTTCCGGCTCGGCCAGACGCAGGGCCACCTCCGCCATCGAGCGGGCGGCGTTGCGCAGGTCATGGGCGCGGGCCATCATGATGGCGAATGCGAAGAACAGCAGAACCGGGATGATCGTGCCGATCACGATCGCGACGACGCCCGGCATGGCCACGACATCGGCCACCGTCGGAGCCTGCCAGATCTGGCTGCCATAGAGAAGCTGGGAAAGGCCGATCGCGGCGATAACCCACAGCACCGAAACAATGGCCGCGTTGCGGATGGCCGAACGCATCGAGGCGCCTTCCAGCGACTTCATGATCGCTGCGGGGCTGCGACGGGAAGCATCGTTGGCCGGTTCGAAAGAGGGAGCCTTCGGCGCGGGTTCGGGAGCAAGTTCGCCAGCGCGCGCGGTCCGTCGCTCCGCCTGTTTTGGTGCAGCAGCGGGGCGCGGGGTATTGGACTCGGACACTTTTGCCTCCGGTGCGTGTGGCGTCGGTCGGGTTTTCGACGCGGGCTTCTCTTCTTCGTCGAAGTCGATCCTCAGGGCCGCTTCGAGAGCCTGAAACGCGCTGTCGTCAATCGACTCGACCGTCTTGTTGTTCGCCATAGGGTTACGCCTCGCTACCGCCTACTGGGCCGGTTCCTGCCTTGCTCCCTCAGCCGCCTGCAACAGGGGCGCGGCATCGACCGCCTTACACATGAATTTCCCGCTGCCGCCACGCCAGGGGGAAATCCCTTTCTATTACAAGGGCCGGACCGTGCCTGTTTTCAGCACGCATAAGGATAATTCCTTATCATCTTCCGACCATTGGGCAAAGGTTTACACCCTTCACCCATATGAGCGTACCGTAGTGACACATTCACCGATGCGTGACAATTAAGCGGCCCGTCATTCCCAATGAGTGGGGTCGGTTGTTAACAGCATTTAAACTAATTTAGCGCCTGAAACATCATTTGAGACAAATGTTTAATGCTTGTTAACCATGTCGCGAGGTTTCCGCCGCAAATGGGCCCGAATTTAACTGGATAGGCACGCCGCCGTGAAAAACATCATGGCACCCAATAACGATAAAAAAAGGAAAACTGGCCATGGCGGCGCTGAATATCGCATTCGAAGCCCCCGAGAATTCCGGCGGGCGTTGCCCCTCCCAAAACCGTCCGATCGACCTGGTTCACCTTGCCAAGCAGACCAAGGGCGACAAGGCGCTGGAAATGGAAGTACTGCAGATGTTCGCCCGGCAGGCCCGTGGCTGCCTTCAGGCCTTCGGCAATCCGGCGAGCACGGAGACCCGCGAGGCAATTGCCGGGCGGCTGAAGAATGCGGCGAATGCCGTCGGGGCTCACACCGTTGCTGCCGCCGCGACAGAAGTAGAGGCTCGTGGCAACGAGCCGGCCGCAATCGCAGCCGTCGCCGCTGCTGTCGTGGAAGCTGAAAACTTCATCTGCAAGCTTTGCCGCTAAACGTTTTGCGGCGGCCGGACGCGATGGGTTTCGCCCGCCGGTAACCGACTTGCAGCACGGGGCCTTCGACAGCCTCGTGCTGCAGTGCGCTTTCGCCCTGCGGAATGTTGACTGGCAGGGCGATTTGGGGGATGACTTCGCCGGTTTTCAATACGCGACGTCTGGACATCTCATCATGGCACAACTCACCATCATCGCATTCGACGGAACCCGTTTCGACCTCTCTGTGGACGAAGGTTCGACGGTCATGGAAAATGCGGTGCGTAATTCCGTTCCCGGTATCGACGCCGAATGCGGCGGCGCCTGTGCCTGTGCCACCTGTCATGTGTATGTCGATGACGAATGGGTCGAAAAAGCCGGCTCGCCTTCGCCGATGGAAGAAGACATGCTCGACTTCGCCGTCGACGTGCGCCCCAATTCGCGTCTTTCCTGTCAGATCAAGATGACGGCGGCCCTCGACGGGCTGACCGTTCATGTGCCCGAACGTCAGGGCTGATATCTCATCTTACGCCAAAAAAAGCCTCGCTCGTCGGCCAGCGAAGAGCGAGGCAAGTGGGCGCATCGCCCTTACAGGCGAGGGAGGAGACACCTGTGGCATCAGGATGCGCCAGGAGAACTCAGGGACCCGCTTACAAAAGTGATGAACTGTGAATGACATGACACTTGTATTTCAGCTTTTCATCAAGTGCTACCGGAAGAAATAGCCGGTTATTCACAGGACAGTGCGCAAGTTTCGCGCAAGCTTCGCCGTCAAATGGCCATTTTTCCCGCCATCCGCGGCCGTCTGTGCTTCAGTTCTGGACGTTTTTGCCCTTGGAACGGTATTCGATGATTCGAATCAGTCGATCCTCGAAATTCACCGCCTCGACCCGGTCGAAGGCGATCTGCGCCTTGTCGTGTTCCTCGACGGTTCTTTCCGTAAGTTCAGCCACCTTGGCCTGAAGGGTTTCGCAGTCGCGCGCCGGCCTCAGGCGCTTCAGGGATTGCTCCAGCTTGCGGGCGTGCTGCCGGGCGATTTCCGCATGGCGTTCCTCGTGGCGCTTGATGTCGCTCGATAAGGCATCCCAGATCATGCCGAGTTCGCGGTTGGCGCGATTGCGGTTCTTCCAGCGCGGCAGGATGATCCTGGTCTTCAATGTCACCTTGACCTCGCCGACCGTGCAGCGCCCATTGGACGGGAGATAGGTGATGTCGCCGCCGAATTTGATCTGGGTGGCGCCGGGATGACGGCTGCCGCTGGTCTTGGTCATCGGGCCGCGTTTTTCAAGCTCCCGATCGAGTTCCTCGGCCGTACGTCCGCCTATCTGGAAGTAGCTGAAGCTCTTGCTGACGATCGTTTCTGCTTTCGACTGAGGAGGGGAAAGTGCCAGCATCATGGCTGTTATGGCCGTGATCCCCAGCCGGTTTGCAAACGTCATTCTTCATATCCGCTATGTTGTATTCGCCGCGACCTTGGGGCATAGCGACAGCGAGCGCAATATCGGTGCCCGCAATTTTTTGAGAGTGGAAAGGGCCGGTCATGGTTTCAGAGAATGTCACGCACTGGCACCTTGCGCATGAGCGAAAACTTCTACTCGGAGAAAAGGGCCGGCTGATGGCGATCGTCAACGTCACGCCAGATTCCTTTTCCGATGGCGGCCGGCACTTCAGCGTCGAAAAGGCTGTCGAGCACGCGCTTTCCTGTCTCGCTGAAGGCGCCGATATCCTCGATATCGGTGGTGAATCCACCCGTCCGGGTGGCGATCCCGTCAGCGTTGCGGAAGAGCAGGACCGGGTGGTGCCGGTGATCGAGCGGCTGGCGAAGGAAACCGACGCACTGATCTCCATCGACACCTATCGGGCTGATACCGCGCGGGCTGCGGTGGCGGCCGGTGCTCACATCGTCAACGATGTTTTCGGGCTGCAGCGTGAACCGGATATCGCCGAAGTGGCGGCGAAGACCGGCGCAGGCCTGTGCATCATGCATACCGGGCGGGACCGGCAGAAGCTTGCTGACGTGGTGGCGGACCAGTTCGCGTTCCTTGAACGCTCGCTGGAGATCGCTGCGGCCGCAGGGGTTGCGCGCGAAGCGATCACGCTCGATCCGGGCTTCGGCTTTGCCAAGGAGACGGCGGAAGAGAATTTCGAACTGATGGCACGGCTGGAAGAGGTCTCGGCGCTCGGCTACCCGTTGTTGATCGGGACGTCGCGTAAGCGTTTCCTCGGCACGGCAACTGGTCGCGAGCCGGCCGATCGGGATGCCGCGACGGCTGCGACGACGGCGCTGCTTCGGCTGAAGGGGGCTTCCGTTTTCCGGGTGCACAATGTCGCGATCAACAGGGACGCCCTGCTTGTCGCCGATGCTATGATGGCTGCTGGCCGGAAGGCTGCAAGGGAATGCGTCCAATGACCGATATCTACACGATCACACTGAAAAACTGTGCCTTCTTCGCCCGTCACGGCGTCTATCCCGAGGAGGAGTTTCTCGGCCAACGTTTCTATGTCGATGCAGAGTTCGACGTGGCCGGCGCGGAGGCTGCCGAGAATGACGATCTCGACGGCACCGTCGATTACGGCATCGTCTTCAAGGTGATCGAGGAGATCGTCACGACCAACAGGAAGCTTCTGATCGAAGCGCTGGCGCTGACGATCGCCAAGGAACTCTGCGTCCGGTTTTCGCCGATCAAGCGCACTCGAATTACCGTCCGCAAGCCCAGCGCACCGGTTCCCGGCATTCTCGACTATGTACAGGTGAGTGTTGAACACTTCAGCAAATAACGCCTGGCGTCCCGCGACGCTGGGACTTGGCGGCAATATCGGGGATCCGGTCGCCGCGATGGCTCTCGCGCTGCGCCGGCTGGATGCGCGTCCGGATTGCCGGGTCACGGCGGTGTCGCGGCTTTACCGCACTCCGCCATGGGGCAAGACGGACCAGGCCGATTTCTACAATTCCTGCGCTTTGGTCGAGACCACGCTTTCGGCGAAGGCTCTTCTCGCCGTCTGTCTCGACATCGAGCGTGACATGAAGCGGGAAAGGATCGAGCGCTGGGGTCCGAGGACCATCGATATCGACATCCTGACCTATGACGACGAGCGCCATGACGAGGAGGCGCTGAGGGTACCGCATCCGCGCATGACGGAACGCGCCTTCGTGCTGATGCCGCTTGCCGACATCGCCCCCGACCTTCCGGTGGACGGGCGGCCGGTTTCCGACTGGCTTGGTGATTCGGATGCCGGCGGAATTGTCGTTGCAAACGAAAACCGCGCCTGGTGGCGCGGTTGAAATGTTTCAGGCGTGGGTTGAGGCGGAAGCTTATTCTTCCGCCACCGCCATGGCAGATGCCTGACGATTGAGCTTCAGGCCGATAACCGGGATCATGCGATCCTCGACCTTCACCGAGATGGTGATGTTCATCGCCGCTTCCTTTTCGATTCGGGCAACCATGGCGCCGTTCAGCTTGGCGCGGTTGATACCCATGACGACGCGATCACCGGTGACCTGACCTGAAACGATGTCGAGACCCTTGCCGTTGGCGCCATCAAGGAACTCGCCCTTATAGTTGCCGTCGACCTGCGCAATGACGGCCCGCATCGGCTGCGAGAACACGCCCACCCGGCAGGTGCCGTCGAGCGTCATGCCGGTTTCCTTGCCCTCTGCCGGCTGGCCGGTCAGGTTGCAGGTAAACTTGGTGCCCTTGTACTTACCCGCGACAATCTCGCCCGGACCCTTCCAGACACCGGCTACCTGCTGGAAAAAACGCTTGTCGCGCGAAGCTGCATCTGCTGCGGGAGCAGTTGCGATCGTGGCGACGACGGATGCGGCGACAACGCGACCGACTGGCGAAAAGAAACGAGGCGACATCGACTTACCTTGGTACGAGCAACCAATAAACCCGCATGAAATATAAGGTAAAAGTGGTTAACGCTTCCTTGCCCGGAGCGTCAAGACTTCAACTGTCCGCAGCTGCAATATGACTTTCCTGCGGCTACGGCTCGTCATTCCTTCGCATCCGACGCATTGCCTGTCAACTTCGGAGCGAGATCCGACATGAAGTCTCCAATTCCCGGACGGCGCAGCGCCTTGAAGGGAAGGGGGCGGCAGAGGTCCATAGCGGCGATGCCGATTCGGGCTGTCATAAGCCCGTTAATGACGCCTTCACCGAGGCGCGCGGACAGCCGGGCGGCGAGGCCATGACCCAGAATTTGCTGGGCAATCCCGTCTCCGACGGCGATGGAACCGGTCACCGCGAGATGGGCAATGACGTCGCGCAGCAGGCGCAGCATGCCGAAGGCACCCGGCCTGCCGCCGTAGAGTTCCGCCATGGCGCGCACCAGCCGGACGACCTCGAACAAGACATAGGAGAGATCGACCACGGCGCGCGGGCTGACGGCGGTGACGACCGATACGCGCTTCGATGCGGCAAGGATCAGAGCCCGGGCGCGGATATCGAGCGGGGCCATCAGTTCGCGTTCCGCCAGTTCGATCAGCAGCGGTGCGTCGATGATGTCTTCATCGCTTTCGGCAAGGGTGCGTCTGCCGCGAGCGGTTTCCGGCTTGGAAGAAACGAGTCGCACGAGCCTTGAGACGACCGCGCGGGCCGCGGGCCTCGCTCTGTCGGCTGCCGCGCGTTCGGCATCTTCCTTGAGCTTCTGTACCGCGTCCAGCCGATAGATCCCGGCGATCTCCCGGCCGACGGCGATCAGAAGTGCGAGAAGGCCGACCGCAAGCACGGCGAGGGCGGTATATCCCAGCCAGTCCGAGCGGGTGAAAAGATCGCGGATGAGGCTGTCGACCCAGAGGCCGATCGCCAGCGAAAGCAGAATGCCGAAAGCGCCGACGGCCACGCGGGCAAACGAGAAGGCTCGCTTGCGCGGTTCGGCCACGGGGATCTGGTCGCTCGTAAGGTCTGCGCCGAGAAAGGGATCCGCTTCATCCGGTACGATGTCCACGTCGTGATCGAAGCTCTGCGGCGCGCGGCGCAATGGTGGCGCGGGACGAACCGGTTCGTCCGGCTCGACGCTGAATGAGGCCGGACGGCGGCGGTTCTGTGCCTGACCCGAAGGGGAGGTGGTCGACGACGGTGCGCCGGGGGATTTGGGGTCCTTCATGCCAAACGGTCTCCCAACAGGAACTGCATCGCGCGGTCGAGCCTTATATGGGGCACCGAAAGAGTTATGCCGCCGCCGGTCTCTTCCAGCATCGGCGGGCGGAAACGTACGATGTTCAACTCCGGCAGATGATGAGACGACGCCGGATCGTCCAGCGCGCGGAAAAAGGCTTCGGGGTTTTCCGGCAGGTCGCCCGGAAAGACGGCGGTCTTGCGGTTGCCGTCGAAATGCTCGCTGCCGATGGTCTCTCCTGCCATGGGGGTGCCGACGATGACAGGCAGTTCATGTCCGTCGCGACGGACATTGGCTTCCCGTGTCGCGCGGACGGACGCGAGAGCCATCACGTCTATACCGGCACCGGCCATGCCGATCGAGTGAATGGCGCGCTCGACCAGCCGGCGGGTCAATGCCTGCAGGTGATCATGGCTTTCATGGTGAAGATGGTCGGCTTTGGTGGCGGCGACGAGAACGCGGTCGATCCGCCGGCGGACCAGCGATGTCAGCAGGTTGTTGGAACCGGGGCGGAAGCAGGCGAGAACGTCGGCCAGCGCCCGCTCCAGATCCAGCACGGCTTCCGGTCCGCGATTGATCGCCTGCAGCGCGTCGATCAGCACGATCTGCCTGTCGAGGCGGGCAAAGTGCTCGCGGAAGAAGGGTTTGACGACGACGGTCTTGTAGGCCTCGTAGCGGCGCTCCATCATTGCCCGCAACGAGCCTTTCGGCGCCGGGGTGTCGGGCATGTCGGGAAGTGGGGCGAAGGTGAGAGCCGGTGACCCCTCGAGATCGCCGGGCATGAGGAAGCGGCCGGGCGGCAGGGTTGAAAGCGATCGTTCGTCCGACTTGCAGGCCTTGAGATAGGCTGTGAAGCTTTCGGCAAGCCGGCGCGCAGTCATTTCGTCGGCCGGAGCATCCATGACGGTTGCCGCGCTGTGGGCAAGCCAGTCGCGGGCGAGTTCCGCGCGGACGCCGGTTCTGGCCAGCGTTGCGGTCCTTTCGCTGAACTCGCGAAAATCCTGTTCGAGCAGCGGCAGGTCGAGCAGCCATTCGCCGGGATAGTCGACGATATCGATCGAAAGCCGGCCCGGCGAAAAGAGCCGGTTCCAGCCGCTGGCGCTCTTGTAATCGATCGTGACCCGCAGTTCCGAGATGGCGCGGGTGGAATCGGGCCAGATACGATCCTTCACCAGTGCGCGGATGTGATCCTCGTACTGGAAGCGCGGGATTGCATCATCGGGCTGTTCTTCCAGTCGCGTGTTCGAGATGCGGCCGGAGCGCTGGGCTTCGAAGAGCGGCAGGCGCCCGCCATGCAGCAGGTTATGAACCAGCGAAGAAATGAAGACCGTCTTGCCGGCACGCGACAGTCCGGTCACGCCGAGCCTCAGCGTCGGGTTGACGAGATTGGAGGCGCGGTCCGCGATGTTGTCGAATACGATGGCTGCTTCATCGGAAATACTGGTCAGCGAAGGAGGCAATTGTCTTTTTCCCGCAATGGTCTGCAGCGCCAATATAGGGTGCCGGATCGACGCCCGGAAGACGATACGCTGAGCTTTCCGGCGAAGTGCTCGTCAGCCGACCAGAAAATCCGTGAGCAGCCAGGGCTTCTCGCCTGCTGCGGCAGGCATGTGGTGATCAAGAACCGTCAGGCCGGCGGTCGGATAACCCTCTGGAATGGCGCGGTTGGCCGCATCCATACCGGCAAGCGAAATCAGCACTTCCTCGATAGCGGGATTGTGGCCAACCAGCATCACGGAGCCATAACCTTGCAGCGCCGAGAGGATTTCGAGGTAGTTGTCTGCCGGGGCATTGTAGAGATCGTCAACGAAACGGCACTCCATCTCGCCGGGAAATGCCCGCTGAATGGCATCGGCAGTTTGCCGGCAACGCACAGCCGTCGAGGAAATCAGGAGCTCCGGGCGGTAGTTCTTTTCGGACGCCGCGTCGGCGACAAGTTCTGCCTCGGCATAGCCGGCATCGTCGAGCGAGCGGTCGAAGTCGCGCTGACCGGGCAGCGCCCAGCCGGATTTCGCATGCCGCAACAGATAGATACGATCAAGGGGCGGGGTTACGAGAGACATCCGGTGAGATTTTCCGCGGCTGGACTTCAGGCATTGACCTAGCCGCTGACGGGGATGTCCGTCAACTGCTGCTAAAGGCCGATAGCAGGCGAGCCTCAAGTTCCGTCAACCATGGCTTGCAGGCGCGACCAAGGGGGTAAATGAAATAGTGCTTAAAAACTATGCTCTTAGCCGAAAAATATGTCAGATTTAAAAATGCCTTGAAATCAGCCAGAAGGCTTGAACCTGTTTTAACGAAAGGTTATACACCCGCTCATTGAGATGTTCTTCAGGAGAATCGCGTTGAGTGAGAAGATCGATCTTAGCAATTATGTTCTCTCGGAAGCCGACGAGTTCATGAACGCAAACCAGAGGGCATACTTCCGGGCAAAACTCATCGCATGGAAGAATGACATCCTCAGGGAAGCGCGCGAAACTCTCGGTCACCTTGCCGAAGAAAGTGCCAACCATCCCGATCTCGCCGACCGGGCTTCCTCCGAAACAGATCGTGCCATTGAACTCAGAGCCCGTGATCGTCAGCGCAAGCTGATTTCCAAGATCGACGCCGCCCTGCAGCGTATCGACGATGGCACCTACGGTTACTGCGAGGAAACCGGTGAGCCGATCGGCTTGCGGCGTCTTGACGCCCGACCTATCGCGACATTGTCGATCGAAGCGCAGGAACGTCACGAGCGTCGCGAAAAAGTCTACCGCGACGAGTGACGCTTCCACGCGCAGGAAGTTGAGAAAGCAGAGACTTTGACGGCGTTTCGCCGTTCGGGAGGATGTCGGCCTAGCGCCGGCATTTTTCGTTTTGCCCAAGGGGTCGTTCGACGCGGTTAACCTTGAGCGACATGCCGCTCGGTTGCTGATGGGCTTTGTTATGCCCGCTTACCTCTGAACTGTGATTTAGCGTTCTGTCGACAGCGCTTGAACAGGCGCGAGCGAACATTGCGCCGGCCAATTCGTGTCGCCATGGGTTGGGGGCGTTTTTTGCCCGGTAGAGAGTCAGTTGTTCCGGTTGACCGACATCTCGCCGAAAATGCGCGCGATTTCCGTCTGGAGATTAGGCTCTTCGCGATTGGCTGCAGCAGGAGCACCCGGCGGCGGGGTAACGATGACCGGTGGCGCGATCGGACGGCTCGGACGGTTGTCCGGCATGACCGGGGCGACGTCGAATTGGGTCTTGGCAGCCGTTTCGTTTGCCGAGAGATGAAGCGCCATCTCTTCTTCGAGCACGCGTTCGAAGTCGCTCAACTCCTTTTTCGGGTGCTGTTCGTTTGCCTGCCGAGGCTTGGCCGCAGCGGGGCTTTCGACGCTTGGAGGAAGGACCCGCTGGCGGGCGGCCTCCAGTACGTCTTCTGCATTGATAACCGGGATCGAGGCCTGCGCAGCCGCCTGCTCGGGCTGGATTGCGGGAGCAACGGGCGGCGCGGCCTGTGGAGCGGGCGTTGCCGGTGCTGCAACCGGCACATAGGCGGGGGCCGGGGCGGCCACTGTTGCGGGCTCGGCGTGAACCGGCTGAACCTGCGGTGCCTCCACGACAGGCGCTGTCACGGCGGGATCCACTGTTGCTTGTGGCTTCGGAGCGGGTGGCGCAAGGTCTTCCGCCAAGGCTGCTGTGGTTGGAGGTGCGGCGGGTTCCATCGTCGGTGCGGGCGGCCGAATTGGATGCTGCGACTGGGGCCTTGCTACGACGGGTTCAGGTCTTGCGGGTTGAGCCTGCGACTGCGCTACCGGCTGCTCGACGGTTCTGATCGGCTTCGGCACCGGTTCGGCGACGACAACCGGCTGCTCCTGCGGCAGGATGCGGTGGGGTTCGGTCTGCGGAGCGATACGGCCTGACGTTTCCGCGTTCTCGACGGCAGCCGGTACGGGGACTGTCGAAAGATAAGCGCGCTCGTCGCCGATACCGCTTTCGATGACGATATCGGTCGGGCCGCCGATCATGACGAGATGTTCGACATTGTCGCGGCGAACAAGGACGAGGCGGCGCCTGGCATCGACGGCTGCTGCATCAAGAACCTGAAGCCGAGGCTGGCGGTTGCGTCCGCCGCGCACGAAGGGCGACGGTGCGCGATTACGCAGCAACCTGAGGACGATGAAGAGGCACAGAAGCGCAAGGCTGACCCCCAGTGCCGCAACCAGGAAACGGTTCCCATAAGCGGTGACCAGTTCATCAAGCATGTCGCGCTCTCCTTTTTCCGCTTTCTGGCAGAAGACGATTGTTTTAGCAATGCGGCGGGGCATCGACACGCCGACACGGTGCCGACTTGCGTCACCATCCGACAAAATTGCGGCGGTCCTGTGGGTTTGCTGTGCATTGAGCCCGCCAATCAGGTCTTTCGGAGCTTTTTGCGGCAGGTGCAAATTGCTAAAGAAGATTTGAAGTGTCCGATTCCCACGGAGTGGACCCACGCAAGAGGCATATATGACAAGACTGCAGCAGGCCGGCGAGTACGAAGGTCCCCTGGTGGACCGCGGCACCCGTTCGGGAACGGCGCTCCGCATTATCCTGCTCGCCCTCGTGCTCGTCTGCGCGGCTGTCGCATTCGTTGTGTTCAAGGACCAGCTCGAAAACGAGGTCGTGCTCGGCATCCTTGGCGTGCTGGCCATGACCGGCATATTTTTTCTCGTCTCGGCGGTCATCGGCTTCGTCGAGGTCATGCCGCAGTCCCGGTCGGATTCGCTTGCCCGGAATTTTCTCGCCAGCTTGCCGGAAGGCACGCTGATTACCGATGCCGATGGACGCGTGATCTACGCCAATGGCGCATATGGCCGGATGACCGGCGCCACCAAGGCGACCGAGGTCCAGGCGCTCGAGGCTCTCCTGTCGCGCTACAGGGAATCGTCCGAGGCTCTCTACCGGTTGACCAACGGGTTGCGCGAGGGCCGGGAAGGCTATGAAGAGTTCCGCCTGCTGAAGCCGCTCGGCGTCCACACCGGAAACGGTTCGGGCGCGCATTGGTATCGTCTCAAGGCCCGGCTCCTGGCGAACGAGGCGCGGGCGCAGAAGCTGCATGTCTGGCAAATCACCGACATCACCTCCGAGCGGGACGATCAGGAGCGCTTCTTCAAGGAGCTGCAGCACGCCATCGATTATCTCGACCATGCGCCTGCCGGTTTCTTCTCCGCCGGTCGCAAGGGCGAAATCTACTATCTCAACGCCACCCTTGCGGAATGGCTCGGCATCGACCTCACGCAGTTCATGCCGGGGTCCATGACGATTGCCGATCTGGTGGCGGGCGAGGGCATGGCGCTGGTCAATTCCGTGCAGGCCGAACCCGGACTGTCGAAGACCGAGACGCTGGACCTCGATCTCAGGAAGGCCAATGGCCAGAGCCTTCCGGTGCATCTGGTGCACCGCGTTCGCTCGGCGCGGGACGGAGCCCCCGGCGAGAGCCGTTCCATCGTGCTGGCGCGGCAGGAAGGCAACGGCATCGATCATTCGGCTTCGGTCGCCTCGATGCGCTTTACCCGCTTCTTCAACAATACGCCGATGGCGATCGCTTCCGTCGATGGCGAGGGGCGCATTCTGCGCACCAATGCGCCGTTCATGAAGCTCTTCTCCGATATCGTCGGTCGCGACTATGTCGACCGCGGGGGCAAACTCGAAGCTGTGATCCACGAGAGCGACCGGGAACATTTCCGCCAGGCGCTCGCGGCTGCAAAGGATCGGCAGGTCGATATCGCGCCGCTCGACAGCCGCCATCCCGAAAACGATACGCGGCACTTCCGCTTCTACATCAATGCGGTGATCGACCAGAGCGACGAGGCGCCGGAAGAGGCGGCGATCGTCTACGCCGTCGATGTGACTGACCAGAAGGCGCTCGAGACGCAGATGGCGCAGACGCAGAAGATGAATGCCGTCGGCACGCTCGCCGGCGGTATCGCGCATGACTTCAACAACGTGCTGACGGCCATCCTGCTTTCCTCCGATCATCTGCTCTTGCAGGCGCGGCCTTCGGACGCCAGCTTCGCCGACCTGATGGAAATCAAGCGCAACGCCAACCGTGCGGCCGTTCTGGTCCGGCAGTTGCTGGCCTTCTCGCGCAAGCAGACGATGCGTCCGACTGTCCTCAACCTGACCGATGTGATCGGCGACCTGAGAATGCTGGTCGACAGGTTGATTTCGGGTACGAACGTCAAGCTGAAGGTCGAATACGGACGCGATCTCTGGCCGGTGAAGACCGACCTCTCGCAATTCGAGCAGGTGCTGATCAACCTTTGCGTCAACGCCCGTGATGCCATGCCCGATGGCGGCACGATCACCATCACGACCCGCAATGTTTCCGCTTCCGAAGCTGCGGCGTTTCATTATCGCGGCCTGCCGGAAGAGGAGCTGGTGCTGGTCGAGGTTGCCGACAACGGTACGGGCATCGCGCCCGAAATCATGGACAAGATCTTCGAGCCGTTCTTCACCACCAAGGAAGTGGGCAAGGGCACTGGTCTCGGCCTTGCCATGGTTTACGGCATCGTCAAGCAGTCCGGCGGCTATATCTATCCCGAATCAGAGGTGGGCAAGGGTACGGTCTTCCGTATCTTCCTGCCGCATCATGTAGTTGAGGTCGTTCAGCAGATCGAGGGTTCCGTCGTCACCGGGGATGCCGCACAAGGCGGTGCAGATGCGGCTCAGGCTTCGCAGGCGCACGCGCCGCAGGCCGCCGAGCCGGACGATCTGACCGGCAAGTCTGCCGTTGTTCTTCTCGTCGAGGACGAGGAAGCTGTCCGGCGCGGCGGTAAGCGCATGCTGGAAACGCGTGGCTACACCGTGCATGAGGCGGGCTCCGGTGTCGAGGCGCTGGATATCATGGACGAGCTCGACGGTGCCGTCGATATCGTGGTCTCCGACGTGGTCATGCCCGAAATGGATGGCCCGACCTTGCTCGGCGAACTGCGCAAGAAGTATCCATCACTGAAGTTCATCTTCGTGTCGGGTTATGCCGAGGATGCGTTTGCACGAAATCTGCCGGCCGATGCGAAATTCGGATTCCTGCCCAAGCCGTTCTCTCTTAAGCAATTGGCTGTTGCCGTACGTGAAATGCTCGATAGTCCAAATTGACAATCGTCATTGGATTTGTCCTATTTCCGTGACGGACGACTGCGCTCTCATCACAAATCACTCACGGTAACGTGGCCGGGCCGGATATGCTGCCCGTGGGGAGGGCAGCTGATTCATTCGGGCAGAGTGCGGGAATTGATTGACATGAGCGAGTTTGCCGGCGGGTCGGTCGACAGGAACGAGATTCTCGCCCGTATTCAGGCTTGCGACAGCCTTACCGATGTCGATGCCTGCGTGCTGCTGTTGCAGGAGCGTTTTGGATACCGCTTCTACCAGATTTTCGCCATGCTCCCGACGATTGACGATTCGTTGCGTGGCCGGTTGCTGCTTTACAGCGTCACCGAGGAATTTCTGGATGGTTTCGATGCCATCGGAGGGCTTCCGCACGCGCCGGAAACCGTTTTGGCAACCTCCGGGCAGCAGCTTTTCCAGTGGTCAATCGATGATCTGCGTTGCAGGGACGATCTCAGGCCGCAGATCATCGAACTCATGCAGTTGCTTGTCCGGCAAGGCATGCTGACGGGGGTTTATTTCTCCTTGCCGACGCTCGATGGCCGCAGACAAGTTCTGAGCCTCCTCGGCAACCGTCCGCCGCTGTCGCTCCAGGAGGTCGAGGACTTCTGTTTTCTTGCCATTCATGTGCTCGACCGGGCGGGCATGCTGGAAAGGCGTCTGGACGGACCGCGGACGGGCATGTCCAATCTTGAGATACAGTGCCTGGAGATGGCCGCGGCCGGCCTTGACACGGCCGCGATGGCGCAACGCCTGTCGCTTTCGACGCGCACTGTGAACTATCTCGTGAACTCGCTTTGTCGCAAGCTTGGATCCGAGCGGCTGGAGCAGGCGCTGCAACGGGCCATCAAGATCGGTTTCGTCTGAGGCGCAGATCGCGTGACGAAAAATGGCGACACCGGAGGTGCCGCCATCGCATTTCATTTGCTTTTCTTGTGCTCAACCGTTCATTGCGACGGCGATTTCGGCCGCGAGGCGGGCGTTGTTCTCGACCAGAGCGATATTCGTCTTCAGGCTGCGGCCGTTCGTCAGGTGGAAAAGGTTGTCGAGCAGGAACGGGGTGACGCTCTTGCCGGTAATCTCTTCACGCTCTGCATTGGCAAGCGCCCGGCCGATATAGATTTCCATTTCCTCGCGCGGGATTTCGTCTGCGAGCGGCACGGGGTTGGCAATCAGCATGCCGCCATCGAGACCCAGTTGCTCACGCATTTTCTGGAAGTTGGCAATTGCCGCCGGGCTCGGCAGCGTCAGTGGGCTCGGCAGGCCGGAATTGCGCGACCAGAAGGCCGGGAAGTCTTCGCTGTCATAGGTCACGACCGGCACGCCGCGGGTTTCCAGCACTTCAAGCGTTTTCGGAATATCCAGAATGGCCTTCGGGCCGGCGGAGACGACGATGACGGCCGTGCGGGCGAGTTCTTCCAGGTCAGCGGAAATATCGAAGGTCTCTTCCGCGCCGCGATGAACGCCGCCGATGCCGCCGGTGGCGAAGACCGAAATACCTGCACGCGCGGCGGCAATCATCGTTGCGGCAACCGTGGTCGCTCCCGTACGTCGTTCCGCGATTGCAAAGGCGATGTCCGCGCGTGACAGCTTCATCGCGCCCTTATATTTGGCCAGCGCCTCGATCTGAGCCGCTTCCAGGCCGATATGCAGCACGCCGTCAAGCACGGCGATGGTCGCCGGAACGGCTCCCTGCTGGCGAATGATGGCTTCGACGCTGCGCGCCATCTCCAGATTGCCGGGATAGGGCATGCCGTGGGTAATGATGGTCGATTCCAGCGCCACGATCGGCGCGTTGCGCGCCTTGGCCGCGGTGACTTCGCCGGAATAGACGATGGGAAGAAGAGGCGAGATGGCTTTGGTCATCACTGTTATCCGTATTGTCCAGGCGTTGTCATGACAGGAATTCGGGTTCCGGCACAAGAGCCAGATGCGTGTCGAGAAGGTCCGGGGACAGGCTTTCGGCAGTCGCGCGCGGCGAAAGCAGGGTGAGGGCTGCCGCTGCAGTCCCCATGCGCAAGGCGAGATCGAGAGTTCCGCCCCCAAGCCGTGCCGACAGGAAACCGGAGGCGAAGGCGTCGCCCGCGCCGGTGACGTCGGCGATGTCGGATACAGGCGGAGGTGACAGAGCCATGACTTCGTCGCCATCGAAAGCAATGGTCATGCTGCCGCCAGCGGTGATTGTTCCCGCTTTCAGTCCTGCCTTCCTGAGGAGGAGGGGCCATTCGACAGGGTCCGCGGCGCGCCAACCGGCAAGGACTTCGGCCTCGTTGGCGTTCATGAAGACATGGTCGAGGTTATGCAGGCCGGGAGCCAGTTTCGTTGCCTTGGCGGGGGAGATGGCGATTGCCGAGAGGGGCACACCATTCGACGCGGCGAAGTTCCCCAATGCCGTGAGGGTTTCAGCCGGCAGGTTGGCGTCGCAGAGAATCGTCCGGGTGCTGGCGAGGCTTTCCCGCGTCGTGCGCGCACGCAGACGGCGCGCTGAAAAGAGATCGTAGAGCGCCATGTCGGCCAGCGCGATCACGAGATTGCCATCGTCTTCGAGTATGGCCGTATAGCTCGGCGTCGCCCTGTCGAGGAAGACAACGGGGCAGTCGTCGATGCCCAGACGTTCCGCCGCCGCCGAGACCTGTTCGCCAGCCGCATCGCCGCCGCGAGGCGAGATCAGGCGCACGGAATGACCGAGACGAGCGAGGTTGCAGGCCGCGTTGAAACCGCCACCGCCGGGCTCTTCCATCCAGCGGCCCGGGTTGCTCGCCCCCATCTTCGTCTGGCCGAAAAGGTGGCCCCGGCGGTCGATATGGGCACCGCCGATGACAAGGATATCGACCGTCATGGCAGCATCGTCGGCGCGTTGGAAAACGACGAATCGAGCAGGCCTCCGGAGATATTCAGAGGTGTTTGGAAACCCGTGGCTCCGTTGTTTTTCACAGGCAGAACATAAAAAGTACACACCGAGAAATTCCCCATGGTTTCATGTGGTTGAGGGGGGATTGCAAAACTGGAACAAAACGTGTACATACAGTCCACCGGCTGCTTCATTGCCTATGCGGCTTCAATAACCTAAAGGTGGACAGAATGGCACAGAATTCTTTGCGGCTCGTAGAGGACAAATCGGTGGACAAAAGCAAGGCATTGGAAGCAGCGCTCTCTCAGATCGAACGGTCGTTCGGCAAGGGCTCTATCATGAAGCTCGGCTCGAACGAGAGCGCGGTTGAAATCGAAACGGTTTCGACCGGCTCTCTCGGTCTCGACATCGCGCTTGGCATCGGCGGTCTGCCGAAGGGACGCATTATCGAAATTTATGGTCCGGAAAGCTCCGGCAAGACGACGCTCGCGTTGCAGACGATTGCAGAAGCCCAGAAGAAGGGCGGAATCTGCGCCTTCGTCGACGCGGAACATGCGCTTGATCCGGTTTATGCCCGCAAGCTGGGTGTCGATCTGCAGAACCTTCTGATCTCTCAGCCGGATACCGGTGAGCAGGCTCTCGAGATCACCGATACGCTCGTGCGTTCCGGTGCCGTCGACGTACTCGTCATCGACTCGGTTGCAGCTCTGACCCCGCGCGCTGAAATCGAAGGCGAAATGGGCGATAACCTGCCAGGTCTTCAGGCTCGTCTCATGAGCCAGGCGCTGCGCAAGCTGACCGCTTCGATCTCCCGCTCGAACTGCATGGTCATCTTCATCAACCAGATCCGCATGAAGATCGGCGTCATGTTCGGTTCGCCGGAAACCACCACCGGCGGCAATGCGCTGAAGTTCTATGCTTCCGTGCGCCTCGACATCCGCCGTATCGGTGCGGTCAAGGAGCGTGAGGAGGTCATCGGCAACCAGACCCGCGTCAAGGTCGTCAAGAACAAAATGGCTCCTCCCTTCAAGCAGGTCGAGTTCGACATCATGTATGGCGAAGGCGTTTCCAAGACCGGTGAGCTGGTCGATCTTGGCGTCAAGGGTGGCATCGTCGAGAAGTCGGGTGCCTGGTTCTCCTACAACAGCCAGCGTCTGGGGCAGGGGCGTGAAAACGCCAAGATGTTCCTGCGTGACAATCCGGCTCTTGCCCAGGAGATCGAAATGGCGCTGCGGCAGAATGCCGGCCTCATTGCCGAGAGCCTGCAGAATGGCGGCCCGGATGCAAACGACGGTGATGGCGCAGACGATTAAGCCCGTCGTTTTTGCGTTTTGATTTGTTTGCCGGCTGCATCTCTCGCGAGGTGCGGCCGGTTTTGCGTCGGGCGGCTGGACAGTGGTGATGTCGAACGATAAAAGCCATTGATTTTCGCGAATGGCCGGGTTCCGGCGTGAATGAAGGGCGTGACATGAGCGGTGTAAACGACATCCGGTCGACTTTCCTCGAATACTTCAAGACCAACGGCCACGAAGTCGTTTCATCCAGCCCGCTGGTGCCGCGCAACGACCCGACGCTGATGTTCACCAATGCCGGCATGGTGCAGTTCAAGAACGTCTTCACCGGCCTTGAACAGCGTCCTTACTCCACGGCTACGACCGCGCAGAAATGCGTTCGCGCCGGAGGCAAGCACAATGACCTCGACAATGTCGGTTATACCGCGCGTCACCACACCTTCTTCGAGATGCTCGGCAACTTTTCCTTTGGCGACTATTTCAAGGAGCGGGCGATCGAGCTTGCCTGGAACCTGATCACCAAGGAATTCGGTCTTGACCGCAATCGCCTGCTGGTCACCGTCTACCATACCGACGACGAGGCCTTCGGCCTGTGGAAGAAGATTGCCGGTCTTTCCGACGAGAAGATCATCCGCATTCCGACGAGCGACAATTTCTGGGCCATGGGCGATACCGGCCCCTGCGGTCCCTGTTCCGAAATTTTCTACGACCACGGCGACCATATCTGGGGCGGCCCTCCCGGCTCGCCGGAAGAAGATGGCGACCGATTCATCGAGATCTGGAACCTCGTCTTCATGCAGTACGAGCAGATCACGAAGGAAGAGCGCGTCGATCTTCCGCGTCCGTCGATCGACACGGGCATGGGCCTCGAGCGTGTCGCAGCCGTTCTGCAGGGCAAGCATGACAACTACGACATCGATCTGTTCCGCGCGCTGATCGAGGCTTCGGTCGAACTCACCGGCGTCAAGGCCGAGGGTGAACGCCGGGCGAGCCACCGGGTCATCGCCGACCACCTGCGTTCCTCCGCATTCCTGATTGCGGATGGCGTTCTGCCGTCCAACGAAGGCCGCGGCTATGTGCTTCGCCGCATCATGCGCCGCGCCATGCGTCATGCCGAGCTTCTCGGTGCGCGCGAACCGATCATCTACAAGCTGCTGCCGACGCTGGTCCAGCAGATGGGCCGCGCCTATCCCGAGCTGGTGCGTGCCGAGGCGCTGATTTCCGAAACGCTGAAGCTTGAGGAAACCCGTTTCCGCAAGACGCTGGAGCGTGGTCTTTCGCTGCTTTCGGACGCCACCACCGAACTGAAGAAGGGTGACAGCCTCGATGGCGAGACCGTCTTCAAGCTCTATGACACCTATGGTTTCCCGCTGGATCTGACGCAGGACGCCCTGCGTGCCCGCGGCATCGGTGTCGATATCACCGGCTTCAACGACGCCATGCAGCGCCAGAAGGCGGAAGCGCGCGCGCATTGGGCTGGCTCCGGCGACAAGGCGACGGAAACCATCTGGTTCGAGCTCAAGGAAAAGCACGGCGCGACGGAGTTCCTCGGTTATTCCTCCGAGGCCGCTGAGGGCCAGGTTCTGACCATCGTCAAGGACGGTGTTGCCGTAGACAGCGCCACCAAGGGTGACGCGGTCCAGGTGATCGTCAACCAGACCCCGTTCTACGGCGAGTCGGGTGGCCAGATGGGCGATGCCGGCAAGATTGCCAGCGATACTGCAAGCCTTGCCGTTTCCGATGTCCAGAAGAAGGGCGAAGGCCTGTTCGTGCACATTGCCGAGGTCTCGGACGGCACGATCCGCGTTGGTGACGCTGTCAGCCTGACGGTGGATCACGCTCGCCGTTCGCGTCTGCGCTCCAACCATTCGGCGACCCACCTGATCCACGAGGCCCTGCGCGAAATTCTCGGCAGCCATGTGGCGCAGAAGGGCTCGCTGGTTGCGCCCGAGCGCCTGCGTTTCGACGTTTCTCATCCGAAGCCGATCACGGCGGAAGAATTGAAGGTCGTCGAAGAGATGGCCAACGAGATCGTCATCCAGAACGCGCCGGTCACCACGCGCCTGATGAGCGTCGATGACGCCATTGCCGAAGGCGCCATGGCGCTCTTCGGTGAAAAGTACGGCGATGAGGTTCGCGTGGTATCCATGGGTACTGCTGTCCATGGCCCGAAGGCCGGAAAGCCTTATTCCGTCGAGCTCTGCGGTGGTACCCATGTCACCGCAACCGGCGATATCGGCCTCGTCCGCATCCTGTCGGACAGTGCGGTCGGCGCCGGCGTACGCCGCATCGAGGCGCTCACCGGTGAGGCTGCGCGCGCCTATCTCTCCGAGCAGGACGAGCGGGTGAAGCAGCTTGCCACGGCGCTCAAAGTTCAGCCGGGTGATGTCGTTTCGCGCGTCGAGGCACTGGTCGACGAGCGGCGCAAGCTGGAGCGTGAACTGGCTGATGCCAAGCGCAAGCTCGCCATGGGCGGCAGCGGCCAGGCTGCGGCCGACGAAGGCGCTCGCGATGTCGCCGGTACACGGTTCCTCGGCAAGGTGCTGAAGGGCGTTGATGCCAAGGATCTGAAGGGCCTCGTCGATGAAAGCAAGGCCGGGCTCGGATCTGGCGTCGTCACGCTGATCGGCGTTTCCGAAGACGGCAAGGCCAGCGTTGTCGTCGGCGTGACTGCCGATCTCGCCGGCCGTTTCAGCGCTGTGGATCTCGTTCGCGTTGCTGCTGCCGTCGTTGGCGGCAAGGGTGGCGGTGGCCGGCCGGACATGGCCCAGGCAGGTGGTCCAGACGGCGACAAGGCGGATGCCGCAATCGAGGCCGTCGCGGCCGCATTGGCTGGCTGAGCGGCTGGCTTTACCGCTTGCCGGAGGAATTGCTCCGGAAACGAAATACAGGAAGGGCGCGGACAGTTTCCGCGCCCTTTTGCTTTAGGAGGAACCGCGTCTGGTTCGGGAGCTTCAGGCTTCCGGTGGGCGAGCCTCACGGATCAGCGTTCGGGCGGCCTTGATGGTCTCGACATATTCGACCTCGGGACTTCTTACCTCGTGAGTTTCCAGGAGGTGCCTGAAATCCGGATTGGCGCCGGCGATGAAGACGCGCACGCCGGCTTTCTCCGCCTTGCGGATCGTGCCGGCGATGACGTTGGCGGCTGTCGAATCCATGAAGGAAACCGCCGAACAATCCAGAACGAGATTGCTGTACCTGTCCGCGATCCGGTCGAGAACCGAGCCGACTGTTGCAGCCGCCCCGAAGAAGAAGGCGCCTCCGATACGATAGACCACGGTGTCGGCGTCGGTATTCTTGAGCGGGTGCTCCGATTCCTCCTCGTGAGGAACGACCGTGACGCTCTTGCTCATGCGGTTGATGAAGAGCAGCGCGCCCAACGTGAAGCCGACGATGATGCCCTCGGTCAGGTCGCGGAAGATCACCAGCAGGAAGGTCGCGAGCAGAACGACGGCGTCACCGCGTGACGACCTGAGCAGAGCGGCGAAGGCGGGTCTTTCGACCATGTTCCACGAAACGACAGCCAGCACCCCGGCGAGCGATGCCAGCGGTATGTAACTCGCGAGCGGTGCTGCCACCGCCATGAAGACCAGCAGGAAGACGGCATGCAGCATGCCCGAGAACGGGCTGGTGCCGCCGGCGCGGACATTGGTTGCGGTGCGCGCGATGGTGCCAGTGACGCACATGCCGCCGAAAAGGGCCGAGCCGATATTGGCCACACCCTGGCCGATGAGTTCGATGTTCGAGCGATGCCTGCGTCCGGTCATGCCGTCTGCCACGACGGCGGACAGCAGGGACTCGATCGCACCGAGCAATGCGAAGGCGATTGCGTCAGGCAATACTGCCTGTGCAAGCTCGGGCGAAAACGATGGCAGATGGGGAACCGGCAGGCTGCGGGGTATGCCGCCGAAGCGCGTTCCGATGGTTTCCACCGGCAGGTTCAGCAGCGTCGCGGCGAGGGATGCGACACCGACGGCGATCAGTAGTCCCGGCCAGGATGGGCGAAACCTGCGAAGTATGAGGATGGTGGCAATCGTCAACAATGCGACGGCTGCCGCGGCTGGATTGAGGGTCGGAAGCGCGTCAACCAGCACCGGCAGTTTGTCGACCAACGGCCCCGGTTCCTTTCCGGACAGGGTAAGCCCGAGAAGCTCGGTGATCTGGCTGGAAAAGATGATGACGGCTATGCCGGCGGTGAAGCCCACCGTTACCGGGTATGGAATGAATTTAACATAGTCGCCAAGGCGCAGCAGACCGGCCAGCATGAGAAAGACACCGGCCATCGCCGTTGCCAGCAGCAGGCCGTCGATGCCGTGCGTTGTGACAGTTGCGGCAACCAGCACGATGAAGGCTCCGGCCGGTCCGCCGATCTGGTGCCGGCTGCCGCCAAACGCGGATACCAGAAAGCCGCCGACGATGGCAGTGAAAAGCCCCCGGTCCGGCGTGACGCCGGATGCTATGGCAATCGCCATGGAAAGGGGCAGGGCGACGATTGCGACCGTGAGGCCTGCAATCGCGTCCGCCTTCAGGCGGGCGAGGCTGTAACCTTCGGCAAGGACGCTGATCAGCTTTGGCTGGAATTCACTGTTCACGAATGACCCGACGGTGCAAAGAATGGTTGAGGACGAACGCCGTTTCCGACGATTTCAATTGGTACCCTTGAGTCCGCGTGATCGCAAATAGACGGTCGGGCCGCATTTGACGAATGTCAGGAAATATAAAGCAGGATTTGTCAAACCGGCCTGTGCTTCCTTCTCCGCAGCAACGGCATCACGATCGACAGACGGAAAAAATGACGAAAACGGACATCTGGGGGACCTACGAAAGCAGACTGCTGAGGGTTTCGAGCCATATCTACGAGCATCTGGACGAAGAACTCGACAGTGATCGGCTCGCGGAGGTCGCCTGCATGTCGCCCTATCACTGGCACCGCATCTATCGCGCGGTGCATGGTGAGACGCTGGCGGCAACGGTCAAGCGCCTGCGTTTGCAGCGTGCTGCCACGGAGCTTGCGGCGTCCGACCGTTCCGTTTCGTCGATCGCCCGCCGCTGCGGCTATCCCAATCTCCAGTCGTTCAATCGCATCTTCAAGGCGGCCTATGGCCTGCCGCCGGCGCGATATCGGAAAGAGGGAAGCCATCAGACGTTCCGGATGGTCCGTGAGAAGGAGGATCGGCATATGTATGACGTGACATTGAAGACATTCGATGAAACGCCGGTGATCGGCGTTGCCCATCGCGGCACCTATATGGAAATCGGCAGGGCTTTCGAACAGCTTTTCGGCGCGCTGTTCAGCCGCAGCCTTGCCGATCCCCAAGCGCGGATGCTGGCGATTTATTATGACGATCCGGAAAGCGTGGCTGAGAGCGAACTGCGCTCGCTCGCCTGCGTTACCGCGAGCGGTGAAGTCCCTGTCGACCCGCCGTTGCAGACTGCTGTGGTCGAAGGTGGAGAGTGTGCCGTCCTTCTGCACAAGGGGCCTTATGCCGACATGCGCTTCGCCTATCGCTGGCTTTATGGCGAGTGGCTGCGCAAGTCGGGCCGGGAGGTGCGGGATGCCCCGATCTTCGAGATCTACCTCAACAATCCCCGGGAAGTTCCGCCAACCGAACTCCTGACCGAGATCTGCCTGCCACTCAAGCCGGCTACCGCCACCTGAAGGCGAACCTGATCGGCGATACCGCGATGACGTCACGCGCTCTTCGGCAAGGCGGCCATCGCGGTATTGTCCAGCTCTACAGCACGCTGATAGGCCGGGCGCTGGCTGAGCCGACCGAGATAGTCGACGAATGCCGGCCGCTTCTCGATCGAACCGAATTGCAGGCCCCAGCCAATGTGGGAGCCGACATAGACATCCGCTGCGGTAAAGCGTTCACCGGCGATGTAGGCGCTTCGGCCAACCGCTTTCTCCAGCGTGTCCACGACATCTTCGAAGGATCCGTAGCCGACCATGCGGCGGCGATCCTCCGGCACGACGAAGCCGAGTGCGCGGTTGGAGACGGCCGCCTCCAGCGGACCGGCGGCAAAGAACATCCAGCGGTAATAGTCGGCGCGATCCAGGGTGGGCGGGGCAAGGCCCGCCTGCGGAAACGCGTCGGCGAGATAGGCGCAGATGGCCGCGCACTCCGTCACGACCTTCTGGCGATGGATGATCGACGGCACCTTGCCCATCGGATTGATGGAGCAATACTCCTCGTTCTTCATCGGTTGGCCGAAGGGGACGATCTCGGTGCGATAGGGAACGCCCGTCTCTTCCAGCATCCAGCGGACGATGCGTCCGCGTGACATCGGGTTGGTATAGAAGACGATTTCACTCATGCTGCTCCTCCCTTTTTGTTCATGTTATGTTCGTTTGTCTGCCGTGTCAACGAACCTTGCCTGATGCCATGTCGAGGAGGTTGCCACGGTCATGTGGCCGGCATTTGACGGATCTCCACAAGTCTTCCGACCGAGAGGAACTTCGGGCTCCGGAACGAAAAACCCGGCGCAAGGCCGGGTTTCCTGTCGAAAGCGATAGGGCTTGAGCCTCAGGCGGCCATGGCCTTCTGCAGGTTTTCGTCGATCTTGTCGAGGAAGGCGGTGGTGGAGAGCCACGGCTGATCGGGACCGATGAGCAGGGCCAGGTCCTTGGTCATGAAGCCGGATTCGACGGTTTCGATGCAGACCTTTTCCAGGGTGGTGGCGAACTTCGCGAGATCGGCGTTGTCGTCCAGCTTGGCGCGGTGAGCGAGGCCGCGGGTCCAGGCGAAGATCGAGGCGATCGAGTTGGTCGAGGTTTCCTGACCCTTCTGGTGCTGGCGATAGTGACGGGTAACCGTACCGTGGGCAGCTTCGGCCTCGACGGTCTTGCCATCGGGGGTGAGCAGAACGGAGGTCATCAGGCCGAGCGAGCCGAAGCCCTGGGCAACGGTGTCGGACTGAACGTCGCCGTCGTAGTTCTTGCAGGCCCAGATGTAGCCGCCGGACCACTTGAGCGCCGAGGCGACCATGTCGTCGATCAGGCGGTGTTCGTAGGTGATGCCGATTTCGTCGAACTTGGCCTTGAATTCGGCCTGGTAGACTTCCTCGAAGATATCCTTGAAGCGGCCGTCATAGGCCTTGAGGATGGTGTTCTTGGTCGACAGGTAGACCGGCCACTTGCGCATCAGGCCGTACATCATCGAGGCGCGGGCGAATTCGCGGATCGATTCGTCGAGGTTGTACATGGCGAGAGCCACGCCGGCGCCCGGAGCCTTGTAGACTTCCTTTTCGATCGTCTGGCCGTCTTCGCCGACGAACTTGATGGTCAGCGTACCCTTGCCCGGGAACTTGAAGTCGGTTGCCTTGTACTGGTCGCCGAAGGCGTGACGGCCGACGACGATCGGCTTGGTCCAGCCGGGAACCAGGCGCGGAACGTTCTTGCAGATGATCGGCTCGCGGAAGATCACGCCGCCGAGGATGTTGCGGATCGTGCCATTCGGGCTCTTCCACATTTCCTTGAGGTTGAATTCCTTCACGCGCGCTTCGTCCGGGGTGATGGTCGCGCACTTGATGCCGACGCCGTGCTTCTTGATGGCGTTGGCGGCATCAACCGTTACCTGGTCGTTGGTGGCGTCGCGGTTCTCGACGGAGAGGTCGTAATATTCGATCTGCAGGTCAAGATAAGGCAGGATCAGCTTGTCCTTGATGAACTGCCAGATGATGCGCGTCATCTCATCGCCGTCGAGATCGACGACCGGGTTGGCTACCTTGATCTTGCTCATGAATATCCTCGCTGATTGGGGGGAGGGATGAGGGTCCCAGTGTTTAGGCTTGCTGCGCTATAGCATTCCGGATCGGGAACGCAAAGCGCTGCACCGCCCGGATAGCGGCTTTTCGTTCACAAAATCATACCAACTTTGGCCTTAGCCGGTGGTCCGGTGGGCTTGAGCTTTGCGCGGCCGGAGATATCTTGCGCCGTGTCTGTCAGTCGCCGGGAAATCACCGATGAAATCCAAGCTTTTCGCCACTCTCCTTGTCCTTTCCGCCGGCTCTGCGCTCGCCGCCGATCCAACCGCTCCGGTCAAGGAGGTCATCAACGTGGCCGCCGGTACCTGGGCGGGAGAAGCGGCGACCGACGATGATGTGTTCAGCGATGATCGTCTGAAGCGGCTGTTCAGTGCCGATTTCGCCAAGGCCTATCACGAGGCGTCAAAGCATCCGGCCTATGACCTGCCGGAGGGGGAAACCACGGGCAGCCCGTTCGACTACGATCCGATCGCCGGAGGTCAGGATGGCTGCAACTTCGAGAACATCCGTATCGAGGACGACGGTGATGGCCAGGTGACGGCGCTCTTCAACAATCGCCAATGCTTCGGTGACGATCCTGCCTACAAGGAAGACAGGGTGCTGATCTTCCATGTGCAGACCGAGAACGGCCGGCAGGTGATCGACGACATCTATCCTGTAGCGAACGGCAATTCCTCAAGCTCGATCAAGGACGATCTCAAGGCCATCGCGGCCCAGTGAAGCCCCGAGCTTCGACTGGTTGCATGGGTCATCGCTGTTGCGCTACTGATTGCAGTGGCAAGAGGTGAGGGACGTATGCGACGGACGTTCGGGCTGCTGCTTCTTATTTTGCCGGCTCTGGTGCAGCCGGCGAACGCGTTCGACCGGGTGGAGCTCGTTCGCACCTATGTCGACAGGATCGTTGCGAACTCGCTCGACGAGCCCGATGGCCATCAGGCCTATTTCACCGAGATCCAGTTGCTCAACGACTTCGGCGCGGATTTCGTGTCCGCTTATACGAAAGCTCTGAACGCGGCCCGGATGCGTCGGGAGGTCAGCCTTTTCGAGGAAGATCCGATGACGGGCGATGCGAACCGATGTCCCATTGGCAAGGTCCATATCGCCGATCTGAGCCGCCCTGATACTCGGATCATGGTTGAGGCAAGGCTCGATCTGCCGTCCTGCGATGACGGTGCCGGGGGTGGATCGCAGACGCGGCTGATGTTCATTCTGCTTGCGGACGATGCGGCGGGAAAGCGCTTCGTGATCGATGATGTCCTGCGGGAGAGGGCCGATGGCGACTGGTTTTCGCTGAGAGCCGCGCTGGAGAGCCGCGCCGATCCATGAATGCGGCAATGAGTTTTTGATTTTTGCCGCCGCCTGTGCCAGTGAAGCCGCCACTTATGAAACCTCGGACAGGAACATGGCAGGTACGAACAGCGAGCGCGCGCTTCTGGCGGAAGGGCCGGTAATCATCCTCGTGGAGCCGCAGCTTGGCGAGAATATCGGAATGGTCGCCCGGGCCATGGCGAATTTCGGGCTGTGGGAATTGCGTCTCGTCAATCCGCGGGACGGATGGCCGAGCGAAAAGGCCCGCTCCGCCGCTTCCAAGGCGGATCACGTCATCGATGCGACGCGGGTCTACGACACGCTCGAGGAAGCGATTTCCGATCTCAACTTCATCTATGCGACGACCGCACGCGAGCGCGACGGCTTCAAGCCGGTCCGCTCTCCGGTGACGGCTGCCGAAACGCTGCGCGGCAAGTTTCGCGGCGGTGAGCGGACGGGCATCCTGTTCGGGCGCGAGCGCTGGGGGCTGACCAATGAGGAAGTGGCGCTGGCCGACGAGATCGTCACCTTTCCCGTCAACCCCGCCTTCGCCTCGCTCAACATTGCCCAGGCCGTGCTGCTCATGTCCTATGAGTGGATGAAATCCGGCATGGAGGATCTCGGGGAAACGCGGTTCCAGGCGGTGGAGCAGAATCCGGCGACCAAGGAACACCTGCTCGGCCTCTTCGAAATGCTCGAGGAAGCTTTGGATGCCCGTGGCTATTTCCGGCCAGTCGGCAAGAAGCCGCGCATGGTGGAAAACCTGAGGGCGGTCCTGTCGCGCCGGGCCTTCACCGAGCAGGAAATTCACGTTCTTCGCGGCGTTTTCGCCACATTCGACCGCTACAGCCGCAAGAACCCGCGGGGCGCGGGCAAGCCGGACAATGGGGACGATAACGGGGATGACGACAGCGGGGCATGATCTGAAACCGGTTCTGGTTTTCGATTCCGGGATCGGCGGCCTCACCGTGTTGCGCGAGGCGCGGGTATTGATGCCGGAACGCGGCTTCATCTATGTCGCCGACGATGCCGGTTTTCCCTATGGCGGGTGGGAAGAGCAGCCGCTTCGCGAGCGGATCGTGGGGCTCTTTGGCGGCCTTCTGGAGCGGTACGATCCGGAGGCAGTCATCGTCGCCTGCAATACCGCCTTCACCCTTGCCGGCACCGACCTCCGGCACGCCTTTCCCGACATGCGATTCATCGGCACGGTTCCCGCAATCAAGCCGGCCGCCGAGCGGACGCGCTCCGGCCTTGTCTCGGTGCTTGCGACGCCCGGCACGGTCAAGCGCGCCTACACGCGCGATCTCATCCAGTCTTTCGCGTCGAAATGCCATGTGCGCCTCGTTGGCTCGGAGAATCTTGCCAGGATGGCGGAGGCCTATATTCGCGGCGAGGGGATACCGGATGAAGCCGTGCTTGCGGAAATCTTTCCCTGTTTCGTAGAGAAGGAAGGTGAGAAGACGGATATCGTGGTGCTTGCCTGCACGCATTATCCCTTTCTCGCCAATGTCTTCCGCCGGCTTGCTCCATGGCCGGTCGACTGGCTCGATCCGGCGGAGGCCATCGCCCGGCAGGCCCGTCGTCTCGTGCCGCTTGTCGAAGGTGCCGAGCATCCTGAAGGCTTCGATTTTGCAGTCTTCACCTCCGGTAAGCCGGACTTTTCCACGCGCCGGCTGATGCAGGGCTTCGGTCTCACGATGTCGTGAAGCCGAGAATGGCGTTTGTTGCATTTTGGCAACGTCGCCGCCGCAGTGAATACAATTCGCAATTGTGCTCTTGTCTGGCCGACGATGTCGTGACATGGTGTCGTCATCTGCCATATCTAGACACAGGAGGCGTAGTATGAATGCTTTTTCTTCGAATATGCGCCTCAACGGCGGACGGGCTGACTGGGCTACCATGCCGCGAACGTCAGGCCAAAATTTCGCCCGAACTCAGGCGAATCGCGCCTGATTGGCGGTCTTTTTCTCACATCCAATTTTTTTCTGACGTGATCGACTAACGCAACGACGCTTGTCGTCGTCCGTCGACCTGTCGCGAGCTTTGAAGGGCCTGGCCGCTGCAATGCGCCGGGACGAAAAATCATGCGCGAAATACAATCTATGATTGCTAATCCCCTGGCGAAATCCGTGGGTGAACTGCATCGTGAATTCGGCTTCTGGAGGGTCGCCCGAGCTCTGCTCTCGGCCGTCTGGCAGGAGAGGCGGATCTCGAACCGGGTTGATGGCCTCAACAGTCACATGCGTCGGGATATCGGTCTCCCCGAGGTCGAGCTTCCGCGCCGTCCGATCAGTCTTAATCCTTGGGATGCAAGGTTTTGAAGCGTGAATCGGTGTTCGGCGAGGCGATCGTCGGGCACCCCTTTTCCGAGGGGTTTTGGTTGGCAGAACCGCTCCTTTGCCCCTGCTACTCAGGGGCTGGCAATTCTTGGGTGCGACACGGTTCCCGTTTGGAAGGCTCTGGCTTCTATGCTAGAGATCGTCCTCGTTGCCGGACGCTTAGCCGGTGTAGAGGAGCTTTGATTCTCGTTTTGTTAACGGAAATTTTGATCGTCGTTTTTTTGACCCTGTTGAACGGCGTTCTTGCGATGTCGGAATTGGCTGTTGTTTCCTCCAGGGCTGCTCGCCTGAGGGTTCTTTCCGAACAGGGTAATACGGGCGCGGCGGTGGCCATCAGGCTCGCCGAAAACCCGGGCAGGTTTTTGTCCACAGTACAGATTGGCATTACTCTCGTCGGCGTCCTGTCGGGCGCTTTCTCAGGCGCCACGCTCGGTGCCCGCCTTTCTGAATGGCTCGAATTGCAGGGATTGTCCGTCGGCGCCGCCAATGCCCTTGGTGTCGGCTCGGTTGTTGTTATCATTACTTATCTTTCATTGATTGTCGGTGAATTGGTGCCGAAGCAGATCGCGTTGCGCAATCCCGAGAGCGTTGCCTCGAAGGTGGCCGGGACGATGCTGATGCTTTCCCGGGTCGCGGCACCGCTGGTTTGGCTGCTCGATGCTTCGGGCAAGCTTGTCCTCAGCCTGCTCGGCCAGAGCGGCGCGTCTACCGGTACGGTGACCGACGAAGAGATCAAGACGGTGCTTGCGGAAGCGCAGAGTGCAGGCGTCATTGAAACCGAAGAACAGGCGATGATCTCGGGCGTCATGCGTCTCGCCGATCGGACGGCTCGCGGCTTGATGACGCCGCGCCGCGATGTCGAGGTCGTCGACATCGAGGATACGCCGGAGGAAATCCGCGAAACCCTGCGCAAGACGCAACATTCGCGCCTGCCGGTGCGCACCGGCAATTCCGACGAGATCATCGGCGTGCTGTTCGTGAAGAACGTCTACGACGCGATCACGGCCGGTGGCTCGACGCCGCTCGATATCAAGCCGCTTGTCAGCGAAGTGCCGATTGTCTCCGACCTCGCAAGCGCCACGGATATCATCCAGGCCATGCGCAAGACGCCGCTCCACATGGTGCTGGTCTATGACGAGTACGGTCATTTCGAGGGTATCGTCACGTCTGGTGACATTCTTGAGGCAATCACCGGCGCCTTCCAGGAAAGCGAGGAGGAAGAACCCTCGCTGGTCCGTCGTGACGACGGCTCGTTCCTTGTCGCAGGATGGACGCCGATCGACGAGTTTGTCGACAAGATCCGTGTGACGACCGAGGCTGATCCCGATTACACGACCGTCGCCGGCTTCGTGATCGCCGAACTGAAGCGCATTCCGGATCTTGGCGAGAGCTTCATCAAGGATGGCTGGAAGTTCGAAGTGATCGACCTTGACGGCCGCCGCATCGACAAGCTGCTGGTCTCGCCGGCATCCGAACCGGATATCTGATCCGATCCCGGCGCGCTGTGTTCCGTCGAATGCAGCGCGCCGGGCCGGACGTTCGCGCGCATTTCCCCTGTGGGTTAAATTTTTCCTGACGCGCACGTCCGCAACAATTTTGTTATGGCATGATCCGATGCGCCGCTTCGGCGGCATTAGGGATTCGCACTTTTCGAGGTTGGGGAATTGCAGGTCGGGATCGATATGGGAACGGTGTCTGGCGGTCAGCCGGCCAAGCTCGATATCGAGGAGCTTTTGGCCACGCGCCTTCTGGTGCAGGGCAATTCCGGCTCGGGCAAGTCACACCTGCTGCGTCGCCTGCTGGAGCAGTCGGCCCCCTGGGTACAGCAGGTCATCATCGACCCGGAAGGCGATTTCGTAACGCTTTCAGACAAGTACGGTCATGTGGTCGTCGATGGCGAGCGGACCGAGGCCGAGCTTGCCGGCATCGCCAACCGCATCCGCCAGCACCGTGTCTCCTGCGTCCTGACGCTCGAAGGGCTCGATATCGAGCAGCAGATGCGGGCCGCCGCTGCCTTCCTCAACGGCATGTTCGATGCTGAGCGCGAATACTGGTTCCCGGTGCTTGTGGTGGTGGACGAGGCGCAGATGTTTGCGCCCTCCGTGGGCGGCGACGTCTCCGAAGACGCCCGCAAGATGTCGCTCGGTGCGATGACCAACCTGATGTGCCGTGGCCGAAAGCGCGGGCTTGCCGGCGTCATCGCCACGCAGCGCCTCGCCAAGCTTGCCAAGAATGTGGCCGCGGAAGCCTCCAACTTCCTGATGGGCCGAACCTTCCTCGATATCGACATGGCGCGCGCAGCCGATCTGCTCGGCATGGATCGCCGGCAGGCGGAAATGTTCCGCGATCTCAAGCGCGGCAATTTCGTGGCACTCGGCCCGGCGCTGTCCCGTCGTCCGCTGCCGATCGTCATCGGTAATGTCGAGACTTCGGCGCGTTCGTCGAGCCCGAAGCTGATGCCGCTGCCGGATGCGCCGCAGGATGTCGAGGATCTGATTTTCACGCCGGATCCGGAAGAATTTGCCCGTCCGATCGTACGCCGTGTGCCGCCCGCGCCGCGCCCGACCACCGATATTCTTGCAGAACTTTCCCGTTCGACCCCGGCAGCGACCCAGCCGGTCGCGACCGAAAGCAGGGCAAGCAGCACGCCGGAAATCTCGGACGAGGAGCGGGAAGAGCGTCTTGCCGCGGTTCTTTCGGAAATTCTTGCGGATCCGCAGGCGGCCTATCGCACGGATTCCGTTCTCTATCAGGAGTTCCTCGTTCGCGCCCGCATGCGCCGCGTGCCCGGGCCGCCGATGGCGATGGGCGAGTTTCGCCGCCGGGTGGCGATTGCGCGGGCAGGGGTGGACGAGGAAACGGCCGCGAGCGAAGCCTGGGCGACCGCCCTCTCGCTTTCCGTTGGTGTTTCGGACGATCTGCAGGGCGTGTTCCTGCTGATGGCGAAGGCCGCGATCCGGGGCGAGGCCTGTCCTTCCGATCTGCGTATCGCCAAGGCTTACGGCACCCATTCCGCCCGCCGCGCCCGCAGGCTTCTCGGTTATTTCGAGGAGCAGGGGCTGGTGGTCGTCCACACCGACTTTGCCGGCAAGCGCATCGTCGCCTTCCCCGATCTGCAGGCCGAAACCCAGCCCGGCGATCCGAATGCCACCGATGACGGAGCGGACGTTCCCTCGGCGGCCGAATAGGCATGCTGTCGGCTGACGGGCGTGTTTGCCAGCGGTTCACCTGATCAGGGGCAGGGTTCCCGGGTCCGGCTCACCGCCGAAATATTTCTCCAATATGCCGCCGAAGATGTTGGGTGCGGGCGCTGCTTTCGAAAACAGCGTCATCGATGAGCGCAGCTTCAGTACGTCGGGATAGCCGAAGATATCGTCGGCGCTCAGACCCTCGGTCGCCATCAGGATTTCGCAGCATTCCCAGAGCCTTGGTCCGAGAATAGGGTGATCGAGATAGGCGCTTGCCTCTTCGAGCGAGGAGATCGCGTATTTCTCGGCCATCGCGCTGGTTCCAAGCCCGTTCATCTGCGGGAAGACGAACCACATCCAGTGGCTCGTCTTGCGCCCGTTACGAAGCTCGGCGAGCACATGGTCATAGACCGGACCTTGCGCCATCACGAAGCGCTCCAGAGCGAAAGGATCGTTCATGTATGTTCCTTTCCGTTTTGCGCCGGATCGTTTCAGCCCGAATTCCAGCGGGTCGGAGACATTAGAGCATTTCCGCAATTCCGGACGCAAAACCGGTTCCCACCTTTGTTGAAACTACCCTAGCCCGGCGTGCGTTCTTCCCAGACCTTGACCAGTTCGACGATCGTTTCGACCGACTTCTCCATGTCCTGCCGGCTCACCCATTCGAGCGGCGAATGATAGGCGTGGCCGCCGGTGTAGATATTGGGGCAGGGTAGCCCCATGAAGGACAGACGCGAGCCGTCCGTGCCGCCGCGAATGCTGTGCAGTTCCGGCGTGAGGCCAGCGCGCCGCACCGCTTCCACCAGATTGTCGACCACCATCGGATGCCGGTCGAGAACGACCTTCATATTGCGATACTGTTCCTTGACGGTGAAAGTGAAAGTCGAGCCGGAATAGGCTTTCATCACCTCTCTGGTGATGTCTTCGAGCAGGGCTTCCTTGGTCTTCAGTCCTTCTTCCACAAAGTCGCGGATGATGAGGGAAAGGTGGGCCTTTTCCATGGAACCGCTGATATCGACCGGGTGGATGAAACCCTGCTTGCCGTCGGTGGTTTCGGGCGCGATGTCCTTCGGCAGGCGCGCGACAATCTCGCTGGCGATCTTGATCGCGTTTTCCATCTTGCCCTTGGCGTAGCCCGGGTGAATGGCAACGCCGGAGATGACGATGTCGACGCCATCGGCCGAAAAGGTCTCGTTCTCGATCTCTCCGACGGTGCTGCCGTCCAGCGTATAGCCAAAGGCGGCTCCCAGTTTCTCAAGATCGACCTTGTCGGCGCCGCGGCCGATTTCCTCGTCGGTGGTGAAGAGGATGCGGATCTTGCCCCGGCGGATCTCGGGATGATCCATCAGGTATTGCGCAGCCGTCATGATCTCGGCGACACCGGCCTTGTCGTCGGCGCCGAGAAGCGTCGTGCCGTCCGTGGTGACGATGTCGTGGCCGATCTGGTCTTTCAGTTCGGGATTGTCGGCAACGCGGATGACCTGGCTCGTGTCACCCGTCAGCCTTATGTCCCCGCCCTGATAGTTGCTGACGATCTGGGGGCGGACGTTGGTGCCGGTGAAGTCGGGCGCCGTATCCATGTGCGAGCAGAAGCAGATGACCGGTACCGGCTTTTCGACATTGGCCGGAATTGTGGCGTAGACATTGCCGTGTTCGTCGAGATGGGCGTCGGAAAGGCCGATTGCCAGCAGTTCCTCGACCAGCAGCCGACCGAGATCCTTCTGCTTTTCCGTCGAAGGCTGCGCGGAGGAGGCGGGATCCGACTGTGTGTCGATGACGACGTAGCGAAGAAGGCGTTCGAGGACTGTATCGGCCATTGCGGATCCCGAATCTTGTGCTGAATCTGTCGTTCTTTATAGCCCCCGGCGTCGATGTGGTGAATGGGCTGCCGGCAGAGACTCCCCCGCCGTCAATATTTCGGGCTCTCGATCCGTTTTCGGAAGGTGACCTCACGCGTTTCGGGTGTACCAGTGCTGCCGCAGGACAACGCGGGTAGGCGATGTTTTGCGGTGTTCTACAGAAACGCCGGATCGATTGAGGAGAACTTCCGTTCATGCTAATTCTCTATTTCGGTAGTGTGGCAACAGGGGGCATGAGTATGGAAACAGTGGCGGGAGTCTATTCACGTATCGTCTTTCCGGGGGCGTCTTCGAATAGGGAACCGCATTTTTCCGATTTGCAGAAAGCGATGCTGGACGCGACACCAGACTGCATCAAGGTGGTGTCCACGGATGGCAGACTTCTGACGATGAACCGAGCGGGTTGTCGGGCATTGGGTGTGCCCGAGGATTCCAGCTTCGGCATGCCCTGGCTTTCCTTGTTGCCCGAGGAGGTTCACCCTTTGGGGATGGAAGCGCTGCAGGAAGCTCGTGAGGGGCGCAACGCCCGTTTTCCTGGCAGGAGCGTGTCGCCCGACGGGACACAATACTGGGATAATCTGCTGACGCCTGTCATCGATGCTTCCGGCCAGGTTCTGTCGATTCTCTGCGTGTCGCGCGACATTACGGCCAAGACACGGCTTGAGAAGCAAATCGAGGACGCGATCGAGCGCGAGCGGCTTCTTTCCCGTGAGATGCAGCATCGCATCAAGAATCTGTTCTCCGTGGTATCGAGCCTGATTGTCATCGCCGAAAGGGAGGCTGTTTCTGCTGGTACGCCGGAAGCCGTGACGACTATTCTTCGGGATAAGCTCGGTGCCCTTTCCCGGGCTTCGGACGCCGTTTTCGCTTCGGGGCTGAACGATGACGGCGATGTAGGAGACGTGGATCTTGGGGCGGTGGTCCATTCGGTCCTTCGTCCCTATCACGGTCGCTGCACGGTGGCCGGCTGCCCGGTGACCATCTCTCGTGCCGACATGCCGACATTCGCCCTCTTCCTTCATGAGCTGGCGACGAACTCGTTGAAATACGGCGCGCTAGGTAAGGATGAAGGTAACGTTACCGTTCGCTGGACAAAGAACGGCGAAGCACTCGATCTGACGTGGATTGAACTCGGTGGGCCGGCGCTTCTCTCCGCTCCCGAACGCCGGGGGTTCGGAAGCGAGATGGTGGACCGCATCGTGCGATCCGCTGGTGGCTCGCTCACTCGGACATGGTGCGTCGAGGGCCTGATTGCCGACC
The DNA here is from genome assembly GCA_002600635.1 of Rhizobium sp. ACO-34A. NCBI lineage: Bacteria > Pseudomonadati > Pseudomonadota > Alphaproteobacteria > Hyphomicrobiales > Rhizobiaceae > Rhizobium > Rhizobium sp. ACO-34A. The sequence goes on along the minus strand of CP021371.1, from coordinate 2,569,223 downwards.
TGCATTTGCCGATCTTGCCGCGAAATTAGCACAGTAATAATGGGTCGATTCGAATTGGTCCTCTTCGTGCCATATCAGCCGACCTTTTTAGAGCTTTCATCGAACGCAGGTGTGCCCATGATAAGGGGTCAAGGGTCCCAGAGGCTTTCCTCGGGAATTTACCTTCACGCGGCTGTCATGAAAGCGGTTGACTTTCTGACCCTTACCCCCTATTGAGCCCACCAACGCCGGACCGTAATGTCCGGTGTTTGTTTTGACATGTCCCGTGGTTTCATCCGTACGCTTACGTGAGAAGCCTGTCAGAACGTCCAAAACGACGTTCAGAGGAGGGCGTGTTTCCTCGACCGGTTTGGCAACAAACCGGCCTAACTTGTTGAGAAGGAAATACGATGAGCAAGCGCTCTTCATCCAAGTATAAAATTGACCGCCGTATGGGCGAAAATATCTGGGGCCGTCCGAAGTCCCCGGTGAACCGTCGCGAATACGGCCCGGGCCAGCACGGTCAGCGCCGCAAGGGCAAGCTGTCCGACTTCGGTGTTCAGCTCCGCGCCAAGCAGAAGCTGAAGGGCTACTACGGCGACCTGCGCGAAAAGCAGTTCCGCGCCACCTACGACGAAGCAAACCGTCGCAAGGGCGATACCTCCGAGAACCTGATCGGCCTGCTCGAATCGCGTCTCGACGCAATCGTGTACCGTGCCAAGTTCGTACCGACGGTCTTCGCTGCCCGTCAGTTCGTCAACCATGGCCACGTCACGGTCAACGGCGTTCGCGTCAACATCGGTTCCTACCGTTGCAAGCCGGGCGACGTCATCGAAGTTCGCCAGAAGTCCAAGCAGCTCGTTACCGTTCTGGAATCGGTTGCTCTCGCTGAGCGCGACGTTCCGGACTACATCGAAGTCGACCACAACAAGATGGTTGCTACCTTCGCTCGCGTTCCGGGCCTGTCCGACGTACCGTACGCGGTCGTCATGGAGCCGCAGCTCGTCGTCGAATTCTATTCTCGCTAATTTCTGCGAGAGCGGATTGTGGAAAGCCGCCCCTCGGGGCGGCTTTTTCTATTTGCGCTGCAGCATTCCCCGTTGAATATGTCGTTCGCCGCGCTTTGCATCGAGAGGAAGCCATGGATCTTCAGGCAGTCGTTGACGATATCGTACGCGACCTTCAGCCCCGGCTCGGCGAGGGCAAGGTGGCGGATTACATTCCGGAACTGGCGCGCGTCGATCCCACGCAGTTCGGTCTCGCGATCACGACCGTGGACGGCACCACCTATACGGCCGGCGACGCGGATACGTCCTTCTCGATCCAGAGTATCTCCAAGGTCTTCATGCTGACGCTGGCGCTCGGCAAGGCCGGCGAATCCGTGTGGAAGCGCGTTGGCCGGGAGCCGTCGGGCTCTTCGTTCAATTCCATCGTCCAGCTCGAACACGAGCACGGCATTCCGCGCAATCCCTTCATCAATGCGGGTGCTATCGTAATTACCGACATGGTGCTGGCGGGCCACAAGCCGCGCGAGGCTATCGGCGAATTCCTGCGGTTCATGCGCTTCATTGCCGATGACGATGCGGTCACCATCGATGAGAAGGTGGCGCGTTCGGAGCAGGAGACGGGTTACCGGAATTTCGCGCTCGCCAATTTCATGCGCGGCTTTGGAAATCTGATGCATCCTGTCGAGCACACGCTTGGCGTCTATTTTCACCAGTGCGCGCTGGCGATGAGCTGCGTGCAGCTCTCCCATGCCGGTCTTTACCTTGCCAATCGCGGCACAAATCCGCTCACCGGCTTTTCCGTCGTCTCTCCAAAGCGCGCACGGCGCATCAATGCGCTGATGCTGACCTGCGGCCACTATGATGGTTCCGGCGATTTCGCCTATCATGTCGGTCTGCCGGGCAAGAGCGGCGTCGGCGGGGGTATTCTCGCGATTGCGCCGGGCAAAGCGTCGATTGCGGTCTGGTCGCCGGGGTTGAACAAGGTCGGAAACTCGGCGCTCGGTTCGGTGGCGCTTGAAATGCTTGCCACGCGCACCGGCTGGTCGGTGTTCGGGACTTGATCTTGGCGATCCAAACAGGCATTTGCAGTGACGAGCGCCATGAGCGCGCCGGAGCCAGCCCATGAACGTCCTGCCGTCCGCCGAAATTTTTGCAACCGACGCCGTCGAAGACGACGATCTTTCGGCGGGCGTCCATCCGGTCTTCGCCGCAGCACCGCGTTCCGTCAGCTTCAACAAGCTGCGCAAGCGCCTGATTCGTCAGGTGCGCCAGGCATTCTCGGATTTCGATATGCTGAACGGCCAGAAACGCTGGCTGGTCGGCCTTTCGGGAGGCAAGGATTCCTACGGGCTGCTGGCCATCCTGCTCGATCTCAAATGGCGCGGTCTGCTGCCGGTCGAGCTGATCGCCTGCAATCTCGATCAGGGCCAGCCGAATTTCCCCAAGCACATCCTGCCGGACTATCTGTCCTCGATCGGCGTGCCGCATCGGATCGAATATCGCGACACCTATTCCGTGGTGAAGGAGAAGGTTCCGCATGGCGGGACCTATTGTTCGCTCTGTTCGCGTCTTCGGCGCGGTAATCTCTATCGTATCGCCCGCGAGGAGGGTTGCGACGCGCTGGTGCTCGGCCATCATCGCGAGGATATCCTCGAGACCTTTTTCATGAACTTCTTCCACGGTGGTCGTCTCTCGACGATGCCGGCAAAGCTCCTGAACGACGAGGGTGACCTGATGGTGCTGCGGCCGCTTGCCTATGCGGCGGAGGACGACATGGCGCGCTTTGCCGAGGCCATGGCGTTTCCTATCATTCCCTGCGATCTCTGCGGGTCCCAGGACGGGCTGCAGCGCAATGCGATGAAGGAAATGCTGGCGGGGATCGAGGCGAAGATGCCGGGACGCAAGGATGCGATGCTCCGCGCGCTCGGTCACGTGGACGCCTCGCACCTTCTCGATCCGAAGCTCTTCGACTTTTTCGGCCTTGCTGTCACGCAGTCGTCATCCGAATAGTGCAGCGGAAGATCTTTCCTCCGCCAACAATCCCCGGAAAGAGCATCCATGTTTCACGACGCCCACCTCGACCTCGTTCTCGACATCGTCAAGGAGGCGGCGGGAGCGGAAATACGCCCCCGGTTCCGTCATCTGGAAGACGGTCAGGTGAGCGAGAAGAAGTCATCGATCGATCTTGTCACCGATGCCGACCTGCTGGCCGAGAAATTCATCACGGAACGACTGCTGCAACGCTGGCCGGACGCGTTGATCGTCGGCGAGGAAGCCTATGAGAACGACAAGAGCGTCGTCGGGCGTCTGCGCGAGGCGGAGCTTGCCTTCGTCATCGATCCAGTCGACGGAACCTTCAATTTTCAGGCCGGTCTGCCGATTTACGGCACGAACCTCGCCGTCGTCCGCAAGGGAGAGACGGTCGCAGGCCTCATTCACGAATCGGTTCTCGGTGACACCCTCGTTGCGTTAAAGGGCGCGGGCGCTCACTTTCTTGGAGCCGATGGCAGGCGTAATCCGATCCGGGTCGCAACACCGGCTGCGCTTTCGGACATGGTGGGAACGATTTCGGTCAACGACCTCGCTTATGAGGAAAAGCGCCGGATCGTAGGCAATCTTGCCAGGACGAAGATGGCCTTCGGCTATAACTGCTCGGCCTACGAATACTGGATGGTCGCGACCGGCAAGGTGCACTTCATCGGCCATCACAGCCTCATGCCTTGGGACCATCTCGCGGGTGTGCTGATCCATGCCGAAGCGGGTGGGGTAACCTCCAGGTTCGATGGCACGCCTTATCTGCCGGGAGACACGAATGGCGGCATCATTTCCGCTCCTGACAAGGATTGCCGCGACATGATCCTGCGCGAAGTGATATTCGCCTCATAACAAGAATCCGAAGCCCGAAGGAACCGTCATGGAAAGTCTCGATATCGCTGCACTCGCCAATCTGCTCCAGGAGGCGGCGGAAACCGAAATCCTGCCGCGCTTCAGAAATCTCGGCACGGATGATGTGCGGATGAAGTCGGAGGCGATCGATCTGGTCACCGAGGCGGATGAGGCGGCGGAGCGGATGATCCGCGCGCGTGTCGAGGTCTTGATGCCCGAAGCCGTCTTCATCGGCGAGGAAGCGGTCGCTGCCGATCCCGGCCTGCTCGGCAAGATCGAGGATGCCGAGCTGGCGGTGATCGTCGACCCCATCGACGGCACCTTCAATTATGCGGCCGGCCTGCCGCTGTTCGGCGTCATGCTCTCCGTGGTGCGCAAGGGTGAGACGGTTGCCGGGGTGATCTACGATCCGATGGGCAATGACTGGCTGATCGCCGAGAAGGGTTCCGGCGCATGGCTCTGCCGGCCGGACGGTCATCAGGAGCAGATGGCCGTCGCGCCGTCCGTGCCGCTCTCGCAGATGGTCGGCATTGCTGCCGTGACCTATATGGAGCGGGAGGCGAAGCGGCAGACGCTTGCCAATCTCGCCGATGTCAGGCTTTTCACCAGCTATCGTTGCTCGGCCCATGAATATCGCGCCTTTGCCGCCGGTCACCTCCATTTCCTGCAGTATCGCAAGCTGATGCCCTGGGACCATCTGGCCGGCACTCTGATTTCGGCGGAGGCGGGCGCCTATGTGCGCAAGTTCGATAGAACGCCGTACCGGCCTTACGATTTCGAGGGCGGCATTCTCGTCGCGTCTGACGAGGCGAGCTGGAACGAGTTGCGCGAGAAGATCTTCAACGTCTGAAGTCGTCCGACTGACAAATGAAAAAGGCGCGGGAACCATTCGGTTTCCGCGCCTTTCTTTTTCTCTGCCCAAAGGCTCTTACACCGGCTTGTTGTGCGGCCGGAAGAGCTGGCCGCGCTCGGCGATCAACACGAAGACGAGGCCGATCAGCGAAACGCTGAAGAAGCCGGCCACCAGCGGCAACGCCGTGCCGTTGAACGACTGGCCGATGACAGCCCCGATCAAGGAACCGCCGATGGTGCCCATGAAGCCGAGAACGGAGGAAGCCGTGCCGGCGACGTGGCCGAGCGGCTCCATGGCGAGCGAGTTGAAGTTCGAGCCGATCCAGCCGAACTGGAACATCGCCAGCGCGAAGAACACGATGAACAGCGGGAAGGGCATGGGCTGGGGCCCCAACACCTGCACCAGCAGCCATACGGTGTTGATGGCGATAAAGCCCAGAAGCGAGGCATGCGACAGGCGCCGCATGCCGAAGCGGCCGACGAGACGGGAGTTGACGAAAGACGAGAGCGCCATGAACAGCGCAACGCCCGCGAATGCCACCGGAAACAGCGCGCCCAGTCCGTAGATGCCGAGATAGATCTGCGGTGCCGAATTGATGAAGCCGAACAGCGCTCCGAAGATGAAGGTGCTGGCAATCGTGTAGCAGAGGGCGACCCGATTGGTGAGCACGATCCGGAAGCCCTGGAAGATGGACTTCGCAGTAAACGGGCGGACATCTTCCGGATGCAGCGTTTCAGGAAGGCGCAGATACATCCACAGGCCGACGACCAGCGCCGCAGCGGCCATGAACACGAAAATCCAGTGCCAGTGACCGAACATCATGATGACCTGACCGGTACCGGGGGCAACGACCGGAATGATCATGAACACCATCATGATGAGGGACATGACCTCGGCCATCTGGCGACCGCCGTAGACGTCGCGCACGATGGAGACGGTGATGACGCGGGTCGCAGCCGAACCGATGCCCTGGATGAAGCGTAGCGCGAGCAAGGTGCCGAAGGAGGGCACCAGCACGACCATCAGGGACGACAGCACATAGATGCCGAGGCCGAACAGCATCGGACTACGACGGCCGAAGCGGTCTGCGATCGGTCCGTAGAAGAGCTGGGCGATGCCGAAGCCGATCAGATAGGCGGAAACCACGTATTGGTGGTGGTTCTCGTTCTGGACGTTGAGCGAGGCGCCGATCTGCGGCAGGCCCGGCAGCATGATGTCGATGGCGAGTGCATTGAGCGCCATCAGGAAGGCCATCATGGCAATGAATTCCAATCGCCCCATGCCTCGCAGACTGGCGGGAGCGGTCTGTAACGTTTTAGTCATAATGCGTGCCCTGAAAACAACGAGAAGGCGTTGCTGGTGGCAACGCCTTTTCGGATCAAACAATAATGAGCTCCCGCGTCATGCGCGGGCAATGATGATCAGGCTGCGCCGCGAACGGCGATGCCCTGGTCTTCGAAATGTTTCTGCAACTCGCCGGCCTGGAACATTTCCCGGACGATGTCGCAGCCGCCGAGGAACTCACCCTTGACGTAAAGCTGCGGGATGGTCGGCCAGTTGGAGTAGTCCTTGATGCCCTGGCGAATTTCGCTGTCGGCCAGCACGTTCACGCCCTTGTAGGCGACGCCGAGGTAGTCGAGAATCTGGACGACCTGACCAGAGAAACCACACTGCGGGAACTGCGGGGTGCCCTTCATGAAGACGACCACGTCGTTGGTCTTTACTTCATTGTCGATGAAATCGTGAACGCTCATGGGATTTCCTTTCACACGCGGTTTCAAGGGCCGCTGTTTAAACGTTTCTTCTAGATAGCAAGCACAGGCCGCTTTTGCCAGAGCAATCAGCGCGCCGAACGAACGGGATCAGCTCTTGCGCTGGCGGCTGCGGCTGGTGGCGCTCCGGCGGCGGCTGACCTGCTTCTTTGCAGGCTTGCGCGTCGTGGTCTTCTTGGTAAAACGTCCGGTGGTGGAGGAGCGCGTCTGCCGCTTGGTGCGGCGCGTCGCTCCCTTTTTGGTGGTCTTCTTCAGGATTTCCTTCAGGACGCCCTGAACGACGTTCTCGACCACTTCCTTGATCAGATCGGCCATATCGCTTCCCCAGCCTGCTCAGTCCGGAATGGAGGTCTGCAGCGCCAGCGCGTGCAGCACTCCGCCCATGTTGCCCTTCAGTGCGTCATAGACCATCTGGTGCTGCTGCACGCGCGTCTTGCCGCGAAAGGCTTCCGCAACGACTTCGGCAGCGTAATGGTCGCCATCGCCTGCGAGATCCCGGATCACCACCTTGGCCCCGGGAATGCCGGCCTTGATCATGTCTTCGATATCGCCCGGTTTCATAGCCATTGTGGTTCTCCCTGCTTTTTGGAAGTGGCCGTTCAGGCCACTTCGCCATTCATGAAGTCAGGGAACCACGATTCATGGGCCGAACGCAATTCCTCAATTGCGACCCCGCGGGCGCTGCCCAGCACGACGTTGTTACCGCCGGTGCGGCCGATCCACGGGCAGAAAACCCCCGCTGCTTCGGCACGGACCAGAACTGCATCGACGTTCTTCTCGTCAACCGTCACGACGTAGCGGCCCTGATCCTCGCCGTAGAAGACCGGGATCGGATCGGCGCCTTCGAGCGCGTTGATCGTTGCGCCGATGCCGGATGCGATTGCCATTTCCGCAACCGCCAGAGCCAGACCGCCGGAGGAGCAATCGTGCACAGCGGTCGCGAGACCGGCCTCGATGAGGCCGCGAACGAATTCGCCGACCTTCTTCTCGTGGGCGAGGTCGACATGCGGAGCGGGGCCGTCGGTGCGGCCGTGGATATCGCGAAGATAGACCGACTGTCCCAGATGCGTGCCCCAGCCCGAAGGCGCGCCGGCGAGCAGGATCGCCTGACCCTGGGCGGCGAAGCGGATACGCGCCATCTTCGACCAGTCCTTCATCAGGCCGACGCCTGCGATGGTCGGGGTCGGCAGGATCGCCTGACCGTTGGTCTCGTTGTAGAGCGAGACGTTGCCGGAGACGATCGGGAAATCGAGGGCCTTGCAGGCCTCGCCGATGCCCTTGATGGCGAATACGAGCTGACCCATGGTCTCGGGACGTTCCGGATTGCCGAAGTTCAGGTTGTCGGTGGCCGCAAGCGGCAGGGCGCCGGTTGCGGTGATGTTGCGCCAGCATTCGGCAACGGCCTGCTTGCCGCCTTCGAACGGATCGGCCTCGACATAGCGCGGCGTGACGTCGGAGGAGAAGGCGAGCGCCTTGGTCGGGTGGGTGTCGACGCGGATCACGCCGGCGTCGCCGCCCGGAAGCTGCAGCGAGTTGCCCTGAATGAGCGTGTCGTACTGTTCGTAGACCCAGCGGCGCGAGGAGTTGTTGGCGGAGCCGACCAGCTTGACCAGCGCTTCGGCGACATCGGCCTGCGGAACGTCGTTTTCAGCGAGCGGGGCCGGGGCCTTCGGCTCGATCCACGGACGGTCGTATTCCGGTGCCTGGTCGCCAAGCTCCTTGATCGGCAGGTTCGCGACTTCCTCGCCCTGATGGATGACGCGGAAGCGCAGGTCGTCGGTCGTGTGGCCGACAATGGCGAAGTCGAGGCCCCACTTGACGAAGATCGCCTTGGCGACGTCTTCCTTGGACGGCTCCAGAACCATGAGCATGCGCTCCTGGCTTTCCGACAGCATCATCTCATAGGCCGTCATGCGCTCTTCGCGCACCGGCACCTTGTCGAGTTCAAGCTCGATGCCGAGGTCGCCCTTGGCACCCATTTCGACGGCCGAGCAGGTGAGGCCGGCCGCACCCATGTCCTGGATGGCGATGACGGCGCCCGTTGCCATCAGTTCGAGGCAGGCTTCCAGAAGGCACTTTTCGGTGAAGGGGTCGCCGACCTGTACGGTCGGGCGCTTTTCCTCGATCGACTCGTCGAATTCCGCCGATGCCATGGTCGCGCCGCCGACGCCGTCGCGGCCCGTCTTGGCGCCGAGATAGACCACCGGCAGGCCGACGCCCTTCGCTTCGGAAAGGAAGATGCCGTCGGACTTGGCAAGGCCGGCCGCAAAGGCGTTGACGAGAATGTTGCCGTTGTAGCGGGCGTCGAACTCGACTTCGCCGCCGACAGTCGGAACGCCGAAGGAATTGCCGTATCCGCCGACGCCTGCAACGACGCCAGCCACGAGGTGCCTGGTCTTCGGATGATCCGGCGCGCCGAAGCGCAGCGCGTTCATCGCGGCAACCGGGCGGGCGCCCATGGTGAAGACGTCGCGGAGAATGCCGCCGACGCCGGTCGCGGCACCCTGATAAGGCTCGATATAGGACGGGTGGTTGTGGCTCTCCATCTTGAAGACCACGACGTCGCCGTCATCGATATCGACGACGCCAGCATTCTCGCCGGGACCCTGAATGACGCGCTCGCCCTTGGTGGGCAGCGTACGGAGCCACTTCTTGGAGGACTTGTAAGAGCAGTGCTCGTTCCACATCGCCGAGAAGATGCCGAGTTCGGTAAAGCTCGGCTCGCGGCCGATAAGCTGCAGGATCCGGTCGTACTCGTCCGGCTTGAGGCCGTGGGCGGCTGCGAGTTCGGGAGTGATTGCAATCGTGTTGGAGATCGTCATCGCTTGTCCTGGGGCTTGTCCTGGGGGCCTGTCTGGCGCTGGCCTGGTGCGGAAAATCGGCGTTTCGGCGCCTCTTTAGCGCATGTGAGCCAACAGTGCGACAGGAAAATGCGGCTGGCAACAGCCGGTTCGCCCCTCGGGGCGTAAGGCAGGTCAAGCTATGCTGTCGTAGCCCGCGCTGCCGTTTTCAAGCAGCCTCCGAATGACAGCAAAACCGCTGCGAACCTCGTCGCGATCCTTTGGCGAGGAGAAGCCGATCCGCGCCCGGTGCAGGACCTTTTCGGAACGGCCTGCCTTGAACTCGTCCTCGTCGTCGATCAGCACGCCTTCGGCGAGTGCTGCGTTCTTGAAGGTGACCGACAGCCAAGGATCGGGAAGCGCAAGCCAGAGGAATGGGATGGACGGGCTAGAGCGGAAGTCGAAGCCGTCGAGATACTGGCGGGCAAGTGCCTCTCTCGCAGCGATTTCTTCAGCGCAGAGCGCGCGGATGGTCTTTGCATCGCCTGATAGCACCAGCCGGGCGCAAAGTTCTGCCAGCAGGAAGGGAATGCCTCCCGTCATCATTTTGTGGGCGATGCGTACACGCTGGGCGAAATGGGGAGGGCAGGCGACCCAGCCGCCGCGCACACCGGCCGCCACCGATTTCGACAGGCCGCCGACCATGAATGTCCGGTCCGGTGCGAGTGCCGCGAGCGGCGGAAGCTGCTGCAACGACATGGAACCGTAGAGATCGTCCTCGATCAGCCAGACATTGTGCTTGCGGGCGATATCGACCAGCGCCCTGCGCCGCTCGATCGGCATGACTGCGAGGGTGGGGTTCTGGGCAGAGGACATCACGAAGGCGACCTTCGGGTGCTGCTGGGCGCAGACCCTGTCGAAGTCGTCCGGCAATATGCCGTTTTCGTCGCTCTCGACCAGTGCCGTGCGGCGGCCGGCCAATCCGGCGCCGCGGCTCACCTGCGAATAGGTGAGATGTTCGAAGATCACGCGGTCTCCGGGGGCCGTCACCGCGCTGATGACCGCCATGATGCCGGCATGGGCGCCGAGGGTGGGGACGATGTTCTGCGGATCGGGCGCCCAGTCGCCCTTGCCGAGCCATTGGGTACCGGCGGCAAACCAGTGATCCGGGAAGCTGCGGGTGTAGCTTGCAATATCGACCGGATGATCGCGCAGGATACCTTCGATGTGACTCTGGAGATATGCGCCCTGACCGACATCCGGGGCGGCCGTGCTGTCGAAGCGGATTTTTCCCGGTGGGGCTGTCATCGACCGTGTGCCGACAAGCGCGGAGGCGACAGGATCGACTTCTCCATTGGGTGGCGTGTCGCGCGTATCGCGGACGAACGTGCCGCGCCCGACTTCGCCGGTCACCAGCCCTCGTTCATGAACAAGCGAATAGGCGCGGCTGACGGTGCCGATGGTGATGCCGAGATCGAATGCGAGATTGCGCTGGGGCGGAAGCTTGGCTCCGGCCGGAAGCGTACCGCCGGCGATCGAAATCTCGATCTGGTCGGCGAGACGAACATAGATCGGGCCTTTGCCCTGAGAAAGATCGGGAAGCCAATTTGTCATCATGACAATTCAATATATTGTCCCCATCGTTGAGTCAATGTTACTCAATTTGCATCGAAAAATAATACATTGGGTGAGGAAATGACCGATTCAGTGCGGTATATTGATGCAATTGATACAATGTGGCCTGACGGCTATGCTCGCGAGGCCCTGTTTCGCTCCAGTGGCGACATGCTTGCTCCTGCTCCGCCGCCGAAGGGCTTTTGGCTAAGGCTGTTGCAGTCCGTTTCTCATTGGCGGATGAAGCGTAGCGGTCGGCTTGCGCTGCTTGAACTGAGTGACGATCAGTTGAGGGACATCGGGGTGACGAGGATCGATGCCGATCGTGAGGCGCGCAAGTCCTGGATGCTGCTCCGCCCGTGAACCGGATTTGGATGTGGAATCTTGCCGGGCCACCTGATCGTGCTTGCGAAAGATTTCGTACCTAGAACTTGTAGGCGAGCATCAGGCCTGCATGGCTGATGCCGTCATTGACGTCGCAGAGGTCGGCATTCGATGAATGATCGATAGTCGCAAGGATATCCACCTTGTCGGTCACGCGGAAACCGGCCGCGGCATATTCGTGGAACAGCACGCTGCAGCCCAGTTTGGGGCCTTTGGTGCCGTCGTCATCGAGATCACCATTATGTACCGTGCCGCCGAAACCGAGATCGATGAACAGACGGTCGGTAACATCGACCTTCCAGTTAAAGCCCGCATAGACCTGACTTGCATTACCGGCGCTGCTCACCGAAAGCCCGGCATGAAGTTGCGGGCGGAGCAGTTTTTCCCGCCAGGTGGCCGCATTGGCCGAATCGAGCGGGTCGAAATAAAGCACGACAGTCGGAAAGAAGCCCGATTCGAAAGTGCTTTTTGCCTGGGCCGAGACGGTAGCACCCAGCCGGATTTCCTTCACCGACCAGTCCGCTGCCAAAGATGCGTTTGTAAACAATGGCATGATTGCCGCCAGAAGGAGCGGTAAGCGCAGGCATTCGGAAAATCTGCAAACACTCATGCCGGGAATCCGTGTCATCTCGCAGCGAATGCGTGACGCTAGCACAGGTTGAAGCCTGTGCCGAAGTGGATTTCTTAACCGCGCATTAAAATGTCTGCGTGTGGTTGCAGATCAGCAATCCTTGCCGCCACGAGCCCAACGGTTGACGTCGGTGGTGATACGGGAGGAAACGGACTCACCCATCATCGGGCCGAAAGCGTCGAGGCGCGCCGGCCTGCCTTCCGCCTGTACGACGAGAAGCGGGCGGATGTCCGCGGAGCCCTTGCGGACGAGAAGGATGCGCGGCTTGCCGGAGAAGGAATTAAGTTCCGGCGCCATGGCGTAAGCCTTGAAGGCCGGGTCGCCAGACTTGATCCAGCAGCGATTGGCGCCGACCGCCACCTTTTCCATGATGTCGAGCGCGGACGGTCCATGGGACGCTGTCTGCTGCGGCTTCGACTGGCAGGAGGCGAGGGCAATCAGGGGAAGGGCGGCAAGAAGGAGGGCGGGACGCATGCTGAATCGCTTTTCGTTCATCGGGCGCCCGCTCTCTATCATCCGACTGGTTAAGCAGCGATTACGTCGAGGGCGGAGGCGAAGATACCGCGTCCGTCGTTTCCGCCATGGGCTGCTTCGATCAGGTTTTCCGGATGCGGCATCATTCCGAGAACGTTGCCCTTCTCGTTCATAACGCCGGCGATATCGTTGATCGAACCGTTCGGATTGGTGCCTTCCGCATAACGGAATACGACCTGCCCGTTGCCTTCGATAGCCTTCAGGGTTTCAGCGTCTGCGAAGAAGTTGCCGTCGTGATGGGCGACGGGGCTGCGGATGACCTGACCCTTGGCATAGGCGCGGGTAAAGTCGGTGTCGGCGTTGACGACCTCGAGCTTGATTTCCCGGCAGACGAACTTCAGCGAGGCGTTGCGCATCAGGGCGCCCGGCAGAAGGCCCGCTTCGAGCAGGATCTGGAAACCGTTGCAGACGCCGAGAACCTTGACGCCCCGTTCGGCCGCAGCCTTTACCGCCTGCATGACCGGCATGCGGGCAGCGATTGCGCCGCAACGCAGGTAATCGCCATAGGAGAAACCGCCCGGGATAACGATGAGATCGACATCCGGAAGCTCGGTTTCCGTCTGCCAGATGGTCACGGGCGCATTGCCGGAAATCTTGGTGAGCGCCGCAATCATGTCGCGGTCGCGATTGAGGCCGGGGAGTTGCAGGACGGCAGATTTCATGGGTGTGGCTCAAACCTTGCTTGTGCTTCCTGAAGCTCTCGAAGCTCCAGTCGGTTTTCGATACGGTCGAGGCGGTTCTCGTGACGGGCGAGAACGCCATAGATATTGTGAATGTCCTGATGCATCGAGATCATTGTCCCGCGCACTGCATTCAATTCGGCCTTGATCTCGTTCTGTCCCTCCTTGAGGGAAGAAATATCGGAATGCACTCGCTTCATCAGCTCATACATTAATTCCTGCGTGATCTCCGCCATCCCCGTCGTCCTTCAACCTTTAGGCGATGGCGATAGTATAGTTCTCGATGACCGTGTTTGCGAGGAGTTTCTCGCACATGGCCTTGAGGTCGGCTTCCGCCTTGGCCTTGTCTGCACCTTCAAGCTCGAGGTCGAAGACCTTGCCCTGGCGGACATGGCCGACACCGTCGAAACCGAGTGCGCCGAGTGCGCCTTCGATCGCCTTGCCCTGCGGGTCGAGGACGCCGTTCTTGAGGGTTACGGTCACGCGTGCCTTGATCACTCTCAATCTCCGTAGATTACTTTATACCAGCAGCTTACTTGACTAGCACCGGACCGGTGCCGCGCAGCGGCTCGTTTTCATTGATGATGCCGAGGCGCTTGGCCACTTCCTGATAGGCTTCGAGCAGGCCGCCGAGATCCTGGCGGAACCGGTCCTTGTCGAGCTTCTCGTTGGTCTCGATGTCCCACAGGCGGCAGCTGTCCGGCGAGATCTCGTCGGCGAGGATGATGCGCATCATGTCGCCTTCGTAGAGGCGACCGCACTCGATCTTGAAGTCGACGAGCTGGATGCCGATGCCGAGGAAGAGACCGCTCAGGAAGTCGTTGACGCGGATGGCGAGTGCCATGATGTCGTCAAGCTCGGCGGGGTTGGCCCAGCCGAAGGCGGTGATGTGTTCTTCCGAGACCATCGGATCTGCTAGCGTGTCGGACTTGTAGTAGAACTCGATGATCGAGCGCGGCAGAACGATGCCTTCCTCGATGCCGAGGCGCTTGGCGAGCGAGCCGGCGGCGACATTGCGCACGACGACCTCGAGCGGGATCATCTCCACTTCCTTGATCAGCTGCTCGCGCATGTTCATGCGGCGGATGAAATGGGTGGGAATGCCGATCTTGTTCAGGTGAGTGAAGAGATATTCGGAAATGCGGTTGTTGAGGACACCTTTTCCGTCGATGACTTCATGCTTCTTCTTGTTGAATGCGGTGGCATCGTCCTTGAAGAACTGGATCAGCGTGCCGGGCTCCGGACCCTCATAAAGGATCTTGGCCTTGCCTTCGTAAACACGGCGGCGACGGTTCATGGCTGGTTTTCTCTGCTGTTGGCGTCACACTGGGGACGCTGTGGAACGATTATTGAAGCGGTCCCTTAAAGGAAAACCACGCTTTTCACAATGCGGCTGTTGTTACCTCCCCGGATTTCGTCCAAACCAAGGCGCGGCTCGGAGAATCAGCATGCGCCCCAAGTTTGCATTGCACTTTCTACAGCCTTTTGATTAATGGGGGAAACGAAGCCCCGTATGGTGACGGATACTTTTTGGGAGATACACATGAGCGGTATGGGTGATCGCGAAAAAGCCTTTGAAAACAAGTTCGCACACGATCAGGAACTTCGCTTCAAGGCTGAGGCACGGCGCAACAAGCTGATCGGGCTCTGGGCTGCCGGCCTGCTCGGCAAGGCGGATGCCGAGGCCTATGCCAAGGAAGTCGTCGCTGCCGATTTCGAGGAAGCCGGTGATGGTGACGTTATCCGCAAGCTCCAGAGCGACCTGGCCGCCGGCGGCGTAACTGTTTCCGACGAGGAGCTGCGCACGAAGATGATCGAGTTCCTAGCCGAGGCCGTGGCTCAGATCCAGGGCGACTAAGCTATCGGGGAGGCGGTCTCTCAAACCGCCCAAGAATTGGGTCGCCCGTTTATCGGAACGGGCGTCGCCACGTTTCGCCGGCGATGAAATCGGCGGTCTTCGAGAAAGCCATCGGGCGCGCCAGCCCGAAACCCTGCAGCACGTCGCAACCGAGCGCGGCCAGGATCCGGACATGTTCCGGCGTTTCTACACCTTCCGCAGTGACCCCGATATTCAGCGATCGCCCGATGTCGATGATCGATCTGACGAGTTTGCGCTGTTCGGTCGATTGCGTTACGTCGCGCACCAGTTGCCGGTCGATCTTCAGCGATTTCGGATTCAGCCGGAGCAGGCTGACGATGGAGGCGTGACCCGTACCGAAATCGTCGATCTCGATGTCGACGCCAAGCTTGCGCAGATGGCTGAGGTTCTCCATCGCCTGTTCGTCGTATTCGTCGAGGAAGATCGATTCCAGCAGCTCGAAAGACACTGTGCCTGGTTCGAAGGCGAGCGTGCTCAGCTTCTTGCGCAGTAGCGGGTCATGCAGGCGGCGTGTCGAGACGTTGACCGATATCTTCGGCACGTTCAGGCCAAGTTCGCGCCACTTTTCGAAGTCGGCAAGTGCCTTTTCGAGGATGAGCGCATCGATCTGCGGTACCACGCCGAGTTCTTCTGCCACCGAAAGGAAACGGTCGGGTGTCAGAATGCCTTGTCTGGGGTGTTGCCATCGCGCCAGAGCCTCGGCGCCGGCAATAGAGAGGGTGCGCGCATTGAACTGGAACTGATAGTGGGGAACGAACTCGTCGTTTTCCAGCGCCCGAAGGATTTCGTCCGCAAGCCTTCTGGTGTCCACCATGTGCTTGTGGCTGTCGCGCGAGAAGAATTCGTGGCGGTTACGGCCGCGGTTCTTGGCGTGATAGAGCGCGATATCGGCATTCAGCAGCAATTGTCGTGCATCGATCTCGGGGCCCAGCTCGCAGGCAATTCCGATGCTGGCGCCGAAGCGACACTCATGGCCTTCATAAGATACCGGCTTCCTGAGCTCCGATATGATGCGGTCGGCAAGCTGTGCGAGCTTGCGATGCGATCCCTCGAAACGGGCGAGGAAGACGAACTCGTCTCCGCCGATGCGTGCGACGAAATCTTCGCCTCGGGTATTGGCCTTCAATACCTTTGCCGCATGCTTGAGCATCATGTCGCCGGCGCTGTGACCGAGCGTGTCGTTGATTTCCTTGAAACGGTCGAGATCGATATGGAGCACTGCAAGACCGCCCGTCGTCGCGCAATCGCTCTCGACAAACCTGTCCAGTTTCTCGTCAAGGAAGCGTCGGTTCGGAAGGTCGGTCAGATAGTCGTGCATCGCGATGTGCTCGATGCGTGCCTTGGCTGCCTCCAGTTCGGCATTGCGGGCCTCGGCGAGCGTCTTGGCTCGCTCGAGTTCCCGGTGAAGCGCAAGGTCTGCGGTCACGTCCCAGTTGGCGCCGATCATCTTGCAGTGACCGTCGGAGTCGATGAAGGGCAGAGTGCGAGACCGGATATAACGGATCGAGCCGTCGCTCAGGATGACACGGTATTCATCGGAGAAGGGCAGCAGATTGGCGACATGATGGTCCACCTTGCTGAAGACGCGTTCCGCATCTTCGGGATGGAGCATCTGTTCCCATATGCCGCCGATCCGCATCTTCTGGCTTCCCTCCAGACCGAAGAGGGTCATCATGCCGTCGTCCCAGTCCGAATGGCCGGTATCGAAGTCGGTCTCGAACACGCCGATGTGGGAGACCTCCAGCGCCAGCTTCAACCGGCGGGACATGTGGGCGATCTTCTCCTCGGCCAGCTTCCGGCTTGTGATGTCGACGTCGGTGCCGATGATGCGCTGTGGTTTGCCAGCATCATCCCACGCGACGCAGGCGCCGCGGCATTCGATCCAGACCCAGTGACCGTCCTTATGCCGCTCGCGATACTCGAAGGTCATGTAATCGGGATCGCCGGCCTGCTGCCGCTCCACGGAAAGAATAACCCGCTCGTGGTCATCGGGGTGTACGAACTTCAACCATTCTTCGGTCGTCGGAGGCAGCGGGTCGTCGGGGGCAAGCCCGCGAATGGCGCGCCATTCGTTGGAGTAGTACCACGAGCCGAGATCAAGCCGGTAGTCCCATACGCCAGTTGACGAGCTGACGAGGGCGTCGTTCCAGCGGCTTTCGCGGTCGGCGAGTTCCAACTCCCGCTGTTTAAGCTGTGTGATGTCGTCAAGCTGTACCAGAAGGTTCTGCGTCGGCGTTTCGTTTCCGGGCATGATCGTTGCATGCACCGTCATCCAGAGTGGTGAGCCATCACCGGTCACAAACTGCATTTCTATCGGGTGGATCTCTGTCCTTGAGGACATTGCCGCAAGCTGCAGAACGGCAAAGCTTCCACGATCCTCGTCCCGCACATGATCGATGAGGGAATTCGACGGATTTTCCTGCTGCTGCAGGGGCAGATCATCGAAACGCTTGTTACTTGCCAGTATGCGGCCGACGGGGTCGACTACGACGCTCGCCATAGGAAGAATCGCCACGAACTCGCGAAGGCCCTCGGCCTCGCTGGTACCGGAATGACTGCCTCTGTTTGAACCGGGATGCAAAGATTACCTATCGACAACGTTCGGTAGTGTCGACGGTATCGGCCTTCCATTAAGAAGCGTTTAACCTGATCTGATCGTATTTATCATATGGCAAAAAGCCATCGCGCGATGGCCTTCCGGATCAGGTGAGCCTGCGCAATTATCCCTGTAGACGGCTGAGGAACTGGGCAAAGACCATAGTTCCTTCGGGCCAGGGACCGTGGCCGGAATCCGTATTGATATGGCCGGACTCTCCGGCGTCGATCAGCAGCGAACCCCAGGCGCCTGCAATGTCGTCGGCATGTTCATAGGTGCCGAAGGGATCGTTGCGGCTGGCGATGGTGATCGCCGGAAAGGGCAGCGGATCGCGTGGATAGGGACCGAAGGTCATCAGGTGTTTCGGCCGGATAGCCGGGTTCGCGACATCCGGGGGGGCGACGAGAAACGCACCCTTTACCTTGTCTCCAAGATGGGGAATGGCGTGGATCGCCGTGGGCACGCCGAGCGAATGGGCGACCAGCACGACGGGACGCGTGGACTTGTTCACTTCCTCGATGACACGGGCGACCCAGTCGTCACGCACGGGCTTTGCCCACTCGGACTGCTCGACGCGCCGGGCGGTGGAGAGCTTTGTCTCCCAGCGGCTTTGCCAGTGATCGGGACCGGAATTGGTGTAGCCGGGGATGATGAGGATATCTGCGTCTGAAGCTTTCATGCGCCTTATCTGTTTACTGGTCGAGGTTTCGTCAAGGATCTTGGCCGCGTACGGGCGACAAAACCAGTCTTAAAGTCCATCCCCAAAAACGAACAATCCGGCCCGCGTCTCCACGGGCCGGATCGCAGTTGAACGGGCCGGTCTCAGCCGAAGACGCGCTTGAAGATCGTGTCGACGTGCTTGGTGTGGTAGCCGAGATCGAACTTCTCGCGAATATCTTCTTCGGAAAGGGCTGCGCGCACTTCGTCGTCGGAGAGCAATTCCTCAAGGAAATCCTTGCCTTGTTCCCAGACCTTCATCGCGTTTCTCTGGACGAGGCGGTAGGCGTCCTCGCGGCTGACGCCAGCCTGGGTGAGGGCGAGAAGAACGCGCTGGCTCATCACGAGGCCGCGGAACTTGTTCATGTTCTTCAGCATGTTTTCCGGGTAGATCACCAGCTTCTCGACAACGCCGGCCAAACGGTTCAGCGCGAAGTCGAGGGTGATCGTGGTGTCGGGGCCGATGGCGCGCTCGACGCTGGAGTGGCTGATGTCGCGCTCATGCCAGAGAGCCACGTTTTCCATGGCAGGGACGACGGACATGCGCACCAGACGGGCGAGGCCGGTCAGGTTTTCAGTCAGGACCGGGTTGCGCTTGTGGGGCATGGCGGACGAGCCCTTCTGGCCCGGCGAGAAGAACTCTTCCGCCTCCAGAACCTCGGTGCGCTGCATGTGGCGGATTTCGATCGCGACGTTCTCGATCGAGGATGCGATCACGCCGAGGGTGGCGAAGAACATGGCGTGACGGTCGCGCGGGATGACCTGCGTCGAGACCGGCTCGGGAACCAGACCGAGCTTCTCGCAGACATGCTCCTCGACGCGCGGGTCGATGTTGGCGAAGGTGCCGACGGCGCCGGAGATCGCGCCGGTCGCCACCTCTGCCCGTGCCGCCACGAGGCGGGCGCGGTTGCGGACCATTTCGGCGTAGAAGCGGGCGAAGGTCAGGCCCATGGTCGTCGGCTCGGCGTGAATGCCGTGGCTGCGGCCTATGCGCACCGTGTCCTTGTGTTCGAAGGCGCGGGCCTTGAGGGCAGCGAGAACGCGGTCCATGTCGGCTAGCAGGATGTCGGCGGCGCGCACGAGCTGAATGTTCAGCGTGGTGTCGAGCACGTCGGAGGACGTCATGCCCTGATGCACGAAGCGGCTGTCGGGGCCGATGAATTCGGCAAGGTGGGTGAGGAAGGCGATGACGTCATGCTTGGTGACGGCCTCGATCTCGTCGATGCGGGCGACGTTGAACTCGGCGGCTCCGCCCTTTTCCCAGATGGTCCGTGCGGCTTCCTTCGGGATCACGCCCAGATCGGCCAGCGCATCGCAGGCATGGGCCTCGATCTCGAACCAGATGCGAAACTTGGTTTCGGGAGACCAGATGGCGACCATTTCGGGCCGGGAATAACGCGGGATCATGGGCTTTTCTTTCCTTGGACTGGCGATGGCGGCGGTTTGAACGCCTGGTCAACTACCTGGTCAAACAGCGGGAGGGCCGGCTGGCCGGGGCTTTTGTCAGGCGCTCTTAGCAAAGAAGCCCGGCAATCTCAACGGTTGCGGCGCGCAAGCCAGAGGCTTGCCGCAACCAGCAGTGCGACGCCGAAGGGAAAGTAATGCCGGCTGCCGAGCGCGGTGAACTGGTAAACGGCCGAGGCCGAGGTGAAGACGAACTGGAATGCCCAGATCACCGTGCCGAATGGCGCATGCCATTGGGCGTAAAACATCCGGTATTGCAGGGCAAACAGGAGCGCCGTTGCGCCGAAGGTGCCGCAGGAGAGAAGCAGGAAGGCGGCCGCAAACCGCGTTTCGGGGCGTCTCCGGAAGCTGAAGAATCCAATGAGGGGCAGGGCGAGAAGCCAGCCGACCACGCCGCCTGAAAAGTAGAGGCCGAACAACGCCGGCGTATGCCCGCCGTCCAAACGTTCCATGCCGTAAAGCGACAGGCCGAGCACTCCTGCCATGAGTGCGCCCCAGATCATCGCGCCCGCGAGCCAGAGCCTTACAGGAGGGCGGGCGGCGGCCAACCGGTCGCGTATGGTCGTTCGAGGCTTGGGGAGAGCGATATCCGTCATCAGGGGCGGGCGGGAACGGCGATCCAGCGCCCGTTATGGCCCTCGAATCCGAGGCTCAGTACGTTGACGAGCGCCATGTGGACGGGAGCACCCGCAAGAGGAGAATAGGTGACGACACCGCCAAGCCTGTAACCGACGGTGCATCGGCGGCTTTCGGGAATGTCCGTGCCATCCTCATGCACGATCTCGTCTGCCGGCTCTCCGTTCTTCTCGCCAAACGTCAGCCTGAAGGCCTTGAGCGTATCGATGAAGTCGCGGCATCGCCCGGGCGATGCGACGGTGAATTCTTCGATCTTCAGGGTATAAGGCTTGCCGAAGGCGGGATCTGCGGGATGTTCGAGATAGCGTAGTTCGTCTTTCGATGCATCGATCTCGGTGATCGGGTTGAAGGCCGCCAGTTCGCCCGGCTGGTCGAGAATGCCATGCTTGGAGAGGAGCGGTGTGGCCTTTTCCATCGCCTCGCGCCGGACGGTCGCGATGCTTTCCGTATCGCGTTCCACGCCTGTACGGATCGGTGTTCCGGGCAGGAAACTGTCCTTCACGGTATCGATGAAGAAAATGGTCGAGTAGGCCAGCCCCGAACCGTCATTGATGCCGAATTCCTCGAAGGCGTAGATGCCGCCGTCTTTGGTAAAGCCGAGTGACTGGAAGCTGGAGAAATCGGCGGCCATGGCCGGCAGGGCGACGAAAGCCGTCGCGAGAGTTGCCAGCCATGTCCTGCAATAGTTCAACGGCGTCCCTCTTCCGCAGCCTTGCGCAGAGTGTCGACCGTCTTGCGATAATCGTCAACGCCCTGACCCTTGTAGATGGCCGAACCGGCGACGAGGACATTGGCGCCGGCAGATGTCACGAGTGCCGCATTTTCGGCGGTGACGCCGCCATCGACCTCGAGATCGATCGGGCGGTTGCCGATTATCAGGTTTGCCTTGGCGAGCTTCTCGGTCATGGCGGGAATGAATTTCTGACCGCCGAAGCCCGGGTTGACGCTCATGATGAGCAGCAGATCGAGGTCGTCGAGAACATGTTCGATGACGGAGAGCGGCGTTGCCGGGTTCAGCGAGACGCCGGCCTTCTTGCCGAGCGAGCGGATCTTCTGCAGCGAGCGATGTAGGTGCGGGCCGGCCTCGGCATGGACGGTGATGACATCGCAGCCGGCATCGGCGAAGGCTTCGAGATAGGGGTCGGCCGGCGAGATCATCAGGTGGCAGTCGAAAACCGCCTTGGTGAAGGGGCGCAGCGCCTTGATGACGGCGGGGCCGTAGGAGATGTTGGGAACGAAATGGCCGTCCATGACATCGAGATGGATCCAGTCTGCACCGGCTTCGACCACGTCGGCGACTTCATCACCGAGCCGGGCGAAGTTTGCAGCGAGGATCGAGGGGGCGATCTTGAGGGGGCGTGTCATGGCGGATGCTCCGGAATTGCTGACTTTTCGGCCTGCCCATAGCATCGCCCGGCCAGCCCGGCAACTCTTCGAAAGTCTGCCACGCCAACGGCCGGCTTGACCTTGGCCCTATCCTTCTCCATCCCTCGTGACGAGGAGCAACAGGAGGAGAGACATGGGACGTTCCGCGATCATCACCGGCGGCAGCAGCGGCATCGGCAGGCATCTAGCACTTGCATTCGCGCAGGCGGGGTATCAGGTGGCCTTTACGCATCGCGACGACGAGGCTGCCGCAGTGAAGGTCGTCACGGAGATTACCGGTGCCGGCGGTCAGGTCCGCGCGTTTTCCTCTGATGTCGGCGATGCCGCTTCCGTTACGGCGTTCATCGATGAGGCCTGCGCCTGGTTCGGCGATGCGCCGGATGTGCTCGTCAACAATGCCGGTATCCAGACATGGGCTCCGCTGCTGGAATTGTCCGAGGCGCGGTGGGATGCGGTGATCCGCACCAACCTGACTGGCACCTTTCTCAACACGCGGGAAGTGGGGCGGCGCATGGTAGCGGCAGGCAAGGGCGGTTCCATCATCAACCTGGGCTCCGGCTGCAACAAGCTCGCTTTTCCTAAACTCGTCGATTACACCGCCTCGAAGGGCGGCGTTGAACAGTTCACCAAGGTGGCGGCCGTGGAGCTCGGTCCGCACGGAATCCGCGTCAACTGCGTGGCTCCCGGTGCCATCGAGACCGAACGCACCCGCGCCGAGGCGCCCGATTATGCCGAGACATGGGGCAGCGTGACGCCGTTGCGCCGGGTCGGTATGCCAGCTGATATCGCGGGACCGGTGCTGTTTCTTGCGGGTCCCGATGCCGGTTTCGTGACCGGCCAGACGATCTGGGTCGATGGCGGTGTCTTCACACAGGCCTTCTGGCCCTATCCGTCATGACCGGCTGTTGACTGGCTGATCGTCACTGGGTCGAGGGTGGCGGCTCGATGAAGCCGCCCTTGCGCCATTCCATCAGACGATAGGGATTGTCCGCGAGTTCGTGCCCGGTCGAGAAGGTAATCGGGCCGATCGGGGTGTCGAAAGACGTATCGACCAGCGTGTCGGCGAGGGTCGAGCCCATGGCGCTGGACAGGGCGGCGGCGTCCGCAAGGATCGAGACTGCGGCTTCGGCGGGTTGCACATAGCCTTCATGCGGCAGTTCGGTGCCGTTGCCGTCCTGTGGCGGTGGTCCGCCGACCACGAAAGGAAGCATCACAGCGCGAACGCCTTCAGCAAGCGGCACCGGCTGGTCGGCGGCATTCAGCGCTTCACCACCCAGGAAGGATAGTTCGATCTTTTCCACCGCGGCGTCGCGAGCGATGATCGACATGTCGCTGCGGTCGCCACCGACGAAGACCTTGGTCACACCCGCCTTGCGCAGACGACGAACAAGCGAGATCTGCTGTTCCTGCCCCGGACGGAAGGTGTCGGTAAACACCGGTTTCAGCCCATGGGTCTCAAGGCTGGTGCGGATGGCGTCGGCCAGTTCACGGCCGTGGATCGTACCGTCCTCGATCAAGGCGATGGCATCGCTGGTCCAGTCGCGGAGGATGATTTCGGTGAGTTTCCGGGCCTCGTCTTCGGCCGTGGGAGCAAGGCGGAAGAGTGGCCAGCCGTTCTTGATGGCATCCTCCATCACGCCTTTCCAGCGGACGGAAAGCGTGATCGCCGGTATCGCGGCTTCCTTCAGCGGTGCAAGCGCGCCGTCGAGGCTTTCCGAGCAGAGGAATCCGATGGCGGCGGTCGCGCCGGCCTCGCGAATTCTAGCGGCGACCTGAGGACCGCTTCCGGCTTCGCAACTCTCGTCGATCGGAGTGAGTTCGATGCCGAGACGGTCGGCGGAAATCTTTGCGCCGCGGCGCACTTCATCGCCCAATGTTACGAAGTTTCCCGATTGGGGTGCGACCACCGCGATCTTCAGCGGAGCGGCGGCGAGCGGCGCGGCAAGGCCGGTCAACGCGAGAAAGGTCAGCGGCAGGAAGCGATGCGGGTTCATTCTTGTTTCGGTTTTTCCGGATTCGGCGTTAAGCCATTGAAACTCGCCTAGTCTAACCGCTCCATGACGGAAACTGCAATGCGGTGCAATAACTGCCGGTCTTCAGGGTAAAAACCGTCTGTTTGGGAAAAGGTAAAACTTGCCCGGCATGGTACGGTCGGATACACGCTTAGGCAATCGCGGAGAGTGAAGTGTTGAACACGCAGCAGATTGATCCGGTCGTCTATCGGGAAGCGATGAGCCGCTATGCGGGTCATGTCCAGCTTATCACCACGGAGCATGGCGGCGTCCGGCGTGGCGTGACGATCACCGCGGCCTGCTCGGTTTCGGACCATCCGCCGACCGTTCTCGCCTGCTTGAACAACACCAACGAGAAGAATGCGGTGTTCTTCGAGAGCGGTTTCTTTGCCCTCAATACGCTCGGCGCGCATCACCGGGATCTTGCGAACGGCTTTGCCGGTTTCGGCGGCCTTTCTGTCGATGAGCGTTTTGCGCGTGGCGACTGGCAACGGCTGGTCACTGGCGCTCCGGTGCTTTCGGACGCTATCGTTTCCTTCGATTGCCGGGTCACGGACACCAAGGTCACAGCGACCCATACCGTGCTTTTCGGTGAGGTGAAGGCGGTGCATTTCGGCGCTAAGGAAGCGTCGCTGATCTATCTGGACCGCAGCTACCACAGCCTGTAAGCTCCTCTCAAAAAGGGGAGGAAGGATGTCTGATACGTCCTCGAAAGGCTTGCCGGGATCGATTGATGCCGTCGTCGATCTCCTTGCGGAATATGACTATCTGGCCGGCCGGCCTCTGGCCACGGTTCTCTTCCTTGCCCTTCGCATGCAGCGGCCGCTCTTTCTCGAGGGCGAGGCTGGTGTCGGCAAGACGGAGATCGCCAAGGTGCTGGCGAAGGCGCTCGACAGGCCGCTGATCCGTCTCCAATGCTATGAAGGCCTCGATGTTTCATCGGCCGTCTATGAGTGGAACTATCCGGCCCAGATGCTGGAGATACGGCTGTCCGAGGCCGCCGGCGTGTCCGACCGTGACCGGATGGAACACGATATCTTTTCCGCCCGATATCTGATCCGCCGTCCTGTGCTACAGGCGCTGGAGAGCGAACCCGGCCGTGCCCCGGTCTTCCTGATCGACGAACTCGACCGCACGGACGAGGCCTTCGAGGCTTTCCTTCTGGAAGTGCTGTCTGATTTTCAGGTGACGATCCCCGAATACGGAACCGTCAAGGCAACGGAAAAGCCGATCGTCATCGTCACCAGCAACCGGACACGCGAGGTGCATGACGCCCTGAAACGGCGCTGCCTCTATCACTGGGTCGATTATCCGAAGGCTGCCGAGGAGCTGGCGATCATCCGGCGCAAGGTGCCCGGCTGTAACGAGCAGCTTTCCAGCCAGATCGTCGCCTATGTGCAGAAGCTGCGCGCTCTGGACCTTTTCAAGAATCCCGGCGTTGCCGAAACCATCGACTGGGCAACGGCTCTGACCGAACTCGACAGGCTGGCGCTCGACCCCGAAACCATTGCCGATACGCTTGGCACGCTTCTGAAATACCAGGACGACATTGCTCGCATTCAGGGCTCGGAAGGACAGAAGGTTCTTTCCGAGGTGAAGGCGGAGCTTCTGGCGGCGGGTTGAGCCATGGAGATTTCGGCTGGCCGGGATGGGATCGTGATGCCGCCGCCGGCGGCCGATGACGGCAGGCTTGCCGACAACATCGTTCATTTCGCCCGCGTGCTGCGCAGGGCCGGACTGAAGCCGGGGCCGGGGGCGGTGCTCGACGCCATCGCCGCCGTCGATGCTATCGGCATTGGATCGCGCGAGGAGTTTCATGCGGCGCTCGGCGCGATCTTCGTCAACCGGCATGAGGATCAGCCGGTTTTCGACGAGGCCTTCAGGCTGTTCTGGCGTTCACGGGATCTGGTCGCCAAGATGATCGCGATGATGTCGCCTGTTGCC
Source organism: Rhizobium sp. ACO-34A (assembly GCA_002600635.1). Classification (NCBI taxonomy): domain Bacteria; kingdom Pseudomonadati; phylum Pseudomonadota; class Alphaproteobacteria; order Hyphomicrobiales; family Rhizobiaceae; genus Rhizobium; species Rhizobium sp. ACO-34A. The sequence goes on along the minus strand of CP021371.1, from coordinate 2,543,469 downwards.
GCCGATCTTGGCGAACGAGAAAAGGCAAAGGCCGGGGCGTCCCGGGTGAGCGACGCGCTCTATGCCGAGCGCGAGCGGCGGCAGGAACCACGTGACGAGCCGGATATCGAGATCGATGCGCGCTTTACGACCTCTGGTTCGGAAGTTCTGCGCCGGTTGGATTTCGCCCAGATGTCCGCAGCCGAACTCTCGCAGGCGCGGCGCGAGATCGAGAGACTGGCCATGCCTTTCGATGCCGTGCGCGTGCGCCGTTTTCTCCCATCCCGCCGGCCGGGAAATGTCGATGCGCGGGCGACGATGCGGGCGGCGCTGCGAAGCGGCGGCGATCTCATCCTGCCGAAGTTCAGGGCGCGTCGCACCGAACAGCCGCCGCTGGTCGTCCTTGCCGATATCTCGGGTTCGATGAGCCAGTACACGCGCATCTTCCTGCATTTCCTGCATGTGCTGACGGAGCGCCGCCGCCGCGTCCACACATTCCTGTTTGGTACGCGCCTCACCAATGTCACGCGACAAATGAAGAACCGCGACCCAGATGAGGCGATCGCCCAATGCAGCGGTGCAGTGAGTGACTGGTCGGGCGGTACGCGGATAGGCGAGACGCTGAGGCTCTTCAACCGGCAATGGGCGCGGCGCGTGCTCGGGCAGGGCGCTGTGGTCCTGCTGATCACCGATGGTCTGGAGAGGGAGGATGTCCAGATGCTTGCTGCCGAGACGGACCGGCTGCATCGCTCCTGCCGCCGGCTGGTCTGGCTCAATCCGCTCCTGCGATTCGAGGGTTTCGAGGCGCGGGCGCGGGGCGTCCGGGCAATGCTTCCCCATGTCGATGAACTACGTTCCGTGCATAATCTCGATTCGCTTGCCGATCTCGTGGCCGCTCTTTCCGGGCCGATTGAGGGCGATGCCGATCCGAGACGTTTCATGAAGACGATGAGGGCTTGAACATGACGGTCATTGCAGAACGAATGGACCCGCTGCTCGTTGCCGAGGACTGGAAAGGCAAGGGACGCGAGGTGGCGGTTGCCACCGTGGTCGAGACCTGGGGATCGGCGCCTCGCCCGGTCGGCAGTCATCTGGTGATCGATGCCGATGGCAATTTCGAGGGTTCCGTTTCCGGCGGATGCGTCGAGGGGGCGGTGATTACCGAGGCGCTCGACGTGCTACAGTCCGGTGCGCCGAAAATGCTCGAATTCGGGGTGGCCGACGAGACGGCCTGGCGGGTCGGGCTTTCCTGCGGTGGCCGCATCCGCGTTTATGTCGAGAGGCTTGGATAATGGATGCGGGAAACCTGAAAAAGCTGAACGAGGCGCGGGTGGCACGACGCGCGGCCGTGCTGGTGACCGATCTTGGCGATGGGCGTGACCGGCTTGTGGTCGAGGGAGAAACCGTCATCGGGCCGCTGGGGGTTGAAATCGGTCAAAGGCTGCTATCCGGCAAATCCGGTCTGGTCGATCTGGAGGGGCGCAGCCTTTTCCTCAATGTGTACCTCCCGCCGCCGCGCATCGTGGTGATCGGCGCGGTTCATATCAGCCAGGCGCTCTGTCCCATGGCCGAGATCGCCGGCTACGACATTACCGTGATCGATCCTCGTACCGCCTTTGCGACGCCCGAGCGCTTCTCAGGCGTCGACCTCGTGGCGGACTGGCCGGAAGATGCGTTGAAGGAGCGGCCGCTTGATCGCTATTGCGCGATGGTTGCGGTCACCCATGATCCGAAGATCGACGACTTTCCTCTTGTCGCCGCGCTGAAAGCCGGCTGTTTCTATGTCGGCGCGCTCGGCAGTCGCAAGACCCATGCAAAACGGGTGGAACGGTTGAAAGAGCAGGGTCTCTCCGGGGAGCAGATCGCTTGTATCTCCGCGCCGGTGGGGCTCGATATCGGGGCCGCCACCCCTGCCGAGATCGCCGTATCCGTGCTTGCCGAGGTCATTCAGTCGTTCCGGCGCCGGTCGCTTGGCGTTGCGGCGAGCGAGGCGGCATGATCTTCGGGGAATTCCCGCTGGAAGGGGCTGAAGGCCTTGTGCTGGCGCATTCTGTGCAATTGCCGTCCGTCCGTCTGCCGAAGGGCCACAGACTTTCAGGACCGGACCTCTTCCGTCTTTCCGAAGCGGGCATTCGTACGATCATCGCCTGTCGGCTCGAGGATGGCGATCTCGGCGAAGACGAGGCGGCGAGGCGTCTCGCGGAGGGTATTGGCCCCAATCATTTGCGGATGTCGGAGCCTTCGACCGGCCGCGTCAATTTCTACGCCACCTGCAACGGCCTCTTCGTGGCGAGCCGGGAACTGGTCGACCGATTCAACCGCGTCGACCCGGCAATCACCTTCGCCTGTCTGGCCGATCATAGCGACGTGCGCGAAGGCGATCTCGTCGCGACGGTGAAGATCATCCCGCTCGGCGTTTCAGGCGCGAGCGTGATGCATGCGTTGTCCATACTCTCCGAAGGGTCGGCCATAGAACTCAAGCCCTATCGTCCCCGCAACGTCGCCCTGATCGCGACGAAGTTGCCGTCGCTGAAGGCCTCGGTGATGGACAAGACCGCGAGGGTTCTGGAACAGCGCCTTGCCGCTTCCGGAAGCAGGCTGGTCGGTGAATGGCGGGTGGCCCACCGGGCGGAGGCCGTCGCAGGCGCAATCGAGGATGCCCTGCGCCAGCAATCCGTCGATCCGCCGCTCGTTGTCGTCTTCGGTGCATCTGCCATGTGCGATCCGGTCGATGTTATCCCGGAATCGATCCGCATGGCAGGCGGAACGGTCGATCAGGTCGGGCTGCCGGTCGATCCCGGCAATCTGCTGGTGCTCGGGCATGTCGGCGAGATACCGGTTATCGGTGCGCCGGGCTGCGCCCGGTCGCCGAAGGAGAACGGCTTCGACTGGGTGTTGAACCGGATCCTCGCCGGTGAAAATCCAGGTGTGCTGGAACTGACAGGGCTTGGTGTCGGAGGCTTGCTGATGGAAATTCCCAGTCGTCCGCTGCCGCGCGAATCTTCGACCTCCGCCGATGCTGCCCTTAGGGTCGGCACCGTCATCCTGGCTGCGGGCAAGGCGAGCCGGATGGGCGAAAGCGGTCGGCACAAGCTGTTGGCCGAATTCGAGGGCGTACCGCTGGTGAGGCGCATGGCCGAACGGGCACTCGATGCCGCGAGCGGCCCCGTCGTCCTTGTCACCGGTTTTCGGGCTTCCGAGATTTCCGCCTGTCTGGAAGGGGTACCGGTCGAGATCGAGGAAAACCGTGATTATGCCAGCGGGATGGCGAGCTCGATCCGCACCGGCCTTGCCGCGCCTTCGCTGCAGGACGTGGAAGGCGTGATGATCCTGCTTGCCGACATGCCGGGGGTTACGCGCGCCGATATCGAGGAACTGGTGAAAGCGTTCCGCAAGTCAGGTGGCCGGTCCATCGTGCGGGCGGTGGCTGATGGCAAACGTGGCAATCCGGTCATCCTGCCGCGCGTTACCTTTCCCGCGCTGATGCGGCTCGAAGGGGATATCGGTGCACGCCACATCATCGAGACCTCCGGCCTGCCGATCATCGACGTCGAGATCGGTGCCGCGGCAAAACTGGATGTCGATACGCCGGAAGCGGTTCTGGCCGCCGGCGGTGTTCTCAAGGGTTGATCGCAATGGACAATGTCGAGATAGAAGAGATGTTTCAGTCGGTTGGGCCTGTCTCCATCCGGCGGATGTTCGGAGGAAAGGGCATTTATCGCGACGGCGTGATCTTCGCGCTCGACCTGTTCGACGAGATCATGCTGAAGGCGGACAACGAAAGCGCGCCGCGTTTCGAAGAGGCGGGCGCCCGGCAATGGGTTTACCAACGAAAAGGCAAAAGCCCGGTCGCGATGCCCTACTGGTCGATCCCTGATGATGCCTATGACGATCCCGACGAAATGGCGAAGTGGGTGCGGCTCGCCTTCGAGGCAGGACTGAGGGCCGAGGCGTCGAAGGCAAAGCCTGCGCGAGCAAAACCGGCCAAGCCAAAGTCAGCCAAGCCGAAGTTAGCGAAGAAAAGGCAGGATGGCGCTGGTGAAGGCTGAGAGCGGCTGGGGCAGCGCGTCGAGGTCGAACCAGCCGAAATCCGAAAGCTTGTCCGGTTCGGTCAGTTGCGGTTCGCCTGAAAAGTCTTCCGTTCGGTAAAGCAGAGAAACCCAATGCTGCCGGTCGGCATCGATGATCTGCTCGGTCGTGGCGAGAAAACCGATCTTGCCGATGGTGAGGCCGGTTTCTTCCTCCGCCTCACGACGCGCTGCCTGCTCGGCCGGCTCCATGTGGTCGACCTTGCCGCCGACAATGTTCCAGAAACCCGCTTCCGGGGCTTTCCGGCGGCGATAGAGCAACAGCTTGCCATCGCGCAGGATGGCAAGACCGACTCCGAGGCCGGGAAAATCGATGCCGGGTTGGTTCATGGGCAGTCAAGTCTCGTGACGACGGTTGCCGTCAGACCTTCGCGCTGGCGACGATCAGCATGAATGCCGGAATGTCGTCGCCGAAGCCGACGGGTGTCGGGCCGTCATCATGGTCACGGTAGTGGTTGCGGCGACGCTCGCGGTGATCGTCGTTCGCCGGGTTCGGGCGGCTGTTGCGATTGGCGTCACGGCCACGTTTTTCGGACCTGCGTTCGTTCGCCACTGATTCCACCTTTGCCTCTTCCACTTCTTCCACGACGACAGCAGTCTGTTCGCTGCGTGTTTCGGTTTTATGACTGCCGCGACGGTCGCGACCCTTATCCTTGTCCTTGCCGCCGTTGCGCTTGCCGCGACGGTCGTCATAGGGTTCCGCAGGCGCGGGGAGGGCCGAAAGGTCGCCGTTCAGCCATTCGATCTTCTGGCCGATCAGCTTCTCGATCGCATCGAGGAACTTGGTGTCGCTCTTGGTGACGAGCGAGAAAGCTGCACCCGAACGACCGGCACGGCCGGTACGGCCGATGCGGTGGACATAGTCTTCCGCGTGGATCGGCAGGTCGAAGTTGAAGACGTGGCTGACATCCGGAATGTCGAGGCCGCGTGCGGCGACATCCGATGCGACAAGCAGCTTGATATTGTTGTCCTTGAAATTCTGCAGCATGGTCATGCGCGAACGCTGGTCCATGTCGCCGTGCAGCGCGCCGACGGAGAAGCCGTGACGGTCGAGCGAGCGGAAGAGGTCGGCCACATCCTTCTTGCGGTTGCAGAAGATGATGGCGTTCTTCAGTTCTTCCTGGGCGCGGATCAGGTCACGCAGGACAGAGCGCTTCTCATAATCCTTGTTGTGGGCAGCAACGAGATGCTGGCTGACCGTCTTTGCCGTCGAGGACGGCGGAGCCACTTCGACACGCTCGGGGTTCTGCAGGAAGCGGTCGGCGAGCTTCTGGATTTCCGGCGGCATGGTTGCCGAGAAGAACAGGGTCTGCCGGGTGAACGGGATCATCTTGGCGATGCGTTCGATATCCGGAATGAAGCCCATGTCGAGCATGCGGTCGGCTTCGTCGATGACCAGGATCTCGACGCCGGTCATCAGCAGCTTGCCGCGCTCACAATGGTCGAGCAGGCGGCCGGGCGTGCAGATCAGAACGTCTGCGCCGCGTTCCAGCTTGCGGTCCTGTTCATCGAAGGAAACGCCGCCGATCAGCAGGGCAACGTTGAGCTTGTGATTCTTGCCGTACTTCTCGAAGTTTTCCGCAACCTGGGCGGCCAGTTCGCGGGTGGGCTCGAGGATCAGCGTGCGGGGCATCCGGGCGCGAGCTCGACCCTTTTCGAGGAGCGTCAGCATGGGGAGCACAAAGGAGGCAGTCTTGCCCGTTCCCGTCTGCGCGATGCCGAGAATATCGCGGCGCTGCAGGGCAGGCGGAATGGCTCCGGCCTGGATCGGGGTGGGGATGGTGTAGCCGGCATCGGTGACGGCTGAAAGTACTTTTTGGCTCAGGCCAAGGTCAGCGAAAGTGGTCAAAGGGAAATCTGTTTCCGTTCCGGTTCTTGCGAACACAATTGCATCGCCCTCGAACGCGGGCGTTAACGTCAGCGCGGGATAGTGCCAAAAAGCCGGAAAGTCAAGGAAACTACGGGATTTGCAGTAACAAAGGATGAACAGATCCTTCAACTGGCGCGACGGGTCGCTATCACCGCAATTCCGGCAAGCGTCAATACTGCGCCCGCGCCGCGATTTACCATCCGGACGATGCGCGGAGTCCGCAGCAACCGGCGCGCGCGCCCGGCGATCCAGACATGGCCGCCGACCACGATCATTTCGACTGCGATGATGGCGGATGCGAGGCTCAGATAGGTTTCGGTCGTAAAATCCGCGCCAACGAAATTGGGCAGGAGCGCCAGATAGAAGAGCGGCATCTTCGGGTTGCCGAGGTTCAGCGCGACGGCCGTCAGGCAGACCGTCGCAAGATCGCGGCTACGCTCCTGTGGCGCCGTCTCCGGCACGACGGGCGCTGCGGTCCAAAGCCTGAAACCCATATAGATGAGATAGGCGGCCCCTCCGTAACGCAGAAGCGTCATCAGGAAGCCCATTTCGCTGGCGATCAGCGAGAGGCCGAAAGCGGCGAGCGCCAGATAGATCAGAATGCCGATTACCGTGCCGGCTCCATAGGCGATCCCGGATGCCGCGCCGTGGGAAACGGTGCGCGCCATGATCGTCATGTTGTCGGGACCGGGGCTTGCGGCAAAGACGAAGAAGGCCAGAGCAAAGGCCAGAAGGGCATGCGGTTCCATGACGATTCCTCCTGCGGGACATGACCGAGACTACACGCAGGCGCTGTGCGGTCAATCGATCAACGACGTCAGTTTCATGCCGGCGTTGAGGAACTGCATGGGATCCACCGCCTCGCCGTTGCGGCGCACCTCATAGTGGATATGCGGGCCGGTGGAGCGGCCGGTATTGCCGGAATAACCGATGACGTCACCGGAATTGATCTCGTCGCCGACCTTCACGATGATTTTCGACATGTGCCCGAAGCGGGTGCTGAAGCCGAGGCCGTGATCGATCTCGACCATGTTGCCGTAGCCGCCCGAAGCGCCGGCGGTGACCACCTTGCCGGAACCGGTCGCCCGGATCTCGCCGCCGACAGGTGAACGGAAATCGATGCCGGCATGCATGGCCAGCCCGCCGAAAAACGGGTCGTGACGATTGCCGAAGCGACTGGTGATTTCCCGTCCCGGTGCCGGATTGGCAAAGGGCATGCGGATTGCCGTCGCACGAACGCTTTCGAGCCGGCTCAGAGCCGTGTCGAGTTCATTCAGGGAGGAGTTGAAGGCTTCCGCCGGCTGTGGAGCAACATATGGACCGCCTATGGCGTCCATGCCGGCCGTCTCGTCAACCTGATCGAGAGGCACGCCGTTACGCTGCAAAATTCCGGAAATCTGCTCGGCCGTGTCGGAAGCGCCGTCGGCGAGCTTCTGCACCCGGTCGATCTGGTCACGTTCGATGTCCTTGAGCGAAAGCGTCATGTGGGAAAACAGGCGGTCGGAACGGTCTGCCGCCGTGTCGGTCAGCGGTACGTAGCCGAGGGCGGCCGTTTCCGTTCCGGTCGCCTTGCCGGAAGCCGGCCTGGTCGAGGCCGTCTTGCGACCGAGCAGGTTCTCGATCGCGTCCAGTCCGCCGGAAAGACTTGCCCGCTTGCCGGTGACTTCAGGCTTTTCATTTGGCACAGGGACGGAGGCAGGCAAAGCACCGGCGGCCTCTGCGCGGTCGAGCAGGGCGTCCAGCCGGCCATGACGAGAGGAGAGCGCCATCTGCTGTTCCAGCAACTTCTCCACCTTTTCCTCGACAACCTGCTGATCGAGCAGTTGGCGGGAGGTGACGCGGTCGACCTGCGCTCTAAGGGAAGCAATTCGATCCTCGTAATCGTGCTGCATGCGAGCCTGACGCGCCATGCTGGCACCGATCAGGTCGTCGCGGAAAACAAGGTAAGTGGTCGCGCCGAGATAGCCGATCGCCATGACGCCGACGAAGCAGAAGGCGACTGCCGCCATCCAGGGATGTACGGTCATGTGGCGGATCTTGTCACCGCGCGCCAGAATCACGACGTGTGGCTGGCTGCGTTTGCCGAAGACCCGATTTCCCGCCGAAGTCGCCACGCGTTTTCCCCTGTCCCATCGGCCGGAGGCGCTCTTCGCAAGATCGATGAACACCGTTCCGGCAACGGTTTTGCCTAGTGCGATCAGACACCATTAAGGTTAACAAAGGCTTGAAAATGGGCTGTAAGTGCTTGTGCGGCGGGGTTGGCTAGTCGCTGTTCTTGGATGTCAGCGAGCGGTAGAAAGATGGAGTGAGGCCGGCTTCGGCGCGGGCGACGTCGTTGAACGGGGCCTTGAGCGAACCGCGGAAATTGGCGCGCACCAGTTCCTTGAAGGTCGCCGCAGGATCGCGTCGTTCGCGGGCGCAGAGGAAGCGGAACCACTTGGCGCCGATCGCCACATGGCCTTTTTCGTCGTTGTAAATGACCTTCAGCACGTCGGCGCTTTCGATGTCGCCGGTTTCGCGCATCTTAACCTGCAGCGAGGGCGTCACATCGAGGCCGCGGGCTTCCAGAATGAGCGGGACGACGGCAAGCCGTGCCGTCAGGTCGTTGCGGGTCGAGTGCGCCGCCTGCCAAAGGCCGTCATGGGCGGGCATGTCGCCATAATCGGCGCCGAGCGCCTTCAAACGCTCACGAACCATGCGGAAATGCTTGGATTCCTCGAAAGCCACCTGCATCCAGCCGTCGAAGAAGGAGTGCGGCACCGGTTCCGTTGCGAATCGTGCGACGATATCGAGTGCGAGGTCGACAGCGTTGAGTTCGATATGGGCGAGCGCATGCAGCATGGCGATGCGGCCCGGCAGGGTGTGCAGGGAGCGCTTTTCCGTTGCCTTCGGCGGTACGAGTTCCGGTTTCTCGGGGCGGCCCGGACGTTCCGGCAGCTCCGGGTCGAGCGGCGAGCGCAAGGATAGCCGGCGCGCGTGCCAGCGACGGGCGGCTTCCTGCGCGAGTTCCGTCTTCTCGTCCAGGTCGGTGCTGAGGATAGCGTAAGTCGCGGCTCCCCGCAGGGAGTTCAGGGGATTGGTTATCATGCCGGAAAGAGCGCCATTCACAGCTCGCGGACCGCGTTCAACACGGCTTCGGCGTGGCCAGCAACCTTGACCTTGCGCCAGATGGCGGCGATTCGGCCTTCGGCGTCGATCAGGACGGTGGTGCGCTCGACGCCCATGTAGGTTCGCCCGTACATGCTCTTTTCTTTCCACACGCCATAGGCGGACAGGGCCGTCTTTTCCTCGTCGGACGCAAGTGTGATGGAGAGCTTGTGCTTTCCGGCGAACTTGTCATGGCTCTTGACGCTGTCGGGGGACATGCCGACGATCGTTGCTCCGGCCTTGGTGAATTCGTCGGCAAGGGCGGTAAAGGCGATGGCTTCGGTCGTGCAGCCGCTCGTATCGTCCTTGGGATAGAAGTAAAGGACCACGGGCTTGCCGCGTAGCTCGGAGAGCGAAACCGAACCGCCGCCGTCGCGTGGAAGGGTGAAGTCCGGGGCCATGTCGCCAACTGCCAATTCCGCCATGGGATAACCTTTCTTTTGCCTGTTTTGTGGATGATTGTCGCGGCTATCGATATATAGTCCGGACCGAGGTCGTCCAGCACGACTGTAAATATCGGCATACTCGGACGGAGACAATCGCCAGACACATGGGAGAGATCCGCGGCGAAAAAATAAGGTTTCGCAAAGAAGACTTCGTTCCCCTGCACGAACTGCCCTCGGCCGGCGTCGAGGATCCGATCATCGTGCATTGCCCGCCGCGGTCTACCGTGCTCGGAGGGATGGGGCGTTGGTCTTTCGGCGTGCTTGCCTTCTTCGTGCTGATCGCAGGCGGTATCTTTGCACTGATCGAAAGTGGCGGGCTTGATTCCGTTCTTTCCAACGTCGCGCGCTCGGCGCTGAATTCAGCCGTTGCTCCGGCCTATCGCGCCGAGATCGGCGGCACCGCCATTCGATTCGCCGAGGGTTTCCAGCTCGCCATCGAAGCGCGGGATGTCTCCCTGGTCGGCGAGGCTGACAGCAGTCCGATTGCGCAGACACAGTCTGTCCGGCTCATTCTCGATCCGGTTGCACTTCTCGGTGGCCATGTCAGGGTCAAGGAGATCGAGAGCGAGGGCGTGGCGCTCGATGCCAGGCTTCTTCCCGAGAGCGAGCCGCTCGACATGTCGAAGCTGCGGATAGACGGTATTCCGGCCCTTCTCGAAGACGCTTTCCTTCAGCTCGATACGGTGCAGTCGTTCATCGCCAAGGGCGGTCTCGACCGCATGCGGGTCGGGGGCTTGCAGATTTCCGCGACCAGCGTCAGCGGACGCCCGATGACGATTTCCGTCGACGATCTGGCGATGGAGCGCGGACAGGATAATTCATTGTCCATCTATGGCGCCGTCTCGATCAACGGTCAGCAGACGGAGCTGACGGCGCTGACGGTCAACGATGGCGGCCGGGCGCAGTCCCTCACGCTCAGGATCGCCGATCTCCGGCTGACGCCCTTCATGCTGAAGCGTGACAAGACGGGCAATCCGCGGCAGGGGCTTGATGGTTCCTCCGAGGTCATCATTTCCGCCAAGCGGGCGGGCGAGGGCCACAAGCCGGCAATGTCGCTGACTCTGAACAGCCATGCAGGCACCTTCTATTTCGACGGTAACCCGCAGGAACTGACCCGGGCCGAGCTAAGTTTCGGCTATGATTTTGCCAAGGATACGCTGGAAATCGCGCCGACCTCGCGCATGGAGTTCGGGCCGATGGTGCTGCCGCTTTCTGGCGGTCTCATCGATCTTGACCGGCTGCCCGGCAACACCGTCGCCGGCAGCGGTTTCGGGATCGATCTTCTGGTGTCGCAGGGAGTTGCCGCCGTTCCCGCATCCGGAGATGCACCTTTTCCGTTCTCCCTCAAGGTTTTCGGTCGCTATGTGAACGAGGCGAAAGAGCTTCAGCTCGACACGCTGTCAGTCTCCACGCCGTCCGGCACCATGGATGGCAACCTGCATGTCCGCTTTGGTGGCACCGGCCCCGAGATCCGGTTCGATGCGCTCGTCAACAACATGAAGTCGGGCGTCATCAAGCAGCTCTGGCCGTACTGGATGGCGGACAAGCCACGGAAATGGGTGCTGGCGAATATCTTCGGCGGGACCGTCACGAACGGGCAGATTTCCGTCTTCATTCCGCAGAACCGTTTGTCCGTCGAGCCGAAGCCGCTGCATCTCGACGCCAACGAACTGAATATCAATTTCGACGTCGCCGATACCCGGATGAACGTGACCGGCGAGATCCCTCCGCTCAGGGACATGGATGCGCATTTCGACATGAGCGGCGGCAAGGTCAGCGTCGATATCAAGACTGCGACCTCCTATTTCCCCTCCGGCCGCATGGTGAAGATCGATGGCGGCAGGCTCGGGCTCGAAAACGTCTACGTAAAGCCGTTGATGGCGGACATCGATATCGCCGTTTCCGGTGCGGCGGACGGCGTTGCCGAACTCGTTTCGTTCAAGCCGATGCGGGCCTTGCAGCGGGTGGGTTTTGCGCCGGAAGACTTTTCCGGCACCGTGCGCGGTACCGCCCAGGTTCGTCTTGGCCTGATTGCCGATCAGAACCCGCCGGAGCCGGTGTGGAAGGCGAACCTGCAGCTTCAGGGCGTCGATGTCGCCCAGCCCTTCGGCGATCGTCAGATCTCGGATATCGACGGAACGCTCGATGTCGATCCGCGCGCCGCGCGCCTGCAGGCCAAGGCGGGGATCGACGGCGTTCCCATGGAAATCGCCATGACGGAGCCGGTCGATTCCGATTCGGACGTGGCGCGCGAGCGCGTGGTGAAGGCCACGCTCGACAATGCCGGTCGCAGGAAGCTCGTGCCCGGCCTTGACGATATCGTCGACGGACCGGTGGTCGTCCAACTGACCCGTCTCGATGAGAAACGGCAGGCGGTGAGCGTCGACCTGAAATCGGCAAACCTGATGGTGCCATGGATCGGTTGGTCGAAGGGGCAGGGCATCAATGCCAAGGCGACCTTCGAGACGACCGAGGCCGACAATGGCGAGACCGACATCGACAAGTTCGTGCTGGATGGCGACGGATTCGGCGCGAAGGGCAGCATCGCCACAGGCAAGGACGGGCTGATTTCTGCTGATTTCGCGCGCCTTCAGTTTACGCCGGGCGATGATTTCGCCCTGACCCTGCGCTCCGCCAAGGGTGCCTATGACGTCAATATTTCCGGAAAGTCCGCGGATTTCCGCTCGCTGCTGGCCAAGATGAAATCCGATGGACCGGCCGGTTTCGGCGGTGCCGCAGGCGGGGGCAAGGCCAGTGGCGGTGGCGCTGACAGCAATCTGAATCTGCGGCTTCAGGCCAAGCTCGACCGTGTCGTCGGCTTCGGCGACGAGGCCGTGAGCAATGTGTCGCTGGCATATTCCTCACGCGCTGGAAAGACGACAGGGCTCGACGTTTCAGCCGTCACGGATACCGGACAGGCGCTGGTGTCGAAATTGCGCCGGCCCGAAGGGCTCAGCGAGATTTCCGTGACCAGCAGCGATGCCGGCGCGCTCAGCCGTTTCATCAATCTCTATGACCACATGGTCGGAGGCCTGCTGAACCTCAAGCTGGCGGAAGGTGCGAACGGGATCTGGAACGGATCGCTCGACATCCGCAATTTCCAGGTGGAGAACGAACAGCGGCTGCAGTCGATCGTTTCCACGCCGACGGGCGCGGATGGCCGGAGCCTCAACAGCGCGGTGAAGCGGGACATCGATGTCAGCACGGCCAAGTTTCAGCGCGCCTTCGCCCGTCTTGTCTATTCGGACTCGACGCTTCGCATCGACAACGGCATCGTTCGCGGGGAACAGGTCGGCGCAACGCTTCAGGGAACCGTGCGGGACGTCAATGGGCGGATCGACATGACCGGCACCTTCATGCCGGCCTACGGTCTCAACCGTCTCTTCGCCGAATTGCCGGTGATCGGCATCCTGCTCGGCAACGGCCGGGACCGCGGGTTGCTCGGCATCACTTTCAAGCTGTCCGGCGCAACGGACAAGCCGAAGCTGACGATCAATCCGCTGTCGATCATCGCGCCAGGCGTCTTCCGGCAGATCTTCGAGTTCCGGTAATTAGAGTTTGTCAGGGATAAGTGGAAACCGGTTATCCCGAAAAGACAAACGAAAACAAAAGAAATGAGAGTCTGGCTGGTTCAGAATGAACCTGACAGACTCTAGAGCGATCTACTCCTCGAAGCGGCTCACGGGATCGCGGTCCCGCTCATATCGTCTCTCGAGCGGAAATGGCGGCAGCCACGACTCGCGCCGGATGGTCCAGAGTTCGTAGGTGGGCTTGAACTGGTCGGGCTCGTCGAGAGAACCGAGATTGACCTCGATTTCATCTTCGCTTCGAGAAAAGACGGAGGAGCCGCAGCGGGGGCAGAAAAACCGTCCCGTATAGTCGCGGGTTTCGCCCTCGATGCTCACCGACGTTTCCGGGAATATCGCCGAGGCATGAAAGAGGGCCCCGTGATGTTTTCGGCAGTCGAGGCAGTGGCAGATGCCGACCCGGTACGGTCGTCCCGAGGCGACGAAACGGACGTTGCCGCACAAACAGCCACCGGTGAATTTCTCCATGCCGCACCTCCTCCCAAATCAGGCCCGTGAGATTGCCGGAAAGAAAAACCGCCCGCAACGGGCGTTGCGAGCGGTTCGTTTGTCTATCCATGTTTGGCCGTATCAGCGTCGGCTGTCCGGCCAGATCAGGCCGGGCGAACCAGAATATGCTTCTTCTTGCCGAGCGAGACCTTGATGACGCCATCGGCGGTGATTTCGCCGCTGCCGATGGTCATGCGCTCGTCGCTGACGGCGGCGTCGTTGATCTTGACCGCGCCGCCCTGAACATGGCGGCGGGCTTCGCCGTTCGAACCGGCGAGGCCGGCGCGCACGATCAGCGACAGCAGGCCGAGGCCGGCGTCGAGTTCTGCGGCGGGCACCTCGATCGACGGAAGGTTTTCGGCAAGGCCGCCTTCCTCGAAGGTCTTGCGGGCGGTTTCCGCTGCCTGTTCGGCGGCTTCACGGCCATGCAGCATGGCGGTGATCTCGGTCGCGAGGATTTTCTTGACCTCGTTGATCTCAGAGCCGCCGAGCGCTGCAAGACGAGCGATCTCGTCCATGGGCAGCGTCGTGTAAAGCTTCAGGAAGCGCGCGACGTCGGCGTCTTCCGTGTTGCGCCAGTACTGCCAGAAGTCATAGGCCGACAGCATGTCCGGGTTCAGCCAGACGGCGCCGTTCACCGACTTGCCCATCTTCGCGCCCGAAGACGTGGTGAGCAGCGGCGATGTCAGCGCGTAGAGCTGCTGCGTGCCCATGCGGTGGCCGAGGTCGATGCCGTTGACGATGTTGCCCCACTGGTCGGAGCCGCCCATCTGCAGCCGGCAATCGTAGCGCTTGGCCAGTTCCACGAAGTCGTAGGCCTGCAGGATCATGTAGTTGAATTCGAGGAAGGACAGCGACTGCTCGCGGTCGAGGCGTGTCTTCACGCTGTCGAAGGACAGCATGCGGTTGACCGAGAAGTGACGGCCGACATCGCGCAGGAATTCGAGGTAGTTGAGCGAACGCAGCCATTCGGCGTTGTTGATCATCAGGGCGCCGCTCTTCGGACCCTTGTCGTAATCGAGGTAGTTGGCGAACACGCGCTTGATCGAGGCGATGTTGCTCTCGATCGTGTCGATGGTCATCAACTGGCGGGCCTCCTCCTTGAAGGAAGGATCGCCGACCATGCCGGTGCCGCCGCCCATCAGCGAGATCGGCTGGTGGCCGGTCGCCTGGAACCAGTGCAGCATCATGATCTGGATGAGGCCGCCGGCATGAAGCGAAGGTGCTGTCGGGTCGAAGCCGATATAGGCCGTGACGCTTTCCTTGCTCAGCAGATCGTCGAGGCCGCTTTCATCGGAAATCTGATGAATGAAGCCGCGCTCATGCATGGTGCGGAGGAAATCGGACTTGAGCTTCGTCATGACCTTGGAACTCTCTGGATCGTGCGGGACATTAAATTTCGCGGCGGCTTTAGCACTGTTTTTTGAAATGTGCACGTCTTTCGGCCATGAATGTTGCTGATGCGACTCATTCGAGCCGCCATCGGAAGCCGTGAAGGACGGGAGTGCAGCGTGAGTGAACTGATGCGGGCAATCGGCCTGATGAGCGGCACGTCGATGGACGGGATCGATGTCGCCATGCTGGCGACCGATGGCGAAAACCTCGTCGAACGTGGTCCGTTCCTCGCCGTGCCCTATGATCCCGCTTTCCGCGAGCGTCTCAAACAGGGGCTGGAGGATGCAAAGACGATCCGTATGCGGACGGAACGGCCCGGGATCCTCGCTGATCTGGAACGGGAGCTGACGCTTCGCCATGCGGAGGCTGTAAAGCAGTTTCTGGAGTTGAACGGATTGAGCGCCGCCGACATCGACATTGTCGGGTTTCATGGCCAGACGGTGCTGCACCGGCCTGACGAGGCGCTGACGGTGCAGATCGGTGACGGGTCGCTGCTGGCGGCTGAAACCGGTATCGATGTGGTCTACGACATGCGCGCCAATGACATGGGGCATGGCGGGCAGGGTGCGCCACTGGTTCCCGCCTATCACGCGGCATTGGCTGAAGGGCTGAAGAATGCCGCGTGGCCGGTCTGTTTCGTCAATATCGGCGGCATATCCAACCTGACGTTCCTCGGACGCGATGGCGCGATCATCGCCTTCGACAGCGGACCGGGCAACACGCTGATCGACCAGTGGGTCGAAACCCATGCCGGCGTTCCCTATGATCAGGGCGGGATGATCGCCTCCGAAGGGCGGGTGGTTGCCTCACTTGCCGAGCGTTATCTCGGCAATCCGTTCTTCACTGCCGAAAAGCGCCGTTCGCTCGATCGCAACGACTTCCTGCCGCCGGCGGGAGGCGAAGCGGAGCTTTCCGATGGCGCGCGCACGCTTGCCTATCTGACGGCTGCCGCGATCCTGAAATCTGCCGGTCACCTGCCGGAAATGCCAAGGACCTTCATCGTCTGCGGTGGCGGCCGGCACAATCGCATCATCATGGCGGATCTCAGGGAACTCGCGTCGCATCATGGATCGGCGGTACTCTCCGCCGAAGACGCGGGTTTCGATGGCGATGCCATGGAGGCGGAGGCCTGGGCCTATCTTGCTGCCCGGTCGCTGAAGGGGTTGCCTTTGACCTTTCCGGACACGACCGGTGCGCGCCAGGCTGTGAGCGGCGGCGTCGTGGCGCATACCCGGAAATAGGGCGTTTCAGCCGGACAGCAGTTCCGGAAGCCGCTCGGCAAAAGCCTCGCCGTCCCGTCGTCCGACCGCGCAGGCGTGGCGCAGTCCGTCCGCATCGCCGACAGTGAATTTGTCGACCGGGATATCCTCGCTCGGGCCGACAACGATTCGCCCCGGTGCCGAGGGCAGGGTCTTGCCGTAACGGGTCGTCAGCAGCAGCGTTCGACCACCTGCATTTTCCGTTTCCGTGAGCTTGCGGAGGGGCGGATTGTCTACCAGTCCGCCGTCAAGACAGGTCCTGCCGCCTATATTGCCCACCGGCATGAAGGGCGGCACCGAGGAGGTCGCCATGATGGCATCGACGAGCATGGCCGGGCTGTCGATCTCATGGGTGGATATCCATGCGGGCTTCAGCCCGAGATGGGAACCGGCCTTGGAATGCGCGCCACCGGTGAGGCGCTTCTCGATCTGGTAGGCGGTGATCGAGCCGAGAGCCGCAATCCCTCCCGGCATCCATGCCGGCGGGACCGAAAGCTGGATCAGGATCGGCGGCGCGGCGTGCAGCGCGGCCAGTTCCGTCTCGCCGAACTGCTCCGTCAGGAAATCGCGAAACAGCCCACCGACCACCAGAGGTGAACGCCCCCGGCGCAAGGCGGACCAGTCGATATCGGGCAGGCCGCGTTCGGCAAAGGCAAAGGCCGCAGCGAGCACGCGTTCGCGAACACCGGCAAGGTTCATCGCACAATGATAGGCTCCGGCCGAGACGGCGACATAGTATGAGGGACTTTGCGGATGGCGGGCGTTCAGGGCCTCGAAGAAGCCACTCTGCCAGTAGCAGCGGTTTCCGCCACCGGCAAACCCGATGGCATCGAAGGAAAGGCTTCCGGTCATTGCGGTCGTATCATCGGCTGGCGGAAAGGGAGGATGTCTCAATTGTTCAATTGAGAACTATCTCCATCGCCCTTGTCAATGTTGGTGGGATGACACCGAAAAGAAAAAGCGCCGGCCTTTCGGTCGACGCCTTTGAACTGATGTTCCTGATATCAGCGGATGCGCTTGGCGGCCGGTTCCGGAACCAGATCGCCATCGAGGCGACGGTCGAGATAGTCCTCGCATTCCGACATCAGGGTTTCCACCTGGCCGTTGAAGAAGTGGTTGGCGCCCGGGATCGTCTTGTGGGTGATCAGGATGCCCTTCTGGGTCTTCAGCTTGTCGACGAGGCCCTGTACGTCCTTTTCCGGCGCAACCTTGTCGGAATCGCCATGGATGATGAGGCCGGACGAAGGGCAGGGTGCGAGGAAGGAGAAGTCATAGATGTTCGGCTGCGGAGCAATCGACATGAAGCCTTCGATTTCAGGCCGGCGCATCAGGAGCTGCATGCCGATCCAGGCGCCGAAGGAATAGCCGGCGACCCAGCAGCTCTTCGAGTCTGGATGCAGACTCTGCACCCAGTCGAGCGCGGATGCCGCATCCGAAAGCTCGCCCGCGCCGTGGTCGAATTCACCCTGGCTGCGGCCGATGCTGCGGAAGTTGAAGCGCAGGGTGGTGAAGCCGCGCTTCTGGAACATGTAGAACAACTGATAGACGATCGGGTTGTTCATCGTTCCGCCGAACTGCGGATGCGGATGCAGGATGATGGCGATCGGCGCGCTTTTCTCCTTGGATGGCTGGTAGCGTCCTTCGAGGCGGCCCGCCGGGCCATTGAAAATCACTTCGGGCATTGAGACTCCAGTCCCTGTGAAAAAATCCGGGTTCACCAACTGCTGTTTCAGACATCTGACTTGACGAAGTCAGTCAGCTTTTCTAAAACAAAGTTTAGAACGGTTCAAAACTGGAATGGCTGTCCATCCATGTTGGATCGTGTCATAGGACAAGCCCGGCGGAAATTTCAAGGAAAATGCGCCGGTTGCGGGTGAGGAGCGTCAGTAAAGAGCCGATGAGCAGGCAACGCATCTATTTCGACTGGAATGCCACGGCGCCGCTTTGCGAGCCCGCGCGCCTTGCCATGGTCGATGCGCTTGCGCTCCCCGGCAATCCGTCCTCCGTTCATGCCGAAGGGCGTGCGGCGCGTGCTGTCGTCGAGGCTGCCCGCCGGGATGTCGCGACGCTGGTTGGCGCCAGTCCCGCGTCGGTGATCTTCACGTCGAGCGCCACCGAAGCCGCCAATCTGGTGCTGACGCCGCATTTCCGCATGGGCCGGGCTCAGCTTTCCATCGGCCGTCTCTATGTATCGGCAATCGAACATCCGGCGATCCGCGAGGGCGGTCGTTTTCCGGCCGACCGCGTCACCGAAATCCCGGTGCTGCGCAGCGGCGTGGTCGATCTCGAAGCGCTTGAGCGCCTGCTTGCCGGACACAATCCGCAAGACGGCATGGCGCTGGTGGCGATCATGATGGTCAACAACGAGACGGGTATCGTGCAGCCGGTAGAGGCGGCGGCGAAGATCGTTCGGGCGCGGGGTGGCCTGCTGGTCGTCGATGCCGTGCAGGCTGCCGGTCGGCTGTCGCTCGATATGGAATGCCTCGGCGCTGATTTCCTGATCCTTTCGGCTCACAAGATCGCCGGTCCGAAGGGGGCTGCAGCACTTGTCAGTCGCGGCGAGACCCTGATGCCTGCGCCGCTCATTCGCGGTGGCGGGCAGGAAAAAGGCCATCGCGCCGGCACGGAAAATGTCGCGGCTATCGCCGGTTTCGGTGCGGCGGCCGCCTTCATGATGGCCGATCTCGATAGCCGCAATGCGGCAATCGGTGCCTTGCGCGACCGGCTGGAAAAAGGCATGCGGGAGGCCGCGCCGGACGTGGTGGTTTATGGCCACGACGTTACGCGGGTGGCGAATACGAGTTTCTTCACCCTGCCGGGGTTGAAGGCCGAGACCGGTCAGATCGCGTTCGATCTGGAAGGGCTTTCCCTTTCGGCGGGCGCTGCCTGCTCCTCCGGCAAGGTCGGGGCGAGCCATGTGCTGACCGCGATGGGCGAGGATGCGAAAACGGGGGGCTGCGCATGTCCCTTGGTCCCTCGACGACGAGCGAGGAAGTCGATCTCGCCATCGGGATTTTCGCGCGGGTCGCGGCACGGCGGAAATTGTCCGGTCAGGCCGCATGAGGGTCTGAACAAGGAAGACTTGGATAAAATTGGCAAAATACAATTTTATCCTTGCCAGAAGGGATGAAAATCCGCCTCTGGCGCTTACATAAGGGCGGGTTTCCCCGCTTCAAACGTTGACAAGCTGCCGGACCTTGGACCCGGCAAGATTGGAGAACGCAAATGGCTGCCGTGCAGGAAACGATCGATCAGGTCCGCCAGATCGATGTCGACCAGTACAAATATGGTTTTGAGACGATGATCGAAGTCGACAAGGCCCGAAGGGCCTGTCGGAAGACATCATCCGCTTCATTTCCGCAAAGAAGAACGAACCGGACTGGATGCTGCAGTGGCGTCTCGACGCCTACAAGCGTTGGCTCACCATGGAAGAGCCGACCTGGGCGCGCGTCAACTATGCGAAGATCGACTTCAACGACATTTATTACTATGCGGCCCCGAAGACCGCAGAGGGTCCGAAGTCCATCGACGAGGTCGATCCGGAACTCCTGAAGGTCTATGAAAAGCTCGGTATCCCGCTCAAGGAGCAGGAAATCCTGGCCGGCGTTTCGAAGTCGAAGATCGCGGTCGATGCCGTGTTCGATTCCGTTTCCGTCGTCACGACCTTCAAGGAAGAGCTGAAGAAGGCCGGCGTGATCTTCATGTCGATTTCCGAGGCGATCCGCGAATATCCGGAACTCGTGCAGAAGTATCTCGGCTCCGTCGTTCCGGTCACCGACAACTATTATGCGACGCTGAATTCGGCCGTGTTCACCGACGGCTCGTTCGTCTTCGTTCCGAAGGGCGTTCGTTGCCCGATGGAGCTGTCGACCTATTTCCGCATCAACGAGAAGAACACCGGCCAGTTCGAGCGCACGCTGATCATCGCCGAAGATGGGGCTTACGTTTCCTATCTCGAGGGTTGCACGGCGCCGCAGCGCGACGAAAACCAGCTTCACGCCGCCGTTGTCGAACTCGTGGCTCTCGACGATGCCGAAATCAAGTATTCCACCGTCCAGAACTGGTATCCGGGCGACAAGGAAGGCAAGGGCGGCATCTACAACTTCGTGACCAAGCGTGGCGATTGCCGTGGCAAGAACTCCAAGATCTCCTGGACCCAGGTCGAGACCGGTTCGGCGATCACCTGGAAATATCCGTCCTGCATCCTGCGCGGCGACGGTTCGCGCGGCGAGTTCTACTCGATCGCGGTTTCGAACGGTCACCAGCAGATCGACAGCGGCACCAAGATGATCCATCTCGGCAAGAACACGTCGAGCCGCATCATCTCCAAGGGCATTTCCGCCGGCTTCTCGAACAACACCTATCGCGGTCAGGTTTCGGCCCACCGCAAGGCCGAGAACGCCCGCAACTTCACCCAGTGCGATAGCCTTCTGATCGGCGACAAGTGCGGGGCGCACACCGTGCCCTATATCGAGGCGAAGAACGCCACGGCCCAGTTCGAGCACGAGGCTACAACCTCGAAGATCTCGGAAGACCAGCTGTTCTATTGCCTGCAGCGCGGCATTCCGCAGGAAGCCGCCATCGCGCTCATCGTCAATGGCTTCGTCCGCGAAGTCATTCAGGAGCTGCCGATGGAGTTCGCCGTCGAAGCGCAGAAGCTGATCGGCATCAGCCTTGAAGGATCGGTCGGCTGATTATGGTTTTGCCCTTGTCCGCGCCTCATCTCTCTGTCGTCATCCTCGGGCTTGTCCCGAGGATCTACCAGCGGCAAGGCTGAGCAGGATGTGCGGCTTTGTCTACATGATGTCGGACAAGCCGCGCGGCGTCATCTATGTCGGTGTCACCAGCGATCTGCATGGGCGGGTGTGGGAGCACCGGAATGAAGTGAGAAAGGGATACACCTCCAAATACAATGCCAAGGTACTGGTTTGGTTTGAGACACATCCGAACATCGTTCTTGCCATCCAGCGGGAGAAGTCGCTGAAGCGTTATCTCCGGGAATGGAAGATCAAGCTCATTGAGGGGCTAAACCCGACATGGCTGGACCTTTATGAGAAGATCGATGTTGTCGAGAACGTTTTTATGCCGAACCGGAATACGAAGCGTTGGGCCGACTACAATTGAGAGGTCGGCAGATCCTCGGGACAAGCCCGAGGATGACGGAGTTACAGGCGTCGATCCGGCGCACAGATGATCAATAGGCGGCCCTTGAACCGCCCTATGAACAGGAACACAGACATGCTTGAAATCAAGAACCTGCACGCCCGCATCGCCGAAGACGGCACCGAGATCATTCGCGGCCTGAACCTGACCGTAAAGGCTGGTGAAGTCGCTGCGATCATGGGCCCGAACGGCTCCGGCAAGTCGACGCTCTCCTACATTCTGTCCGGTCGCGAAGACTATGAAGTCACCGAGGGCGAGATCCTCTATAACGGCGAGAGCATTCTCGAGCTCGATCCGGCCGAACGCGCTGCCAAGGGCATCTTCCTCGCCTTCCAGTATCCGGTGGAAATCCCGGGCGTCGCCACCATGCAGTTCCTGAAAGTGGCGATGAACGAGCAGCGCAAGGCGCGCGGCGAAGCCGAACTGACGACGCCGGAATTCATGCGCCGGGTGAAGGAAGCTTCCGCAGAGCTGAAGATCAATCCCGACATGCTGAAGCGTCCGCTCAACGTCGGCTTCTCCGGTGGCGAGAAGAAGCGTGCGGAAATCCTGCAGATGGCGCTTCTGGAGCCCAATCTCTGCATTCTCGACGAAACCGACAGCGGCCTCGACATCGACGCGCTGAAGATCGTCGCCGATGGCGTCAACGCGCTGAAGTCGCCGGATCGCGCCGTCATCGTCATCACCCACTACCAGCGCCTGCTCGACTACATCGTGCCGGACACGGTTCACGTTCTCTACAAGGGCCAGATCATCAAGACCGGTGACAAGGATCTTGCGCTGGAACTCGAAGCCAATGGCTACGCCGACATCATCGGGGCAGCCGCCTGATCGTTCGCAGCAAGGAGTGCAGATCATGACATTGCAAGCTGCAAACAGGCTGACGGCGGCCGAGAGCCAGTTGATCGAAGCCTATGGCGCGGAAATCGGCGGATTGCCCGGCGATGGCGCCGTGCTCGCTGCCCGTGACAAGCTGTTCGACGAGCTGAAGCGCGCCGGCCTGCCGACACGCCGTATCGAGGCGTGGCACTATACCGACCTCAAGGCATTGCTGCGGGCCATCCCGGCGGTCGATCCTTCGGCGCTCGCCAAGGCGGTCGATACGATTGTGGAAGGCGCCACTCTTCTGACCGTTGCCCAGGGCAAGGCCGGCGTTGCCAGACTGCCGGAAGGTGTGACCGCCACGCCTTATCGAGATACGCTCGCCGACGGCACGGCTGCTGCCGCCCTGACGGCAATCGGTTCCGACGATGCGGTCGGCCGGCTGAACGGCAGCTTCGTGACCGATGGGTTCGAGCTGGCGGTTGCCGCCGATGCCGCACTCGAGGCTCCTATCGAATTGCAGGCGATCCATGGTGCGGGCCAGGCGCATGTGCGCTTTCCCGCCCGTTTCGGCCGCGCAAGCAAGGCGGTGGTGATCGAGCGCCATCTGAATGCCGGTGAAGCGGCCACACTCGTTTCCTCCGTCAGCGACCTCAAGATCGAGGACGGCGCCGAGATCGTCTGGATCATCGTGCAGACGCAGGGACTTGCCGACACCCATCTTGCCCAGATCAAGGTGGAACTCGGCGCTGATGCGAAGTTCAAGCTCTTCATCATCAATGCCGGCGGCAAGCTGGTGCGTCAGGAAATCCATGTCCGGACCGCAGGCGAGGGATCGGATTTCATCCTTCGCGGTGTCAATCTTCTCGGCGGCGAAAGCCATACCGACGTGACGATGACGCTCGGCCACGACCTGCCCAACACCACCTCGACGGAAATCATCCGCAACGTGGTGTTCGACCGGGCGCGCGGCGTTTTCCAGGGACAGATCCGGGTTGCTCCCGACGCCCAGAAGACCGATGCGCGGATGGCCTGCAACACGCTGCTGCTGTCGGATGACGGCGAGTTTTCGGTGAAGCCGGAACTCGAGATCTTCGCCGACGACGTACAGTGCGCCCACGGCGCGACGGTTGCCGACATCGACCATACCCATCTCTACTACCTGATGGCGCGCGGTATTCCGCAGAAGAAGGCGCGGGCTTTGCTCGTCAACGCCTTCGTGGCCGAGGTGGTCGAGGAACTGGAAGACGAGGCCTTGGTGGAGGCGCTGGAAGGGATCATTTCCGACTGGCTGGAACGTCATGGCTGATCTTTCCTCCGCCAGGCCCGGCTACGACGTCCAGAAGGTGAGGGAGGATTTTCCGATCCTCTCCCGCGAGGTTTACGGCAAGCCTCTGGTCTATCTCGACAATGCCGCTTCGGCACAGAAGCCGAAGCTGGTGATCGACGCGGTGGCACATGCCTATTCCCACGAATACGCCAATGTGCATCGCGGCCTGCATTTCCTTTCCAATGCGGCGACGGATGCCTATGAAGCGGCGCGCGAAAAGGTGCGGCGCTTCCTCAATGCCGGATCGGTGGACGAACTGGTCTTCACCAAGTCTTCGACCGAAGCGATCAATACGGTCGCCTATGGCTGGGGCATGAACCATATCGGCGAGGGCGACGAGATCGTTCTCTCGATCATGGAGCATCACTCCAACATCGTGCCGTGGCATTTCATCCGCGAGCGTCAGGGCGCAAAGCTGGTCTGGGCGCCGATCCATGACGACGGTTCCTTCAATCTCGAAGCCTTCGAGAAGTGCCTGACCGAGCGTACCAAGCTCGTTGCGATCACCCATATGTCGAATGCGCTCGGCACGGTGGTTCCGGTGAAGGAAGTCTGCCGGATCGCCCATGCGCGCGGCATTCCGGTGCTGGTCGATGGCAGCCAGGGCGCCGTGCACATGCCGGTCGACGTGCAGGACATCGACTGCGACTGGTATGCCGTGACCGGCCACAAGCTCTACGGTCCCTCCGGCATCGGTGTGCTCTATGGCAAGATGGAGCGGCTGAAGGAAATGCGGCCCTTCATGGGTGGCGGCGAGATGATCGTCGAGGTGACGCAGGACGTCGTGACCTACAACGATCCGCCGCACCGTTTCGAGGCCGGCACGCCGCCGATCGTCCAGGCGATCGGGCTCGGCTATGCGCTCGACTACATGGAAAGCCTCGGCCGCGAGGCGATCGCCGCCCATGAGGAGAGCCTGCGCGCCTATGCGCATGAACGCCTTTCGGCGATCAATTCGCTCCGGATCATCGGCAATGCGCCCGGCAAGGGCTCGATCTTCTCCTTCGAGCTTGCCGGCATCCATGCCCATGACGTGTCGATGCTGATCGACCGGCGCGGTGTGGCTGTGCGGGCCGGAACCCATTGCGCCCAGCCGCTTCTGGCACGTTTCGGCGTGACATCCACTTGCCGGGCTTCTTTTGCCCTATATAACACCCGTGAAGAAGTCGACGCGCTGGCCGATGCGCTGGACTACGCGCGAACTTTTTTCGCGTAAGCCCGACCTTCTTCGCGTAAGGATGAGATCATGAGCGTGAACGAAACCGAACAGAAGCCGGATGTCCGCGAAGGCATCGTCCAGTCGAGCATTCCGGCGGACGAACTGGCGCGGCTCTCCGACGATATCGTCTCGGCCCTGAAGACCGTCTACGATCCGGAAATCCCGGCCGACATCTTCGAACTCGGGTTGGTCTACAAGATCGACATCGATGACGACCGGGTGGTCAAGATCGTCATGACGTTGACTGCGCCGGGCTGCCCGGTGGCTGGCGAGATGCCGGGCTGGGTGCAGAATGCCGTCAGCGCTGTCGAAGGCGTTTCGGGCGTCGAGGTCGAAATGACCTTCGATCCGCCGTGGACGCCCGACCGCATGTCGGAAGAAGCGCAGGTTGCCGTCGGCTGGTATTGATCGCCGTCAAGACGGCAACTACATTCACCGAAGCACCGGACCTTGAACCCGGTCGCGACAGGAGAACAGCATGGGCTTTCAAGTCATGAGCATGACGGATGCTGCTGCGGCACGCGTCCGGGGCATCGTCGAAAATTCCGGTCCCGATGCGCGCGGCATCCGCGTCGGTATCAAGAAGGGCGGCTGTGCGGGGATGGAATACACAATCGACCTCGTTACCGAGCCCAACCCGAAGGACGACCTGATCAGCCGTGACGGCGCAAGCGTCTGGATCGATCCCGCGGCCGTGCTCTACCTGCTCGGCACGCAGATGGATTTCGAGACGACCAAGATGCGCTCGGGCTTCACCTTCCACAATCCCAACCAGACCTCGGCCTGTGGCTGCGGCGAATCGGTGGAGCTCAAGGCCGCCGACCTCGCGGAACTGGCTCGTCAGAAGGCCGCCGTTCCGGCTGGCTGACGGTCGTCCGACATATCGATTTCCACGATGAAAGGTCCGGTCAATAGCCGGACCTTATGTTTTGCGGAAAACCATGAGAGTTTCCGTCGTATTTTCGGAATTAGTACGGACTTATCGTAAAATATGTTGATTTTGGCCAATGGTCCGCATATGTGACGGTTATGGATACGACAGACCGCAAAATCACCGGATTACTTGCCGAGGACGCCCGTCGTTCGCTTGCCGATATCGGCGAGCGGGTGGGGTTGTCGCCTTCGGCTGTCAATGACCGCATGCGCCGGCTTGTGGCTGAAGGCGCGATCAAGCGCTTCACCGTCGATGCCGATCCGGCAGCACTCGGGCTTTCCGTCACCGCCTTCCTGCTGGTGGCGCTCGATTACGAGACCGGGGAGGAGGCCTTCAAGGCCTTTGCGGATGGCCATCCCGCGGTTGCGGAATGTCACCATGTCACCGGGGAGTGGTCTTATCTCGTCAAGATCCGGGTGCGGGATCTCGCGGGTGTCGAGACCTTTCTCTCCGAACTCAAGTCGCGGCGCTTCCTTGCCCGCAGCCAGACCATGATTGCGCTTTCCACACCCACCGAACGCGCCTTTACTTCCGCGGAGAACTGACATGAGCCTTTTCCTGTTCGGCAAGGGCATCCTGCTCGGTCTCGCTATTGCCGCTCCGCTCGGTCCGATCGGTACGCTGTGCATTTCGCGGACGCTGGAGCGCGGGTTCTGGGCGGGGATCGCCGGCGGCCTCGGCACGGCGCTCGCGGATTGCACCTTTGCGCTGATGGCGGCGGCCGGCTTTGCCGCCTTCACGATGTTTTTCGATGCAATCACCGTGCCCCTGCAGCTCTTCGGCGGCGCTTTCATGCTGTGGCTCGGGGTGAAGAGCTTCCAGCCTCGCCCGGCCGCTGCGGCTGCGAGCATCGGCGCGCGCGACCTGTTCTCGACCACGGTTGCTACCTTCCTGCTGACCATGGCAAACCCTGCGACCATCCTGTCCTTTGCCGCGATCCTTGCCGGTCTTGGGATTGCAGGTGCCGTGGATGGCTCCAGCGCCACCTTCGTCGTCGCCGGCGTCTTTATCGGCTCGCTGCTCTGGTGGTGCTTCCTGTGCGGAACGGTTTCGCTGCTCCACCACCGCCTGCCGGAAAGCTTCTCCCACTGGGTCGCCCGCGCTTCCGGCGTCGTGTTGCTGGTCTTCGGCGCTCTCGCCCTGGGCATGGGCGCCAAGGCGGTACTGGTGGCCTGAGGCTGTTGACTGCGGCGCTTTTCGCGATGGGGCGCATCGGTTCCTGGTTGTCAAAGAGCATGGGTGACGCCCGGTCGGGATTTCTCCTTCCGGTTCGGGCCTTCCTTCGATTACCACTCGGCCTTTCGGCCAGGGGTGCGGACGGGGCGCTGGAAGCTGCCTCGTAAAGTAAAAGTATATGACACCTTCCGGCGCCCCGTTCGGTGTGTTTTTCCGGACGAACTCGGTCCCTCTGCGCGGATGACGGCACCTTTCCCAGGGTTGCGCTCGCGAACATTCTCGTTCGTGGCGCCACGAAAGGCCATGTATGCGGCCAGTCGCCGGTCCAATCATGTGTGCCCTGCAGGCACGCCCCGCCCTGTTTCAGGCGAGAGGGAGACCATTCTCATCCAGCCCCCGGGGCATGTTCCGCGTTTCGAACAGGCCACCGGGTCACCGGCCCCGCCTCGCCGGCAACGCAAGCCGGTGTAACCGCGACGGGACGGATGGATTGTAGGCCCGGGCAGGCCGTGCGGGGATTTGGTGGGAAAACGGGGAAGGGGGCAGGGCATCTGCTCCGGCGGGCAAAGGCTGAAGCTGCCCCTCATCCCCCTGCCGGGACCTTCTCCCCGCAAGCGGGGAGAAGGGGCGTTGGGCGCGACGTCAGCATTCCCTCTCCTTGCTTGCGGGGAGAGGGTCAGGGTGAGGGGCGTTCGCGGTGATGCATTGAATTGAAGTAGAAGATAAAGCTCCTACTGCGCCGCCTTGGCCGCAACAAGGCTTCGCAAGTCCTCGACTTCCTTGTCCGTCAGCGCGCGTACGGCGCCTTTTTCGAGGTCGCCGAGGGGGAGGTTGCCGATCGAGACGCGCAGGAGGCGGAGGGTGGCGATGTCGAGAGCTTCGAGCATGCGGCGGATCTGGCGGTTGCGGCCTTCGTCGAGAACGATTTCCAGCCATGAATTCCGGTCGCCTTCGCGCAGTTTCGTGACACTTTCGGCGTGGAGAAGCTCGCCGTCATGGCGGATGCCGGACGTCAGGGCTTGAAGCATCTCGTCGGTGGCGATGCGGTCGATCTGGACGTGGTAGGTCTTCGCCACATGGGTCTCGGGATCGAGCAGGCTTTGGGCGAATTCCGTGTCGTTGGTGAAGAGCAGCAGGCCTTCGCTGGCCTTGTCGAGGCGGCCGACGGGGGAGAGGTGGGTATGGTCGAGGTCTTCCAGGCAATCGAAGACTGTCGGGCGTCCCTGCGGGTCGTGACGTGTGGTGACGAGGCCGCGCGGCTTGTTCAGCATCAGGTAGACGCGCTTTTCCGCTGTAACCGGCTTGCCATCCACGGCGATCGCCGCGTCTGACAGATCCACCCAGGTCTGCAGGTCCCTGACGATGCGGCCAGCCAGCGACACGCGCCCCGCGGTCACCAGTTCCTCGGCCTGGGTGCGGGAGCAATAGCCCAGTTTCGAGAGCGCCCGGGCAATGGTAGCGCGCTTTCCGCCCTGAGGCGCTTCCGGCTTGCGGGCAGGTGCGGGTTTCGGCTGTTTGCGGATATCTTTGCGTTCCCGTGGCATCATGTATTCCCTGACATCATGCGTTCCCATGACAGGATCTGTCGACCCGCCGGCCCTTGTCATTGCAGAGCATGTCCGGCGACAGCACGCAGCGATCCTGCGTTCGGAATTGCCGGAATATTTCCGGCGAAAACGGAATCGCCTTCAATGCTCTATCTCTTTGTTTTGGCGTAATTCCGTACGCAGAACCACTTCGCACTTTTGCTGGAATTGCTGTAGAGCGTCTGCAATAAGACCATGCCTGCCGTTCAGCAACCGGCAATAAGCGAGATGGCGCAAGTTTGGAGTGAAGAGAATGGCGAACCAGGACGATATTACCGGTGAACTCGTAACGCTGCGCGATTACTGGCGCTATGCGATCTCCCGCTTCAATGCGGCGGATCTCAGCTACGGTCACGGAACGACGACTGCGAGCGACGATGCGGCCTTCCTGCTGCTGGATTCACTCGATCTGCCGATCGATGCGCTCGATCCGTTCCTCAATGCGCGGTTGCTGCCTTCCGAACGCAGGCTGCTGGCCGACCGGATCGATGCGCGCGTGACGACCCGCAAGCCTTCGGCCTATCTCACGGGCCGGTCCTATATCCAGGGCGTGCGATTCCATGTGGACGAACGGGTGATCGTGCCGCGCTCGCATATCGGGGAAATCCTGTTTGCCGAATATCTCAATCCGCAGGGCTCGTCCTTCCTGCCGGATCCGATGGCGGTCGAGAGCGCCGTCGACATCTGCACCGGTTCCGGTTGCCTTGCGGTCCTCGCCGCCAAGTTCCTGCCGAACGCGGCGGTCGATGCGGTCGATCTTTCGGCCGATGCGCTGGAAGTCGCCAAGCTTAATCTGAGGGAACATGAGGTCGAGGATCAGGTGAGCCTGTTCGAAGGCGACCTGTTCGCGCCGCTTGCGGGACGCAGGTACGACCTCATCATCACCAATCCGCCGTATGTGGACCATGCTGCGATGGACGGCTATCCTGCGGAGTTCCGGGCCGAACCGGCGATGGCCCATGATGGCGGCGAGGACGGCCTCGATCTCGTCAGGAAAATTCTCGAGGAGGCTGCGGATTACCTCAATCCGGGCGGCGGCATGATCTGCGAGATCGGCTCGGGCCGCGAAATCCTCGAGGAGGAATTCCCGCATCTGGAATTCGTCTGGCTGGAAACGGCGGAATCGCAGGATGCCGTGTTCTGGATCACGGCGGAAGCGCTGGGTGTCGAGGGGCTGGTGTAAGGCGGGCCGCGAGTTTTCAGGTTGACCTTATCCGATGCGATGGTGTTCCGGGGCACCCCCTCTGTCCTGCCGGCGTTCGTCGCTGCAATCGATTCACAGGATCGATTGCTCGACTTCGTCGACCGCTCCTCACCCCCCTCAAGGGGGGAGATCAGATGGGGCAGCCACAGCGTTGCATCGTGAGCGCTGAAATCCGTGATGTGAGAATCCACAAGAACAGCAGTCGATGAGCGCAGAAAGGCCAGCCGCGAGCCGATCTCCCCCCTTGAGGGGGAGATGCCTGGCAAGGCAGAGGGGGGTGAACCCAGCCAGCAACCTTTCGTCATATAGTCCGAACAGTCGCATGTATGCCGGCATGACGCTGTCCCTGCATCCGTCAGTAACGTACGGACGCGAAGCTCAATCCTTCTTGATGCTCATCAGCACATCCCAGAGGTCGGCGCCGGTCTCGAAGACGGCGGCGTTGGCCTTGTAGCCGATTTCGGCGGTCTTCATGTCGATGAGTTCGGAGCCGAGGTCGACATTGGAAGTGTCGTCGAAGATGGCGCTTTTCGAGGGGGATACGCTTGCCGATACGCCGCCATAGGGCTGGCTGGTCAGGCTGGTTTCGAGATGGCTGTAGCCGGGTGTGCTGGCGTTCGCGACATTGTTGGCAGTGGCGGCAAGGCGCCTGGTGTTCGCCTGCAAGCCTGACGATGCGATGTTCAGAACTGCCGAAATGCCCATGCCGTCCATCCCTCGAAGATTCGGATGGAACGTTTCTACAAGGCGCGGTTTAGCAAAAGTTCAAGGGGAAGGGTTAGCGATCCGCTGGCGCGCGCAGGTGTTTGTGCCGAAACGGGACGGTGTGGGTCTTGCTCCGTTATCTCCCGACCGGCGTGCAGTGGTCTGCGAGTTCCTTCAGCCCAAGGACTTGGGCTGGCTGGATTCCTGTGACGAGCACAGGAATGACGGGCGGGGGGCGAAGGGCGCGGCAGGAACCGCGCCCTCCCTGAGGGTTTTCGTTTATTCAGCGGCTTCCGCATATTCGCTCATCGGCGGGCAGGTGCAGACGAGGTTGCGGTCACCGTAGACGTTGTCGACGCGGTTGACGGGCGACCAGTACTTGTCCACGCGGAAGGCGCCGGGCGGGAAGCAGGCCTGTTCGCGCGAATAGGGCCGGTTCCACTCGCCGACGAGGTCTTCCACCGTATGGGGGGCGTTCTTCAGCGGGTTGTCGTTCTTGTCCATCCGGCCTTCCTCGATGGCGCGGGCCTCCTCACGGATCGCCAGCATGGCATCGCAGAAACGGTCGATCTCGGCCTTGGTCTCGCTCTCCGTCGGCTCGATCATCAGGGTTCCGGCAACCGGCCAGCTCATGGTCGGGGCGTGGAAGCCGCAGTCGATCAGCCGCTTGGCGACGTCGTCGACGGTGACGCCGGCGGATGCCGCAAGCGGGCGGGTGTCGATGATGCACTCATGCGCCACCCGGCCGGCTTCGGACTTGTAGAGCACCTCATAGGCGCCCTTCAGCCGTGCGGCGATGTAGTTGGCGTTGAGGATCGCGACCTTGGTCGCCTGCGTCAGGCCTTCGCCGCCCATCATCAGGCAGTAGGACCAGGAGATCGGCAGGATCGACGGCGAGCCGTAGGGACCTGCCGATACCGCGCCGGGACGGCCGTCGGTTTCGACGTGACCGGGCAGGAAGCCGGCCAGATGCGCCTTGACGCCGATCGGCCCCATGCCCGGACCGCCGCCGCCATGCGGGATGCAGAAGGTCTTGTGCAGGTTGAGGTGGCTGACGTCGGAGCCGATGTCGCCGGGACGGGCAAGGCCGACCATGGCGTTCATATTGGCGCCGTCGAGATAGACCTGACCGCCATGCTGGTGGGTGATCTCGCAGATCTCCCGCACCGTTTCCTCGAACACGCCATGGGTCGAGGGATAGGTGATCATGCAGCAGGACAGCGTGTCGGTATACTGTTCGGCCTTGGCGCGGAAATCGTCGAGATCGACGTCGCCATTGTCCTTCGCCTTGACCGGCACGACCGTCATGCCGGCCATATGGGCGGAGGCGGGGTTGGTGCCGTGGGCGGAGGTCGGTATCAGGCAGACCGTCCGGTGGCTGTCACCGCGCGAGAGGTGATAGTTGCGGATGGTGAGCAGGCCGGCATATTCGCCCTGCGCGCCGGAATTCGGCTGCATCGAGAAGGCGTCGTAGCC
This sequence comes from Rhizobium sp. ACO-34A, assembly GCA_002600635.1. Classification (NCBI taxonomy): domain Bacteria; kingdom Pseudomonadati; phylum Pseudomonadota; class Alphaproteobacteria; order Hyphomicrobiales; family Rhizobiaceae; genus Rhizobium; species Rhizobium sp. ACO-34A. Next base: position 2,511,594 of record CP021371.1, on the reverse strand, counting down.
GGTGACGGCGCAGAGCTTGTCGATCAGGTCGTCGATCATCTGCTTGTAACCCTGAGCCTGGTCGACCGGGACGAAGGGGTGGATCTCGGAGAATTCCGGCCAGGTGATGGGCAGCATTTCCGCCGTCGCGTTCAGCTTCATCGTGCAGGAGCCGAGCGGGATCATTGCCCGGTCGAGCGCAAGGTCGCGGTCGGAGAGACGGCGGATGTAGCGCGTCATCTCGCTTTCGGCACGGTTCATGTGGAAGATCGGGTGGGTCAGGTAATCGCTGGCGCGAACCAGATCCTTCGGCAGCCGGTATTCCGGGGTGAAATCGGCAACCGCGAAATTGCCACCGAAAGCGCGCCAGACGGCTTCGAGCGTCGCGGGACGGGTGCGTTCGTCGAGCGACATGCCGATCTTCGTGTTCCCGACCTTGCGCAGGTTGACGCCTTCGGCGACGGCCGCGCGCAGGATGAGGCCCTGCATGTGGCCGACCTCGACGGTGATGGTGTCGAAGAAGGTTTCCGGTTCGACCTTGTAACCGAGCTTTTCCAGCCCCTTGGCCATCAGGACGGCCTTCTGGTGCACCTGCTGGGCGATGGCCTTCAGGCCCTTCGGTCCGTGGAAGACGGCATACATGGAGGCCATGACGGCAAGCAGCACCTGCGCCGTGCAGATGTTGGAGGTCGCCTTCTCGCGGCGGATATGCTGTTCGCGGGTCTGCAGCGACAGGCGATAGGCGCGGTTGCCACGGGCATCGACGGAGACGCCGACGAGGCGGCCGGGCATGGAGCGCTTGATCGCATCCTTGACCGCCATGTAGGCGGCATGCGGGCCGCCGTAACCGACCGGAACGCCGAAGCGCTGGGTCGAGCCGATGGCGATATCCGCACCCATTTCGCCGGGGGATTTCAGCAGCGTCAGCGCCAGCGGGTCGGCGGCGAGGGTGGCGATCGCGCCGGTCTGATGCAGGCGTGCGATCAGGCCGGAAAAGTCGCGCGCATGGCCATAGGTGCCGGGATACTGGAAGATCGCGCCGAAGACTTCGGTCGGGTCGAGATCGGCAAAGGGATCGCCGACGATGACCTGCCAGCCGAGGGGGCTGCGCGCGTCTCGATGACTGCGATGGTTTGCGGGTGGCAGCTCCGGTCGACGAAGAAGGCCCTGGCCTTCGACTTGGAGGTGCGTTCGGAGAGCGCCATCGCTTCCGCCGCGGCGGTCGCTTCGTCAAGCAGCGAGGCATTGGCGACGTCGAGGCCGGTGAGATCGGTAATCATCGTCTGGAAGTTCAATAGCGCTTCGAGACGCCCCTGCGAAATCTCGGGCTGGTAAGGCGTGTATGCCGTGTACCAGGCCGGGTTTTCCAGGATGTTGCGCTGGATGACCGGCGGCGTGATCGTGCCGTAATAGCCCTGACCGATGAGGGAGGTCAGCACCTTGTTGCGGTTGGCGATCTCGCGCAGCGTGTCGAGCGCCTCGCGTTCCGTCATGGCGGCGCCCCAGACGAGGGGCGCCTTCTGACGGATCGATCCAGGTACGGTCGCATCGATCATGGCGTCGAGCGAGGGATAGCCGATCAGCTTCAGCATATCCGTCATTTCGGCCGGCGAAGGGCCGATATGGCGACGATTGGCGAAGTCGTAGGGCTGGTAATCGGTGAACTGGAATTCGACAGGCGTGGTCATGCGATCAGCTCTTTGTAGGCGGATTCATCAAGCAATGCATCGGCATCCGAGGTGTTCTTAAGCTTCAGCTTGAAGAACCATGCAGCGCCTTCCGGATCGGAATTGACAAGCGACGGGTCGTCGACGATCGCCTGGTTGATTTCTGTGATTTCGCCGTCAAGCGGACAATAGACCTCGGAGGCAGCCTTCACGCTCTCGACGGTGGCGGCTTCGCCGTTCTTGTCGAAGGCAGCGCCGACTTCGGGGAGCTCGACGAAGACGAGGTCGCCGAGCTGGTCGGCGGCATGGCGGGTGATCCCGACCGTTGCCACATCGCCCTCGATCTTCAGCCATTCGTGTTCTGCGGTGAATTTCAGCATGTGTTCGTTCCTCTCTCGGAAATCTCGATTCTCAGGATTGCCCCTCATCCCCCTGCCGGCCCCTGCCGGGACCTTCTCCCCGCGAGCGGGGAGAAGAGGCGAGCCGCACCGTTGCCGTTCCCTCTCCCTGCTTGCGGGGAGAGGGTCAGGGTGAGGGGCAAATGGCGGCCAGGAATGTTCATGCGGTCAGCGTTTGTAGGTCGGGGTGATGAAGGGAAGCGTCGCGACGGTGACCGGCAGATATTTACCGCGCACCTCGGCGAAGAGTTCGGTACCGGGTTCGGTGAATTCCGCGGGCACGTAGCCCATGGCCACCGGGCTTTCGACACTCGGGCCGAAGCCACCGGAAGTCACGTGTCCGACGCGGTTCCTGCCTTCGGCATCGGAGAACAGGTCCGACGGCGGGCGTACCGGGGCCTTGCCCTGAGGCTTCAGGCCGACGCGGCGGCGGGCCGTGCCGTTTTCGAGTTCCGCGAGAATGCGGGCCGCGCCAGGAAAGCCGCCTTCGCGCTCACCGCCCTTGCGACGGGCCTTCTGGATCGCCCATTCGAGACCGCCCTCGATCGGGGAGGTGGTGGTGTCGATATCGTTGCCATAAAGGCAGAGGCCGGCCTCGAGGCGAAGGCTGTCGCGGGCGCCGAGTCCTATGGGTGCACAGTCGGGATGGCCCAGCAGCGCCCTGGCGATCTCTACCGCCCGGTCGGACGGAACGGAAATCTCGAAGCCGTCCTCGCCGGAATAGCCGGAACGGGATACGATGCACGGAACGTCGTGCAGGTCGAGGTCGCGCACGTCCATGAAGCGCATGGCGACAAGGCCCGGCCAGAGTTCCGCCAGCACGGTTTCGGCGCGGGGACCCTGCAGCGCGAGAAGCGCCCGATCATCAAGCAGGGTGATGTCGCAGGTATCGCCGAGGCCGGCCCGCATGTGGGCCACGTCCTGATCCTTGCAGGCGGCGTTGACGACGACCAGCAGGTGGTCGCCGCGGTTGGTGATCATCAGGTCGTCGAGGATGCCGCCGTTTTCGTCGGTGAAGAAACCATAGCGCTGACGGCCCGGCTTGAGGCCGAGAATGTCGACGGGAACGAGGCGTTCCAGCGCGAGTGCCGCATCCTCGTAGCGTCCGGACTTCGCACGGACCAGAACCTGACCCATGTGGGAAACGTCGAACAGTCCACAGTGGCTGCGGGTGTAGAGATGTTCCTTCAATACGCCGGCCGGGTATTGGACCGGCATTTCATAGCCGGCAAACGGTACGATGCGGGCGCCGAGTTCTACATGAAGATCGAAAAGCGGTGTTCGCTTCAGGGGCGAGTCGTGTGGCAGGGACGGATCCAAGAAGGCCTCCATTCTGGGCGCTGACGCGCCGGCTCAGATCGTGGCACGGTTGTGCCGGTTCATGAGCCCCCTCTGTCCCTTTGCCTGAGATTGTTATCCCTTCGGCGCTCCCTTTCCTTGACGAAAGGGTTCTCTCCAGAGTTCAGTCGGCACCTTGTGGTCCTTTAGCCTGAGAGTTTCCGGGGCGGTTGCTCCTTCGGCACCGGATCGAACCGGTTTCTCCCTACAAGGTTGACCCGCATTATCTGTGACGCGGGGCGCTTGGCAAGAGGCCAGTGTCGTTCCCAGCCAAATTTTTGTCGCGTCGCAACGTGTCTTATTAAGCCGCCGACGCGGGATCGTCAGTTCTTGTGCTCGGGGAGACCCTTGAGTTTGGTGCTGGCGAAGTCTTCCAGTTCCTTCTCCGTCATCGATTTCAGCATTTCCCGGGATGCGCCCTTGAGCTTTCCCTTCGGTATTTCGCCGCGCTTTGCGGCCAAAGCGGCGCCTGCGGCGCGCTGCTGGGCTCGGGATTTTGCCGGCATGGTCGTTTTCCTTCCTTTTATCGAGAAGTCTCGCCACTTTCTCGCAGATGTTTGGTTCAGGACAAACTTCCGCGGGGCGTTTCGGGTTCCAATTGTCGCACGGGAATTTCGGTTTTGCCTTGGTTGGCGATTCCGGTTAATCAGGACGCCGAGGAGCGGAAGGGGCCATGCTCAAACGGACGGGTATAGCGACATTGCTGACGCGCATGCTGTGCGTGATCGCGATCCTGTCGCTTGGCCTCGCGCACAAGCCGCCACAGGTGATGGCGGCCGTGATCGAAACCGCCGCGCTCGTTCTGCCCGACGGCACCTATGCCGATATCTGCCTTAGCGATTCGGCGATCAAGCATCCTTCGGCGACGCTTTACTGCGAAGCCTGCATGCTGGCGGGGTCGACGCTGTTGCCGCAGCCCGACACGGATGGCTGGATACTCTCCAGTTTCCCGAGCCTTCACAATGCGCAGAAGGCTGTCATCGCTCACCTTGTCCAGAAGGCGGTCGAGCGACCGCGTTCGCGCGCACCTCCCGTCGTCTCCTGATCGCATTCGCTTTCAACGACAATCATACGCCTGAAAACAGGCATATCGCCGGCAGCAGTCCGCCTGAAATGGGGGGTGGCCGGTCAGGAGACCAGACATGAAAAAGCTTCTTTCGCTCGGCACCGCCGCTATTGCTTCGCTTAACGCAGGTGGTGCGTTTGCGCATGCTTCCTTCGCCAACGAGCCGGTCAGGCCGGAATCCTATTTCGTCGCCGTCCTGCAGATCCCGCATGGCTGCGACGGCAAGGCAACCAACGAGGTGCAGGTCACGTTGCCGGAGGGCTTCGTCTTCGCCAAGCCGCAGCCCAAGGCAGGCTGGGAACTTGAAGTCATCAAGGGCGACTACCAGAAACCTTATGACGACCACGGCAAGAAGGTGACGTCCGGCCCGGTCGAGATCCGCTGGAAGGGCGGCGACCTGCCGGACGATTTCTACGACACCTTCGTGATCCGCGGAAAGGTGAGCGGCGTCGAGGCCGGCGGAAACCTCGCCTTCAAGACGATCCAGCTTTGCGGCACGGACGGAAAGGTTGCGTGGGACGAAATCGCAGCTCCGGGCGTCGATCCGCATTCGTTGAAGAGCCCGGCTCCGGTCATCAAGATCGCCGGCGGCGATGACGCCATGCCGGGCATGGCAGGTCATGACATGCAGGGCCACGACATGCAGGGGCATGGCGCGATGCACGGTTCCGATGCCGGCGCAGCGCCTGCCACAGCCATGGAAGCCGCGAAGGTTGGCGATATCGAGCTTTCGGCAGGCTTCACCAAGGCGATGCTGCCGGGGCAGCCGGTCGGTGGCGGTTTCGTCACCATCAAGAATGGCGGCGCTTCTGATGACAGGCTGGTGTCGGCGGAATCGCCGGCGGCCGGTCGCGTCGAGCTTCACGAAATGGCGATGGTCAACGACGTCATGAAAATGCGCCAGCTGAACGAGGGCGTTCCGGTTCCCGCCGGTCAGACCGTCGAACTGAAGCCCGGCGGACTTCACATGATGTTCTTCGAGGTCAAGCAGCCGTTCGTCGAGGGTGGTAGCGTTCCGGTGAAGCTGGCCTTCGAGAAGGCAGGCACGGTCGAGATCGTACTTCCGGTCGGTCCGGCCAAGGGCAAGTAAGGTCCTCGTATTCAATGACGAAGGCCGCGCCCTTGAACCGGCGCGGCCTTTTCACGTCAGAAATCCGCCTGAACGAAATCGCTCAGGACGCCGAGTTCTTGTATGCCTCGATGGTTTCCTTGACCGAAGCCTGCTCAATCCGCCGCTGACCTGCGGACAGGAAGAAGAGCGCGAGAGCCGGGGGCTTTGCGATGTTTGCGAGCGCGCGCAGATGGAAATCGTTGCTGTTCTCAGCCTTGTCCATCACGTCGCGTGCATATTCTTCAACATAGCTAGTGCGCGAAACCCTTTGCGGCGGCTTGATGGGCTCCATCGCATATGCGGCGGTATTCGCCGAAACCGTAACAATTTGTGCCATACTCATCACCAAAATACGTCTATCGGTGGATAATATCGTGTTCTCGTGGGCGCATCTTTAATTCGGGTGATGCAATTCTATTAAAATCTTAAGTAATGGTGCCGGAGAGTAACGGTTTTCCCTTTTTGTCTTCATGGCTGTTGCGAGACGGTACTTGAGAACGAGGGCCGAATATCCGCCAATTTCCGGTAGTTAGGTCTCTGCCTCCGAGATTGCGGTTTGATGCCGGAATTCTCGTTTCGCGTTTGCAAATCTGCGACGATATGTCATTTTTCGACATAAATTGGAGTTTGACGTAATCATTTTGATTGACGACATTTCCGATACCAGATTTCTGGTCTGCGGGTGTTTCCAAGGGAGGGAGTGAAACATGATTATCCTGGTTGGCTATGTCAGCATCGAGGGACAGTCGCGCAAGATTGCCGAGACCATTGCCGCGCAGATCGAAAAGGGCGGGGACCGGGCGGTGCTATTCAACGTGGTGACAGGTGCCGAGTTCGGCGTCGATCACCCGCAGGCCGCCATCCTTTGCGCTCCCATTCATGCCGGACGCTATCCGGTGCCCTTCATCGATTTCGTGCAGCGGGAAAAGGACTGGCTGAAGAGCGTTCCGAGCGCCTTCGTGTCGGTTTCGCTGTTCATTCGTAGCGAATATGCCGACGAGCGCGAGGAGGCGATGCACTTCCCGGACGCGCTGATGGCCGAGACCGGCTGGGTGCCCGGCATGGTGCATCATGCGGCCGGCGCGTTGCGCTACACCGAATACGACTTCTTCAAACGCTGGATGGCCAAACGGCTGGCGGAACGGGAGGGAGCGCCGACCGATACGAAGCAGATCCACGAGTTCACCGACTGGGCAGCGCTTCAGAGCTTTACCGGTGAATTCCTGACTGCCGCCAAGGCCTGAGATAACTGACGTTCTTGGGACTGGACGGCGGGCCGGACGGGCGCTAGAGCATTTCCAGCGAACACGGGATCGCTAAAAATGCTCTATCTTTCTGTTTTTACCGCATTGTCCGACGCCGAAGCGATCACGCTTCGGCTGGAAATGCTCTAGGACAATGACATGATACAAATCCTGCTTGTGGCGGCCGGTGGGGCTGTCGGTTCCGTTTGTCGTTATCTCGTGGGGGTGGGAGCCTTGCGGCTGCTCGGCCCCTCTTTTCCGTGGGGAACGCTCACGGTCAATGTTGTCGGCTGTTTTGGCATCGGCGTGCTGGCGGAATTGATCGTCGCGCGTTTCGGTGCCTCGGCGGATCTCCGGTTGCTGCTGATTACCGGTTTTCTCGGCGGGTTCACGACGTTCTCGGCCTTCGCGCTGGATGCGGTATCGCTCTTCGAGCGGGGAGCAGCCTTCAGTTCCTTCGTCTATCTTGCCAGCTCCATTGTCGTATCCATCGCCGCGACGGTCGCGGGCATGCTTTTGATGCGGTCCGTGCTCTGACGGCAGGCGCCGCCGGTTTTCCTGTTTCCATCTTCAATCGAAATGCTCTAAAGCGCTTTCGAGAACGATAGTGGCGCGTCAGACGCCGGAACGACCGGAAGATATATTCAATGGCAGGCATCGAACACATCACCGTGGACGCCGATGAGGCGGGCATGCGGATCGACCGCTGGTTCAAGGTGCACTTTCCGGGCCTCGGCTTCGGCGCTTTGCAGAAACTGCTGCGGTCCGGACAGGTTCGGGTCGATGGCGGCCGCGTCAAGACCGACAGCCGGGTGCAGCCGGGACAGGTGGTGCGCATTCCGCCGCTCGACGTCGACCTCAAGGTGAAGGCCGGGCCGATCGGATCGCATGACCTCAAGCATTCCGATGACGGAGCGCTGCTGTCGCGCATGCTGCTGCACGAGGACGACAAGGTGTTCGTTCTCAACAAGCCGGCGGGCCTCGCCGTGCAGGGCGGTTCGGGGCTTACCCGCCATATCGACAAGATGCTGGAAGCATGGACCAACAAGAAGGGCGAGAAGCCGCGGCTGGTACATCGCCTCGACCGCGATACCTCCGGCGTTCTGGTCGTCGCACGCACGCGCGGCGCTGCCCAGAAGCTGACGGCGGCATTTCGCGAGCGCGACACCAAGAAGACCTACTGGTCTCTGGTGAAGGGGGTGCCGCGCAAGCACGAAGACAAGATCTCGACATGGCTGGTCAAGGATCAGACCGATGAGGGCGACCGTATGCGGATCGCCAAGCATGGCGAGGACGGCGCCGACCACGCCGTTTCCTTCTATCGCGTGATCGACACCGCCGCGCAGAATCTCGCCTGGCTGGAAATGGAACCCTATACCGGCCGAACCCATCAGTTGCGCGTGCATGCGCTCCACATCGGCCATCCGATCATCGGCGATCCCAAATATTTCATCGATGATCCGAACTGGGACTTTCCGGGCGGCATTCAGAAGCGTCTGCATCTGCATGCCCGCCACATCGACATTCCGCATCCCTCCGGCGGACGGCTGAAGGTGACCGCGCCGCTGCCGCCGCACATGGTGCAGAGCTGGAACCTGCTCGGTTTCGATCAGGAAGACGGCAACAAGGGCGACGACGAGTGAGGGGCATGGAATGAAACTGGTACTTTTCGATTTCGACGGAACGCTGGTGGACAGCGCCGGCCTGATCCACGAAACCATGCGGCGTACGTTCGAGGCGTTTTCGCATCCCGCTCCGACGTTCGAGGCGACCAAGAGCATCATCGGCCTGACGCTCGACATCGCGATTGCGCGTCTTCAGGGCAAGCCGCATGTCGATGACGAGGCCGGGCAGATGGCCGTTCACTACAAAAGCCTCTTCACCGTTGTCCGCAAGGATCTCGATTTTCGCGAGCCGTTGTTCGACGGTATCGCTCCGCTCATCGAAAAGCTCGTCGTGCGTGAAGACGTTCTGATCGGCGGAGTGACCGGCAAGTCGCGGCGCGGCCTCGATCTGGTTCTTGAAACGCACGGTTTTGCGCCTCATTTCTTTGTTACCCGCACGGCGGACGATTGTCCGTCGAAGCCGAACCCGGCCATGGTCACCGAATGCTGCCGCGAGGCGGGGATCGCGCCTTTGGATACGGTCGTCATCGGCGACGCCATCTACGACATGCAGATGGCGAAGGCTGCGGGCGCGACGGCCATCGGCGTTTCCTGGGGCTATGCCGCGGTCGATGACTTGTGGAAAGCGGGAGCGGATGCGGTGGTCGACCGGCCCGAGACCATCCTGAGCTACATCCACCAGGGATAATTGACCATGCGTGATATTCTGAGCGACCTCGGACCCGAACCCAGCGATGCCGATCCGGTGCGCCGCGCCCAGATCCAGATGAAGCGGCCGCTGGCCAAGCGGTTCTACGAGACTGTTTCCGTGGAGCCGGAGGAGGGCGGTTTTGCCGTTCGTCTCGACGGGCGCACGGTGAAGACGCCGGGCAAGAACGTCCTTCGCCTGCCGACACAGGCAGCCGCCGAACTGGTGGCTGAGGAGTGGCGGGCGCAGGCGCAGGAGATCGATCCGGCGACGATGCCGGCGACCCGGCTTGCCAATACGGCGATCGATGCGATTGCCGGGCAGGAGGACGAGGTTTTTGCCGATATCGTCCGTTTCTCCGGCACCGACATGCTGTGCTATCGCGCCGATGGACCGCAGGAACTCGTCGCCCGCCAGTCGGAGCGCTGGGATCCGGTGATCGACTGGGCGGCTTCGGTGCATGGTGCTCGCTTCATTCTTGCCGAAGGCATTATCCATCAGGAGCAGCCGGAAGAGGCCGTTTCCGCCTATTCCGAGGCATTGCGCCCCTTTGCCGGCCCGATCGATCTCGCCTGTCTGCATGTCGTCACGACGTTGACCGGCTCGGCGCTTCTGGCGCTTGCCTTCGCCCATGGACGGCTTGGCCGTGACGAGGTCTGGTCGCTCGCCCATCTCGACGAGGACTGGACGGACGAACACTGGGGCACGGATGCCGAGGCGCAGGCCCGTCGCGAAAAACGCTTCGAGGAAATGGTTGCCGCCACGGCGTTGTTTGCCGCCCTGCGGTCGACGAGTTAACCGACCGCTAACCATAAAAGTGAAATCCTGACGATGACAGGGAATCATCGGTCGGGACGTTTCACATGCTTGCACGGATCTTCAGGTTCAGCTTTGCGCTGCTGCTTTTGGCGGCGCTTGCGTCCTGCAGCATTTTTCAGGGACGGCCGATCACGAGGCCGCTTGTCTACTACGTGCGGGAAGTGACTGTGATGGCGGATGCCGGCGTACCGCTCGGTGTCATCCGAGGGGTCGACCGCCGCGTTTCCGCGGCCGTCGCCTCGACGCGGCCACCTGCCGGTGCCCAGCGCGTGGCAATACTGGTGCGGCTTGAGGAAGTCGGGACAGGTTTCGGTGCCCGCCGCGGCATTCCCAATGCCCGTTTCACCACGACGGCCGTTTCGCTCGAAACCGGCGAGCCGGTGGCTGAGGGCACGTTCAACGTCAGCGGTACGACGGATGTGCCCGGCATGGCGGAAGAAAGCCTTGCCGAGGAGATTTCCGCCCGGATCCGCTTTGCCTTCTCGCTGGTCAATCCGTCCCTGCGCAAGGTGGTACGTCCTCCGCGCACGATGATGACGAAGTTCGTCGACGATCCCCCGGAACCCGCGGTGCCGGAGATGCCTGTTGCCCCGGTCGTCGTTCCCAATCCTGCCGCCACGAGGATCAATCCCGAAGATGGTGCAAGCGGGACGATCAGGCTCGGCAATTGAGCCTCAGAACCTTTACTCCAGGTGCCGCGTTCCTATCTGCCGGTCACGTTGTCCCGTCGCCGGAATCGCATAATTGACTTTGGCCGGTCACGGGCCTAATCACATGGAATACGGATGGTTTTCATGTCCGCCTGCCGGTGGATTGAAAAGCAAAAGGGAATGCGACAGCGGTGACCCAGACCGGGACCGTCAATCGCAGCCGACCCCGCGACTGTAGAGCGGCGAGGGTATTCCGTCCGGTGCCATTTTTCGATGGATGACGGCTGCATGGTGCAGCTGGTCCGAAGGAAAATCGGGGCCGGAAAAGCCACTGAGGGGCTGCGCGATCAGCCAGGGCGGACGCCTCTATCATCTACGAATCGTCCCCTTTCGCGCAGCATCGACCTTCGGGAAGGTGAGGAATATCCGCTGGTGCAACAAGCGCCACGACCCGCGAGCCAGGAGACCTGCCAACCGTGCCGGGCATTGGCCCACACCTTCGGGGGAGGATCCCCTTGTTGCCAGCACGGAGGTTGTCGTGGCGACGTCATCCAGAAGCGGGATCTCCAGATCCCGCGTATCGGCGCATTGCATGATGCTCCCGGGATCAGCGTCTCGGGATGTGGCCGATATATTGCAATTTCTCAAGACGATCGATGCCGGGCAGCCTGAGCGGTTTGCCATGCTTCCGTCCGCGTTCTGCGGTCCCAAGCGATGACTGTGCAGGGCTCCTCCATCCTCGTGCTCGGCGGCGCACGGTCCGGCAAATCCCGTTTTGCCGAAGGGCTGGCGACGGGCTCGGGTCTCGATTGCCACTACGTCGCGACGGGCCGGGCCTATGACGACGAGATGCGTGAGCGGATCGCCAAACACCGCGCCGATCGTGGCGACGGCTGGACGACCCATGAAGAACCCGTGGATCTCTCCGGCCTGCTGCGCCGGATCGACGGTCCCGATCGAGTCGTGCTGGTCGATTGCCTGACGCTTTGGGTCACCAATCTGATGATGGCGGAAGAGGATGTGGCCGCGCGTTCGACGGAGCTCGTCGAGACCGTTGCCGGCCTCTCGTCGCGTTTCATTCTCGTTTCCAATGAAGTCGGTCTCGGCATCGTGCCGGAAAACCGCATGGCGCGCGAGTTTCGCGACCATGCCGGCCGTCTTCACCAACTGGTCGCGCAACATGCGGCCGAAGTCTATTTCATCGCGGCCGGACTGCCGCTGAAAATGAAGGGTTGAACCATGCTGCAGGAAAAGATCCCCGCAACCGTCATCACCGGCTTTCTCGGCGCCGGCAAGACCACCATCATCCGCAACATGCTGATGAATGCCGGCGGCAAGAAGATCGCGTTGATCATCAACGAATTCGGCGATCTCGGCGTTGATGGCGACGTGCTGAAGGGCTGCGGCGCGGAGAACTGCACCGAGGACGATATCATCGAGCTGACCAATGGCTGCATCTGCTGCACGGTCGCCGACGACTTCGTGCCGACCATGCAGAAGCTTCTCGAGCGTGACGTGAAGCCTGACCACATCGTCATCGAGACTTCCGGCCTTGCCCTGCCGCAGCCATTGGTCGCCGCCTTCAACTGGCCGGATATCCGCACGCGGGTCACCGTGGATGGCGTGGTGACCGTAGTCGATAGCGCGGCGGTCGCCGCCGGCCGTTTCGCCGACGATCACGACCGCGTGGACGCCATGCGCGAGGCCGACGGCAGCCTCGACCATGACAGCCCCATCGAGGAACTGTTCGAGGACCAGCTCACCTGCGCCGACCTGATCGTGCTCAACAAGACCGACCTTCTCGATGGCGAGGGCGTGGCCCGGGTGCGTGCGGAAGTGGCCGAGCGGATCGCGCGCAAGCCGACCCTGATCGAGGCGAAGAACGGCGATGTACCGGCGATCGTCCTGCTCGGCCTTGGCGCCGGCACCGAGGACGACATCGAGAACCGCAAGTCGCATCACGAACTGGAACATGAGGCGCTGCATGCAAGCGGCGAGGCCCATGACCACCATCACGACCACGACGAATTCGAAAGCTTCGTGATGAAGCTTCCGGCGATTGCCGATCCGGCCGATTTCGTCGAGCGCCTCAAGGACGTGATCGCAACCCATGACGTGCTGCGTCTCAAGGGCTTCATCGACGTACCCGGCAAGCCGATGCGTCTCGTCATCCAGGCCGTCGGCTCGCGGGTGGACACCTATTTCGACCGTCCCTGGACGGCTGGCGAGAAGCGCGAAACGCGCCTGGTGGTCATCGGCCTGCATGAATGGGATTATGCGGCCGTGGTGGAGGCTGTCGAAAAGGCGGCTTCGCAACATCCGGTCTGAAAGATGAACCCGTCGCTTACCCCCCTCTGCCCTGCCGGGTATCTCCCCCTCAAGGGGGAGATCGCTCGTGGCGATGCCGTATAATCGAAAGCATTGTCGTTTGCCGCTTTGTTGGGGAAAGCGCATACCGTCGTTGCGGTTGGCGGAGTAAGACATTTGCCGTATTTCCATCTCCCCCCTTGAGGGGGAGATGGCCGACAGGGCAGAAGGGGGTATCCGCTGCCTTTATCTGCAAGAGTGAGGGGCATGCCACGCATGCCGCGTTTGCATGCACCTCCTGCTAGCCCAGAAAGGTTCGATCAGCGATGGCGAGGAGGCGATAGACCTCGGCCAGACGCCGGGCGATATCCTCTTCCTGTCCGCCGCCGATACCGAGCTTGCCGCAATCGCGACCGCCGTTGCAGCGCGGACGGGCGGTCCGAGCGTGCGGCTGGCCAGCCTGATGCAGCTGAAGCATCCGATGTCGGTCGATACCTATGTCGAGCGGACCGCGCGGCATGCGAAGCTGATCGTCATCCGGGCGCTCGGTGGGGCGAGCTATTTTCACTACGCGCTGGAGGCGCTCAATGCCTGCGCCCGCCGGTCGGGAGCAGCGATTGCAGTGCTCCCGGGCGACGACAAGCCGGATGCGGGGCTCTCTGCCTTCTCGACCATAGCGGCGGACGATCTCGACGCCCTCTGGTCCTATCTGGTAGAGGGCGGCGCGACGAATGCGTCCGCCTTTGTCGATTATGCGATGTCTCTCATCGGCTTTGGCGAGAGGCCACAGCCGGCAGCACCTTTGCTGAAGGCCGGGGTCTGGTGGCCGGGCAGGGGCGTGATGGGCGTCGAGGAATGGCGGGAGGCTGTTGGGGTTGACGCTTTCTCAGGTGGGACATCTGCCGGCGGCGATACCCTTTCGACGGGGGCTGCGGGCGGGGCTTTACCCCCCTCTGTCCTGCCGGACATCTCCCCCTCAAGGGGCGAGATCGACTCGCGGCGGGCATCTGCGACCTCAACGACTGTCTCGCTGCCAGTTTCCGGTGCTGCGACTTCTCCAGTAAAAGGTGGAGCGGAAAGGTCGCCCCATCCGATCTCCCCCCTTGAGGGGGAGATATCCGGCAGGACAGAGGGGGGTACTGCAACTGAACGTGCAAGCGCATCTATCGTCGCCATCTGCTTCTACCGCGCGCTCGTCCAGAGCGGTGAGACGCGGCCGGTCGAGGCGATGATCGATGCGCTTCGCGCCGAGGGACTGACGGCGCTGCCTGTCTTCGTATCCAGCCTCAAGGATCCGGTTTCTGTCGAGACACTCAGACGGATATTTGGCGAGGCGTCGCCGGCCGTCGTGCTGAATGCCACGGGCTTTGCAGTGTCCGCACCGGGCAGCCAGCGCGCATCCACCGTGCTGGACGAGACGGGCGCGGTGGTGCTGCAGACCCTGTTTTCCAGTTCGGCGCGCGAGGCGTGGGAGCAATCCTCACAGGGGCTTTCGGCGCGCGATCTCGCCATGAGCGTGGCGTTGCCGGAGGTCGACGGCCGGGTGATGACGCGGGCCGTTTCCTTCAAGGCCGCGGCGCGCTTCGATGCGCGGGTCGAGACCAATATCGTCACTCATGAGCCGGATGCCGGCCGCGCCGCCTTCGTCGCGAAACTTGCCGCAAGCTGGGCGCGGTTGCGCAACACCGCAGCCCCGGACCGGCGGGTGGCAATCGTGATGGCAAACTATCCGAACCGCGACGGACGGCTTGGCAATGGCGTCGGGCTCGATACGCCGGCCGGCACCATGGAAGTGCTGAAAGCGATGGATGTGGCCGGGTACGACGTGGGCAGCCTGCCAGCCAATGGCGACGGGTTGATGGCGCATCTGATGGCGGGACCGACCAATGCAGCGAACGATGGACGGGAAATTCGCGAAACCATATCAGTAAATGATTACATTCGTTTTTTCGAAGGTCTTCCAGTAAAGGTTCGGGATGAAGTGACGGCGCGCTGGGGTGCGCCGGAGGCCGATCCGTTCTTCCTCGACGGACGTTTCGCGCTGCCGCTGTCGCGCTTCGGGAACGTGCTGGTCGGTATCCAGCCGGCGCGTGGCTACAATATCGATCCGAAGGAAACCTACCACTCTCCCGATCTCGTGCCGCCGCACGGCTATCTCGCTTTCTATGCCTATCTGCGCCGAGCGTTCGATGCGCATGCCGTCGTCCATATGGGCAAGCACGGCAATCTTGAATGGCTGCCGGGCAAGGCGCTGGCGCTTTCGGAAAACTGCTATCCCGAGGCGGTGTTCGGAGCCTTGCCGCATCTCTATCCGTTCATCGTCAACGATCCCGGCGAGGGCACGCAAGCCAAGCGGCGGACGTCTGCCGTCATCATCGATCATCTGACGCCCCCGCTGACGCGGGCCGAAAGCTACGGACCGCTCAAGGACCTCGAAGCGCTGGTCGACGAGTATTACGAGGCTTCCGGTGGCGATCCGCGAAGGCTGAAACTCCTGAAGAAGCAGATCCTCGATCTCGTCGCCGATATCGGGCTGGATCAGGACGCCGGCATCGCGAAGGGGGAAGCCGAGGAGGCCGCGCTCGAAAAGCTCGACGCCTATCTCTGCGACCTCAAGGAAATGCAGATCCGCGACGGACTGCACATCTTCGGCCTTGCGCCGGAGGGGCGTTTGCTCACCGACCTCACCGTCGCGCTGGCGCGGGTGCCGCGCGGGCTGGGCGAGGGCGGCGACCAGAGCTTGCAGCGGGCGATTGCCATTGATCTCGGATTGAGTTGCCCCTCATCCGGCCTGCCGGCCACCTTCTCCCCGTTGAACGGGGAGAAGGGACAAGCGGCATACTCGACGCTCCCTTCGCCCCGCTTGCGGGGAGAAGGTGCCCGAAGGTCGGATGAGGGGCCATCTTTCGACCCACTCGACTGCGTGATGTCCGATCCATGGATGGGAGCAAGACCGGACATTCTGGCGGATCTCACCGACCAGCCATGGCGGACCAAAGGCGATGCCGTCGAGCGGATCGAGTTGCTGGCGGCTAAGCTGGTGGCGGGAGAGCTCGAATGCCCGCCTGGATGGTCGCAGACGCGTGTGGTACTCGACGAAATTCAAAACCGGCTGCAGCCGGCCGTGGTCAAGTCGGGCAGGGCCGAGATCGAGGGACTGTTGACTGGGCTCGATGGACGCTTCGTGCCGCCCGGCCCGTCCGGTGCGCCGACGCGCGGTCGGCCCGACGTGCTGCCTACAGGGCGCAATTTCTATTCGGTCGATAGTCGCGCGGTTCCGACACCTGCGGCCTACGAGCTTGGCAAGAAGTCGGCGGAGCTGCTGATCGCGCGCTACGTGCAGGATCACGGCGAATGGCCGGTGTCCTTCGGGTTGACGGCCTGGGGCACGTCCAACATGCGCACCGGTGGAGACGATATCGCGCAGGCGCTTGCGCTGATCGGCGTGAAGCCGCTGTGGGACATGGCCTCGCGGCGGGTCACCGGCTATGAGATCATACCGCCGGCAATCCTCGGTCGTCCTCGTGTCGATGTGACGCTCAGGATTTCCGGCTTCTTCCGCGACGCTTTCCCGGAGCAGATTGCCCTGTTCGACAAGGCTGTCCGGGCGGTGGCCGCGCTTGACGAGGACGAAGGCGACAATCCGATTGCGGCGCGGGTGAAGGCAGAGACGGCGCAGCTCGTTGCCGAAGGACTGGACGACAAGGCGGCCGCGCGTCGGGCCGGTTACCGGGTGTTCGGTTCGAAACCCGGTGCCTATGGGGCGGGGCTGCAAGCACTGATCGACGAGAAGGGCTGGGAACGGCGCGGTGATCTGGCCGAGGCCTATCTGGTCTGGGGTGGCTATGCCTACGGGGCCGATGTGGAAGGCAAGGCGGAGCGCGGCCTGTTCGAGGAACGCCTTCGCCGGGTGCAGGCGGTGGTGCAAAATCAGGACAACCGAGAACACGACCTGCTGGACAGCGACGACTACTACCAGTTCGAGGGTGGCATGACGGCGGCGATCGAGCATGTCGCGGGCAGTCGCCCGACCGTCTATCACAACGACCATTCGCGACCGGAAAAGCCGGTGATCCGCAGCCTCGAGGAGGAGATCGGCCGCGTGGTGCGCGCCCGCGTCGTCAATCCGAAATGGATCGATGGCGTGATGCGGCACAGCTACAAGGGCGCCTTCGAGATCACTGCGACGGTCGATTACATGTTCGCCTTCGCCGCGACCACGGGCGCTGTGCGCGACCATCATTTCGAGGCGGTCTATCAGGCCTTCATCATGGATGAACGGGTCCGCGATTTCATGGCGAGCAAGAATGCGCCGGCGCTGAAGGAACTGGCCGAACGATTGATCGAGGCGATCGATCGCAGGTTGTGGACGCCGCGCAGCAATTCGGCGATGTTCGATCTTTCCCGGCTCGCCGATGTCGGAGCCGAAACGATGAATGGAGTACAGGAACCATGACCGAGGAAGCTGAGGGTTCGTCGCCCGCCGATCTCGCCCGCCACGCCGAGAAGATGGCGAAGAAGAAGGCGGCCCGTGAGAAGATCATGGCCACCAAGACAGGCGAGAAGGGCCTCGTCATCGTCCATACCGGCAAGGGCAAGGGCAAGTCGTCGGCCGCCTTCGGCATGATCTTCCGCCATATCGCGCATGGAAGGAAATGTGCGGTGGTGCAGTTCATCAAGGGCGCCATGTCGACCGGCGAGCGCGACCTGATCCTCAGGCATTTCAGCGATCTCTGCGAATTCCACACCATGGGCGAGGGTTTTACCTGGGAAACGCAGGACAAGGCGCGTGACATCGCCATGGCGCAAGCCGCCTGGGAAAAGGCGAAGGAGCTGATCCGCGACCCCTCCTATTCCATGGTGCTGCTGGACGAGATCAACATCGCCATCCGCTACGACTACATCGATATCGCCGAGGTCGTGGAGTTCCTGAAGACCGGGAAGCCGGAAATGACCCATGTCGTTTTGACCGGCCGCAACGCCAAGGACGAACTGATCGAGATCGCCGACCTCGTGACCGAGATGGAGCTGGTCAAGCATCCCTTCCGCTCGGGCATCAAGGCGCAGATCGGGGTGGAATTCTGATGACGCAGAGCTGGGCCTTCTGGGCGTTTCTTTCTGCCGCCTTTGCCGCGTTGACGGCGATCTTCGGCAAGGTCGGGGTCGCCGGCGTCAATTCGGATCTCGCAACGCTGATCCGCACGGTGGTGATCTTTCTCGTATTGATCGGCATCGTGACCGCGACCGGCCAGTGGCAGTCTCCATCGAACATTTCCGCAAAGACCTGGGTGTTTCTCGGTCTTTCCGGCATTGCGACCGGCGGTTCGTGGATCGCCTATTACCGGGCGCTGAAGATCGGCGATGCCGCCCGCGTCGCGCCGATCGACAAGCTGTCGATCGTGATGGTGGCGATCTTTGCGGCGATCTTCCTCGGCGAAAAACTGAGCCTTGGTGCCTGGGCCGGTGTCGCGATGATCGGGGCGGGCGCCATCATGGTGGCGATTTTCTAGTTTCTTCCCAGCGGCTTCGGCCATTTGCCGCGCGTGTCCCGAAGGGGAACCATTCTCCACCTCCGCCGTTTTTCATCCAACAGAAAAGTGGCATGGGGTGAGCATATATGACATTGGACAGGGCCGCGACCGAGCACGAACCTTCCGGTGACGGGAGGGCGAGCGACGATGGCGGCCTTTTGCGTAGCGACCGGGAAAAGGCCGGGTTTCCCGAATTGTTCTTCGACCTCGTATTCGTGTTCGCGCTGATCCAGATGTCGCACACATTCGCCGAGGATTTCGGCATCATGTCCATCGTGGAAGCTGCAATCCTGCTTCTGGCGCTGTGGTGGGTGTGGATCCAGACGACGCTGCTTACCAATCTTCTCGACACCCGGAGAGCAGCCGTGCGGCTGCTGCTGTTCGCGCTGATGTTTTGCGGGATCCTGCTTTCGATTGCGCTGCCGGAGGCCTTCCACGACAAGGGACTGCTGTTCGCCTCGGTCTATTCCGTCATGCAGGTGGGCCGTTCCCTGTTTTCGCTTTTTGCCCACCGCAACGCCGATCGACCCGTCTTCCTCACGTTTCTGAGGATGACCATCTGGCTCAGCTTTTCCGCCGGGTTCTGGCTGGCAGGCGCGATGGTGGACTCTTCGCCAAGGATAGTGCTGTGGAGCGTGGCGATCCTGATCGAATACGCGGCTCCGGCCTTCAACTATTACCTGCCCGGCCTCATGCGAGGGGCGAATGGCGAAACACTGAGGGTTTCCGGCGAGCATTTTGCCGAACGCACGGCGTTGTTCGTCATCATCTGCCTGGGCGAGACGATCCTGACGACGGGCAAGACCGCCGTCGAGCATATGCAGACACCGCTGACCTTCTTCGTGTTCTGCAGCGCGTTCGCAAGCACGGTCCTGATGTGGTGGCTCTATTTTCACGATGGTCAGGAAAGGGTGGCGAGAAAGGCGGAGAACACCCGTAAACCGCAACTCGTGGCCGAGGTCTTGTTCGTTTACGGCCATTTGCCCATCGTGATGGGCATCGTCATGACCGCCGTCGGTGAGGATTTCAGCCTCTCTCACGTTGTCGATACTGCGGGACTGCGGGAAACCGTCACGATCGCGGGCGGGCCCGCACTTTTCCTGATCGGTACGGGTGGGCTCAAGTTTCTTGCGGGGCGGGGACTGCCGCTCTCCCATTGCGCGGGGGCGGCTGCCATTCTCGGTTTGGGGATTTTTTCCAGCCTGCCACTGTTCCTGCTGCAATTTTCGGCGACGGGACTTCTTCTGTTCGTGGCTGTCTGGGAGTTTCTGTCGCTGAAGGCAGGCGTTACAGACCGCATCCCTCTTGGAGCCAAGCCCTTGTCCGGCGCCTCAGAACCCCATCCATAGGCGAACCGGGTTCGTCGGGTCCATCAAAAGCTTCGATGCCAGCGCAACGCAGGTGACCACCAGGATCGGCTTGATCAGCTTTGCCCCGATCCGCATGGCAAGCCGCGATCCTGCCTGTGCCCCGAGAAACTGGCCCAGTCCCATCAGCAGGCCGACCTTCCACAGAACCACGCCGCTTGCCAGGAAGACAGCGAAGGCACCGACATTGGAGCCGAGGTTCAGGAGCTTGGTGTGGGCGGTTGCCTTCAGCACGCCGAAGCCCGCAAGCGACACGAAGGCCAGCATGAAGAAGGAGCCGGTGCCGGGGCCGAAGACGCCGTCATAAAAGCCGATCAACGGCACGAAAGTCAGGCCGAAGACGAAGGGCGTCATGCGCTGGTGGCGGTCCTCGTCGTGCAGGTTTGGCTTCAGCGCGAAATAGAGCGCAATGGCGACCAGCAGGAACGGCATCAATGCCCGCAGCACGTCGCCGGGAACGACTGTTGCGATCACCGCTCCGATCGCGCCGCCTAACACAGCCATTACCGCCATCGGCAGCTGGCTCTTCAAATCGACATGGCCGCGACGCGCATAGGCGATGGTCGCGGAACCCGCGCCGAACATCGACTGCAGCTTGTTGGTGCCGAGCGTTTCCAGCGGCGGAATGCCGACGATCAGCATGGCGGGAATTGTGATGAGGCCGCCGCCGCCGGCAATCGAATCGATGAAACCGGCGATGAAGGCAGCAATGAAGAGAAGCACCAGGCTCTGGAGTGCGAGATCGACCACGATAGACCTGTGAATGAGGATGCGGCGGGTATCAAGTCATGCACCAAACTGCCAGCCGGGGCAACATGTCGCGCCGGGATCGGACCGTCGTCTCAGACCTTCGCCGCATCCTCCACACAATCCGGCGCAAACGGGTTTGACCGGTCATGTCGCCTTCGATAAAGCTCTGTCTCATGTGCGACGGCGCCTGTTCGACAGGCTGGAAATAGTCCGGTGCGGCTGACCCAATCAGGGGGCCAATTCCGGAGCTGTCCCCAAGGCCAGCGAACCGCGCTCGCGGTTCCGGCGCTTCGTACATGAACGGCAACGAAGCAGGGAGGCCTTGTCCCATGGCGAAAAATCTCATGGCGGAAAAACTCGGAATCATGGTGTGCGGGCATGGCAGCCGCAACCAGAACGCAGCGCGCGAATTCGCGGTGATCGCGGAAGCCTTGCGCGAGCGCAATCCCGACCTGCCGGTGGAATACGGCTATCTTGAATTCTGCAATCCGGTGATTTCCGTCGGCCTCGACAAGCTGCGCGCGGAAGGCGTGACGCGGGTTCTGGCGGTTCCCGGCATGCTGTTTGCCGCGGGACACGCCAAGAACGACATTCCCTCGGTGCTGAACACCTATCAGGCGCAGAACCCCGGCATGGTCATCACCTACGGGCGGGAACTCGGCATCGACCTGAAGATGATCCGCGCCGCCGGGGACCGTATCCAGGAGGCCGTCGACGAGGCGAACGCGACGCTCGGTTTCGTCGACAAGCACGAGACGCTGCTGATGGTGGTGGGGCGCGGCTCGTCCGACCCCGACGCCAACTCCAATGCGACCAAAGTCATGCGCATGCTCTGGGAAGGCATGGGCTTCGGCTGGGGCGAGACCTGCTATTCCGGAGTGACCTTCCCGCTGGTCGAGCCGGGTCTCGAACATGCCGCACGGCTCGGTTACAAGCGTATCATCGTCTTCCCGTACTTCCTGTTCACCGGTGTGCTGGTGAAGCGTATCTACAGCTATACCGATGTCGTTGCCGAACGGCATCCGGAGATCCAGTTCGTCAAGGCGAGCTATCTCAACGACCATCCGCTGGTGCTGGACGCCTTTCAGGATCGCGTCGGGGAAATCCTCGAAGGTGCCGCCCTGATGAACTGCCAGATGTGCAAGTACCGGGAGCAGGTCCTCGGCTTCGAGGCAGATATCGGCCAGCCGCAGGAGAGCCACCACCACCATGTCGAAGGCATCGGCGGTGGTCTTGAAGACTGTCCGTGCGGCGGCGATTGCGATGCGTCCTGTCGCGAGCCGGAATTCTGCGAGGAACACGGATTGCCCTGGACGCCGGTGCACAGCCATGCGGAACCGAACGATCTGGCGCCTGCCTTCGACTATGGCGCGTCGACCACGCTCGGCGGCAAATACGGCCATCTGCTCAATGCCGCGCCGGATGCGGGACTGGAGGCCGTCATGAACGCTCCCTCCAGCGGCAAGCCGGCTGTTCACGAACACGGCCCGAACTGCGGCTGCGGCCATCATCATCACGATCATGACCACGATCACCACCATGGACATTCTGACCATGAGCATCATGGCCACGGGCACGATCATGATCACCAACATGCTCACGATCACGGACATGACCACGGGCATGGTCATTCGCACGATCACGGGCATCACCACCATCACCACGCGCCTTACCCGCATGCGGACCATCCGCTCGGGCCGAATTCGATGAAGAAGAAGTGAGGGTATTTCTGGTGCAACGGCTCTCGGCGACAGCCCCTCATCCCCCTGCCGGGACCTTCTCCCCGCAAGCGGGTAGAAGGGGCGTGCTGCGACGTTTGCGCTCCCTCTCCCCGCAAGCGGGGAGAGGGCCGGGGTGAGGGGCCATTCCAGAATGATCTTGTTCGATTACATCCGCGATCCGGCAGAAATCTATCGGCAGTCCTTCGAGACGATCCGCCGGGAGGCGGATCTTGCCCGCTTTTCCGGCGGCATGGAAAAGCTGGCGATCCGCCTGATCCATGCCTGCGGCATGACGGACCTTGCCGGCGATATCGCTTTTTCGGATGGGGCGTTCGAGACAGGGGCTGCGGCGTTTGCCGCCGGTGCGCCGGTTCTCTGTGATGTCGAAATGGTTCGCCACGGCATCATCAGGCGATTGCTTCCGGCCGACAACGAGGTGATCTGCCTCCTGAACGATGAGCGCGTGAGGCCGAAGGCCGCCGAAATCGGTAACACGCGTTCTGCAGCGCAGGTCGACCTCTGGGGTGACAGGCTTGCGGGGGCGGTGGTCGCCATCGGCAATGCGCCGACGGCGCTTTTCCGGCTGCTGGAACTTATCGACCAGGGCGCGCCGAAGCCGGCGCTGATCCTCGGCCTTCCAGTCGGGTTCGTCGGTGCGGCGGAGAGCAAGGAAGCGCTGGTCGAGGACAGCCGCGGCGTGCCGTTCATTGCGGTTCGCGGCCGGCGGGGCGGATCGGCCATGGCGTCTGCGGCCGTCAATGCGCTTGCGGGAGGGCTCGGCGCCAATGACTGAAACGCCAATGACTGAACCGTGGCTGACCATCATCGGCGTCGGAGACAACGGCCTTGAAAGCCTCACGCCGGAGGCGCAATCGATCATCTGGCAGACGGAAACGCTGGTGCTCGGCGAGCGGCTCGATGCCGTGATCGATGGTAGCGCGCTTCCGGCGCTCAAGCGCATCCTCAACTGGAGCGGCGGGTTCCGCGAGACCTTGCGCGAGGTTCTGAAGCTGCGCGGCTCGCCCGTTACCATTCTTGCCACCGGCGATCCCATGCATTTCGGCATCGGCGCAACGCTCCGGCGTTATGTTCGCGCGAGTGAAATGTACGTGCTGCCATCGCCTTCGGCCTTTTCGCTTGCCGCTGCCCGGCTCGGCTGGCCGCTGCAGTCGGTGGCGACGATTTCGCTGCATGGCCGACCGCTTGCCTCTCTGAACAGGCATCTGATGCCCCGGCACCGGATCCTGGCGCTGACGGCCGGCGCGGAAACCGTGCTCGGAGCTGCGGCGCTGATGGTGGAGCGCGGCTTCGGCAATTCAGTCCTGACCGTGCTGGAGCACATGGGCGGCGATCATGAGCGGATCCTTGCCATGACCGCCGCGGAGCTTCTGGCTGCGCAGCCTGAAATCGCGGAGTTCAACACGCTGGCAATCGACTGCGTTTCGAATTCCCCTCTGATCTCTCCGATAGCGGGCCTGCCGGACGATGCCTTCCGCCATGACGGTCAGCTGACCAAGCGGGAGATACGGGCGGTGACGCTGTCCATCCTGCAGCCCTTTCCGCATGGGCTGCTCTGGGATGTCGGGGCGGGTTGCGGTTCGATCGCGCTCGAATGGATGCGGATCGGGCTCGGCGCGCGCGCCATCGCCATCGAGGAGAAGCCTGAACGGGTGGCGATGATCCGCGAGAATGCCGACGCTCTCGGCCTGCCGGATCTCGATATCGTCGAGGCGAGGGCGCCCGAGGGGCTTGCCGGCCTCGACGCGCCCGATGCCGTCTTCATCGGCGGCGGGATTACACATGAAGGCCTGTTCGAGACCTGCTGGGAGGCACTGCCGTCGGGCGGGCGGCTGGTCGCCAATGCCGTGACCATCGAAGGCGAGGCAAGGCTTGCCGAGTTGCGCGGCGTCCATGGCGGCGAACTCGTCCGGCTACAGGTTTCGCGTGCGGCGCCTGTCGGGCGGTATTGCGGCTGGAAGTCGCTGATGCCGGTGACGATCTGGTCGGTGACGAAGGGAGAGCGATAGGATGGATTTCGTCTGCGCCAACTTGTTTCGGGGCCCACCCCCCTCTGGCCCATCCCCCTCTGGCCTGCCGGCGTTCGTTGCTGCAATCGATTCACTGGATCGATTGCTCCGCTTCGCGGATCGCTCCTTACCCCCTCAAGGGGGGAGATCGGATGGGGTATGCGCCCTGCCGCCTCTTCTTTATCCGCTCCATATTCGGCGCGGTTGGTTTTAGGATGGGGCGTTGGTCATCTGCGGATCTCCCCCCTTGAGGGGGAGATGCCCGGCAGGGCAGAGGGGGGTGTTCCGCCGCAATCGAGAAGGTGGAATGCATGACCGGCAAACTCTATGGCCTCGGTCTTGGTCCCGGTGACCCGGAACTCATCACGCTGAAAGCGTACCGCATTCTCTCGGGCGTGCCGGTCATCGCCTATCCAGCACCTGATACCGGTCCGAGTTTCGCCCGGCAGATTGCAGCACCCTATATCGGAGCGCATCAGCTGGAGGTGCCCGTCATCGTGCCGATGCGGGTCG
This sequence comes from Rhizobium sp. ACO-34A, assembly GCA_002600635.1. Taxonomy (NCBI): domain Bacteria; kingdom Pseudomonadati; phylum Pseudomonadota; class Alphaproteobacteria; order Hyphomicrobiales; family Rhizobiaceae; genus Rhizobium; species Rhizobium sp. ACO-34A. Next base: position 2,486,793 of record CP021371.1, on the reverse strand, counting down.
AGCGTTTCCCGGCGCAGGAGGTCTATGACGGTGCGGCGGAAACGCTGGCACGTCATCTCGACGCCGGTTCCGATGTGGCGGTGCTGTGCGAGGGCGACCCCTTCTTCTACGGTTCCTTCATGTACCTGTTCGAACGATTGTGCGGTCGCTACGAGACGGAGATCGTGCCGGGGGTTTCCTCGATGATGGCGGCGGCGGCGGCACTCGGTCGACCGCTTGCGGCGCGAAACGACGTGCTCAGCATCGTGCCGGGGCCGCTGGACGACGATATCATGCGGGCGCGGATCGAGGCGGCGGGCGCGGTCGCCATCATCAAGGTCGGCCGGCATTTCGCCCGCATCCGCGCGCTGATCGAGGCGATGGGGCTGACGTCATGCGCCGGCTATGTCGAACGTGTCAGCCTTGCCGAGCAGCGCGTATTGCCGCTGGCCAACGTGGCAGAAGAAAGCGCCCCCTATTTCTCGATGATCCTTATCTACAAGGGCGGGGAGGGCTGGAAGGCCCGGACCGCCGCTGCAACGGAATGATCCAATGACCCTTGCCCAGAAACCCGCCGTCGTCATCCTGTCGCAGGCCGGCCATGATATCGGACGCAAGATCGCGCTCGCCATCGGCGGCGAACTGCATGGGGCCGAGGCCCGGACCAGCAATGCCGACGTCCTGTTCGACGACACGAAGACCCATATCGCGACCCTGTTTGCCACCGGACGGCCGATCGTTGCCGTGATGGCCTGCGGGGCGCTGGTGCGGATACTTGCGCCGCTGCTTTCCGACAAGCATGCCGAACCGCCGGTCGTCGCTGTCTCGCAGGACGGCGCTTCCGTCGTGCCGTTGCTCGGCGGTCACCATGGCGGCAACGATCTGGCGCGGCAGATTGCCGATGGCCTCAACTGCCGCGCGGCGATCACCACGGCGGGCGACCTGAAATTCGGCCTCGCCCTCGATGAACCGCCGGCGGGCTATGTGCTTGCCAATCCGGAAAACGCCAAGGCGGTGATGGCGGAGCTTGTCGCTGGCGCTTCCGCACGGCTTGTTCTTCCTTCTCCCCGCCTGCGGGGAGAAGGTGCCCGGAGGGCGGATGAGGGGCAGGGTTCTGATTTGCCCCTCACCCCGACCCTCTCCCCGCAGGCGGGGAGAGGGTGTGCGGGAGAGTGGCTTTCCTCCTCGCGCATTCCCTTCTCCGAAGACGGCAAGGTGACGCTGACGGTTGCCGACGAGCCGAAGACGGCAGGCTCATTGGAACTGGTCTATCATCCGAAAACGTTGGTGGTCGGCATGGGCTGCGAGCGGAATGCCTCGACGGAGGAGGCAATCGCGCTCGCCGAACAGGCGCTCAGGGAGAGCGGACTTGCCCGGCAGAGCCTTGCGGCAGTGGCTTCGGTCGATCTCAAGGCTGACGAACGCGCGATCCATGCGGTTGCCGCGCATTTCGGTGTGCCGGCACGGTTCTTCAGCGCGGCAAGGCTTGAGGAAGAGGCTCCGAGGCTGAAGAACCCATCGGACATCGTTTTCGCCGAGGTCGGGTGCCATGGTGTCGCCGAGGGTGCGGCGCTGGCAGCGGCCGGTGCAGATAGCGAACTCGTTCTGGCCAAGATCAAGTCCAAGGGGGCGACCGCCGCTATTGCCCGTTCCACCGGTATCGTGGAAGCCGAGACAGTAGGCCGGGCGCGTGGAACTCTCTACGTGGTCGGCATCGGCCCGGGTGCCGACCAGTGGCGCTCGCCGGAGGTTTCTGCCATGGTCGCGGCCTCCACCGATCTCGTCGGCTATTCGCTCTATCTCGACCTGCTCGGTCCTCTTGCCTGCGGCAAGACGCGGCATGATTTCGATCTCGGCAAGGAAGAGGCGCGCGTCGTGCACGCCATGGAGCTTGCCGGCGAGGGCAGGACGGTGTCGCTGGTCTGCTCCGGCGATGCTGGCATCTATGCCATGGCGACGCTGGTGTTCGAGCTTTTCGACAAGGGCGGGATTACGGACGCCGCAAGCCGGATCGACGTGCAGGTTTCGCCCGGGATTTCCGCGCTGCAGGCGGCGGCGGCACGTATCGGCGCTCCGCTCGGCCACGATTTCTGCACCATCTCGCTGTCCGACCTGCTGACGCCCTGGGAGCATATCCAGCGGCGCGTGAAGGCGGCGGGCGAGGGCGATTTCGTCATCGCCTTCTACAATCCGGTGTCGATGAAGCGCCGCACACAGCTCGCCTGGGCGCGCGACAAGCTTTTGGAATACCGTCCGTCCGACACGCCGGTGATCCTTGCCACCAATCTCGGCCGGCCCGGCGAACATGTCCGTACCGTTCCGCTCGGCGAGCTCGATGTCGACGACGTCGACATGCTGACCGTGGTGGTGGTGGGATCGTCGGAGAGCCGCACGGTGACCACGGGCGACGGCAAGACCTGGGTTTACACGCCGCGCGGCTATTCCGGGAAATCGGATACGGGGATGACACAGAAAACAGCTTGAAGTCTGCCCCTCATCCGGCTGCAGGGACCTTTCCCCGCAAGCGGAGAGACGGAGGCAGAACGGCATCCTGATCGCCCTTTTCCCTGCTTGCGGGGAGAAGGGGGCGGCAGCCGGATGAGGGGCACGAACCCCAACCGCAAGGTCACAGATATTTTGACAGGGATAACAGCATGACCGTCTATTTCATCGGCGCCGGTCCCGGTGCACCTGATCTCATCACCGTGCGTGGCCTCAGGCTTATCGAGCGATGCCCGGTGTGCCTCTATGCCGGTTCGCTGGTGCCGGAGGAAACCGTCAAGGCTGCCCCGGAGGGCGCAATCGTCAAGGATACCGCGCCGATGCATCTCGACGAGATCATCGCCGAAATCGAGGCCGCTCATGCGCGCGGCGAGGATGTGGCGCGGGTGCATTCCGGCGATCCGTCGATCTACGGGGCCATCGCCGAACAGATGCGGCGGCTCGATGCGCTCGGCATTCCCTATGACGTCGTGCCGGGCGTTCCCGCCTTTGCCGCGACCGCCGCACGGCTCAAGACGGAGCTGACCCTGCCCGAAATCGCCCAGACGATCATCATCACGCGCACCGAAATGAAGGCATCCTCCATGCCGGAATTCGAAACGCTGGAGATCCTCGGCAAGTCGCGGGCAACGCTTGCCATTCACCTCTCCATCCGCAATCTTGCCCACGTCCGCGATACACTCGTGCCCTATTACGGCGAGGATTGCCCTGTCGTTGTGGCCTATCGCTCGACCTGGCCGGACGAGCTTTTCATCCGCACGACGCTGAAGGACATGGCGGCGGAAGTGCGCAAGGCGAAGATCACCCGCACGGCGCTGATCATGGTGGGCAAGGTGTTCGGCCACGTCGAGTTCCGTGACAGCGACCTTTACAATTCCGATTTCAGCCACGTTCTGAGAAGCGTGGGAAAGAAGAAAAAGAAGGCTGCAAAGTAACCGGTTCGGCCACCGTTGACCGCGGCGGCCAAAGCTGTAGCCTTCGCGCATGTACATCCTCAAGCGTGGAATCAAGAAGGACCCGGCAAGGCGGTGGGCTCTGCCTGATCGCATCTTCTTCGGCTACGGCGCGTGCCATATCCTCGCGGGCGTCTATCTCCGCGACCCGCCGCTTTCGGGCTTTCATGCCGAGCGTATCATTCCCGCCGAGGGCTTCGCGGGCGCGCATATGTATGTGACCGACGGGGTCATCGCTTTCGATTTTCACGGCTATTCGTTGCGCGACCGGCTTCTGGCGCATCACCGCAAGGGCTGGTCTGCGTTGAGCTCCGGCTGGAGCAGCATCATCGAGGATGTCGATTTCGACGCGCTCGATACCGAACAGTTGAACGCGCGCAAGATGCTGGGGCCGGACCAGTATCTCCAGGATCCCCGACCGCGCGCCGTCGATTTCATCAGGCGCCGGGATCATGCCCGGGATGCGGACCGTGCGCGAAAGCTGGCCGGCCATCATTGAAAGGGAGGAATGCCATGTCGGAAAAAGACGGCACCACGGAAGGCAGTTGCCGTTGCGGGCGGGTGAGGCTGAAGGTGAAGGGCAGGCCGATGATGACGATGGCCTGCCATTGCACGGGGTGCCAGAAGATGACGTCGAGCGCGTTCTCGCTGAGTTCGCTCTACCCGCTGGAAGCGTTCGAGGTTTCCGGTCTGGAGCCGGTGATCGGCGGGATGCACGGAAATCTTCGCCACTTCTTCTGTCCCTATTGCATGAGCTGGATGTTCACCCGCTTCGATGGCATGGGACCCTTCATCAACATACGTTCGGCACTGCTGGACGATATCGGTGATTTTCGCCCGTTCATTGAAAGCTACACCAGCGAAAAGCTGCCCTGGGCGCAGACGCCGGCACGGCACAGCTACCCGAAATTTCCGCCCATGGAGGACTTTCCCGGGTTGATGGCCGAATTCGCGCAATCGGGCATCTGATCCGGTTAGCGCGCCATCGGCAAATCTTTGAGCAGAATCCTGTCGATCCGCGTTTCACTCCGGTCGGATTATGCTCTATCTCTTTGTTTCGGCGCAATTCCTGACGCAAAACCGCTTCACACTTTTGCTGGAATTGCTCTAAGACAACGGCTTCGCATTCCTTCCAAAACGCAATTCGGCGGATTTCATGCACAAGGTCATTTTCGATACTGATCCGGGCGTCGATGACGCCATGGCGCTGCTCTTCCTTCACCACCATCAGGAGATCGATCTTCTTGGTGTGACCACGGTCTTCGGTAACGCGACCATCGAGACGACGACGCGCAACGCGCTGTTCCTCAAGCGCGAATGGAAGATCGACGCCCCCGTCGCGCGCGGCGCCGGCGAGACCTTCATCCCGCATCGCGTCAGCCACGAGCCGCCGACGCTGATTCACGGCGATGACGGCCTTGGCAATATCGGCGTGCCCGAGGTGATCGACCTGCCGCTCGATCCGCGCCCGGCCCATCGCTTCATCGTGGATACCGTCCGGGCCAATCCGGGTGAGGTGACACTTGTCGCTGTTGGGAGAATGACAAACCTTGCCAATGCCTTGAAGGAAGATCCTGAGATCGTTTCTCTGGTCAGGCAAGTCGTCATCATGGGCGGCGCCTTCGATATCAACGGCAATGTGACGCCGGCTGCCGAGGCCAATATCCATGGCGATCCGGAAGCCGCCGATATCGTGTTTACCGCCAGCTGGCCGGTGGTCATCGTCGGTCTCGATGTGACGACGATGACGGTCATGACGCGTCAGCAGCTTGCGGACATCCGCGACGCGGCGGGCTCCAGCCGTGCCCGGCTGCTGTTCGATCTCTCGCAGTTCTACATCAAGTTCTATGAGAGCCGCGTGCCCGATGGCATGGTGGTGCATGACAGCTGCGCCTGCGTCTATGTGGTGGCGCCGGAACTCTTCACGACCCGCTCGGGCGCCGTGCGTGTCGTCTGCGGCGGCATTGCCGATGGCGCGACGATCCAGAAGCCGGATACCCGAGGATTCGGTCCCAGCGACTGGGACAACCTGCCAAGCCAGAAGGTTTGCGTCGACATCGATCCCGACGCGGTGCTGAAGGTCATTCACGACACGATCGTCAGCGTGAAGGAAGATTGAAAAGGGTGGCCGCCGACTGCTGTCGGTTTGGATAAGAACGATAACGTTTTTCGCCATGCTCGGGCTTGTCCCGAGCATCTGCAACGGCTGTCTTCTCTCGATGAAGCCGTCTGGCTAGCGATGGCAGATCCTCGGGACGAGCCCGAGGATGATGTCGTTCATGCGGAGCGGCTCGCCAAATCCGCAAGGCGAATACCCGCTACGGTATAATCCGCCTATCTCCTTGGTCGCAGAAACCCGTCGAAGAAGGCGGCGAGTTCGGCGTGAGCGTCCAGCGGCAGGACATGGGCGACATACTGGTCGGGACGGACAACCACGAGGGCGCCGCGTTTCCGGTCGATGCCGCGCAGGTCGAAGATATCGGGCCCGTTCTTCAGGTCGTGGCAGAATGCCTTTTCGTAATCCTTGAGGCCGAGCTTGCCTTTTATTGGCAGCAGAAGGGCGGGCAGCGTTTCAGGCGACAGGTCGCGATGGTTCTGCTGGAAGATGGTGCGGAGATCGATCAGCGAATCCACGTCGTCGCCCTCGGGCGTATATTTCAGCAGAGGGGAAGCCGGCGCGGTCGACAGGAAATCGCAGAGCGTGCGGATAGCGGACGACGGGGCTACCGGGTCCTCATCCGGGGCGAAGGCGAAGAGCCTGAAGCGGCCATCGGCTTTCATGGCGTGGCCGAGATGCATGGGCTTCGCATCGGCGAGCCGGACCACCGGCGCGGAATGGAAACGCATGCCGACCGGAAAGCCCGTTGCAAGATGCTGATGGATTGCTGGGCCGGTGAGCTCGGACGGCGTGTAGCAGGTTACGGTTCCGGCCGTGTAGCGGCCGTGCTGCACGAAGTATTTTTGCACTTCCACCGGCTCCACGCCATCGGGGTTGGTGTCCGATTTCAGCGGAGCGCTCAGCATTTTCGCCCATTCGCGGTCGAAGTCGATGAGGTTCTGCGCAATGGCCTGCCGCTCGGCGGAGTAGCTGTGCAGCAGTTCCGGGCCTGAGCGTCCCTGAAGGACATAGGCGAGCTTCCAGCCGAGATTGAAGGTGTCCTGCATGGAAACGTTCATGCCCTGTCCGGCCTTGGGGCTGTGGGTGTGGCAGGCGTCGCCGGCGATGAAGACGCGGGGCAGGCGTGTTCCGACGTCCTGCTCCGGCACGTCGTCGAACTTGTCGGTCAGCCGCTGGCCGATCTCGTAGACGGACCACCACGCGACTTCCTTCACTTCGAGGCTATGGGGCCTCATGATCCGTTGTGCCGCTGCAATGAGCTGGTCCCGCGTGATGTTTCGGCTCGCGACGCGCTCGTTTGCGGCAAGCTTGTCCAGTTCGACATAGATGCGCACGAGGTAGCCACCTTCGCGCGGAATGATCAGGATGCTGCCTTCGTCGGCGGACTGGATCAGAGCCTTCAGGCGGATGTCGGGGAAATCGGTGACGGCAAGCACATCCATCACACCCCATGCCTGATTGGCGGAATCGCCTTTCAGTTCCCGGCCGAGGGATTTGCGCACCGTGGACCGAGCGCCGTCGCAGCCGGCCACATAGCGCGCCCTGACTTGCTCGATTTCGCCTTCATGGCCGGCATCCAGCCGTTCGAGGGTGGCGTTTACCGGATAATCGCCGGCGTCCGGATCGATCGTCAGGTCGACCAGACGACGGGAGTAGTGGGGTTCGAGCCGGTTCGGCGAATTGCGCATGATGTCGAGATAGAAATCGTGCACGCGCGCCTGATTGAGGATGACATGGGGAAACTCGGAGAGGCCGTCTTCCACGTCCTGCACTCGGCCATGTCGGACGACGTTGTTACGCGCGGCCGCATCCGGTCTCCAGAAGGCGGTTTCATTGACCCAGTAGGATTCACGAAGCACACGCTCGGCAAAACCGAAGGCGTTGAACATTTCCATGGTGCGACAGGCGATGCCATCGGCTTGACCCAGCAGGAGGGGGCCATCTCTTTGGTCCACGATTGCCGTGCTGATGTCGGGAAATGCCGATAGCTGGGCAGCGAGCGTCAGCGCGGCCGGACCGCAGCCAATGATGAGCACGTCGACCTCCGCCGGCAAGGTTTCGGGGTGCGTCGTCTCCGCAGGAGACTTTGACGGGATCGATACGTCCGGATCGCCGGTTCGGAACCCGTTGAGATGAAACTGCATTGCGATCTGCTCCTCCGCTAGGTGCTGACGAGAACGACATTCCGACCAACAACGCCGTTGCCGGAAAATCCTCATCCTTGATTTTGTGTGACGGTCGTCCTCCTCCGTCGGCATATAAGTAAGTATACTTATTAAATTGCGATGTCAATGATGTGTATGCTTATTGAATGAGGTGCATGATCCGGGTGATGTGGATCTTGCAGGCGAACCATGGCTGGCTTCTGGCCGAGCGGGACGGAATTTCGTATGCGGTCAGCGCCTTATCATCACCACCGGAAGCGACAGTTCACGGGCTGCAAGGATCTTGCCGTAACCGGCATTACCGCCGGAGTTGCGGCAGACGAGGTGCGTGATCCGATGCCGTTTCAGCAATTCGGCCTCCGAGCGGGGATCTGCGGAGGGCTTGCCGAGGATCAGTTCGAAATCCCGGAAGCCGAGCGTCTTCTGTGGCGGGTCGACCATGCGGATGACGAAGTGGCAATCGTCGCGCGTCTCGAAAGCGGAGAGGTATTGTCGACCGAGCGCGAGGAAGGTGCGGGCACCGCCCGGCAATGCTGCCGCCGCTTCTTCCAGGGTGGCCACCTCGATCCACCGGTCCTTGTCTTCGCGAACCCATGATGGCCGGTCGAGGCGCTCCAGCGATATCCCGGCGCTCGTACAGGCGAGGCGGGCGTTTTCCGAAATCCGGGTCGCGAAGGGGTGGGTGGCATCGATCACCCGGTCGATATGGTTTTCGGTCAGAAATCTTGCCAGCCCTTCGACGCCTCCGAAGCCGCCGATACGGATGGTGCCGGCAATCGGGGCGGGGTTGGCGGTGCGGCCTGCAAGCGAAGTCAGGACATCCACCTTCCCCTCGGCGACCAGTCTGGCTGCAAGATCGGCGGCCTCCGCCGTACCGCCAAGGATCAGGATCTTCTCCGGCATGTCAGGGCGCCCGGCCGATGACATTGCCTTGCCGGTCCGTCACCACCACGTCGACTTCAACCGGTGCGCCGCGCAGTGTCTCGATGGCGGTGTGCCGTGCGCCCTCAGCAATCGGAATGGCGATGTTTATGTTGTTTTTTTTCATGATCTCAAAGACTTCCAGTGCAGTGTTGGTGTCCTTGATCCTGTCTTTGATTGATCGGTCCAGGTTTTTTACGCAAGATAATGAAAGAAAATAGTTATTGTCGATCTGACTTCGCGAGGAATGAAGATCGAGCGCCCCTTGGGCGAGCTTGGCCATCTTGGCAAAACCGCCGGCAATCGTCAGTCGGGGAATGGGATGCGCGCGCAGGTATTTCAGCAGGCCACCCGCGAAATCCCCCATGTCGAGCAGCGCACCATCCGGCAGTCCGTACATGAGCTGAGCGGTCTTTTCCGATGTCGAACCGGTGGCGCCGAGAACATGGGTGATACCTTCGGCGCGGGCGACATCGATGCCGCGATGGATCGAATGGATCCAGGCGGCGCAGGAAAATGGATGCACCACTCCGGTGGTGCCGAGAACGGATAGGCCGCCAATGATGCCGAGGCGCGGGTTCCATGTCTGGCGGGCGATCTCGTCGCCGCCGGGAATGGAAATGGTGATCTCCACATCGCCCGCAAGCCCGTGTTCCGAACAGAGCGCCATGACCTCGGCCGACATCATGGAACGGGGCACCGGATTGATCGCGGCTTCGCCGACCGGGATCGGCAGGCCGGGACGGGTCACGGTGCCGACCCCGTCGCCGGCAGCAAAGCGGATACCGCTTCCGGGCGGCAAGGGGCGCACTGAGGCGATTACCGTTGCGCCATGAGTGACATCCGGATCGTCTCCGGCATCCTTGACGATGCCGGCCATTGCGTAGCCGTCGCCAAGGGTCTCGAAGGCCAGCGCGAAGGCCGGTTCCTCGCCGCGTGGCAGCCGGATGGTGACCGGGTCGGGGAATTCGCCGGTTATCAGTGCCGTCAGTGCCGCCTTGGTGGCAGCCGTCGCGCAGGCTCCTGTGGTCCAGCCCGTACGCAGAGGCCCTTCGGGCCGTTCGGTGCGGCCTTCTGCAGGGGTGTTCGATGCGGGTTTCGCAGCTTCGGTCATCACGTTGTTATAGGCGTTCGCGGGCTCGACCGAAAGCGTCGCGAGAGGCTTCTCCGATTGCAATTTCGTCATGCGAAGCATAGAGCAAGGCCATGAGTTTCGATCCCTTTTCCAATCTGCCTTCGATGATGCCCGGCCATGTCTGGCTGGCGGGCGCGGGCCCGGGCGATCCCGGTCTCCTGACGCTGCTTGCGGCAAAGGCTCTCAGCGAAGCGGATGTGATCGTCCATGATGCGCTGGTCAACGAGGATTGCCTGAAACTCGCGCGTGCCGGTGCAGAACTCGAATATGCGGGAAAGCGCGGCGGCAAGCCTTCCGCCAGGCAGCGCGACATTTCATTGCGGCTGGTCGAGCTTGCCAAGGAGGGCCGCAAGGTCCTGCGTCTCAAGGGCGGCGATCCTTTCGTCTTCGGTCGCGGTGGCGAGGAGGCGCTGACGCTGATCGAACATGGCGTGCCGTTCCGCATCGTTCCCGGCATTACCGCCGGCATCGGCGGTCTTGCCTATGCCGGCATTCCTGTCACCCATCGCGAGATCAATCACGCCGTCACCTTCCTGACGGGGCATGATTCCTCCGGCGTCGTTCCCGACCGGATCGACTGGGAGGCAATCGGACGCGGTTCGCCCGTCATCGTGATGTACATGGCGATGAAGCATATTGCCGCCATCAGCGCCAACCTGATTGCTTCGGGACGTTCGCCGGACGAGCCGGTTGCCTTTGTCTGCGATGCGGCGACGCCAGCGCAGAAGGTGCTGGAGACGACGCTCGGCCGGGTGGTGGAGGATGTCACCGCCTCCGGTCTCGAGCCACCTGCCATCGTCGTGGTCGGCGAGGTGGTGCGTCTCAGGCCTTCTCTCGACTGGCTCGGCGCATTATCAGGGCGTGAACTGCTCAGCGATCCGTTTGCCGACCGGCAAAGGAAGGACAGCGCATGAGCGGGCTCCTGATCGCAGCGCCGTCTTCCGGCGCAGGCAAGACGACCGTGACGCTCGGACTGCTCCGGGCGCTGAAGCGCAACGGCTATGCGATCGCCCCCGGCAAGGCCGGCCCCGATTACATCGATCCGGCGTTTCATGCGGCTGCGAGCGGAGAGACCTGTCTCAATTTTGACCCCTGGGGCATGCGCAGCGAATTGCTGCTCGCCAATGCCGCCATTCATCGTTTTGGCGGCAAGGACCTGGTGATCGAGGCGATGATGGGGCTGTTCGATGGAGCCGCCGACGGCCGTGGTTCGGCGGCCGATCTGGCGTCGATCCTCGGACTTTCCATCATCCTCGTGGTCGATTGCGCCAAGACGTCCCATTCGATTGCTGCGCTGGTCAGCGGCTTTGCCAATTTCCGCATTGATACCCGCGTCGTTGGTGTCATCCTCAACCGGGTCGGCAGCGACAGGCACGAGACGATGCTGCGCGAGGCGCTTGGCGGCATCCGCATGCCGGTCATGGGCGTCATCCGCAGCGATGCGTCGCTGCATCTGCCGGAGCGGCATCTCGGTCTCGTCCAGGCCGGTGAACACGGCGAGCTGGAAGCCTTCATCGACAAGGCCGCAGCGACCGTCGAGGCGGGCTGCGATCTCGATGCGATCATGCGCACGGCCCGACACATTCCCGACCGTGCGTCGGAAGCCAATATCGATCGCCTTCCGCCGCTCGGGCAGAAGATCGCCGTCGCGCGAGATGTCGCCTTCGCCTTCTGCTACGAGCACATGCTGCTCGGCTGGCGCCGGCGTGGAGCGGAAATCTCGTTCTTCTCACCGCTTGCCAATGAGCCCCCGTCAGCTGAAGCCGATGCGATCTATCTGCCGGGCGGCTATCCGGAATTGCATGCCGGGACGCTTGCCGCGGCCTCCGTTTTCCGGGCCGGAATGCTCGATGCGACAGCCCGCGGCGTGAAGATCTATGGCGAGTGCGGCGGCTACATGACGCTCGGCGAAGCGCTGGTCGATGGCGACGGCGCAAGCCACGGGATGCTCGGTCTCCTTCCCGTCGTCACCAGCTATGCCCAGCGCAAGCGCCATCTGGGGTATCGCTCGCTGGTGCCGCTGACGGATTTCTTCATGGCGCCGATGTCCGCGCATGAGTTCCATTATGCGTCGATCGTTTCCGAAGGCGAGGCCGACCGCCTGTTCGCGGTGGAGGACGCGCTCGGAGCGGATCTGGGGCAAGTGGGACTGCAACGCGGAAATGTCGCCGGTTCCTACATGCACCTGATCGATCTTGCGAGCGCCGAGGCATGAGCGGACCGGTCATTCACGGCGGCGGCATCACGGCTGCCGCGGCGCGCTTTGGCGGCCGGGCGGAAGACTGGCTCGACCTCTCGACCGGCCTCAACCCGTGCCCGCCAAGATTGCCGGAGGTGCCGCTGCGCGCGTGGCACAGGCTCCCGGATCGTCATCTTGAACTTGATGCACGCCGGGCGGCTCAAGCCTTTTACCGGACGGGCGAAGTTCTGCCCTTGCCTGTACCGGGAACCCAATCTGCAATCCAGATGCTCCCGCGTCTCGTCGCCAGCGACAGACCGGTCGCCATCATTTCGCCCACCTATGGCGAATATGGCCGTGTGTTCGAGGCGGAGAGGCGCCCGGTCGAGAGGATTGCCGGACTTGAAAATGTCGATACTCGGCACGGACTTGTCGTGGCGGTCAATCCGAACAATCCGACGGGTAGGGTTTTCCAGCCTGAGCAATTGCTGGCGGCAGCGGAGCGCCTGTCGCAGTCCGTCGGATTGCTGGTGGTCGACGAGGCGTTCGGCGATTGTGCGCCGGAGGTCAGTGTTGCCGGGGAGGTGATGAGCCACCCGAACCTCATCGTTTTCCGTTCGTTCGGCAAGTTCTTCGGCATGGCCGGCATTCGTCTCGGTTTCGTGGTTGCCGTGCCTGAGATCCTTGAAAAGATGGAGGGCTGGCTTGGGCCATGGGCCGTTTCCGGCCCGGCGCTTTCGGTGGCGGCCTCGCTGCTCTCCGGTGAGACGGACAGCATTCGTCAGGGGATTGCCGGTCGGCGGGCGGCGCTCGGCGCCGCGCTCGCCGATGCCGGCCTGCGCGTCAGCGGCGGCACCGACCTCTTCGCGCTGGTGGAGGATGACGAGGCTGCGAAGCTCCACGAACATCTCTGCCGGGCGCATATCCTGACCCGTGCCTTCGACTATGCGCCGACATGGCTGAGGATCGGACTTGCGCCCGATGAGGAATCCGACCGGCGTCTGGCGCAGACATTGAGGGAGTGGGCACGGTGATGGAAGCGTCGATGCTTGCCGTGCTTGCGCTCGCCCTTCTCATCGATCGTGTCGTTGGGGATCCTCCGGCGCTCTGGGCGCGCCTGCCGCATCCCGTCGTCGTGTTCGGCAAGGCGATTGCCTTTTGCGACCGGAATTTCAACCGCGCCGGCGCATCCGATGCGATCCGGCGGCGAAACGGCGTCATGGCCATCGCGGCTTTGCTCTGCCTGTCGCTCTTCGTCGGCGGGGTTCTCGAAGGGATACTTGCCGCCTTCGGTCCGCTGGGTTTCGTTCTCGAAGTGCTGGTGGTCGCCGTACTTCTGGCGCAGAAGAGTCTCGCCGATCACGTCGGTGCTGTCGCTGCAGGCTTGAGGGCGGATGGGCTTGAAGGCGGGCGGCGGGCGGTTTCGCTGATCGTCGGGCGAGATCCCGCGACGCTCGACGCGCCGGCGATCTGCCGTGCGGCCATCGAGAGCCTTGCGGAGAATTTCGCCGATGGCGTCGTGGCTCCCGCCTTCTGGTATGCCATTCTCGGCCTGCCGGGAATCCTTGCCTACAAGATGCTGAACACCGCCGATTCGATGATCGGCCACAAGAATGAGAAATATCGCGACTTCGGCTGGGCTTCGGCCCGGCTCGACGATCTCGCGAACTGGCCGGCGGCGCGGCTCTCCGCCTTTGTCATCGCATTCGCGACGCTTTTTTCTCAAGGGGTTACGGCCGCAAGACGCTCGCTTTCCGTTGCGCTTCGGGATGCCGGGCTGCATCGCTCGCCGAATTCCGGTTGGCCGGAGGCCGCCATGGCCGGAGCACTCGACATCCAGCTGACCGGACCGCGCATCTATGGCGGCCAGCGGGTCAGCGAACCGATGATCAACGGCGCTGGCCGTGCGGTGGCGACGGCGGCGGATATCGAGGATGGCGTGAGGGTTTTCTACTCCGCCTGCCACGTCCTGTTGGGTCTTGTGGTATTGCTGGCCCTGATTGCCGTTGTGTAGAGTGAAGGGACGCGAGAAACGTCGGGCTTAAGCTTCTCTTAGCTCTTCAGCTTAACCGGATATACCGAGCTTTCTACTATAACTGCCCCTTGTAAAAATCCTGGGAAACAGGAAATCGACAGGGGACATCATGCGTAAACTGCTTATTGCGGCTTCGGCCTTTCTTGCCCTGCAATTCGCTCCGGTTCTGGCGGAAGCGAGCATGCTGACGGCAAAAATCAACATTTCCACGCAGACCATGACCGTTTCACAGAACGGCTTCGTGAAATATCGCTGGAAGGTCTCCACGGCGCGCAAGGGCTATGTCACGCCGGTCGGCAGCTATAGCGCCAAGTGGGCGTCGAAGGATCATCGTTCGCGCAAGTATGACAATGCGCCGATGCCGTTCGCGATCTTCTTCAAGGGTGGCTACGCGGTTCATGCCACCTTCGACCTGAAGCGGCTCGGTTCGCCGGCGTCCCATGGCTGCATTCGCCTGCATCCGGACAATGCGGCGCGCTTCTTCTCGATGGCAACGGCGAACGGCCTCAGCAATACGCGAATCGTCATCACCCAGTAGGGTCGGACGAGGCCGTATCATTCAATAGTTCGAATATCGGAAGGTGTGGCCGGTGACGATCAGTCGTTGCCGGCTGCATAGCGCAGGCGATTGAGATCGGGAACCACCACATGGCGGTTGTTCTCGATCACGATGATCCCGTCCTTGCGCAGCTTGGTCATCTGGCGGCTGACGGTCTCGATGGTCAGGCCGAGGAAGTCGGCGATATCGGCGCGTGAAAGCGGCAGGTCGAAGGTGGTAGCGCTTTCATTTTCCGGATCGATATGTGTCGCGATCAGGTGGAGGAAGCTTGCAACCTTTTCCTGTGCCGTCTTGCGGCCGAGCGTCAGCATCCAGTCGCGCGCTTCGTCCAGTTCCTTGAGCGACTGGATGTGCAGCTTGCGCTCCAGATCCGGCGCTTCGCCGACCATGCGATCGATCAGTGGTCGCGGGAAGGTGCAGATCTCCGTATCGGTCGCGGCTTCCGCCGTGATGGTGCTCTCGCCAAGGAAGGGGCGGCCGAGGAAATCGGGCGCGAACTGCAGGCCGACGATCTGCTGACGGCCGTCAGCCATCATCTTGGAGAGCTTCACCACGCCGTTCAGAATGTTGCTGTAGCTCGAAACGCGCTCGCCCTGGCCGATGACTTCCTCACCAGCCGAAATCTTGCGCCGGTTCGAATGCCTGTTGAGCTCCACGAGTTGGGCAGTGCTCAGGGCGGCACACACACCACCATGACGTGCTTCGCAGGCTCGACAGACCGAAGGGGCCTCGCATTCGCCTGTCGTTCTTTTCAGTACGTCCATTTCCAGCAGATCCTGTCCGGCATGCTAAACCATCGCCACCACGCTGGTTCACTACGCAGCAGCCTGCCCGAAGGCCAGCGAGTTTTAGTTGAACTCCGACGGTTAATCTACCAGCAAATTGATCGAAGTCAAAGGCGGGGGATGCGACCCAGCGTATCAGGGGAATGTCCCCGATATTTCCGAAACTGCGGATAAACCTATGCAAAACTCGCTTCTTGCCAAGTATTCCGGCGCTGTGCCGCGTTACACCAGCTATCCCACGGCGCCGCACTTCTACGAAGGTATAGACTGCGGCAAATATGCACAGTGGCTTGGCGAGCTTGGAGCAGGGCAGGATATTTCACTGTATTTGCATATACCGTATTGCGATCGTCTCTGCTGGTTCTGTGCCTGTAACACCAAGCATACGCTGAAATACGAGCCGATCGCGGCTTATCTGAAGTCGCTGAAGCGCGAGATCGCGCGGGTCGGCAGCCTCGTCAGCAGGGATGCCAAGGTTTCGGCGGTGCATTTCGGCGGCGGCTCCCCGACTATGGTCGCACCGGAAGATATGGTGGACCTGATGAAGGCGTTGCGCGACGCGTTTGCCTTCGGCGACGATGTGGAAATCAGCGTCGAGATGGACCCGAACGATCTTGATGAAGCGCGTTACGATGCGCTGGCGGCCATCGGCATGACCCGGGCGAGCCTCGGTGTGCAGGACTTCAACCCCAAGGTCCAGAAGACGATCAACCGTATCCAGACCTTCGAGCACACGAAGTCGGTGGTCGATGCCGTCAGGGCGCGGGGCGTTCACTCGGTCAATTGCGACATTCTCTATGGGCTTCCCCACCAGACACTCGATACGCTGGAGACGACGGTGCGCGATATCATCTCGCTCTCGCCCGATCGGATCGCGCTGTTCGGCTATGCCCACGTACCATGGATGAAGAAGCATCAGACGATGATTCCCGAGGATGCGCTCCCGGGCATCGAGGAACGCTTCCAGCAGATGACAAGGGCGGCGGACATGCTGGTCGAGGCAGGCTACGAGCCAATCGGCATCGACCATTTCGCGCGACCCGACGACCGGCTTGCGGTCGCGGCTCGCAACGGCAAGCTTCGCCGCAATTTCCAGGGCTATACCGATGACGCCGCCGAAGCCCTGATCGGGCTTGGCGCATCCTCGATCGGACAGCTTCCGCAAGGCTATGTGCAGAACATGCCTGCCACCGGTGAATATGAGCGGCTTGCCGATGCGGACGGGTTGACCGTGGTGCGCGGGATCGAACTCAGCGAAGACGATCGGCTGCGGGCTCATGTGATCGAGCAGATCATGTGCCGCTTCGGCTTCTCGTTTAATGGCGTCCGCAAGCTTTTTCCGCAGGTCGGTGAGGTGGTGATTGCCGAGGCGCGGGAATTCTGCGCGCGCAACGGCGATGGCATCTGCGAGATCGTCAACGACGACTTCCGGCTCACCGAAGCGGGCAAGCCTTTTGCACGCAGTGTCGCGGCCGTTTTCGACAGCTACCTGGCAAACGGCAAGGGCCGCCACTCGGTCGCTGTTTGAGTTGAGCAACACCTCGGATGCAAATTTCGCGATTGGTGAAACTTGCCATTGGCTTTTAGAATGGTTTTCCCTATGTGGAACTCAGATTTTCGACATATGAGGTATTGGCGTGACCGCTACATTCGACAAAGTTGCCGACATCATCGCTGAAACGAGCGAAATCGACCGCGAGACGATTACGCCGGAAAGCCATACGATCGACGACCTCGGCATCGACAGCCTGGACTTCCTCGACATCGTTTTCGCGATCGACAAGGAATTCGGCATCAAGATCCCGCTCGAGCAGTGGACGCAGGAAGTCAACGAAGGCAAGGTTTCGACCGAAGAGTACTTCGTGCTGAAGAACCTCTGTGCCAAGATCGACGAACTGAGGGCAGCCAAGGGCTGATCCGCCTTGGCGCATCGGTCCGAAAATCGGATTCGATTTTCTGACCGATGCGCGGAATCAAGATGTTAGAGCGTCTTTTGCGCGTCCGGATGGACGCACGGCGCTCTAAGGCGGAGGTTTCCGATGCTGCTTGAATATTTTCAGATGATCGACAAGGTCGAGGCCGTTGACCTCGGCCTTGGCATGCTCAAGGCAAGGTCCGTCGTGCCGCAGGCAAGCCCCGTCTTCGAAGGGCATTTTCCCGGCATGCCGCTCGTTCCCGGCGTTCTCCTGATCGAAACCATGGCGCAGGCTTCCGGCATGATGCTGCTGGCGGTGAAGGACTTTACCGCCATGCCGTTCCTGATGTCGGTCGACGGCGCCAAGATGCGCACCTTCGTCGAACCCGGCGCGGTGCTTGACATCGAGGCACAGTTGGAACACGACGGCTCCGGATTCGCCGTAACCAAGGCGAAGATCTCGTCCGAGGGCAAGAAGGTCTGCGACGCGCAGCTCAAGCTCCGGACCATGCCGTTCAGCGAAGAGCCGCTTGCCGATATCGTGCGCAAGCGTGCCACCGAAATCGGCCTCATGGAGGCTATTGCCGCCGCCCGATAGTATTTCCGGGCGGCTGGTCGTTTTTGACGGATGCGGGCCGGTCGACGCTGTGGCCCGCTGCGCCGGAACCGTTCCGGCGAGAGGATTGAAGATGGTCAAAAAACCGAATGATGTGGTGATCACCGGCATCGGAATCGTGACGTGCCACGGAACCGGCAAGGAGCCGCATGTCGCGCTTCTGTCTGCCGCCGGCGCTCCGGCTCCCGTCGTGGAGACGGAAAAGTTCAAGCCGTATCCGGTTCATCCCATGCCCGAGATCGACTGGTCGCAGCAGATCGCCAAGCGGGGCGACCAGCGCCAGATGGAAAACTGGCAGCGGCTCGGCGTCTATGCCGCGGGTCTGGCTCTCGACGATGCCGGCCTGAAGGACGATGCCGAGGCATGCTCGACCATGGACATGATCGTCGCAGCCGGTGGTGGCGAGCGCGATATCAACGTCGATACGCTGATCGTCGACGAAGGCTTGAAGCGTAACGACCGTGCGCAACTGGTCAACGAGAAGCTGACCACCGAACTGCGCCCGACGCTCTTCCTTGCCCAGCTTTCCAACCTGATGGCGGGCAACATCTCCATCGTGCACAAGGTTACCGGTTCCTCGCGTACCTTCATGGGCGAAGAAGCAGCCGGCATCTCCGCCGTAGAGACTGCGTTTGCCCGCATCCAGGCCGGGCAGTCGACCCACACGCTCGTCGGCGGCGCATTCATTGCCGACCGCGACGACATCTTCCTGCTGGTCGAGGGCATTCAGGCCCATGCGACCGGTGACTGGCATCCGCTGTGGCAGCGCCAGCCGGGTCACGGCGGCGGCATGATGCTCGGCACTGTCGGTGCGTTCCTGATGCTCGAATCGCGCGCTCATGCGGAAGCTCGCGGTGCTCATATCTATGCCTCCATCGACGCCATCGAAGGTGACCGTGGACAGCGTGCGGATGGTGGGCTGGAAAAACGCCTGAACCGCATGGCATCGTCGGTCGCCGCCGGGGCGGGCGAGGGTACGCTCGTGCTTTCCGGTGCAAGCGGCATGTACGATCTTTCCGCCCGGGAAAAGACGGTTCTTGAGGGTGCGTTTCCGGGCGCTTCGTTGCGCGGCTTCGGCGGCGTGACGGGTCATGCGCTCGAGGCGCAGTTCCCGCTCGGCCTCGCTCTTGCCGCACTTGCGCTCGATGCGAAGGCGGTGGTGCCGTCCTTCGATGAGAAGAACGAAGGCGTCATGGCCAAGCCGGCGAAGGATGCCGTTGTGACGACGGTGGGATATGTGCGCGGCGAAGGCATGGCGCATCTTTCGGCCGAGGCGTGAGGAGATAGGATCATGACGGAATCTCGTTTCAAGGACCATCTTGGCCGTCCCATCATCGCCGTGACCGGCATGGGCGTCATCACCTCGCTCGGGCAAGGTCTTTCCGACAACTGGGAAAAGCTGACCGGCGGCGTATCCGGCATTCACAAGATCTCGCGTTTCCCGACCGAGGGCCTGAACACCCGTATCAGCGGCACCGTCGATTTCATCGAGCTGCCGGCAGTGAACGCGGTCGAGCGTTCCTATGCCATGGCGCGCGAAACCACCATCGAGGCGCTGGCCCAGGCGGGGATTTCCGGTGATTTCGACGGCCCGCTGTTTCTCGCCGCTCCGCCGGTCGAGCCGGAATGGGACGACCGTTTCAGTCTCGCCGAACGCATTCCGGCAGAAGATAACGAAGGTCATGCCTACCACCGTCTTCTGGCCGCCATGCGCGCCAAGGCCGATCCGGTGTTTCTCGAAGCCGTCCAGTTCGGTTCGATTTCCGAGCGCCTCGCCGACCGCTTCGGCACGCGCGGACTTCCTGTAACGCTGTCGACCGCCTGCGCTTCCGGCGCAACGGCCATCCAGCTCGGCGTCGAGTCGATCCGTCAGGGTCGCACGGAGCGGGCGTTGACGGTCGCGACCGATGGTTCGGTCGGCGCGGAAGCGCTGATCCGCTTTGCGCTGCTTTCGGCTCTCTCCACCCAGAACGACCCACCGGAAAAGGCTTCCAAGCCGTTCAGCAAGGATCGCGACGGTTTCGTTATCGCCGAAGGTGCGGCGACGCTGGTGCTGGAATCGCTTGAAGCAGCGGTTGCGCGTGGCGCAAAGGTCCTCGGCATCATGAAGGGCTGTGGCGAGAAGGCCGACCATTTCCACCGCACGCGCTCCTCGCCGGATGGCGGCCCTGCGATTGCGACGATTCGGGCGGCTCTCGAGGATGCCGGTCTTTCGGAAGAGGCGGTGGGCTATATCAATGCCCACGGAACATCGACGCCTGAAAACGACAAGATGGAATACGGCGCGATGCTTTCCGTATTCGGCGAACGGCTGAAGGACCGGATTCCGGTTTCGTCCAACAAGTCGATGATCGGCCACACGTTGACGGCTGCGGGTGCGGTCGAAGCCGTTTTCTCGATCCAGACCATGCTGACGGGAACGGTTCCTCCGACGATCAACTATGTCAATCCCGATCCGGCGATCGTTCTCGACGTGGTCCCGAACGTGAAGCGGTCGGCCGATGTTTCGGTCGTGCTGTCGAACTCCTTCGGCTTTGGCGGGCAGAACGCCAGCCTTGTCATGACGCGTGAACCGGCTTAAGCCACGGATCACACGCAATCCAGTTACCAGATAAGAACGCCCTCAGGGCGCGAGGATAGACCTTATGCGCGCACTCCAGCTCGTCGAAGACCGCAAGCTTGAAATCGTGGATCTGCCGGAACCGGAAGCACCGGGTCCGGGCGAGGTGACGCTGCGCGTCAAGGCCGTCGCGCTCAACCATATCGATGTCTGGGGCTGGCGCGGCATGGCTTTTGCCAAGCGCAAGATGCCGCTGACCATCGGTGCCGAGGCATCCGGCGTGGTCGAGGCGATCGGTCCGGGCGTCGCCAACGTCCTGCCGGGGCAGCTCGTTTCGGTTTATGGCGCGCGCGTCTGCGGTCTCTGCAAGCCCTGCCGCGAAGGTCGCGACAATCTCTGCGAACATGTCGGCGGTGTGCATGGTTTCCATCTCGACGGCTTCGCGCAGGAAAAGATGAACATTCCGGCTCGCCAGCTCGTACCGGCGCCTCCGGGCATCGATGCTGTCGCAGCCGCCGTCGCTCCCGTCACCTTCGGTACCGTCGAGCACATGCTGTTCGACAACGCCAAGCTCGAACCCGGCGAGACCATTCTGGTTCATGCAGGCGGCTCGGGCATCGGCACGGCCGCAATCCAGCTGGCCAAGAAGATCGGCTGCACCGTCATCACGACAGTCGGTTCGGACGACAAGATCGAAGGGGCAAAGGCGCTGGGCGCCGATCACGTCATCAACTACCGCACCGACCGTTTCGAAGGCGTCGTGCGCAAGCTGACCAAGAAGAAGGGCGTCGACGTCGTCTTCGAACATGTCGGCAAGGATACCTGGGCAGGCTCCATGCTCTGCCTCAAGCGCGGTGGACGGCTCGTCACCTGCGGTTCGACCTCCGGCGTGTCGACCGACATGAACCTGATGATGCTGTTCCAGCAGCAGTTGAAGCTGCTCGGCTCTTTCGGTTGCCGCATGGAAAACATGGCGAACGCCATGCAGAAGATGGCCCGAGGCATCGTGCATCCGGTTATCGATACGGAAGTCGGCCTGGAGGATATCGATCGTGCGCTTGCTCGCATGGAGGGACGGCAGGTGTTCGGCAAGATCATCCTCAAGATGGACTGACCGTTGAGGCCGATCATCACCAAGATCGTTCTGGCGTTTCGCCGCTTCCCGCAATGGCTGGTGGCGAAGCTGGTGCTTGTCCTGCTGCGGGTGCTGAAATTCCTGCCTGCTGATGCGGCGATCAATGCCTCCGACCGGGTGGTCCGCTTCATCGGACCGAGGATTTCGCGCCACAAGCTCATGCTGACCAATCTCCGCAACGCCTTTCCGGAGAAGAGCGAGGCGGAGATCAACAGGATCGCCGCCGATGCCTGGGGGCATATGGGTCGTCAGCTTGCGGAATATGTCTTTCTGGACGAGCTTTTCGATTTCGATCCTGAACGTCAGGGCGAGGGGCGGGTCGAGGTCTCAGGCGTTCCGATCTTCATCGACCTTCTGGAAAATCCGCGCCCGTTCATCGTCTTCACCGGACATACCGGCAATTTCGAGATGCTGCCGGTAGCAGGAGCCGCCTTTGGTCTCTATGTGACGGTGCTGTTTCGCCCGCCGAACAATCCCTACATCGCCGACATGGTCTTCGACTTCCGGCGTGCCCGCATGGGCAATCTCGTGCCGTCCCATGCCGGCTCGTCCTTCCAGCTTGCACGCCAGCTCGAGGCTGGCGCAGGCGTTGGCGTTCTGGTCGACCAGAAGTTCAAGAAGGGCCAGCCGTCGACCTTCTTCGGTCAGGATGTTCGCACTAATCCACTGCTCGCCAAGCTTGTGCGGCAGTTCGGCTGCGAGGTCTATCCGGCCCGCTGCATCCGCCTGCCGAACAACCGTTTCCGGCTGGAAATCGAGCCGAAGGTCGAGCTCCCGCGCGACAAGGATGGCCGTATCGACGTGCAGGGCACGGCCCAGTATCTCAACGACAAGGTCGAATCCTGGGTACGGGAATATCCGGAGCAGTGGCTCTGGTATCATGACCGCTGGAACATCAAGAAAAATATCTAGCCCAAATCAGGGTCTTGCGAACAGTTCATCGCTGTTGCGACGCAGTTGCATGTGCCGCAAAGGCCGTACTGTATCGTTGCAACTGGCACTTTGATGAAGGTTTCGCGAAGACTGGGGCAGAAGTGCGTCACGGCAATACCTGAGTTTTAGCTAGTTGAACGTGAGATACATTCATGTTAACTCGCTGGAAATAAAATGAGACCTTCGGTTGTATTTTGTGTGCGTCTTCGTCGCGTGCGGCGGTGTTGTCTAGGGGTGGTGCCAATTGACCTCAAACGAGTCCCATCAGGAGCGTCTGCTGCCCCTGTTCGAGGCGGTCTCGATGAAGAGCGGACAGCTCCAGCAGGCTATACGAGTCGGCGACGACCGACTGGTACGGCTGCTCGACCGCGAGCTTGACCCGTTGATTTCGTCCGTGGTGAACTACCGTGCCGCGGACATGCGGGAAGTACAACTGCAGTTGCGCTTCGTCGGCAACCTGATCCGTGAGGATGCCGATGACAGGTCCTGCGTGCTCCGGCATGCGGCGACTCTTTCGATCCTGCTGGACCGGTATTTCGGCTCGGACGTGAATGCGGCCGGCGACGTCCCGGCGGATGCGCCGAAGGCCCTGGGTCTGGGAGAGGACGACCTCCTCAACGAATCCATCCTGAACAACCTTCCCGATCGCGTGGCCGTCATCACGCTCGACTATCGCTATCTCTACGCCAATCCGGCGCATGCGAGTTTTGTCGGGAGCACGCCGCTCGATCTGGTAGGACGCCGGATCTTCGACTTCCTCGGCGACGTCGAGGCAGGCGTGGCGATCGAGAAGAACCTCGACCGTTGCTTCGCCGGCGAGCGGGTGGATTCCAGCTATTTTCATCGGGAAGAAAGCCGCTGCAGCCTGATGCGCTGCAGGCTGACGCCGTTGCGCACGCCCCGCGGCGAGGTGCTGGGCGCTGTCATGATGCTGGTCGATGGCGTCAAGGCGGCGGGTGAAATCGCCGCCTGACGACAGGTTTTCAACGTTCAGACAAGATCGTTGCCAGCATCAGGACCGACACGTTTCAATTCGGCCCTGTTGCGGCGGCGTCGCTCGGGATCTGCGGCAGCAGATATTCGCGCTCGAAGGCGATGTGGCGGCGCATGCCTTCGAAGAAGCCGCGCAACATGTAGCCGACGGCTTCCATGTTGACCGGTATGCCGGAGCCAAGCTTGAGCAGGGCGTCCGTCAGTTCCTCCGCGAAGCATTCATCCTCGAAATGCTCGAATTTAAGCCGGTCGAGCGTATCGTGCAGTCGCGGCGTCTCCGACAACGCGGTCTCGATCCACGGGAAGAGGACGGTTTCCTCATAGTGATGGACGCCCTTGATCAGCGGGCCCAGCGCCTTGGCGGCGTAGATGCATTTCTGCCGGTTGATGCTGGCCGGGAGAGAATCGGCGACCTCCTCAAGCTCGCTACAGAGCGCGAGCTGTTCCTCATGCGCCTTGCAGAGCCAGGCGAGAGAACGTCGCTCGTCCCTCAGTACATTGAGCGGCGGGAAGGGGCCTGTTCCGTTGTCCGGATCCTTGTTTGTTGTCTTGCCGTGCATATCCGCTTTCTCCGGCGCGTCGATAGGTCGCGTATGATGTTGCCTCGTGTTCCCAGCTGTCCCCGATCGCCCGCACGCAAGGTTTTCCGCATTCCTCCCCTTTGGAACACGAAACAATCGGGCGATAATGCAACCTTTTCCTAAAAGAGCGCCCCCTTGCATTGATTTGGATCAAGGTGTCTTCTCGGCGCGAATGCGAATTCTGCACACGACGCAGGGGGAATCTGTTCGTGTGCGAGAAGATGATCCCTGTGAATGATCAGCAAGCCGTTGGGGGATTCCAACAATGAATTACACGTTAGAAACAATGGTGATGGCGTTGCTCGCCTTCGCCGCGCTGCTGGGGGCGGCTTTCGCCTACGACAGCCTGTTCGCGACCCATATGTGGGTTGCGTTCTTCGTGCTCACAGCAGGCACGATCGTCATGCTGCGGCGGATGCAGTTCGCGCCCGTAAACGCGAAGACTGCCGCCCAGATCAAATCCGAGTACTTTGACGAAGTGGTCAAGTACGGCGTCATCGCCACGGTGTTCTGGGGCGTTGTCGGCTTCCTGGTCGGCGTCGTGGTTGCCCTTCAGCTGGCATTTCCGGACCTGAACATCGAACCGTGGTTCAATTTTGGCCGCATGCGTCCGCTGCATACGTCCGCGGTCATCTTCGCCTTCGGTGGCAACGCGCTGATTGCAACCTCCTTCTATGTGGTGCAGCGCACGTCGCGCCAACGCCTGTTCGGCGGCTCGCTCGGCTGGTTCGTGTTCTGGGGCTATAACCTGTTTATCGTGATGGCCGCGACCGGATACCTGCTCGGTATCACCGAAGGCCGCGAATACGCCGAACCGGAATGGTATGTCGACCTCTGGCTGACCGTGGTCTGGGTTGCCTACCTGATCGCCTTCATCGGCACGATCTTCACCCGCAAGGAATCGCATATCTATGTCGCGAACTGGTTCTATCTGTCGTTCATCGTCACCATCGCGATGCTGCACATCGTCAACAATCTGTCGATGCCGGTGTCCTTCCTCGGCTACAAGAGCTACTCGCTCTTCTCGGGCGTACAGGATGCGCTGACCCAGTGGTGGTATGGCCATAACGCCGTCGGCTTCTTCCTGACTGCGGGCTTCCTCGGCATGATGTACTACTTCGTGCCCAAGCAGGCCGGTCGTCCGGTCTATTCCTACCGTCTGTCGATCATCCACTTCTGGGCTCTGATCTTCATGTACATCTGGGCCGGCCCGCACCACCTGCACTACACCGCACTGCCCGACTGGGCCCAAACGCTCGGCATGGTCTTCTCCATCATGCTGTGGATGCCATCCTGGGGTGGCATGATCAACGGTCTGATGACGCTCTCGGGCGCATGGGACAAGATCCGTACCGACCCGATCGTCCGCATGATGGTTATCGCCATCGCCTTCTACGGCATGTCGACCTTCGAAGGCCCGATGATGTCGATCAAGTCGGTCAACTCGCTCAGCCACTACACCGACTGGACCATCGGTCACGTTCACTCGGGCGCTCTCGGCTGGGTCGGCATGATCACCTTCGGTGCCGTCTACTACCTGACGCCGAAGCTTTGGAACCGCAACCGTCTCTACTCGCTGCGCATGGTCAACTGGCACTTCTGGCTCGCAACCCTCGGCATCGTCATCTACGCCGCCGTTCTGTGGGTCGCCGGCATCCAGCAGGGCCTGATGTGGCGCGAATACGACAGCCAGGGCTTCCTGGTCTACTCGTTCGCTGAATCGGTCGCCGCGTTGTTCCCGTACTACGTCCTGCGTGCCGTCGGTGGTGGTCTCTACCTCCTGGGTGGCATCGTCATGGCCTACAACGTGCTGATGACAATCCTCGGCTACGAACGTCAGGAAGCTCCGATCCCGGGCTCCACCGTTCCTGCCGTCGCTGTCCAGCCGGCTGAATAAGAAGGAAGGCTTTCATGTCCATTCTTGATAAACACGCAATCCTCGAGAAGAACACGAGCCTTCTGTTCCTCGGATCCCTGCTGGTGGTCACCATCGGCGGTATCGTGGAAATCGCTCCGCTGTTCTATCTCGAGAACACCATCGAGAAGGTCGAGGGAATGCGGCCTTACTCGCCGCTCGAACTCGCGGGCCGGAACATCTACATCCGTGAAGGCTGCTATGTCTGTCACAGCCAGATGATCCGTCCGTTCCGCGACGAAGTGGAGCGCTACGGTCACTACTCGCTGGCAGCGGAGTCGATGTACGACCATCCGTTCCAGTGGGGCTCGAAGCGGACGGGACCCGATCTCGCCCGCGTCGGCGACCGCTACTCGAACGAGTGGCACGTTCAGCACCTGACCGAACCGCGCGACGTCGTGCCGGAATCGATCATGCCGAGCTACGCGTTCCTCAAGACCACGCCGCTCAAGATCACCAACGTTGCCATGGACCTCAAGGCCAACCGCACCGTTGGCGTTCCTTACACGGACGACATGATCGACAACGCCGCGGCGGATCTTGCCGCCCAGGCGGACCCGAACGCGGACACCTCGGCACTGCTTGAACGCTATCCGAAGGCCAAGGTCGGCGACTTCGATGGCAACCCGGCCCAGCTCACCGAAATGGATGCGCTGGTCGCCTATCTCCAGATGCTTGGCACGCTCGTCGACTTCTCGACCTACGACGACGCAACCGGTTACCGCTGAGGAGGAGCACATGGAAACCTATACGGCCATGCGCCACTTCGCAGACAGCTGGGGCTTGCTCGGCATGACGTTGTTCTTCGTGGGCGTCGTCGTGTTCACCTTGCGGCCCGGCGGAAAGAAACCGGCCGATGATGCTGCACGCATCCCTCTCAAGGAGGACTAAGAGATGGCACAAAAACACATTGACGAAATCAGTGGCGTCGAAACCACTGGCCACGAGTGGGACGGCATCCGCGAACTGAACAATCCGATGCCTCGCTGGTGGGTCTATACCTTCTACCTGACCATCCTGTGGGCCATCGGCTACACGATCGCCTATCCGGCATGGCCGCTCCTGAAGGAAAACACCAAGGGTATGCTCGGCTTCTCCAGCCGTGCTGAGGTCGCGGCTGAGCTCAACGAAGCCAAGGCTGCCCAGTCCGTCTTCGTCGAGAAGATCGCGGCGATGCCGCTGGCCGATATCGTTGCCGATCCGGAACTGGCTCAGTTCGCGACGGCCGGCGGTGCGGCTGCCTTCAAGGTCAACTGCACGCCCTGCCACGGCTCGGGCGCTTCGGGTGGCGTCGGCTATCCGAACCTCAACGACGACGACTGGCTGTGGGGTGGCGATCTCGAATCGCTCTACACCACCATCGCCCACGGCGTCCGCTATGAGAGCGATCTGGACACCCGCGTTTCGGAAATGCCGGCTTTCGCCGATATTCTCGAGCCCGAGCAGGTCAAGCAGGTTGCCGCTTACGTCGTCAGCCTGACCGGCACCCCGTCGGATGCAGCCCTCGTCGAGCCCGGCAAGCTGGTCTTCGCAGACAACTGCGCTTCCTGCCACGGCGAAGACGCCAAGGGCGGCCGCGACTTCGGTGCTCCGGACCTCGCAGACGCCATCTGGCTGAAGGTCAATGGCGAAGCCGAAATCGCCGCGCAGGTCTCGCACCCGAAGCACGGCGTCATGCCGGCCTGGAGTGCGCGTCTGGGTGACGCCACCGTCAAGGAACTGACGGTCTACGTTCACTCGCTCGGCGGCGGCGAATAAGCCCGAAAGACTGCAGCGGATAAGGGTCATTCCTCTCCGCTGCGATTTCAGCCATCTCACTCTTCGAACCACGCCCTTCGGGGCGTGGTTTTTTGTCGCTGGTCATTCGCAACCGGCGAACGAAATCGAGCGGGCACCAGCGTTTTCAGCTATTATTCCGCCGATACCGGCAGTTAATATAGTATATTTTATATGAATTGCGACGCTTCGCCGCTGCTTGATATAAGTCAAGGCGGGTTATCATGCCAAATGGGAGAAGAAACACCTAATAACGAGGTCTCCGATGAATCTGCATGCTGACAAAGGGAAGGCGGGCGAGCCCGCGGAGGTCGAGCGCCTGGACGCCGAAGCGGTGATGTCGGCCAAGACGCGCCGCCCTCTCTACGAGGCCCGCAAGAAGATCTTCCCGAAGCGGGCCGAAGGACGTTTCCGCCAGTTCAAGTGGCTGGTGATGTTCGTCACTCTCGGCATCTATTATCTTACGCCGTGGCTGCGCTGGGATCGCGGTGAATTCGCTCCCGATCAGGCCGTTCTGATCGACCTTGCCCACCGGCGTTTCTATTTCTTCTTCATCGAGATCTGGCCGCAGGAGTTCTTCTTCGTCGCAGGCCTTCTGGTCATGGCCGGTTTCGGCCTGTTCCTGATTACATCGGCGGTCGGACGCGCATGGTGCGGCTATACCTGTCCCCAGACGGTGTGGGTGGATCTGTTCCTGGTGGTGGAACGGGCCATCGAAGGCGACCGCAATGCCCGCATGAAGCTTGAGAATGCCCCGTGGAGCTTCGACAAGATCTGGAAGCGCGTGTCCAAGCATGCGATCTGGCTGGCGATCGGCGTGGCCACCGGCGGCGCCTGGATCTTCTATTTCGCCGATGCGCCGACGCTGCTGAGGGACGTCGTGACCGGGCAGGCGCAATCCGTCGCCTACATGACCGTCGCCATCCTGACCGCCACCACCTATGTGTTCGGCGGCCTGATGCGCGAGCAGGTCTGCATCTACATGTGCCCGTGGCCGCGCATCCAGGCGGCGATGCTGGACGAGAATTCGCTGGTCGTCACCTATAACGACTGGCGTGGCGAGCCGCGTTCGCGCCATGCCAAGAAGGCTGCTGCCGCTGGCGAGATCGTCGGCGATTGCGTTGACTGCAATGCATGCGTGGCGGTCTGTCCCATGGGCATCGACATTCGCGACGGGCAGCAGCTCGAATGCATCACCTGTGCGCTGTGCATCGATGCGTGCGATGGCGTGATGGACAAGATCGGCAAGCCGCGCGGGCTTATCGCCTATGCGACCCTCGACGAATACCAGGGCAACATGGCGCTTGCGACCAACAACAGCACGACAGCGATCAATCCGCTGAACATCCGCACCGCTGACGGCTCGTTCAGCGACAAGGTCCGGCACTTCAACTGGCGGATCATCTTCCGGGCGCGTACGCTGCTCTACATGGGCGTCTGGTCGGCGGTGGGTGTCGGTCTTCTGGTCGCGCTCCTGAGCCGGGACCGGCTGGAACTCAACGTGCTGCATGACCGCAATCCACAATACGTGCTCGAATCCAACGGTTCGATCCGCAACGGTTATACGCTTCGCATCTTGAACATGATCCCGCAGCCCCGCAATATCGTGGTGTCGCTGGATGGGTTGCCGGATGCCACCATGAAGGTGAACGGCGTTTCTTCCGATGCGGTACGTTCGTTCGAGGTTTCGGTCGAACCGGACGAGGCCACCACGCTGAAGGTATTCGTCACGCTGCCCGGCGATCAGGTAGCATGGGAATCGGAACACTTCCGCTTCAACATCAAGGATGCGGCGGGCGATGAGGAAAACTCTTACAAGGCCGTATTCAACGGACCCGGAGTGAAGAAGAAATGAGTGCTGTAGGCAATCAAAAGACAGGCTTCGTTTTCACCGGCTGGCATATGGCCGCCATTCTGGTGACGTTCTTCGGGGTCGTCATCACCGTCAACATGACGATGGCCTATTTCGCTTCGTCGACATGGAGCGGTCTGGTGGTGCAGAACACCTACATCGCCAGTCAGGAATTCAACGGCAAGGCGGCAGCGATCCGCGGCATGCTGGCGACCGGCATCAAGGGCAAGCTCGACGTCAAGGACGGCAAGATCGCCTATACGCTCACGCTTCCCGGCGACGAGCCTGTCGTCGCCGACGAGGTCACCGCCCATTTCAAACGGCCGGTCGGTGAGCATCAAGATTTCTTCGCGACGCTCGTCCCGACCGGTAACGGCGTCTACGTTGCAGAACATGATGTTGCCCATGGCCACTGGATCGTCGAGATGAAAGCGATGAAGGGCGGCCAGCTGATCATGCATGAAGCCAACCGCATCGCGGTTATTGGAGAACAGAAATGAGCTGCTGCGCAGCCGGCACGGAAGGGGCGCTCGAAATCGAGCGGGCAGGTCATGCCCTGCCGAGTTCTGAGGAGTTGCGGCTCTCCAGCCGCGACGTTGGCGAAGGCCTGCATCAGGTCGACCTGAGTGTGCCGGCCGTGCATTGCGGCACCTGTATCACCACTATCGAAGGCGTACTCCGCGGGCTTCCCGAAGTGCAGCGGGCGCGCGTCAATCTTTCGACCAAGCGCGTTTCCGTGGTGTGGAAGGATGAAGTCGATGGACAGCCGACGGATCCCGTCGGCATCGCCAGAGCCATCGCCTCGACCGGCTATGAATCGCACCTCTTCACACCGGCAGAGGAGGCTTCCGACGAACTGCGCAACCAGCTGGTTCGCGCCGTTGCGGTCTCGGGTTTCGCGGCCACCAATATCATGCTGCTGTCGGTTTCCGTGTGGTCCGGGGCGGACGCCGCCACACGCGACATGTTCCATTGGATTTCGGCAATGATCGCCGCGCCGGCACTGATCTATGCCGGCCGGTTCTTCTATCAGTCCGCCTGGAATGCGATCCGGCATGGCCGCACCAACATGGACGTGCCGATCGCCATCGGCATCACGCTTTCCTACTTCATTTCGCTCTGGGAGACGATCAACCACGGCGAGCACGCCTGGTTCGACGCGACGGCCTCGCTGCTGTTCTTCCTGCTGATCGGCCGCACGCTCGACCACATGATGCGGGACCGGGCGCGCTCAGCAATCAGCGGTCTTGCACGGCTCAGCCCGCGCGGCGCCATGGTGGTTGCGGCAGACGGTTCGCGCGAATACCGGCCGCTTGAGGAAATCCGCGTCGGCGACAAGGTGGCGGTCGCCGCCGGGGATCGTGTGCCGGTGGATGGCCTCATTCTTTCCGGCGCCAGCGACATGGACGTGTCGATCGTCAATGGCGAGAGCGCTCCGCTTCAGGTCGAGGCCGGCAGCACCGTGCAGGCGGGCACGCTCAGCCTGACCGGTTCCCTGGTGATCGAAGCGACCGCAACGGCCAAGAATTCCTTCCTTGCGGAAGTGATCAACCTGATGGAAGCCGCCGAAGGGGGCAGGGCGCGCTATCGCCGCATCGCCGACCGCGCCGCGCAATTTTATTCGCCCGCCGTGCACCTGACTGCCTTCATCACCTTCATGTCCTGGGGCTTTTACGACGGCGACTGGAAGCATGCGCTGCTGGTGGCCGTCGCGGTGCTCATCATCACATGCCCCTGCGCGCTCGGCCTTGCTGTGCCGGTGGTGCAGGTCGTTGCTGCGGGACGTCTCTTCAAGTCTGGCATTATGGTGAAGGACGGTTCGGCCATGGAACGGTTGGCCGAGATAGACACCGTCGCCTTCGACAAGACCGGCACCTTGACGCTGGGCAAGCCGAGATTGATCGATATCGCCGACGTGGATGCCAGCGCCTTTGCCATTGCTGCGGGACTTGCCGCCCATTCGCGCCATCCGCTTTCCGAGGCGCTGTGGCAGGCCGCAACGGTGCCCGCGAAGGTGTTCGCCTCGGTGGCCGAGATCCCCGGTGCGGGCGTCGAGGCTGAGGCCAGCGAGGGAACCTATCGGCTTGGCAGCCGCAAGTTTGCGCTTGGCGATGCGGCAGATCAGTCTGCCGATCATGCTTTTTCGGAAGTCGTCCTGTCGCTTGATGGGCGCGAGCTGCAGGCATTCCGTTTCGAGGATACGTTGCGTCCCGGCGCGGAGGCTGCCATCGCGCTTCTCAAGAAGCAGGGCTATTCCATCGGCATTCTCTCCGGTGACCGCGCCGCGGTGGTCGGCGCGCTTGCCAGGCGGCTCGGCATCGACAACTGGAAGGCGGAGCTTGCCCCGCGCGAGAAGGCGGAGTTCTGCGCTTCCGTTCAGGCCGAGGGACACAGGCTGCTGATGGTGGGCGATGGCATCAACGATGCGCCGGCGCTTGCGGCGGCCCATGTTTCCATTGCGCCGGCGACGGCTGCCGATGTCGGCCGGCAGGCTGCGGACTTCGTCTTCATGCGGCAGAATCTCGAATCCATCGCTTTTGCCATCGAGGCTTCGCGCCGGGCAGGGCGGCTGATCCGCGAGAATTTCGCGCTCGCCATCGGCTATAATCTGATTGCCGTTCCGATTGCCATTCTCGGCTATGCCACGCCGCTGATCGCGGCTGTCGCGATGTCCACCTCGTCGATCATCGTTGTCGTCAATGCGCTTCGGCTGAACCGGCTCAACCTGCGCTCGGAAGGGGAAACATCCCAGCCGGCCGCCGGTTTTCCGGCTCCGAATGCAAGGCTTGCGTCATGAACATGCTCATCTACCTGATCCCGATCGCGCTGTTTCTCGGTGGGCTGGGATTGTTTGCCTTCCTCTGGTCGCTGAAGAGCGGTCAGTATGAGGATCTCGAGGGCGCCGCATGGCGCGTCCTCGACGATGCCGACGACCGCCCCGAGACCTGAGCGGGATCTGATCTCGCCCGGTTCGAACCCTGCACGAATGTTTTACCGAGGATCGTTCTTGCTCCTGCAATGAAGGAGTGCCAAAACAGGCCGATTTGAATTTCAATCGTTTTGAATCGGAGCAGGAAATGCAGCAGGCTGAAATCGGACTGATCGGGCTTGGCGTGATGGGTTCCAATCTGGCGCTCAATATCGCCGAGAAGGGCAACAGGATCGCCGTCTTCAACCGAACGACCGCGCGCACCGACGAATTCCTTGGCGAAGCCGGAGACCTGGCCGGCCAGATCGTCGCCTGCCACACGATCGAAGAGTTCGTGGCGGCCATCCGCCCGCCACGGCCGATCATCATCATGATCAAGGCCGGCGACGCCGTGGACCAGCAGATCGATGCGCTGATGCCCTATCTCTCGGGCGGCGACATCATGATCGACGCCGGCAACGCCAATTTCCGCGATACCATGGCGCGTTTCGAGCGGCTCTCCGGCACGGGCCTGACCTTCATCGGCATGGGGGTATCAGGTGGTGAGGAAGGCGCGCGTCACGGCCCCTCGATCATGGTCGGCGGCACGCCGGAATCCTATGCGCGTGTGGAAACGGTGCTAACCTCGATTGCCGCGAAGTACGAGGACGACCCGTGCTGCGCATGGCTCGGACCGAACGGCGCCGGCCACTTCGTCAAGACCATCCATAACGGCATCGAATATGCCGATATGCAGATGATCGCCGAAATCTATGGCATCCTGCGTGACGGCCTCGGCAAGAGCGCGACCGAGATCGGGGCGACCTTCGGTGGCTGGAACAAGGGCCGTCTGAATTCCTACCTGATCGAAATCACCGAAAAGGTGTTGACGGCTTCCGATCCGGCGACCGGCGGCTCCGTGGTCGATCTCATTCTCGACAAGGCCGGGCAGAAGGGCACGGGCAAGTGGTCGGTGATCGAGGCCCAGCAGATGGGCATTCCGGCCACCGCCATCGAAGCCGCGGTCGCTGCACGCAGCCTGTCGTCGATGAAGTCCGAGCGTGAAGCGGCCGAAGCCCTGTTCGGCAAGGAAAAGCTGCCGTTCACGCTTTCCGGCGGCAATCTGGAGACCGATCTGGAGCTTGCGCTTTTCGCCGCCAAGATCGCTGCCTATGCGCAGGGCTTCGCCGTCATGTCCGCCGCCAGCAAGGAGTTCGGCTGGTCGCTGCCCATGCCGACGATCGCGAAGATCTGGCGCGCCGGTTGCATCATCCGCTCGCAGTTCCTCGATGAGATCACGCGCGCCTTTACGGCAACGCCGGATGCCGCCAACCTGATCGTCACGCCGGCATTCTCGGCCATGGTGAAGGAAAGCCTGCCGTCGCTTCGCCGTGTCGTCGCCGCGGCCGTATCCGCCGGTCTGCCGGTTCCCGCGCTTGCCTCGGCGCTCACCTATTTCGATGCCTACCGGCAGTCTCGTGGTACCGCGAACCTCATCCAGGCCCAGCGCGATTTCTTCGGCGCCCACGGCTTCGATCGTACGGATGGCAAGGACATCCATCACGGTCCGTGGGGCAGCGGCGCAACCGCAGCCTGAGCGGTCACCTTTAGCCATCTATCTGGAACAGGAGGACCGGCCTTGAGCCGGTTCTTCATTTTCCGGCGCCAGACCAGACTTCAGGCATCAGGCCTCAGGCCAGACGGGCAGGCTGATGCTCTGGAGTTGTTCCGGTGCGGCACCGTCGATGCGGGCGATCACGGCACTCGCCAGCTCGCGGCCGGATTCCCGCACGTCCTCGTAGGCGGTAATGATTTCCGGCCTGATCCAGTTGAGGATCGGTATCGACTGTTTCGACACAAGATCGAGATCGCGGCCGACATGTTTTTCGGCAGCCTCGATGCCGGCATTGACGGCGATCGCGCCGCTTCCGGCGGAACAGACGATGCCGTCAGGCGCGCTGTCGGAGCGCATCAAGGCTTCTACGGCATCGCGGATATCGGCCAGCGGCGAATCGATGGTGACCCGCAGGGGAACTTCCTCGGCGCCGGCCTGATGCAGGGCGGAGAGGAAGCCGTTTCGGGTATGCGTGTAATAGGTGAGCTTGCTCGGTGGCTGTAGCAACGCGATACGGCGACGCCCCCGTTTCACCAGCCGTTCGACCGCCTGGCGGGCGAAGGCTTCGTTGTCGTAGTCGTGATAGGGGTGCACCAGACCGCAATCGGTACGGCCATGGGTGGCGAAGGGCATGTTCTGCTCGACGAGCAGCCGCACGCGCGGATCGTCCGGCTCCGTCCGGGAAATGATAACGCCGTCAGCCGATCCCGTTTCCAGAATATAGCGGATCGGGAGCATCGGATCCTTGGAGTGGGAATGCGGCGTCACGACGATGTGGTACGGCGTGTTGGACAGCACTTCCGAAATGCCGAAGACCATCTGGTTGGAAAAACCCATGATCTCTTCGTCGATGCTCAGCACCAGCGCGATGACGTTGGTCTTTCCCGTTCTCAGGCGAACGCCGGCGCGGTTCGGCTGATAGCCGAGCTGGCGGGCGACCATGCGAACCCGTTCCTTCGTCTCGGCACCGATATCCGGCGCGTCCTTGAGGGCGCGCGAAACCGTGGTGATGCCCAGTCCGGTCATGAAGGCAATGGTCTTGAGGGTCGGCCGTTCCCTGGTCTCTGCTGCCGGAGCCGGTGCGGCTCCTTCATTTCCGTTTTTCATGCTGTCCCCGTCACTGCCCCGAACAGGCAGTATAATTACCTTCTCGACGGCTGCAAACGCATCCTCATGCATTGGATGGATAGTCTTTGCTCCAAAACTGAAACGTTACAGTTCGTTTGTCGAGCTAAATCGATCTTGCATCGCAAAACGTGTGCAACCCTTGGGTGATGCCCGTGTTTCCCACAGTTCTGCTGCGCTGCGGACATTCATGATGTGTGCGATACAGCAATTATTTCACCAATTTCCGGTATTTTATTGAGTTTTTTGATGCTTTCCGCATTTGCGCATCGCGAAATCATCAGAGCGACGGCGACGATCATTGCTAACCCTATTCACAATTTAAGATAGAAATTTGTAAAGAAAGAATAAAAACTCCCCGCGACGGTTGCGCGCCTAAATCGTTTCGCATAAATTTTCACTGCAACGTTTCAGTGAGGGAGGAGACTCAATGAACTTTCGTAGCGTCGCGGCATTTCTGGCCGCTAGCGTCGTGCTGCCGTTCGGTGCCGCTCAAGCCACCGATCTCGAGGTAACCCATTGGTGGACGTCGGGCGGGGAGGCGGCCGCGGTCGCGGAACTCGCCAAGGCCTTCGATGCCACGGGCAATAAATGGGTGGATGGCGCCATCGCCGGTTCCGGCGGTACGGCCCGACCGATCATGGTGAGCCGCATCACCGGCGGAGATCCGATGGGGGCTACCCAGTTCAACCATGGCCGTCAGGCCGAAGAACTCGTCCAGTCCGGCCTCATGCGCGACCTGACGGATGTCGCCACCAAGGAGAACTGGAAGGAGATCATCCGGCCGGCCAGCCTTCTCGACAGCTGCACGATCGACGGCAAGATCTACTGCGCGCCGGTCAACATCCATTCCTGGCAGTGGCTCTGGCTTTCCAACAAGGCCTTCACCAAGGCTGGCGTCGAGGTCCCCAATAACTGGGACGAATTCGTCGCCGCTGCACCTGCGCTGGAAAAGGCAGGGATCGTGCCGCTCGCCGTCGGTGGTCAGCCGTGGCAGTCGAATGGCGCCTTCGACGTTCTGTTCCTGGCTCTGGCCGGCAAGGACAATTTCCTGAAAGTGTTCGGCGACAAGGATGCCGAGCTGGCCGCCGGGCCGGAGATCGCCAAGGTCTTCAAGGCGGCCGACGATGCTCGCCGCCTGTCGAAGGGCACGAACGTTCAGGACTGGAACCAGGCGACCAACATGGTCATCACCGGCAAGGCTGGCGGCCAGATCATGGGCGACTGGGCCCAGGGTGAATTTGCGCTCGCCGGCAAGGTCGCGGGCAAGGATTACACCTGCCTGCCGGGTCTCGGCGTCAATGCGGTCATCGCCACGGGCGGTGATGCCTTCTACTTCCCGCTGCTGAAGGACGAGGCAAAGTCCAAGGCGCAGGAAGTGCTTGCCTCGACGCTGGTCGCGCCGGCAACGCAGGTAGCCTTCAACCTCAAGAAGGGTTCGCTGCCGGTGCGCGGCGATGTCGATCTGGCCGCCGCCAACGACTGCATGAAGAAAGGTCTCGATATCCTCGCCAAGGGCGACGTCATTCCGTGGACGGACCAGCTTCTTTCCGCCGACAGCCAGAAGCAGAAGGAGGACCTGTTCTCCGAATTCTTCGCAAATCCGTCGATGACACCGGAGGACGCGCAGAAGCGTTTCGTCGACATCATCGCGTCGGCGGACTGATCACAGTCTCCCGAGGCTTCCGGCGCGGGTCCTGATCCGCGCCGGGCTTCCACACCGGGAAGCAACGCCTCGCAAGTCGTGCCTGCATGACAGAACCGGAAGCCGAGTGCTTCGCCGGGGTACGTCGTGCGGGAGTTACTGGATCACCAAGGAGGAGTGACCCATGACGGATCAGTTGACTGGAGAATTGCCGGACAAATTTCCGGGACAATCGGCGGGCCGGAAGCGCCGCCGGACGCGTACTGGCCGACCCAACCAGCTCCTGCGCAATCTCAATGCCAAGATTGCCTCCATTCCGATGGTCTTGACGGCTCTCGTCATCTTTCTCGGCGGAACGGTCTGGACGGTCGTCTATTCATTCACGAATTCCAAGCTGCTGCCCCGGGCGAAGTTTGTCGGGTTCGATCAATATGAGCGGCTGTGGGCTGCGCCCCGCTGGCTGGTCTCGATCGAGAACCTGGCGATCTACGGCATTTTCACGCTGATCTTCAGTCTGGTGATCGGCTTCGTGCTGGCGGCGCTGATGGACCAGAAGATCCGTTTCGAGAACACCTTCCGGACGATCTTTCTCTATCCCTTCGCGCTGTCCTTCATCGTGACGGGCCTTGTCTGGCAATGGGTGCTCAATCCGGAATTCGGTATCCAGTCGGTGGTCAGAAGCCTCGGCTGGACGAGCTTCACCTTCGACCCGCTCTATAATTCCGACATCGTCATCTACGGTGTGCTGATCGCCGGCCTCTGGCAGGGAACGGGCCTCGTCATGTGCCTGCTGCTCGCCGGCCTGCGCGGCATCGACGAAGACATCTGGAAGGCCGCACGTGTCGACGGCATTCCGATGTGGCGGACCTATCTGTTCATCGTCATTCCGATGATGCGGCCGGTGTTCATCACCACGCTCGTCATCATCGCGAGCGGCATCGTCAAGGTCTACGACCTCGTCGTCGCCCAGACGAGCGGCGGTCCGGGCATCGCCTCCGAAGTGCCCGCGAAATACGTCTACGACTACATGTTTCAGGCGCAGAACCTGGGACAGGGCTTCGCCGCCTCCACCATGATGCTGGTCACTGTCGCGATCATCATCATTCCATGGGCCTATCTGGAATTCGGAGGTAAGAAGCGTGGATAACACGGGTTCCCTCAATTCGCCCGTCGCAGGCTTGGATGAGCCGACTGGCCGCCTTCAGGCAGGGCCGCGCGGAAGAAAGCCGAAGCGCCGGCTTTCATCGCGCAACATCATGATCTACGGCACATTGTTCGTGGCTGCGGCTTACTACCTGCTGCCGCTCTATGTGATGGTTGTTACATCATTGAAGGGCATGCCGGAAATCCGGCTCGGCAACATCTTCTCGGCTCCTGTCGAGATCACCTTCGAGCCCTGGGTCAAGGCCTGGGCGACGGCCTGCACGGGCCTCAATTGCGACGGTCTGTCACGCGGCTTCTGGAACTCGGTGCGCATCACCGTGCCCTCGACGCTGATCTCGATCCTGATCGCCTCCGTCAACGGTTACGCGCTCGCCAACTGGCGCTTCAAGGGCGCGGATTTCTTCTTCACCATCCTGATCGTCGGGGCGTTCATTCCCTATCAGGTGATGATCTATCCGATCGTCATCGTGCTGCGCGAGATCGGGCTCTACGGATCGCTGAGCGGCCTCGTCATCGTGCACACCATCTTCGGCATGCCGATCCTGACGCTGCTTTTCCGCAACTATTTCTCCTCGTTGCCCGAGGAGCTGTTCAAGGCGGCGCGCATCGACGGGGCGGGCTTCTGGCAGATCTATTTCCGCATCATGCTGCCGATGTCGCTGCCGATCTTCGTCGTCGCGATGATCCTGCAGGTGACCGGCATCTGGAACGACTTCCTGTTCGGCGTCGTTTTCACCCGACCGGAATATTACCCGATGACGGTCCAGCTCAACAACATCGTCAACTCCGTCCAGGGGGTGAAGGAATACAACGTCAACATGGCTGCCACGCTGCTGACCGGCGCGGTCCCGCTCATCGTCTATTTCGTGTCCGGCCGGCTTTTTGTCCGCGGCATCGCCGCCGGCGCAGTGAAGGGTTAAGCGCATATGTCGTACAGTGTATCGATCAAGGACCTGTCATTGAGCTTCGGTGCGGTCAACGTTCTGGAAAACCTCAACCTAGACATCCGGGACGGCGAATTCCTCGTGCTGCTCGGTTCGTCCGGCTGCGGCAAGTCGACCCTGCTCAATTGCATCGCCGGGCTTCTGGAGCCGACGGACGGCCAGATCTTCATCAAGGATCGCAACGTCACCTGGGAAGAGCCCAAGGATCGCGGCATCGGCATGGTGTTCCAGTCCTATGCGCTTTATCCGCAGATGAGCGTGGAAAAGAACCTTTCCTTCGGCTTGCAGGTCGCAAAGGTGCCGGCAGAGAAGATCCGGGAAAAGGTGGCTCGGGCGGCCGAGATCCTGCAGATCCAGCAGCTGCTCGACCGAAAGCCGGCAGCGCTTTCCGGCGGCCAGCGCCAGCGCGTCGCCATCGGGCGCGCGCTGGTGCGCGATGTCGATGTCTTCCTGTTCGACGAGCCGCTGTCGAACCTCGACGCCAAGCTGCGCTCGGAGTTGCGTGTGGAAATCAAGCGGCTGCACCAGTCGCTGAAGAACACGATGATCTACGTCACCCACGACCAGATCGAGGCACTGACGCTGGCCGACCGCATCGCCATCATGAAGAGCGGGGTGATCCAACAACTCGACGATCCGATGACGATCTACAACCGGCCGAGAAACCTGTTCGTCGCCGGCTTCATCGGTTCGCCGCCGATGAACTTCTTCCGGGGAGAGCTCGCCAACCGCGAGGGCAAGGTGGTCTTCACCACCGGCGGCGCCGATTTCTCGCTCTACGGCTATCAGACGGAAACGCCTCTGGAATCCGGCCGCAAGGTCGTGCTCGGGGTCAGGCCGGAACATGTCATGCTGGACGAGGATGTGCCGGCGGGAGCCGAAATTCACGAGGCGACCGTCGATATCGAAGAGCCCATGGGAGCGGACAACCTGCTTTGGCTGAAGCATGCCGGCCACGTCATTTCGGTGAGAACGGCAGGCACCCGGCGTTACAGCCCGGGCACCAAGGTGCGTCTCGGTTTCGACATGACCGTGGCTTCTCTTTTCGACGCGGGCACGGAGGAGCGGATTTGAGCGACTGCGGCCCGCTGCAGCTCACCTCACTCTGTCTCACATAAGATATCCGGATCAAGGACATGGCATCACATATCGATACTCCCTCAATCGATCTTTCAGGCGAATGGCGGCTTTTCTCTGGGGATGGTGAGCATTCCGCGACGATGGTGTTGCCGGGTGACGTTCATTCGGCGCTTCAGGCGGCGGAGATCATTCCCGACCCCTATTGGGGTCGCAACGAGGAGGCGGTGCAGTGGGTTGCCGAGCGGGAGTGGTCGGTCGAGCGGAGCTTCTTCGTCGATCATGCGGAAGGCAGCAGCTGGTATCTCGACATCGACAATCTTGACACCGTTGCCGTCGTGTTCGTCAACGACGTGCCGGTGCTTTCGGCCGATAACTGCTTTCGCCGCTACCGGCCCGATGTGTCCGAGGCGATAGAGCCGGGCGAAAACCGCATTCGCATCCATTTCCATTCCAGCATTTCAGCCGGCGTTGAGCGACAGGCACGGCAGCCCTTCCACATTCCCTATCATGACGGCAATTCACCGATCCCGAACGGCAATATGCTGCGCAAGCCGCAATGCCATTTCGGGTGGGACTGGAACATCGCGATCGCGCCGCTCGGGCTTTACGGCACCGTTGCGTTGAGAAGGCTCGATCCGGCGCGCATCGAACATGTCGAAACGGAACAGGTTCACCACGAAAACGGCAGCGTCGATCTTCGTGTCACGTTGACGCTGTTTTCAGCGGATCCCGCCGTCGTGCCAGTTCATTTCGATTTCGATGGCGAAAGGGTGAGGCTCGATTGCGGCATTGCGGCCGGAGAGACGAAGATCACCCATGTCTTTCATGTCGAAAGCCCCAGGCTCTGGTGGCCGGCGGGCAGCGGCGAGCAGGCGCTTTATACCCTTGCCATCGATATTCCGGGCGAAACAGTCACCCGACAGATCGGTCTTCGGACCATCGAACTCCTCACTGACCCGGACGAGGCCGGCAGCCGCTTCGCCTTTCGGGTCAACGGTCGGGAGATCTTCTGCCGCGGTGCCAACTGGATCCCGGCGGATGCCCTCCATTCCCGCACGGACAGGGAAAAGACCGAAGACCTTCTGAACTCGGCCGTCGAAGCCAACATGAACATGATCCGCGTCTGGGGTGGCGGCTTCTACGAGGCCGACTGGTTCTACGATCTCTGCGACCGCCTCGGCCTGATGGTCTGGCAGGATTTCATGTTTGCCTGCAATCTTTATCCGTGCAGCGAGGATTTCCTTTCCAACGTTGCACAGGAAGTCGACTATCAGGTCCGGCGGCTTTCTTCTCACCCATCCATCGCACTCTGGTGCGGGGATAATGAACTGGTCGGCGCGCTCACCTGGTTCCCGGAATCGGTGAAGAACCGCGACCGCTATCTCGTGGCCTATGACCGGTTGAACCGGACCATCGAGCAGGGCGTGAAGAAGGCGTATCCGCAAGCGATCTGGTGGCCTTCGAGCCCGGCATCCGGCTATCTCGATTACGGCGATGCATGGCATTCCGATGGCTCCGGCGACATGCACTACTGGTCGGTCTGGCACGAGAACAAGTCGTTCGACAATTACCGCAGCGTCAAGCCTCGTTTCTGCTCGGAATTCGGCTTCCAGTCCTATACGTCGCTGCCTGTCATCCGCGAGTTTGCGGACGAGGCCGATCTCAACATCGCCTCGCCGGTGATCGAGCTTCACCAGAAGAATGCCGGCGGCAACGAGCGGATCGCCGGCACCATGTTCCGCTATTTCCGCTTCCCGAGCGACTTTGCCAAATTCGTCTACCTCTCGCAGATCCAGCAGGGCCTCGCGATCCGCACGGCAGTCGATTACTGGCGCTCGCTGAAGCCCCATTGCATGGGCACGCTCTACTGGCAGCTCAATGACACCTGGCCGGTCGCCTCGTGGTCGAGCCTCGATTACGGCGGCGGCTGGAAGGCGATGCATTATATGGCGCGTCGGTTCTTCCAGCCGGTCAACGTCGCCACCATTCCGTCCGCCGATGGCACACGCATCGCGATCTCCATGGTCAACGACACGGCCGATCCGGTCGAAATCGACCTGACCTTGTTTGCGCTGACACTCGCCGGAGAACGCATTCCGCTACAGAGCACCAGCGGCACCTGCGCGCCGGACCGGGCGGGAACGCTGGTCGAAATCGATGCGACCGATGTGCCGTTCGACAGCCTTCTCGGCTGGAGCTTTACGGCGTCCAACGGCATGACCGGCGAGGGACATCACGTAATTGGCACCTACAAGGCGCTGGATCTTCAGCCGGCCGGACTTGAAGTCTCGGTCAGCGAGATGGCAGGCGGCTCGTTCGAGATCGGTATCAGCGCCCGGGGTCTTGCCCTGTTCGTCATGCTCGAAGCGGATATCGCCGGGCGCTTTTCCGACAATGCCTTCGATCTTCATGGCGGCCAGACCCGCCGCATCGTCTTCAAGCCGTCCGCGCCGCTTGCCGCCGGATCGCTTCCGAAGATCACCGTCTACGACCTTCACGGCAGCCAGTCCGCCGGCTGAACAATCTGACAGGAAAAGCGGGCAGGGCGAAAACGCGCGCCTGTTCGCCAAGAGGAGGAGTAACCCCATGACCAGGCTTGGTTTCCAGCTTTACAGCGCCCGCAATTTCCAGCCCTTTTCCGCGATCTTTCCGCAACTTGCCAAAGCCGGCTACACCCATGTCGAAGGCTATGGCGCGATGTATGCCTCGCTCGACGATGCGGGCCTCGCTTCGCTTCGGGCCGAACTCGACAGCAGCGGGCTGACGATGCCGACCGGTCATTTTGGTCTCGACATGCTGGAAGACGATGCCGGCAGGGCGCTGAAAATCGCCAGGGCGCTCGGGATCGAGGCGATCTATTGCCCCTACCTCATGCCCGATGCCCGGCCGACGGACGAGGTCGGCTGGTTCTCCTTCGGCAAGCGCCTGCAGGAGGCTGGCAAGCCGTTCCGTGACGCCGGTCTGGTGTTCGGCTGGCACAATCATGACTTTGAATTCGCGACGCTCCCGGATGGCTCCACGCCGCAGGAGCAGATTTTTGCGGGCGGGCCGGAACTCTCATGGGAGGCCGATATCGCCTGGGTGATCAGGGGCAAGGCCGATCCCTTCGCCTGGATCGAAAGCTATGGCAAGCGCATCACCGCCGTACACGTCAAGGACATCGCGCCGGCCGGCACCAACACCGATGAGGACGGCTGGGCGGATGTCGGCCACGGAACCGTGCCGTGGAAGGACCTCATCGCAGCGCTCAAACCCTGTGGCGTCGCCCATTACATCCTTGAGCACGACAATCCGAAGGACATTGGCCGCCTGATCACGCGCTCCATCGCATCCTTCAACACTTACTGACCTCCACACTCAGGACAATCCCATGGCACGCGAACTCGGCGTCGGCATCATCGGATGCGGCAATATTTCGACCACCTATTTTTCGCTTTCCCCGCTGTTCAAGGGACTGAAGGTGCTGGCCTGCAGCGATCTCAACATGAATGCCGCGGAACTCAGGGCAGAGGAGTATGGCGTCAAGGCCCAACCTCTTGACGAACTGCTGGCGAATGACGAACTCGACATCATCGTCAACCTGACCATCCCCGATGCGCATTACGCCGTGTCAAAACGCATCCTCGAGGCGGGCAAGCACGTCTATTCGGAAAAACCGCTGGTGCTCAGCCTATCGGCCGGCGAGGAGCTTCGACGGATCGCGGGCGAGAATGGGCTTTCCATCGGCTGCGCGCCCGATACCTTCCTCGGCGGCTCGCACCAGCTTGCCCGCAAGTTCATCGAGGATGGCGGCGTCGGCCGGATCACCTCGGGCACCTGCCACGTCATGAGCCCGGGCATGGAGATGTGGCATCCGAACCCGGATTTCTTCTTCCTGCCGGGCGGCGGACCGATCCTAGACCTCGGGCCCTATTACATCGCCAATCTTGTCAACCTGATCGGTCCGGTGAAGCGTGTCGGGGCGCTCACTTCCATGGCGTCGGAGACGCGCACCATCACCAGCCAGCCGCGGGCAGGCGAGGTCATCCCCGTGCGGACGCCGACCAATATCCATGCGCTGCTGGAGTTCGCAAACGGTGCGACCGTCACGCTGTCGGCGAGCTGGGATGTCTGGTCCCACCGGCATGGCAACATGGAACTCTACGGCACGGACGGCTCGCTCTTCCTTCCCGATCCGAACTTCTTCGGCGGCAAGGTCGAAGCGTCCGGCCACGACAAGGACATCAGGCCGCTTGAGACATGGGATCATCCCTTCGCCATCGACAATCAGGAAAGCCCGCAGGGGCCGCGCGCCAATTACCGCACGGCGGGTCTCGCCGACATGGCGATTGCCATCATCGAGGGACGGGATGCCCGCTGCTCGCTCGATCGCGCGTTGCATGGCGTCGATGTCATGACCTCGATCCTGAAATCCGGTGAGACCGGAGAGTTCGTGACTCTTTCGACCACCTGCACCCAGCCCGCCGCACTCGGCATCGAAGAGGCGCATGCGCTGTTGCGGTGACGGCGAGGGCCGGGCGAGATAGAAGGGGTTGTGACTGCCCCTCATTCCCCT
Organism: Rhizobium sp. ACO-34A; assembly: GCA_002600635.1. Lineage (NCBI taxonomy): Bacteria > Pseudomonadati > Pseudomonadota > Alphaproteobacteria > Hyphomicrobiales > Rhizobiaceae > Rhizobium > Rhizobium sp. ACO-34A. Next base: position 2,442,149 of record CP021371.1, on the reverse strand, counting down.
GCCGGGACCTTCTTCCCCGCAAGCGGGGAGAAGACAGCATATGGTGGCCATCTCGGCCTTCTCCCCGTTCACGGGGAGAAGGTGGCGGCAGCCGGATGAGGGGCAATCCGGCTTTGATTATCTTATAAGGGAGAGAGACCTTCATGACCTGGATGCCGACCGAAGACCGCTATGAGCAGATGACCTATAACCGCTGCGGCAAGAGCGGCCTGAAACTGCCGGCGATTTCGCTCGGGCTCTGGTAGAATTTCGGCGTCGAGACGCCGCATGTCACCAAACAGGCGATCTGCCGGAAAGCCTTCGATCTCGGCATCACCCATTTCGACCTCGCCAACAATTACGGCCCGCCGGGCGGCGCGTCGGAACAGGCTTTCGGTGAAATCCTGAAAACCGATTTCGCCAGCCTTCGGGATGAACTGATCGTCTCGACCAAGGCCGGGTATCGCATGTGGCCGGGTCCTTACGGCGAGTGGGGCAGCCGGAAATATCTGGTTTCGTCCTGCGACCAGAGCCTCAAGCGGCTCGGCCTCGATTACGTCGACATCTTCTATTCCCACCGCTTCGATCCCGATACGCCGCTCGAAGAAACCTGTGCCGCGCTCGACCACATCGTGCGCTCGGGGAGGGCGCTTTACATCGGCATATCCTCCTACAATTCGAACCGGACGCGTGCGGCCTATGACATCCTGAAATCGCTCGGCACGCCGCTCCTCATCCACCAGCCGAGCTATTCGATGATCAACCGCTGGATCGAGGAAGACGGCCTCGTCGATACTCTGGAGGAACTCGGTGTCGGCTCCATCGTCTTTTCGCCGCTGGCCCAGGGCATGCTGACCTCGAAATATCTCGGCGGCATTCCGGCCAGTAGCCGTGCAGCGCTCGACCGTTCGCTCGATCCGGCCTTCCTCAACGAGCGCAACATCGAGAATATCCGCGCGCTCAACGCCATTGCGGGGCGGCGCGGCCAGACGCTCGCGCAGATGGCGCTCGCCTGGGTGCTGCGTGGCGGGCGGATCACCACGGCGCTGATCGGGGCATCGAGGCCGGAACAGGTGGAGGATTGCGTCAAGGCTCTGGAGAACCGGGAGTTTTCCGAGGCTGAACTGGCCGAAATCGACACCTATGCCAAGGAGGCCGACGTCAACATCTGGGCCGCATCCGCCGAGCGCAAGGGACCGCCGAGACGGAAGAAATAGCCGCTGGAGTTACCCCTCAACCCCTGCGGGGAGAAGGGTCCGTAGGACACGGCCGGATGAGGGGCTGCTACCTCAAGTTCTTTCGGGAGGAGAACACATGATCCAGAACCCCATCCTGCCGGGTTTCAACCCGGACCCGTCGATCTGCCGGGTCGGGGAGGACTACTATATCGCCACCTCGACCTTCGAATGGTATCCGGGCGTGCAGATCCACCATTCGCGGGATCTGGTGAACTGGCGGCTGGTGCGGCGGCCGCTGGAGCGGGCAAGCCAGCTCGACATGCGCGGCAATCCCGACAGTTGTGGCGTCTGGGCGCCCTGCCTGTCGTTTGCCGACGGGTTGTTCTGGCTGGTCTATACCGACGTGAAGCGCTTCGACGGCAACTTCAAGGATGCCCATAACTACATCGTGACATCGCCCACCATCGAAGGGAAATGGTCCGATCCGGTTTATGTGAACTCCTCCGGTTTCGACCCGTCGCTTTTCCATGACGGTGACGGACGCAAGTGGTTCCTCAACATGCAATGGAACCACCGATCCGAAAGCTATGGCGGTTCTCCCAAACATCCGGCCTTCGACGGTATCCTGCTGCAGGAATGGGATTCCGTATCGAAGAAGCTCAAGGGGCCGGTGAAAAACATCTTCGCGGGAAGTCCGCTCGGGCTGGTGGAAGGTCCGCATCTCTTCAAACGTAACGGCTGGTACTATCTCACCACCGCCGAGGGCGGCACGGGTTATGACCATGCCGTAACCATGGCGCGCTCCCGAACGATCGACGGCCCTTACGAGATGCATCCGCAGGTGCATCTCATCACCGCGAAGGACCATCCGCAGGCAACGCTGCAAAGGGCAGGCCACGGCCAGTATGTCGAGACGCCGGACGGGCAGGCCTACCACACCCATCTCTGCGGCCGTCCGCTTTCTCCCTTGCGAAGATGCACGCTTGGCCGGGAAACGGCGATCCAGAAATGCGTCTGGCGGGACGACGACTGGCTCTATCTCGCCGATGGCGGGCCGGTTCCTGCGGTCAGCGTCGAGCCGCCCTTTGCCATTACGCGGATCGAGCGTCCTGAAACGGTATCGAGCGATTTCGACCACTATGAACTGCCCGAGGACTTCCAGTGGCTCAGAAGCCCCGAACCCTACCGGCTCTTCAGCCTGACGCGGCGTCCGGGACATCTTCGGCTCTTCGGACGCGAAAGCATCGGCTCCTGGTTCGAGCAATCGCTGATCGCGCGAAGGCAGGGAGACCATCGCTTCCGGGCCGAGACGAGGGTCGAATTCGACCCGGACACCTATCAGCAGGTCGCGGGGCTGACCCACTATTACAACCGCCACAAGTTTCATGCGCTGGGGGTGACGCAGCACGAAAAGCTCGGTCGTGTCCTGACGATACTGTCATGCCCCGGCGATTATCCGGAGGGACGGCTGGAGTTTCCGGCAGGTCACGGCATTGCCGTGCCGGCGGGCGCACTGGATCTCGCCATGGAGGTCATCGACAACGCATTGCGATTTTTCTGGCGCGCCGCGGGTGAGGACCAGTGGCGGTCGATAGGTCCCGTGCTCGATGCCGGTGTCGTTTCGGACGAGGGCGGCCGGGGAGAACACGGGTCTTTCACCGGCGCGTTTACCGGCATGTTCGCCTTCGACACCAGCGGCCGCGCAAAGCCCGCCGATTTCGACTGGTTCGCCTATCGCCGGCTTTGAAAAGGAAAGGGCGGCTCACAGCCGCCCGATTTTGTATGACCCGTAATGCCCGGCTTACCCGAGGCGCTCGGCGTGCCACTTCAGGTGATCGTCCATGAAGGTGGAGATGAAGAAGTAGGAGTGGTCGTAGCGCTCGTGCATGCGCAGCGTCAGGCCGATATCGGTGCCCTTGATCGCCTCTTCGAACAGCCATGGCTTCAGGCCCGTTTCGAGGAAGCTGTCGGCCTTGCCCTGATCGATCAGGAATTCCGGGAATCTCGCGCCGTCCTCGACCAGCGCGCAGGCGTCGTAAGGACGCCATGAGGCCTGATCCTCGCCGAGATACTTGGTAAAGGCGTCGGGCGTCCAGTCGGCCGTCGAGGGACTGACGATCGGCGCGAAGGCGGAGCAGCTCTTGTAGGTTTCGGGGTTCTTCAGCGCGATGGTCATGGCGCCATGGCCGCCCATCGAGTGGCCGAAGATGCCCTGGCGGTCCATGTCGACGCGGAAGTGTTCGGCAACCAGCGCCGGCAGTTCCTGCGTGATGTAGGTGTACATCCTGTAGTTATCGGACCAGGGCTTTTCGGTGGCGTCGAGATACATGCCAGCGCCCTTGCCCATCTTCCAGTTGGTTAGTTCGTCCGGCACATCGTTGCCGCGCGGACTGGTGTCCGGGCAGACGATGATGAGGCCGAGCTCGGAGGCCATGCGGCGATACTCGCCCTTTTCCATGACGTTGGCATGGGTGCAGGTGAGGCCGGAAAGGTACCAGAGGACAGGCCGCTTTTCCTTGATCGCCTGCGGCGGCACGAAGACGGCGAAGGTCATCTCGCACTGGCAGGCCTCGGACTCGTGGGAGAAGACGCCCTGCATGCCGTCGAAGGCGGTATTCTGGGAGATGATTTTCATGGAAGTTACCCTTGCTTGATAGGATCAGCCTGCCAGCGCGACAGCCGCATTCACGACCGCGGCAACAAGCACCGTGTTGAAAAAGAAAGAGACGATGGAGTGCACCAGCGTGGCCTTGCGCATGGTCGTGGTGGTGATCGCGACATCCGACGTCTGCGCCGTCATGCCTATGACGAAGGCGTAGTAGAGAAACTCGTAGCCGCCGGGCTCCTCGGTATCTGGAAAATCCATGCCGCCCCTGTGCGTCTTTTTTCCGCCCGCCTTCGAGGGCCGCCAGAAGATGTGGGCATAATGCATCGCGGCCATGGTGTGGATGGTCATCCAGCCGAGAATGACCGAGCAGAAGGCCAGCCCGAGCGACCAGCCGGTCGAGACGGCAGCATGGCTGAGTGCGAGAAATAGCGAAATCACTGCAGCAGCGACCGCAAGCAGCGTTACGGCGATGATGGCGAGCGCCGGAGCGTCATCGCTGTCGGCGCTGGCCCTGAAATGGGCGGCGGTCAGCACCGGCATGCGGTGGGCGATTTGCAGGAGGTAGCCGAGAAAAAAGACGATGGCCGCAATCTCCACCGTGAAGCCGGGTACGAGCGGTATGGTGACCGGCAATGTGACAAGCGCCAGCAACAGGGCGATGACGAACGGCTGGTGCCGCCGGTCGATGCCGTATCGTTTTCCTCCCTGCTTCATCGCCACCTTCCTAAAGATACCGGGCCTAAAGATACCGGGTCATTTCTTGACCCTGCGGCAAAGCCGGTCAAGCGTTTCGAGAAAGGCGGAACGGTCGCGCGGCGAGAAGGCGGCATTGTAGCCCTTGCTTTCGCCTGTCTCGCGCAGATGCGCCCCGAGGTCGCGCATGGCGGTGGCCATGCCGATATTGGTGGTGTCGAAGACACGTCCCGTCGGTCCCGTCACCTGTGCGCCTGCCGCGACGCAGCGACCGGCCAGCGGCACGTCGGCCGTGATGACGATGTCGCCGGCTGCAGCCCGCTCGGCGATCCAGTTGTCCGCGGCGTCGAACCCGTTGGAAACGATGACATTCTTCACCATCGGATCGCGCGAGGGGCGAAGGCCGGAATTGGCGACGAAGGTTACTTCCATTCCGTGCCGCTCGGCGACCTTCAGGATCTCCGGCTTCACCGGGCAGGCGTCGGCATCGACATAGATCATCGCGCGTCCCTCAGCATATCGATATGCGGTATACCATCCTCCAGATACTCACTGGAGATCGGCTTGAAGCCGAACGAGGCATAGAAACGCTGCAGATGGGCCTGGGCGGAAAGCTCTATCGGTTCGTCCGGATAGGCCTTTTCGCATTCTACAATCGCCACCCGCATCAATGCCTCGCCGAGACGTTTCCCACGATGGTCGGGTGAAACCGCCACCCGGCCGATCCGTGGATTTGCATCCGCCCGCGGGCGCCAAAGCCGGGCGCAGGCGAGAAGTTCGGGACCGTTCATCAGGCGCAGGTGAAGGCATTCTGGGTCGTTGCCGTCGAGCTCGGGATAAGCGCATTCCTGCTCGACGACGAAGACATCGACACGCATTTTCAGCATGTCATAGAGTTCGATGGCGGAGAACTGCTCCAGTCTCCGCACATCGACGATATAGGCGGGCAGGGCCATCAATAGACGACGACACCGCGGATGGATTCACCCTTGTGCATGAGTTCGAAGCCATGGTTGATGTCTTCGAGCGGCATGGTGTGGGTGATCATCGGGTCGATCTGGATCTTGCCTTCCATGTACCAGTCGACGATCTTCGGCACGTCGGTGCGGCCGCGCGCGCCGCCGAAAGCCGTGCCCATCCAGTTGCGGCCGGTGACCAGCTGGAACGGACGCGTCGAGATTTCCTGGCCGGCGCCGGCAACCCCGATGATCACGGACTTGCCCCAGCCGCGATGCGAGGCTTCCAGCGCCTGACGCATCACCTTGGTGTTGCCGGTGCAGTCGAAGGTGTAGTCCGCGCCGCCGATCAGATCGCCATGACGCTTGGTCATGTTGACCAGATAGGGCACGATGTCGTCGCCGACTTCCTTCGGGTTGACGAAATGCGTCATGCCGAACTTCTCGCCCCATTCCTTGCGGTCCGGGTTGATGTCGACGCCGATGATCATGTCGGCCCCGGCAAGGCGCAGGCCCTGCAGAACGTTGAGGCCGATGCCGCCGAGGCCGAAGACGATGGCCGTCGAACCGATCTCCACCTTGGCGGTGTTGATCACCGCGCCGATGCCGGTGGTGACGCCGCAGCCGATGTAGCAGACCTTGTCGAAGGGCGCGTCGGGGTTGATCCTGGCAACCGCGATCTCAGGCAGGACGGTGAAGTTCGAAAACGTCGAGCAACCCATGTAGTGATGGATCTTGTCCTTGCCGATGGAAAAGCGCGAGGTGCCGTCGGGCATCAGGCCCTGACCCTGCGTTGCACGGATCGAGGTGCAGAGATTGGTCTTGCGCGAGGTGCAGGAATAGCATTCGCGGCATTCCGGGGTGTAGAGCGGGATGACATGGTCACCCTTCTTGACCGAGGTGACGCCCGGTCCGACGTCGACGACGATACCGGCGCCTTCATGGCCGAGGATCGCCGGGAACAGGCCTTCCGGATCGGCGCCCGACAGCGTGAAATCGTCGGTATGGCAGATCCCCGTCGCCTTCACCTCGATCAAAACCTCGCCGGCACGAGGGCCTTCGAGCTGTACGGTCATGACCTCCAGCGGCTTTCCTGCCTGTATGGCGACTGCGGCGCGAACGTCCATGGCGTTTCTCCTTTTGTTCGAATTCGTGGTGGTATGTTGCATGCGCAGTAGACCGCCTCAAGAGGCGGCGCTGGTTTTCCCGCGCCTGTCAAAAGTCAATTGACGGCATCCATCGTCAGGCGGTCACGGCGCCTCTATCAGCGGTACGTGAGCGGCTGCGTCCTTGCGCATCCTCCCGGTCAGGCGCGGGTCCTCGCTGACCTCGACGAAGAACGCGTAGGGCTCGAAGCCCGAGCGGCGGTAGAAGGATATCGCGCCGGGATGGTCGAAATGACAGGTATGAACCCAGAATCGGCTGATGGGCTTGGACCAGGCGTTGGCGATGGCCGCATTCATCATCAGCCTGCCGGCACCATTGCCGATGGCCTCGGCGACAAGGCCGAAGAAGACCAGTTCGCACTCGCCGTCCTTGCGGAAATCGAGCTCCAGAAGGCCGACCCGTTTTTCACCGTCGAGCATCACGAAAATCTCGATCTGCGGATTTTCGAGGATAGCCTTCAATTCGTCGTCCGGCATGACCAGCCGCGACATCCACATCCATTCCTCGCCGATGCGTCGGAAGAGGTCCCGGTAGGCGTCGAGATCCGCATCGCTCCAGCGCTCCAGCCGGAGCGAACCCGCCGGAGGATCGGTCTTGACCGGCGGACGCGCCCGCATTTCGAGGCAGGTCACGACGTTGGCGAGCATTCCGGGTGGCACCGGCGAATAGCCGGAAGGAAGGGGGGCGTTGATTTCATCCATGCCACCCTTGGACCGTCCGAAGGGCGTCCTGTCAAGTCGTCAATCCTGCTTGGGCATTCACGCTCCCGTGTCACCCGAACAGGCGGTCACACGCGTAAACCACGGCATAGACGTGGATGGAGAGCGCCGCATAGAGACCGAAACCCGTCATCAGTTGTTCGGCCGGGGACATTTCTGCAAGCTCGTGACGCGGCTTTACTTTTCCCGTTCGGATCAGGCTCAGGAGGGTGAAGATCGAGAGTGCTGCCAGCAGTGCAAGCGGCGGCAGGCCTATGCGCCAGCCGGTCCAGAGAATGACACCGGTCACGCTGAACGACGCCAGCGTCAGCGCCTTCGTCGTGCGGAATATCTGGCGCAGCATCTGACCGCCATCGAACCTGTACATCGGCAGCAGGTTGAGCAGGTTGAAGGCGCCGAGGATCAGCATGAAAACCAGGATCGGTCCGCTCTCCGGGCCGGATTGGTGCGCGGCGATCAGGATCGGTACGAGAAAGGCCGAGACACCGGCTCCCATCAGCGCACAGGTCGCAACTTCGAAGCGACTGTCATAGGGTCTCCCGCCAATCGCTATCCCGCCCAGCAGCGGCACGAAGATCATCCGGGCACTCTCATGGCCAAAGGCGCGATAGGCGACCATGTGGCCGAGCTCGTGAAAGACGATCACCAGCGTCAGGAAGACGGATATCATCAGGCCGTTCGAATTCATGCCGAAGAAAGGCCAAAGCAGGAGCGTGGAGATCACCGCAAGCGCCGTCTGCACCAGCGGATGCTCGAAACGTTCGTGGGCGACGGGTTTGCGGCCCTCCAGATAATCCTCGAGAGCCCGTACCTCGCGACGAAGCAAAAAATAGCGGTAGAGATAGCCCGCCAATCCGCGATAGCTGTCCGTCTGTTCTATGACGATGGCCGAACCCACCTCGGCCGGCGCGATGCGGCGTACCTCGCGGTAGCCGGACCAGAATTCCGCATCCAGCGCGCTGTCGGCGACGATGCGCAGTTCGCAGGAGAATTCGCCTTGCGCGGTCACGCCCGTGCGGTCGATGGCGATGATGCGGGTCATCGAACGGCCCTGACGGTCCGGCTGGCGATAGGAAAGCTCCAGCCGGTCGGGCATGCCTTCGACGGGACGGCTGGAAACGATGGCGGGATGCCATTCGGCAAGACCGCCGCCGGGCCGGGCCATGTCCCAGATTTCCTCGGCACGCTTGTTGAGGGACCGGCGAACCTTGATCGTGCGGCTGCCGAGCGGGGCCGCCAACAGCAGCCATAGCAGGCCGATATTGATGCCCAGCAACACGAAAGCCGTCTGGAATTCCGTCACATGCATCTCCTGGCGACTGGCGCATCACGCATCTTTCCAAGAGTGGCAGCCTATAGGGCAGACCTTGGAATTGACTTGAAGGATTCGCTAAAATTCAAGCGAATCCTGAAGCTTCTTCGAGGGTCTACCCGTCAGGCCACTTTTTCCGTATCGAGGAAGAAGGCGTCGGGAACCTTGAGCCAGCGGCTAGAAAGCTCTTCGGTCCTCACCCGTGCCGAGGGGAGGCTGCCCTGACTTGCGGCGGCAAGAAGTTCGCCCCAACCGCTGTGGCTGGAGCTCCGCGATATGGCCGCGTTGACCGCGAACAATGCCGCACGCTCCCGCTCGGCAAGCCGAAGGAAGCCGCGATCGAAGGCAGTCCGCAGTACACGGTCGAAAAAGGCGAGGTCGTAGTTCGTGATGCCATCCGACCGGGGACGTTCGGCGGAAAACGCGCCGGCATGCTCGGCAATGGCAATTCGTACCTGATCGATGGCGAAGGCCCTGAGCGACGGCGGCACATGGGGTGCGACGTCGATCACATGCAGCACGACCGATAGTTCAAGCGACGTTTCGATCACGCCATTGGTGGAGAGCACGCTCTTCATCCACTCGACATTGATCTCGTCGAGGCTCCCTTGCGGATAGCAGTGATCGACGATGAAGGCGGTCAGCGACTCGATGAAGAAGTCGTTCCACTCCTCGCACTTTTCGCGACAGGTGTTGTTGAGCGCGAGCAATGTCACGACATCGTCCGTGCTGCGGATTCCCAAGGGGAACGTATATTTGCGTAATAACAAAATGTCTTCGGCTGTCAGCCTGTTCTTCCCGGCGATCACACTTGCCGGAAAAGAGAGACGAAATTCGCTCATCTTTTCTTCCCTGTTTCATCATGAAACCGGAAACGGTTCTAACGGCCGGATGTTTCCAATGTCCCAACAAGGGCGGTTAGCCGCAGCTTACCGTAATCGTTAAATTTGTTGGCTTTCCTGCGCCCTCTTGTGTTCGCGCCAGAGGATGAACAATCCGGAGCCGACGATGATGGCGATTCCGAACCATTTCGAGACAGTCGGGAAATCTCCGAAAAGCCAATACCCAAAAATAGTCGCTGCAATAATTTCAAAGTACTGGAACGGGGCAAGTACCGAGAGCGGCGCCATGCGGAAGGCGCGCACGACCAGCAGGTGTATGTAGCCGGATATCGTGCCTAGAAGTACAAGCAGCAGCAGGCCGAGCCAGGATTGCGGCAGCGAGATGTGGAAATCCGCCTGTCCCATCTGATTGCCGCCGAAAAGGGCCACGGCCATCAGTGCGGTGCCGCCGAGGCCGGCCATGGTCTGCATGGTCATCGGCGAATCGGCATCCCCGACCGCACGGTTCAGGAACATGTAGAGAGCGAAGAGAAAGGCGCAGGCGACCGGCAGCAGCGCCTTGAGCCCGAAGATCTCGTAGCTCGGCTGGATGACGATCATCGCGCCGCCGAAGCCGACGATAATGGCGAGCCAGCGCCGCCAGCCGACGTTCTCGCCGAGAAACAGCGCCGACAACGCGGTCAACATGAAGGGTTCGACGAAATAGATCGCGAAGACATCGGCAAGCGGCATGTATTTGACCGCGATGAAGAACATCAGGCTTGCCGAGCCGTGCAAAACGCCGCGCAAAAGGTTCAGCCATGGCCGTTTGGCCGAAAGCGCCGACCAGCCGTTCAGAAAAAAGAGCACGGGCAGGGTGCAGGCAAGCTGGAAGAAGAATCGATAGAACGTGACCTGCCCGGGGGACATGCCTTCATAGGTCGCCATGTATTTGGCGATCGCATCCATCGAGGGCAGGATGAGCATGCATGTCGCCATCAGCGCCATGCCTTGCACGGGGTTCTGGACGGGCGCGGACTTGGATTCGGGCATCACGGTGACTTTCAGGAAAGCCATCATCAAGCATGGGGGATGACCGAGATCAAGTTGCCAGCGCAGGGCGATGGCATAAATGGCGACTTGTCATCAGCCGATGACGGCAACAGGGTGGCAAAACCCGTATATCATCCATATCTTGAAGATCGCCTGAAAAAGGCAGGACGGCGCGATAAGCCGGAAAACCGCTCCCGGTGGCAGGACACAAGCCGTCGTAGCGGACAAAGGGAGACGTACACCATGGACATCCTGATACCCCGCGATCGGGTGAACCTCTTTCCCGATGCGAGCGACGATACGCTTGGGGGCCGGCTTTCCGCCGCCCGCGATACGGCGGGAATCAGTCCGGATGCCCTTGCGGACCAACTCGGCGTTCCCAGCGAAACCCTGCTCGAGTGGGAAGCGGACCGTTCCGAGCCGCTTCCGACGCGCCTGCTCAACCTGGCGGGCATTCTCGGGGTGTCGCCGATGTGGCTGATGACCGGTGTGGGCGTCGGGCCCGATGACCACGACAGGAAACTTCCGCTCGAGGCCATGCGGCTGCAGCTCGCCCATCTCGACCAGCTCCATCAGGAATGCGGACGTCTGATCAAGTCGCTTGCGCGGCAGATCGAGCGCTATGAAGAGGACGAAGAGGACATTGGTTCTCTTTGAACCAGACACTGCTTGCCTGAAACGGACACCTTACGCGGCGATTTCCTGATCGCTGACCTGCACGGTTTCCCCGAAGACCTCCTCGAATGCTTCCCTCAGCCGGATATCCACATCCGGCATCATTACGGGAAGGCCGAGATCGACGAGGCTCGTCACCCCGTATTGGGTGATTCCACAGGGCACGATCCCCGAGAAATGCCCGAGGTCCGGATCGACATTGATCGACAGGCCGTGAAAGCTCACCCAGCGGCGCAGGCGGATGCCGAGTGCTGCTACCTTGTCTTCCGCCATGCCGCCGTCGGGCAGGAGCGGCTTTTCCGGACGACGCACCCATACACCGACCCGATCCTCGCGGCGTTCGCCGCGCACGTTCATCTTTTCCAGCGTGCGAATGATCACTTCTTCCAGGGCCGCGACATAGGCGCGGACGTCCTGGCGGCGGCGCTTCAGGTCCAGCATGACATAGGCAACCCTCTGGCCGGGGCCATGATAGGTGTATTCGCCGCCGCGCCCGGTCGCGAAAACCGGGAATCGGTCGGGATCGATCAGGTCGGACGAGTCGGCGCTGGTGCCGGCCGTATAAAGCGGCGGATGCTCCAGCAGCCAGACGAGTTCGTCCGCTTCGCCATCGGCAATCGCCGCAACCTGTCGCTCCATTTCCGCCACCGCGACATCATAAGGCACGAGACCCTCGGAAATGCGCCATCGCACCGGCGGCGATCCTTCATGAGGGTGCATGTCGGCGGAGATTTCGGTGCGTTGCATGGGAAAAACCTTCATTTTTCCTCTACTTGGCAACAAAGACGCTGCGTTTCAAGGGCATTGGGGGAGGGGCTATCAACAGGGGGCGAGAGAAAATTCAAAAAACTGTCACGACGCTCTTGTGCACCCAAAATGCTTTTGCTACATGCACCTCCGTCGACGCAAGTCGGCCCTACCACGATGCGGTCGTGGCGGAATTGGTAGACGCGCAGCGTTGAGGTCGCTGTGGGGCAACCCGTGGAAGTTCGAGTCTTCTCGACCGCACCAATAACCCGGCTTCGGCCGGGTTTTTTGTTTTTAACCAACAAGATAGCCGACACGCCGAAAGGCAGGCCGGCTTTTCTTTTTCTCGATCCGGCTAATCCGTGTCGCGCGGAATGTGACTGTCGCTGCCGATGGTCTCGATGCGGTTGTGGACCCTCTCGACGCCCTTCACGCCCAGCACCTTCATTTCCACAAGCCGGCGCTCGTCAGCCGTATCGACGCTGCCGCGAAGCGTCACCACGTGACCTTCCACACGAATGTCGATCAAATCGGCATTCACACCGGGAAGATTCTCGATCAAGGCGGCAATGTCCGATTCGAGCTGGTCGTCATCTTCGGTGCGGCGCTCGTCCCCCGTCTCCGGAAAGGCCGGCGTGTCGCCGGCATCCGGCCCGGCGCGAGTGATTCTGATCCCGTCATCACGTTCCCGGTCGAAATTGCCGTCGGCTTCCCCGTAGGCGGCGTTGCCGACCGGTTTGCGGCTGGCGGCAGAATCGTCGTCATAGGGCCAGCCGTCCTCCAGATCGCGCTGCTCGAAATCGCGATAGTCTTCTTCGCGGGACAGTTCGTCCTTGCGCTTGCCATTTTCCATGAAGTTCTCCCCTTGGGGTCAAAACTCGATCAGGATAGGTGTACTGCGCGCCGCATCTTGGGCCTGAATATGGGAAAAGGTGCAGGAAATGCGGATCATTTTCAAGCTTTTCCGAAGATGCGGCGTGCCCGAAGGCTTGGGTTCGGGGATGCGCCGCCCAATTGCCAGCGATGCTCCTCCCTGGCGGCCGATCTCACCTCAAACGTCCAAACCGGCTTTCGGTTCGATCTTTGCTCAGAGAATCAGGCCTGACTTTTCTCCCACTTCTTCACGACACGTTCGCGCTTCAGCCGGGAGAGACGCTGAAGCCAGAAAATGCCGTCGAGCTGGTCGATTTCATGCTGCATGCAGATCGCGGCAAAACCTTCCAGCCTGACCTTGTGGCTGACGCCCTCAAGGTCATCATATTGCAGGTCGACGGTCTTCGGGCGCGTGACCGTTTCCATGGCGCCAGGCATCGAGACGCTGCCTTCCTCATGCTCCATGGTTTCGGGAGAAGACCACAGGATTTCCGGGTTGGCATAGTCACAGCGCCCGCCGAGCTGCGGCAGGTCGAGCACCACGAGGCGAAGCGTCTCCCCGATGTGCGCAGCGGTGATGCCGACTCCCGGAGCCGCTTTCATCGTGTCGAAGAGGTCGTCGGCCAGTTGCTTCAATGCCCCGTCGAAGACCGTGACCGGCAAGCAGGGAACCTTCAGCCGAGGGTCGGGAAAACGAACGATCGGGCGAATGCTCATACTTTGTATTTCCTTGCTAAAAGGGCAGGGTCGGGCCCATTTCCGGGATCGTCGGAGCCTCTGCCCGATGACTGCTGGACCTCTTCCGGGAGATAGGTTAGCAGGAAGCGTTCGCATTTGCACAGTTCACCGGCGGGTGCGCCTATGCAATTGTTGACAAAGCGTTTTTTGACGCCATTCTCCTTGTCGGCCGGAAAGCCGCATAAAGCCAGCAGAACGAGACGGGGGCGCTAAGATGACGGAGACCGGTGAAGAAACCCGCATCCGTTCCTCTCAGGACGACGCGGCCGACATCTATGCGGAAGACGGCTCGATCCGTTCCGATTTCCTTGCGATGGTCGGGGCAGCGATTGCCGACCGCGATCTTCTCTTCCTCCGTCAGCATGTTGCGCGCCTGCACGAATCCGAACTCGGCGACCTGATCGAGGCGATCCAGCCCGACCAGCGTATCGCGCTGGTTCGGCTGCTCGGCGACGACTTCGACCTGACGGCGCTGACCGAGGTGGACGAAGGCATCCGTCTGCAGATCGTCGAACACCTCCCGAACGCCCAGATCGCCGCGGCGATCGGCGATCTCGATTCGGACGACGCCGTCTACATTCTCGAAGACCTCGACCACGAGGATCGGGAAGAGATCCTTGCGCAACTGCCGTTTACCGAACGGGTGCGCCTGCGCCGGGCCCTCGACTATCCGGAAAGCTCGGCCGGTCGGCGCATGCAGACGGAATTCGTCGCCGTCCCGCCGTTCTGGACGGTCGGTCAGACGATCGACTACATGCGCGACGAAGAGGACCTGCCGGAAAGCTTCACCCAGATCTTCGTCATCGACCCCACCTTCAAGCTGCTCGGCACGGTCGATCTCGACCGGATCCTGCGCACCAAGCGGCAGGTGAAGATCGAAATGATCATGCGCGAGACCACGCATTCGATTCCGGCCGAAATGGACCAGGAAGAGGCCTCCCAGCTCTTCGAGCAGTACGACCTTCTCTCGGCCGCCGTCGTCGACGAGAACGAGCGGCTGGTCGGTATCCTGACCATCGATGACGTCGTCGACGTCATCCAGGAAGAGGCGGAAGAAGACCTGATGCGCCTCGGCGGCGTCGGCGACGAAGAGCTGTCGGACAGCGTCGTGGAAACCTCCCGTTCGCGGGTGCCATGGCTTGCCGTCAACCTCTTCACCGCCTTTGTCTCGGCCTCCGTCATCTCGCTCTTCGAGGCAACCATCGAGCAGGTGGTGGCGCTCGCGATCCTCATGCCGATCGTCGCCGGCATGGGCGGCAATGCCGGCTCTCAGACGATGACCGTGACGGTGAGGGCGCTTGCGACCCGTAACCTCGATATCCACAACGCATGGCGCGTGGCGCGACGCGAGGCCGGTGTCGGCCTCATCAACGGCGTCCTGTTCGGCTGTCTCGTCGGCGTCGTGGCGGGTTTCTGGTTCCACGACGCCTCGATCGGCGGACTGATCACCACGGCCATGCTGATCAACATGTTCGCGGCCGCAATGGCCGGGATCACCATCCCGCTGCTTCTGCATCGCACCGGCGCGGACCCCGCGGTTTCGTCTGCCGTCTTCGTCACCGCCATTACCGATACGACAGGATTCTTCTCGTTCCTCGGCCTCGCTACATGGTGGTTCATGTCG
The DNA here is from genome assembly GCA_002600635.1 of Rhizobium sp. ACO-34A. Taxonomy (NCBI): domain Bacteria; kingdom Pseudomonadati; phylum Pseudomonadota; class Alphaproteobacteria; order Hyphomicrobiales; family Rhizobiaceae; genus Rhizobium; species Rhizobium sp. ACO-34A. Next base: position 2,427,006 of record CP021371.1, on the reverse strand, counting down.
AGCTGAAACGGCAAAATTGACTTGTACGTAAAAGTCAATATTATACCGTTTCCCTAATGAAACGGTACGGTTGTGAAGAAGTATTACAGTATAACAGAATTGACGCGTGAATTCGGCGTCTCGACCCGGACACTTCGCTTCTATGAAGACGAAGGCTTGATCCATCCGGAACGTCGTGGCCGTACGCGTCTTTACCGCGCAGCCGACCGACGACTGCTGCAAGAAATCCTTCGCGGACGCCGGATCGGCTTCACCATAGCCGAAATCCGCGAAGTTATCCACGTCTACAAGGAACCGCCGGGCGAGATCGGCCAGCTGAAGCTGATGATGAAGCGCATCGACGAGAAACGCGAGGAACTTCGTCAGAAGCGTCGTGACATCGATGAGACGCTGGCGGAACTGGATAATGCCGAAGAAGCCTGTCTGACACGCCTCGTGGAGATCGGCGTCGGCACCTGACGGGAAGAGCTGCGCGACCCCGCGCAGCGCCCGGCTCGGGTCAGCTACTCAGATCCAGCGCCGCGTGTGCTGGCAGTAGTGCTCGAAATCGGCGCCAAAGCGCGCCAGCAGATGCATTTCCTCGCAACGGATGGCGACCATCGTCGTCAGCGCCGCCGCCGTCAGGCCGGCAATGAAAAACCATGCATTGCCGGTCAGCAGGCCAAACGCCACCGTCAGAAGCGTGTAGCCGAGATAGATCGGATTACGCGTGAAGCGGAACGGACCGGTCGTCACCAGTCGCTGGGCGCAACGGTTCGGCAGGACGGCAGTGTGGCAATCCAGCAGGGTTTTCACCGCCCAGAGATCGAGCGCGACCGCGACGGCCACCAGCAATCCACCGGCAACGATGAAGAAATAGCCATCGCCGCGCGCCGGCGGAAGTATCCCGACATAGCGGTCGGCGAGGAAGGCCACTGCCATGGCCAGGACATAAACGACCGGCGGCCAGGGATACCGCAGCGGCTTTAACCTATAGGCATTCATGATCAGATCCTGTCATTGACTGATGGCTGAACATTCACGCGCGAGCTTCAATATCCGCTCATCCTTGTCCGGCAAGATTGCGCCGGACTGGAGCGGTGCCAGCAGTGACTGTTCCTGCAGACGGTCCAGCGTGCAGGAGCAGAAACGGGTGCATAGTCCCGCTTCGCTTCCTTCCGTCTGGCATGCCGTCTGACAGCTCATCAGGTATGACTGTATAGGATCAGGTTCCTGGGACGGCGCCATGATCGACATCAAATAGACGACGGCAATCAGCACCGGTTGGTGGATCAGATAGACGATCAGGCTGTGCCGGCCGCCCCAGCGCAGCCAGCGGGGGCCTTCGGGAAGGCGTGCCAGCGCATTCAGCCAGCCTCGGGAATGGGCGATGCGGGCGGTGGCGACGCCCAGCAACAGGGCGCCGCTCCAGGGAAGCATAGGCACATAGTCGTTGGACCGCGGCAGGTGCTGCGAAAGCCCGAGGAACAGCAGCCACGGGGCGTCGAAGGCTTCCGACTGGTAATAAACCGGCAGGGCGATGATGACGGCCGCAACGGCTATCGTCAGGAGCGGCGGTGCTCTCAGGAAAAGCAGGCCGAGCAGGCTTGCGGCCGCGATACTATGAAGGATTCCGAAGAAGATCAGCCCGTCCGGCATGGCGATTGCGGTCGCGGCCGTGATCGCAAGTGCCGCCGCGACGATGATGCCAAGGCGTTTCAGAAAGGACTTCAGCCGCAGTTCGGGATACTGCGCCAGAACGAGGCTGAAGCCGGCCAGGAACAGGAAGCTTGATGCGATGCAGCGCGCATAGATCTTCAGCGGTCCGTGCGTCGAGGTTCCTGGATCCAGATAGCCGAAGAATTCGAGGTCCCAGCTGAAATGGTAGGTGGCCATGGCGATCAGCGCCAGTCCGCGGGCAGCGTCGAGCGCGCCGATACGTGGATGCGCCGAGGCTTCTTCTCTGCGCTCGGAGGAGGGCTGCACTGTCAATCCCTTTGTTGGTGAACCACCCCCGGCGAACGGCAGGGGCGTCCGCATGGCAGAGACGTCAAAGGCGGCCTTTTCATGGCACGGCCTCGTGCAGAAGCGCAAGCCGCGCCTCGGAGAAGAATTGCCTGCGGATAAGTACGATGAAGACGATCGTCGACGTCACCATGAAGAGATAGGGGCTGGCGAACCAGCCGAGATAGCCGATCGACATGAAAAGTGCGCGCAGACCTGCATTGAAATGGCTTGCGGCAATGATGTTCATGCGGATGGCGATTTCGGCCGCCTTTTGTGCCGTCTCCGGATCCCGCCGCGTCTCCTCCGACATCGGCAGTCCACCGAAGAGAATGGTACAGTAGTTGAACAGCCGGTACGACCAGCCGAACTTGAAGAAGGAATAGCCGAAGATCGCGGTCAGCACGAAGACCTTGATCTCGAAGGTGGTGCGCCCGCCGGGAAGCACGAAGGGCAGGTCCTTAAGTACCGAATCCACCTTGTCCGTCTGGCCGAGAAGGGCAAAACAGCCGCCGATCGCGAGGATCGAGGTCGAGGCGAAGAAGGCCGTTCCGTTCTGCAGTCCGGCAAGGATCTGCGTATCGATCATCTTCAGGTCGCGCTTCAGCGAATTCATGATCCAGGCGCGGCGGCGATCCGCCATGACCTGGGTGAGGCTGCTGCGCGACAGGATGCGTGCCTGACCGGTAATCCAGGAATAGCCGACCCAGAGGCTGGCGAAGAGGATAAGGGCGCAATAATCGGCAAGGGTCATCGCAAGGCTCCGGTCGATTCCACGAGATGTTTTAAGCTCAACACGCAAAATTCCACAAGGCCGGCGCCAAACGGCAGGGCTTTTGACAAAAATATGACAGCCGGCTCATTGGCGTGACCCGGTGAACGTAGCGCCAAGCCATTGATATTTCAGAAAACCATGCAGCTTGCGCATGGCTGGAGTGCGAAACCCGCCTTTGTTTTGCCTTTTTTGCAGTTGCGAAACCCTGCAAACTTTAATAGATCGACATCAAGAAGGCGGTCGGGGGACGGCTTTCTGCCAACCATGGATGACAATCGGAGCCTATATGGAAGACAGTATCCAGAAATCGTGCTGGAGCGTCACATTTCGTGCATTGATGGGATTTGCGGGCATTCTCTGCCTTGCTTATCTTTTTGGCAGCATCTGAACCGGACAAAATCCGGTTTTCATTCACAGCGCGGGTCGAAAAGCCCGCGCTGTTTTTATTTGCGGCAGACGACACCCATGTCGCGACGGTGAAAGCCGATGTCGGTTCGCCGACGCATTCGCAATCGATGATATTCTAGCCTTGAATCACTATATATCGGGTGATCCCTCTACCTCGTCGCGGTCATAACGGCTTCGGCGGGCATGCTTCAGGATCCGGTGCGCAGGTCGGAATCTCATGTTTCTTTCGGTATTCGATGTTTTCAAGATCGGCGTCGGGCCTTCGAGCTCCCATACAATGGGGCCGATGACGGCTGCGAACCGGTTCCTCAACCTCATTCTGTCGGATAGCTGGCCGCGGCCGCACGGCGCGCATGTGGCGGCTCTGAAGGTGAGCCTGCACGGCTCGCTAGCCTATACCGGCATCGGTCACGGGACGGGCAGGGCTGTCATCATCGGTCTTACCGGCGAAGCGCCCGACAGCATCGATCCAGACCACATGGATGCGATCATCGAAGAGGTTGAAAAGACCGGCAAGGTGCAGCCGCCGGGTCATCCGGCCTATGCCTTCCAGCCCAAGGACGATCTTGTCTTCGACAAGAAGACCCCGCTGCCGGGCCATGCCAACGGCATGCGCTTCTCCGCGCTCGACCGCGACGGCCGCGTGCTGCTGACCACGGTCTATTATTCGATCGGCGGCGGCTTCGTCGTGACCGATACCGAGCTTGCGGCCATGCAGGCGGCCAAGAAGAGCAGCAGTGGCCGCAAGGTGCCCTATCCCTTTTCCTCCGCCAGGGAGATGCTCGACATGGCCGCCGGGTCCGGCCTGACGATCGCCCAGATGAAGCGCGCCAACGAGGAAACGGTGATGGACCGCGCAAGCCTCGATGCCGGCCTCGACCGGATCTGGGATGCGATGAGCGGCTGCATCGACCGAGGGCTGAAGCAGGAGGGCAGGCTGCCGGGCGGGCTCAACGTCCGCCGGCGGGCAAGGTCCATCCACGACAAGCTGCAGGAGGAATGGCGCAGCAACCGGCTCAACCCCTTGCTCGCCAATGACTGGCTGTCGGTCTATGCCATGGCGGTCAACGAGGAGAATGCGGCCGGAGGACGTGTCGTCACCGCGCCGACCAATGGTGCGGCCGGTGTCATCCCGGCAACCATCCGCTATTATCTGCACTTCCATCCCGATGCCGATCAGGAAGGCGTTCGCGACTACCTGCTGACGGCCGCTGCCGTCGGCGGCATCATCAAGCACAATGCCTCGATCTCGGGCGCCGAAGTCGGCTGTCAGGGCGAAGTGGGCTCGGCATCCGCCATGGCGGCTGCCGGACTTGCCGCTGTCATGGGCGGCAGCCCGGAGCAGATCGAAAACGCTGCTGAAATCGCGCTGGAACACCATCTCGGCATGACCTGCGATCCGGTTGCCGGCCTTGTGCAGGTGCCGTGCATCGAGCGTAACGCTCTCGGGGCGGTCAAGGCTGTCACCGCCGCTTCGCTGGCGCTCAAGGGCGACGGCCAGCATTTCGTGCCGCTCGACGCGGCCATCGAGACCATGCGCCAGACCGGCAACGACATGAACGAGAAGTACAAGGAAACCTCTCTCGGCGGCCTCGCCGTCAACGTCGTCGAATGTTGATGGCGCCCTGAGGGGCGCCAGCCTGACCTGGCAAGGACGCGACTTGCCGCCCGTCAGCGCGGCTGATACCGGGCGAGCCGACTTTCTTTCAATCCCGCATTCGAAGTGGCTGCTCGATGTTCGTCCGCCGTTACAGACCCGACGATCTCGATAGCGTCATCGACGTGTTTCTGCGGGCGATCCGCGAAACGGCTTCGAAGGATTACACACCCGAGCAGATCGATGCGTGGGCACGCATCGACCGTAATTACTGGTCGATGCGCCGCGCCGACAGGCCGACATGGGTTGCGGATATCGGCGGCGTTGTCGCGGGCTTTACCGATCTGGAAGCACACGGCCATATCGACATGATGTTCGTGCACCCCAATTTCGGCGGGCGCGGGGTTGCAACGGCGCTCATCGAGGCGGTCGAGGCTCACGCAAGGGCAAGCGGACTGACAGGGCTTTTTTCCGAGGTCAGCATCACGGCACGACCGTTTTTCGAGCGGATGGGATTTGTCGTGATGGAACGGGAAACGGTTCATCGCCACGGCCAGTCCCTCGATCGGTTCATGATGGCGAAGTCCCTCGGGTGAGCGATTGCCGGACCGTCGGCGGCAAGGCCGGAGGCTTCAGTAACCTCCGGCATGCCGGCCGCTTGATATCCTGCCGCGCAGCTCAGGCGACCCGAGAAAGGGCCACGGCATCGGCGCCTGCCGGATAACGCAGCCTGTCCGAAGTGTCGTTGGCAGCCATCCAGATCGCCTCGGCGACGTCGCTTTCCCTCGTTGTCAACGGCGGATTGGCGAAGCCGGCAAAGATCGGTCCGGCGAATTCGGCATAGGCTTCCGGGATCAGGTCGATGACCGGGATATCGGTGTTGGCCGCAAACCGCGTCGTCGGCGCATAGCCGGGCTCCACCAGCTTCGCACGGATTTGGAAGGCGGCCAGTTCATGCGCCAGTGACCCGGTGAAGCCCTCTATCGCCTGCTTGCTTGCGGTATAGGCCGCCGCCAGCGGCATCGCGGCAAGGGTCACGCTCGAGGTGACGTTGACGATCACGCCGGACCGGCGCTTGCGCATCTGCGGAATGACGGCCTGCGTCATCGCCATGACGCCGAAAGTGTTGGTCTCGAAGACCTTGCGGACATGCGCCATCGGCGTGGCCTCGAAGGCGCCGACGACACCGATGCCGGCATTGTTCACCAGCACATCGATCGGCCCTGCCTTTTCGATGGCAGCCGCGATGCTCTCGGGATCGGTCACGTCCAGCGGCAGCATGCGGATGCGTTCTGATGCCGGTAGCAGGCCGTCGCGGGGCTCACGCATCGTGGCGATGACGCTCCAGCCCTTCTCATGGAAGTAACGGGCGGTCTCCAATCCGTAGCCGGACGAGCAGCCGGTGATCAGTACGGTCTTCATGATGGTCTCCTGTGTTCTCTGTTGACGAGACCGTTGTAACCGACATAATCAGGACTATCTTCGATCAATAGTCCATATTTCATTTGCAATGGTCCGACATGACCGATCCCCTGACCGAGGTTATACAGCTTCTTCGTCCCCGGGCCGTGTTCTCCAAGGGGATCACGGGCGCGGGAAGATGGGCGGTGCGCTACGCCGATTTCGGGCAGCCGGGATTTTGCGCTGTGATCGAGGGTCGGTGCCGTCTGGCTGTCAGCGGAGAGCAACCGGTCATCCTCGAAGAAGGCGACTTCGTGCTTTTGCCTGAAACTCCATCCTTCACGATGTCCAGCCTCGAACCCGCGCAACCCTTGCACATCGATCCGAAAACGGCCGTTATCCCCGACAGGGAGATCCGTCACGGCCGGCAGGACGGGCCGCCCGATCTCCGCCAGTTCGGCGGCTGGTTTTCCTTCGATGCACCTGATGCCGGGTTGCTCGTCTCCCTTTTGCCGCGGATGATCCACATCAGCGGGGTGCCGCGGCTCGCGCAACTGGTGCACCTGCTTGGCGAGGAGGCGGCAAGGGAGGACATCGGCCGCGACCTCATTTTGCAGCGGCTCGTCGAAATCCTGCTGATCGAGGCACTTCGGGCAGCGCCGACCGAGGAAGCCCAGCCGGGTCTCCTGCGCGGTCTAGCCGATCCCCGTATCGCCGCTGCGCTACGCGGCATGCATGGCGATATCGAACGGGCATGGACGGTTCCTGACCTTGCCCAGGAGGCGGGCATGTCGCGCTCGGCTTTCTTCGACCGCTTCAACCGCATGGTAGGGGTGCGGCCGATGGAATATCTGCTGTCATGGCGGATGACGGTCGCAAAGAACCTGCTGCGCAGCGAGAAAGTGGCAATCGATGAGGTAGCACGGCGGATCGGCTACAGCTCCGCCAGCACCTTCAGCACCGCCTTCCGTCGCCACGTCGGCCTGCCGCCCGGCAGTTTTTCCAGGCATAGGGAGATGAAAGGCGAAGGCACACTTGCCTAGCTGGGACAAGTCGCAGTCCATTGGCGGGAATGCTTATCAGGAACTGCTTTGCCGAGAGAATGGCGGTCGGGTGAAACGATATCGCCTTGCGGAGAGTCAGCCTAAGAATTCCAAAAGCATGGACGGCTGGCTAAGAAAGACACCAAAGACCGCGCCTACAAATCCGAGCGCAATGGCTCCGACAAGCCCATGGTTCTCCCAACCGGCGATGGCTCCGACAGTGGTGGCGGCGAGGACGATCAATACCGTCCATACGATCTTGATGACCGAGACGGCGCGCTGCATGCCAGTGGGTTTCTCTCGTGTCACGCTCTATATCATCTCGTGCAAGGGTTCCGGTTGCTTGAAATGTAATATCCAATCGCCTTTCCGCTAGAGGAGCGGTCCTGCAGCTCATCGAATTTGGGCTGGCGAAAAACGATGAGAGTGGGGCTCACGGCTCGCGCGATGATAACCAGGCGTTTTCCATTCATTGCGCTCCCCTTCTGCAACCTTCTGATATGGGCACAGCATGTCAGTGGCATGGGGCTGCGTGGCATGGAGTGCGGACGGAAAATCGAATGCCCATGTTGGATGAAGACATCGCCTGCTTCTGCATCTGCCCCTTGACGTGGGCTGTCATCGGATTATCACCGCAGGCATGACACTGCATCTCATCAAGCTCTGCGTCGGCGCCGACTCCCTTCAGGATCTTCGTGACTGGGTGGCGGAGAGGGCGCTTATTGCCGTCGCAGCCGGTCTGGAACCGCATTCGAGCCATGTGACGCGCATGGTACCGAAGCGTGGCGAGGAATTGCTGGACGGCGGCTCGCTCTACTGGATTATCAAGGGGCAGGTGGCGGCCCGCCAGAAGCTCCTCGACATCAAGACCTTCACCGGCGGCGACGGTGTCAGCCGTTGCGAACTGATCCTCGGGCCGGAAGTGATCGAAGTGACGCCTGCGCCACGTCGCCCCTTCCAGGGCTGGCGCTATCTGGAACCCGATGCAGCTCCCCGCGATCTCGGGGCGTCCGGAGCCAATATCGAGGAGATGCCCGAAGACCTGAAGCGGGAACTCGCCGAACTCGGCCTGCTCTAGGTTCTTCGCTGTTTCACACTTCTTCAATTGTCACAGAACGGGCAGCGAAATCGGGAAACCCTTGCGGACAGGCCCTTGCGGCGTTATCTGACCGCTCATGACCATAGCACCGCTCTATAGCCCGGGGACGAAACTCTTCGCCGTTGCCCCGATGATCGACTGGACTGACCGTCACTGCCGCTATTTCCATCGGCAACTGACGGGGCAGGCGTTGCTCTATACCGAAATGGTCGTGGCGGATGCCATCATTCACGGGCATCGGGACCGGCTGCTCGGTTTTTCGCCCGAAGAACATCCGGTGGCGCTGCAGCTTGGCAGTTCGGATCCGGCGAAGCTTTCGGAGGCCCTGCGGATCGCTGCCGATTACGGTTATGACGAGATCAACCTCAATGTCGGCTGTCCCTCCGACCGGGTGCAGTCCGGGACATTCGGCGCCTGCCTGATGCGCGAGCCGGAGACCGTTGCGGCCTGCGTGACCGCTATGAAGGCAGTGGCGACCGTGCCGGTGACCGTCAAGTGCCGGATCGGCGTGGACGACCAGGTGCCCGAGGATGTTCTGCCCGACTTTCTCCGCCTGATGATCGCGGCCGGTGCGGATGCGATCTGGATCCATGCGCGCAAAGCCTGGCTGAAGGGGCTTTCTCCCAAGGAAAACCGGGAAATCCCTCCGCTCGACTACGAACTGGTCTACCGGATGAAGCGGGAAAACCCCGGTGTCTTCATCGGCATCAACGGCGGCATCGACAGCATCGAGGCGGCCTCCCGGCATCTGGAGGTGATGGATGGGGTGATGCTCGGACGGGCCAGCTATCATAATGCCACGATGCTGACCGGCGTGGACGAGAAAATTTATGGTGCGGTCGAGAAGACTAGAACTTCCGAAGTCGACTGGGATGCGGTGCGTGACGCGATGATGGCCTATGCCGAGCGGGTAATGGCGGATGGCGGGCGGCTTTCCCATGTCACGCGGCACATGGTCGGGCTGTTCCAGGGCTTCGCCGGGGCTCGGCGCTATCGGCAGATCCTTTCCACCGATGCGACCAAGGCAAGCGCCGGGCCGGAGGTCGTTGCTGCGGCATTTGCCTCGGTCGATATTGCCGGTGGACCGAAGGTTCAGGTGGCAGCCGAGTAGCCTGAAATGCGAACGGCGCCCCGAGGAGCGCCGTTTCATGTCTCATCTCAATCCCCCGCACGAAGCGGGAAAAAGCCCGCCAATCAGGCGAGCTGGATGTTGACAGCCTTCGGGCCCTTGCCCATGCGGTCCGGCTCGGTGTCGAAGGTGACCTGCTGGCCGTCCTTGATCGCCTGGATGCCGGAAGCCTGGAGAGCGGAGATGTGGACGAATACGTCCTTAGCGCCGCCATCCGGAGTGATGAAGCCGAAGCCCTTGTCCTGATTGAAGAATTTTACAGTGCCCTTGGTGGCCATGGGAGAAGTTCCTTGTCCCTTAGTGTGTCTGTTCCTCGCCTCCGGCGGACCGGAAGAGAGGGCGTTATGCCCTTTCGCGAAAGGGCCAGTCGGAAGTCGCGATAACGGGGAAAGAACGTCTACCAGCGGGAGAAAGCCCCCAAGACCGCATGACACGGTCACTACAATCGGTCCAGTCTCCGGGATCATTAATGCCCGAACGACGCCAGAGGTACGAGTTTTCCACCGAAAAGGCAAGGGCGAAAACAGGGCCCTTTCTTGTTTGCATTTGGTCAAACGACTGAATCCATTGACATTTGAGGGGAGGTTTTGGAAGCCTCATCCCGGTGCGGGGTTGATGCCCGCCGGCCTTCGGGCTAGGAAGGCGCGGGGGCAAGATTAGCAATGCCGAAGACAGGTGCCACCGTGATCGATCCTTACCAGCTGCTCGGGCTGCCCCGCGACGCGAACGATGCGGCGATCAAGGCCGCCTATCGCAAGATCGCCAAGACCGAGCATCCCGACGGCGGTGGCGACGTCGACCGTTTCGCCAAGGTGACGGCGTCCTACGAACTGCTCAAGGACCCCGTGCGGCGCAAGGTCTATGACGACACCGGCTACGACCCGCAGCTCGCCGATACGGCCGATCTCAAGGGCCTGATGATGCTGGAGACGCTGGTCAACGACATGATCCTCGACGAGCGCGAGCCCGGCAGCTTCGATCCCGTCGCGGGGCTGCGCCGCAAGCTCACCGACGACATCCTGAAGACACGCTTCCACATTCTCGAGCTGGAACGCCACCGCGCCCGGGTGCGCCAGCATATCGACCGCATCGGCCGGCGGCCGGAAGCGGATGTGCTCGGATCCATGCTGAAGGCGCGCACGCAATCGATATCCGACGCCATCCGCGCCGCCGAAACCCAGATCGAGGCGATCGAGCGGGCCTATATCATGCTCGAAGGCTATTCCTACGAGCTGGAGCCCGAGCCGCTGGCCAAGGCTGCGGAATAGTTCGCGATATCGGGCAAAGGAGGATGGCGCGACCGTTGCGCCATCCCGATGCTTTCACGATGTTTCCGCCGAAAGCGGGCCGGGCGGTTCGATGGCGTTGCCGGCGGGCGGCCGGGCGCATGAGGACATCTCTTCATCAGGAGAGGGTGGCTCTTCCGTCGTGGGCTGATCCGGTTCCGCGCTGACGATCCGCATCAGCGCCTCAAAGCGCTCCAGCGTGTCGCCTTGCAGCAAAGCGGGTTCCCGGCTTCGCCAGTTCGCGGCAAAGCGCCGGAGCAACGGGCGTTCGACCACGCGGAAATGAGCGAGCGTACCGAGGACGATACGGATCGCCTCTTCCTGCAGCCAGCGCTGGCCGGGATCGGGCGAGGGTGGTGGAAGGGGGCTGCGCTCCTTCAGCAGATCGATGATGACTTCCGCTTCGACGCGCAATGCATCGTAAAGGGCGCGCGGCTTTTCCGTCAGCAGGTCGGCACAGTCGGTTTCGTCGAGATCCGGTATCCAGATACAGCAACGTCGCTGCCGCCGGCAGGTCCTTCGCAGGCAGATACGGGGGACATCGATAACGGCCGCGGTCAGGCGGGCGATGCAGGCCCGCACCGGATCGGGTTCAGCGACATCATCAGGCGTGGTGTCGTGCGGAGTTGCGTGTTTCGAAGTCTGGGTCATGTCCTTGCTCCCTGGCGTTGCCCCGGTCTGTTGACGGGGAGGGCTGTCCGTCATCCGGACATGCCGAAACCTTCACGCGCGGTCTCCCGCCGTGATCATGGTCATTTCGGTTCCCCTTTTCGGCCTTTCGGCCAGGGGTGCGGACGGGGCGCTGGAAGCTGCCTCGTAAAGTAAAAGTATGTGACACCTTCCGGCGCCCCGTTCGGCGGTTTTTATCCGCGACTTCGGTCCCTCTGCTCCGGCGGTTCCCAGGATTTTCCGTCCATCGGGCTGCGGTTCTCACCGCCGGACGCCCGGGACCACCTGATGCCGCCGGTCTCTGACGCCTTGCAGGCGCGTCCGGCGCGCTGTCAGGGTCGACATGGGGTTCGGCCGTCCGAGGCCTTCCCATGTCCCCACGTCGCCGGAGGGAGACCATTTTCCGCGGACCCCGAAAGACCGGGCCTGCGATCGCCCGAACCTTTCAGCGCCGGTCCCGCCTCGCCGGGCACGCACACCCGGTGTATCCGCGACGGAACGAATGGATTGTAGGCACGGGAAATGAAGGCGGGGATTTCGAGGGAAAACGGGGATCGCGGATGCGGCCAAAGAAGACGCGCCTGTTCGCCCCGACGCCCGATTTATGCCGCGTGCCGTCGTTACAGGCTAGAGCATTTCCGGCGAAAACGGTTGCGCCTTCAATGCTCTATCTCTTTGTTTTTGCGTAATTCCGGACGCAAAACCGCTTCACGCTTTTGCTGGAATTACTCTATGGTTTCGGAGCAATCCAACCCGCGACCTGGCTTGCGGCCGGCGACCTGCGTCGACTATGGGGCAGGCACAAGTTTGGAAAATCCACCACTACGCTGACGACACTCAAGAATTTTGCACGTGCAATGACGTTACTTTTCTGTTTCAAAGGTTGTCGTTTTTGGGAAGAGGTGCCACTGGTTGAAAACTGCCCTGTTTTCGATGCATATGGAAGCCTCACATAGGGGACGGCGTCATTGGATAAGGAATTTCTTAAGGCGGGTAACCCAAGGAAAATAGTAGCGTGCTATGCGGGCTTGCTTGGGGCCGGCCTTACCAAGATAGTTGAAGATGAACTAGAAATTCACGCGAAAGCGATTTACGCGTTGAGCGTAGACCACTTCGAATTTGCTGAACGACAAAAATCTGCTGAGTGGCGCCAGAAGGTCTCAAGATACTACTACGCTTGCTACAATGCTTCAAAAGCGGTGAGATTTCATTTTGATGCAAATTTATCGACCGACGTCTCCGACCACAAAAAAATCGGTGAGTTACCGAACGATTTTCCTAATAGAGAATATTATAAAAATACTCTGGACGCTATGCGAACCGATCGAAATTCATGTGACTACGACCATGCTGTCACGGTAACTGATTTGCTCAAAAAGCCAGAAGAAACGGGGAAAATCGCAGAAGAGTTTTTGGCGGATGTGCAATCATACTGCCTGTCTAGAGGCCTGGACCTAAGGTAAAAAAATGGCTACTGTTGAGCAACTAAATGCAATTCGCGCAAAGTTTGAAGATTTGTCAGGGCTTGGCGGGCTACCTTATGAGATTAAAAAAACTGTAGATGGTCCTGTTTTGGTCATTAGCGTGTCATACATTCCGAAGCGGTTATATTCTCTTCTAAATACCGCTATAGAGAGTGTGGTTCCAGACAGGGAGACCTCCGGCGCAATTGCCACCTTGTCAAAACTGCCTAAGTCAAATCTCTTGGACGGCCCCGAAGCTAAGCTGTTGATTAGAACGCTTAGTGAAGGTCAGAATGTCAGTAGACATAGCTATCCTGATGATTTTTTTGAGAGATATACATTTTCCGTTGGCGGAGCAGAAGAGCAGATAACTGCTAAAGCCAACCACATTGTTTTCGGCAGACGAGGGGCGGGGAAGTCCATGCTCCTGCTTTACGCGCTCAAAAAGGTTGAGGGTGAAGGTCATCCCTGTGTTTGGGTTGATGTTCAGTTGTACAATGATCGATCTGATGAAGCTCTTTGTGGCGACATCATCGCACAGATACTCCGTGACTTGGCCCACACCGACTCGGCTTCGATCGAGCTGGGAAACATCTTGACTGACCTTGAGAGCCCCAGCGTCACTGTGCAAAGCATTCGAAAAATTTTGCCCCGCATAAAACGGTTACTATCTAATTTTACGTCGGATAAATCCGCATACATATTTTTAGATGATTTTCACGTAATCGATCGTCGCATTCAGCCGATAGTCCTAGATTTAATATATGCTTTTTCGCGCGGAAACAAAATCTACCTCAAAATCTCATCTATCGAGACACTTACGAACACGTTTGATTCTACCAAGAAGATTGGACTGGAAGTTTCGCAGGACGTCCAGGTTTTGCGGCTAGATAACAACCTCACTTCACCAGACATGACGTTCGCGCACTTGCAGAAGATATTGGATGCGCATGCGAATTACGCGTGCTTGCCCGGCGTTAGGCGTCTTTGCAGCAGCGGTGATGTCCTTCCGCGTCTTACGTGGGTGGCTGCCGGAGTCCCGAGGGATGCTATGAATCTGTTCGCGCAGTCTATGCGGCGGGCTGTTAGTGAAGGGAAAAGGCAAGTTACAGTCTCCAATGTAAACATGGCCTCCTCTGAAAATTTGACCACAAAGATTAAAGATCTTGAACTAGACTCCTCGGACGCTGCTGACCTCCTCAAGGAAGAGCTCGAAAAAATAAAGAAATTCTGCGTCGAAGAAAATAAGATAAACGCGTTTTTGGTGGAAATTCTACCAAGAAATGATAGATATAAAAATATAATTGAGCTTGTTCAGATGAGGCTTCTTCATGTCATTAGTGATGGAATTACTCCGGGAGATGCCGGTCGTAAATTTTTGGCGCTGATACTGGATTATGGAATGTATACCGGCATAAGGGCTGCGCAAAGCGTAGAGCTTTTCAATCAGAAAACAGAAAGAGCATCCTATAGGGAGCTTCGCTCATTGCCGACCTATAAAATCAGCTAGCTGAATTGTTGATGGCTCACTTGAGCGGCCGTACCTTCCACTTAGCCCGCGCTTTTTCTTAGCTTGCCTTTGGGCATTGCCGGCCCTTCGCTTGGCTCAAGACGTTCGTTATTGCCATCGATTCACTGGATCGATGGCTTCGTTTCGCGAACCGTGTCCCCCCCCACAGACAGGGAGAAGAAGGGGTCACCGCCCCGGTCGCCCCGTTTTTCCCTTCGTACGGCTCTTGCGCTTCTGCTCGCCTTCGTCCTCGTAGGAGCCGACGCCTGCCTTGGCGCGGATGATGGGGCGGGGGGCGTCGGGTTGCCCCTCATTCGCCCTTCGGGCACCTTCTCCCCGTTCACGGGGAGAAGGGGAGCCTCCGGCTTTTCCGGGATCTTGCCGGTGACCGGTTTTTCGGTGCGGCCGACGGTCATTTCGTCCAAGCTATTTTTTCTGAAATAGCTTGTTCTTTGTGGCGCGGATTCGCTGTCTTGGTCGGCTTCGCCTCCCAAGGCATCCGCGCTGGTGTTTTTGCGGAACAGCGATTTGCCGGCGGGGATGGCCATATCGGTGCCCGGGCCCATGTCGTCGAGCGAGGGCTTTTCGAAGTAGGATGAGCCCCGGCCTTCGGGCCTGCCGGTTTTCGAGCGGCCGGAGAGGGAAATGCGGGGTTCGTCGGGTTTCCCCTCCCCAACCCTCCCCACAGGGGGGAGGGAGTTCGTCGCACCTGACGTACCGGAGCGCTCAGCATTGTTACTCTCAAGGGAATTGGCGGCATCCGTCGCGTCATCCTGTGCGGGATCGCCGGCTTCGAGGGAACGAGTGGAGGTGCGACCCTTCGGCTTTCCGGTACCCTTTTCCTGGGCCTGGGCTTCTTCCCGGGACAGGGGATCGTCCATGGCGGCGAGTTCGACGGCCTTGAGGCGCTTGATCTCGTCGCGCAGGCGGGCGGCCTTTTCGAAGTCGAGGTCGGCGGCGGCATCGCGCATCTGCTTTTCCAGCGCGTTGAGATGGGCCTGCAGGTTGGCGCCCACCAGATGGCCGCCATCGGCAAAGCCCTTGCCGGCGACGCCGGAAATGTCGGCGCGGACGTGGTCGCGTTCGTAGACGCTGTCGAGAATGTCGGAAATCCTCGCCTTGACCGATTCCGGCGTGATGCCGTGCTCTTCGTTATAGGCCATCTGCTTTTCGCGGCGGCGGGAGGTCTCGTCCATCGCCCGCTGCATCGACCCGGTGATCTGGTCGGCATAAAGGATGACCTTGCCGTCGACGTTGCGCGCGGCGCGGCCGATGGTCTGGACCAGCGACGTCTCCGACCGCAGGAAGCCTTCCTTGTCGGCATCGAGGATGGCGACGAAGCCGCATTCGGGAATGTCGAGACCTTCGCGCAGCAGGTTGATGCCGACCAGCACGTCGAAGGCGCCGAGGCGCAGGTCGCGGATGATCTCGATGCGCTCCAGCGTGTCGATGTCCGAGTGCATGTAGCGGACGCGGACGCCCTGTTCATGCAGATATTCGGTGAGGTCTTCCGCCATGCGCTTGGTGAGCACGGTGACGAGGGTGCGGTAACCTTTCAGCGCCGTCTCGCGGATCTCGCCGAGCACGTCGTC
The DNA here is from genome assembly GCA_002600635.1 of Rhizobium sp. ACO-34A. Lineage (NCBI taxonomy): Bacteria > Pseudomonadati > Pseudomonadota > Alphaproteobacteria > Hyphomicrobiales > Rhizobiaceae > Rhizobium > Rhizobium sp. ACO-34A. The sequence continues at coordinate 2,411,051 of CP021371.1, read as the reverse complement.
GACCTGGGTCTTGGCCGAACGGACCTCGACCGGCGGATCGATCAGGCCGGTCGGGCGGATGACCTGTTCGGCGAAGACACCGCCGGCCTGCTCCATTTCCCAACCGCCGGGGGTGGCGGAGACCGCAACGGTCTGCGGGCGCATCGCATCCCATTCCTCGAAGCGCAGCGGACGGTTGTCCATGCACGACGGCAGGCGGAAGCCGTATTCGGCCAGCGTCGCCTTGCGGCGGAAGTCGCCGCGATACATGCCGCCGATCTGCGGGATGGTGACGTGGCTTTCGTCGATGAAGATCAGGGCGTTATCGGGAATGTACTCGAACAGCGTCGGCGGCGGCTCGCCCGGCTTGCGGCCGGTGAGATAGCGCGAATAGTTCTCGATTCCGGCGCAGGAGCCGGTGGCCTCCAGCATTTCGACATCGTAGCAGGTGCGCTGCTCGAGGCGCTGGGCCTCCAGCAGGCGGCCGGCCTTTTCCAGCTCGGCGAGGCGCTGCTTCAGCTCGTCCTTGATCGCCTTGATCGCGCCGTTCAGCGTCGGGCGGGGGGTGACGTAGTGGGAGTTGGCGTAGATCTTCACCGACTTCATGTCGCCGGTCTTCTTGCCGGTCAGCGGGTCGAACTCGGTGATGGTCTCGATCTCGTCGCCGAACATCGAGATGCGCCACGCGGCATCCTCAAGGTGGGCCGGGAAGATTTCGATGGTATCGCCGCGCACCCGGAAGGAGCCGCGGACGAAATTGATCTCCTGCCGCTTGTACTGCTGCGCCACGAGGTCGGCCAGCAGCTGGCGCTGGTCGATCCTGTCGCCGACCTGCATCTGGAAGGTCATGGCGGTGTAGGTTTCGACCGAGCCGATACCGTAAATGCAGGAGACGGAGGCGACGATGATGCAGTCGTCACGCTCGAGGATGGCGCGGGTGGCGGCGTGGCGCATGCGGTCGATCTGTTCGTTGATCGAGCTTTCCTTCTCGATGAAGGTATCCGAGCGCGGCACATAGGCTTCCGGCTGGTAGTAATCGTAGTAGGAGACGAAATACTCCACCGCATTGTCGGGGAAGAAGTTCTTGAACTCCGAATAGAGCTGGGCGGCCAGCGTCTTGTTGGGCGCGAGGATGACGGCCGGGCGCTGGGTTTCGGCGATGACCCTGGCCATGGTGAAGGTCTTGCCCGAGCCGGTGACGCCGAGCAGGACCTGCGACCGCTCGCCGTCATTGATGCCGGAAACGAGATCGCGGATGGCTGTCGGCTGGTCGCCGGAGGGCGAGAAGTCCGAGGCCATGCGGATGGCGATGCCGCCTTCCGACTTTTCCGGGCGCGCGGGACGGTGAGGGGTCCAGATCTCGCCGTTCTTGAAAAGCGGGTTGCCGGATTCGATCAATTTCGACAGGGCATCCACCGTGGCGGTGACAGCACCCTGGGCCAGTGCTCCGGCCTCTTCCAGCGAAACATCGAGGCCGGCAACCGGATTGAGGCCGGCGGCGGCGCGGGTCTTGGGATCGGAGGATGCGCCGATGGAGACGCCGCGGGAGGTCTTGGTGGCAATGGTGTGTTTGTTTGCGCTCACGCTGTCGTCGCTACGCGACTTCGCTCCACGGGGGCCTCGCACAGGCTCGGACGCCCGTTCGGGCTTGCGGCCTGCGGCCGACTGGGTTTTCTCCAGCGCCACCTTCTCGGCGTGCCTGCGCGCCTCGATCTCGATTTTCTTGCGGTGCTTGCCTGCCTTGGAGGCAATCTCGCGCTGGCTTTCGACAGTCGAGGCTTCCGCTTCGGCCTCCAGCTGCTTCACCCAGTCGGACACGCTGCCCCCCATCGGGCCCGACAGGGGCGCGCCTTCGAATTCGGATTGCGGGGCTTCCTCGAACCCGGACGGGGAGGACGGTTTTTTCGGTGATCTGGCCATGCCGCGAATATGGAGAATCCCTTCCGCAAAGGGAAGGGGCAGCGGCGGGAAAAGCGGAACAAAAAAGCAACGAGAAACAGGCAGCTGACATAGTGCTGTCAGGAGGAAACCGGGCAGCCCAGGCTGTGTTCGGGTGCTGTCGGCACCGCTTTCGCCCATCGGCGGCTCCACCTTCACGCAAGCCTGATACGGCTAGAACTGGCGGAGAAGAATCGGCGGATTACAGCGTTCCGCCGCTTCCCGACGGTGGAGAACGAAATCAGCATGAACACGATGGAACAGCGGCAATGGATGAAAGACCAGATGCCGCAGACGACGCTCAGCCTCTATCACACCGAGAATTGCCGCCTGTTGCCGAACCGAAGCGAACTTCTCTACCGGCTTCCCCGCGCGGGCATTGCCGCGGAGATCGGCGCCGCCTTCGGTGATTATTCGGCCGAGATCCTGCAGCGTAACAGACCGCACCAGCTGCATCTGATCGATGCCTGGGATACCGATCGCTATCGGGCAGGGCTGGAAAAGATCCGTCAGGATAATGCCGCCGCCATCCAGTCGGGGCAGCTGCACATTCATCAGGGATTTTCGACCGTCAAGCTTCCGGAATTCCCCGACGGCTTCTTCGACTGGGTCTATATCGACACCAATCATTCCTATGAAACCACCTGGGAAGAGCTCGTGATCTGCCACCGCAAGGTCAAGAAGGACGGTCGCATCGCCGGTCACGACTTCTGCCCGGGCAATGTCGTGGCGCCGGTGCCTTATGGCGTCGTCGAAGCCGTGCTGAAGTTCTGCCATGACGCGGCCTGGCAGTTCGAATATCTGACGCTTCAGAGCGACGGTCATTTCTCGTTCTGCCTGAAGCGTCTCTAGAGGCAAAAACGTCAAAGGGCCTGTCACGCGCAGGTGACGGGCCTCTCTTGTTCAGGCGAGGACCTTGCGCTTGCGCTTCTTCTCCGGTTCCGGGTTGTCTTCCGGCCTGCGGGCCAGGATCCAGGCGACAAGCGCTTCAGACGGCATCGGGCGGGCGAAATGGTAGCCTTGGGCGATGCGGCAACCGAGCGTCGCAAGGACCGCTGCGTCATCCTCCGTTTCGACACCTTCGATGACGATGTCGAGCGATAGCGCCCGGCCGAGGCCGACCAGCGCGGCAATCAGCTTCTGGTTTCCGCGGGAAGCCGCAACATCCTTGGCGAAGCTGCGGTCGATCTTGAGGCGGTCGATCTTCAGGCTGATGAGGTAGGCCAGCGAGGAATGACCCATACCGAAATCATCGACCGCGAGCTTGTAGCCGGCGTTTTCAAGCCGCTTCAGCTGTTCGCCGGCGCCTTCCGTGTCGAGGATCGCCTCTTCGGTGATCTCGATCTCGAGACGGGACGGATTGATGCCATGCTGGCTGGTGATGAGTTCCAGCATGTCGGCGACGGAATAGAGGGCGAATTCCCGCGGGGAGACGTTGAGGGCGACCGTCGCATCCGGCAGGTCGAGATCGGGCAGGCGGTTCAGCATGCGGCAAACGCCAGCGGTGATATAGCCTGTCAGCTTTTCCGCCAGATGCATGCTCTGCGCCGCGCTGATGATCTCCGGAGGGGAAATGAAGCCGATATGCGGGTGATACCAGCGCACAAGCGCCTCGAAACCGGAGATTTCGTCGCTTTCCAGAAGCATCTGCGGCTGGAACCAGACTTCAATCTGCCCGGAAAGAATGGCCTGTTCCAGATCCTGTTCGATCAGCCTTAGGCGGTCCGCCTGTTCCTTGAGGCCGGGATCGAATTCCCGGAGTTGCCGGCGGCCCCGGGCCTTTGCCTCGTAGACCGCCATGTCCGCGCAGGCGAGCAACTCCTCGGCGCTCTGGGCATGGGCGGGATAGACGGCAAGACCCATGCTGATGCCGACGACGGACTGGGCGCCGGCGAAGGCGATCGGGACGGTGCTTGCCTCGGTGAACCGGGCAGCGCAGGCGACTGCGCGGTTGCGTGCATCCGGCCCGGAAATGAGGACCGCGAATTCGTCGCCGCCGAGCCGAGCGATCAAACCCTCTTCCTCAACGACATCGACGAGGCGGCGGCCAACTTCCCGCAGAACGGCGTCTCCGGCGCTGTGCCCGAGTGTATCGTTGATCGACTTGAAGCGGTCGAGATCGACGATCAGCAGCGCGACTTCGCCGCTGCTGACGGATGCCTGGGCGATGTCGCCCAGCAGGCGGCCGTTGAAATAGGCGCGGTTGGCGAGACCCGTCGTCGTATCGCGGTTGGCCAGCGTTTCCAGGCGGGAGTTCTGCTGCAGGATTTCATCATTGGCGATGCCGAGCGACTGCACGAGTTCCGTCGCCTCAAGCTTGCTCAGAACATTGCTGATGAACACCTTCTCAGCCGACCGGCTGGAACGCACCATCACCGCCATCAGCGCGATGACATTGATAATCATCAACGAAGAAAAGGCACCTTCGATACTCAGCAGGCACAACAGAAGCGAGACTTGAAGCGGAAGGGAGAAAGCAAGCGAGACAGTGCTGTGACCGATACCTCGGAGGATCGAACCGGCAGAAATGCCGATCATCACCAGAAACACCAGGGCTCCGGTGCTTACAACTTCAAATCCCGGGATGCAGTAGGGCAGTGCTGCCCACACCGATCCAGAGATGAAGGCGCCGGCGACAAGTACCCGCAACGCATAAACGGGTTGGGTTTCAACCCAGTGAAAGCGCAGCAGGCGGTTACGGGCGACGCCGCGCATGGCAAGCGTTCCCAACAGCACGACGAGCCAGACGACGACGGAAAGGGAGAGGCCGTGCCCGATGGCCGTGAGCAGGGTAGCGGAGCAGGCGATAACCGAATTGAACACGAGTGTGGAAGGCAGCCCGTCAACGATATACGCGGCCTGAGCTCTCCGGATTTCCGGCAGAAACTTCGCAGCGGCTGGCTTGGCGATCTGGGTCAATGCAGGAAATCCGGCTGAAAATGGATCCAATAAAAATCAGTGCGTTTCAAACATGGTCACAAGGCTGACACGAATCCGATAAGATTCATTTAACGGCGGCGTCCCCATTTTTACGTAATCGATTGATCGTAAAGGGACCTTTTTTGTACGCTCCTAAAATTCGGGGTGAGAGACCGGGCTGCGGCAGCACCTTGGGGACTGGACGCGACGGCCCTTTGCTGCATGTTTTCCGCAAGAAGTCGCGATCTCGATTCTCAGACGGAATGCGACTGTCCAAGCCCAGCAACTCCTCCTCAAGGTCAAACCATGTCCTTCGTCAATCCGGCCGCAATCTGGCCCATCATCCTTCTTTCGCTGTCCAACGTGTTCATGACCTTTGCCTGGTACGGGCACCTCAAGTTCCGCAGCACGGCGCTTTTTGCGGCGATCATAATCAGTTGGGGCATCGCATTCTTCGAATACTGCCTCGCGGTGCCGGCAAACCGGATCGGCGCGCAGGTCTATTCGGCGGCGCAATTGAAGACCATTCAGGAGGTCATCACGCTGCTGGTGTTTTCCGGTTTCTCGATCTTCTGGCTGAAGGAATCCCTGACCATCAACCACTTCTTCGGGTTCGCGCTCATCGCAGCGGGCGCCGCGCTGATTTTCCGAGCCTGAACGAAGGGCGGCGACCACGCCGCCGACAGTGACACCAAATCAGGCAGGCGGGATGGGGGTCGGCTTGCCCTCGCCATCCAGTGCGACCATCACAAAGGTCGCCTCGGTGACCTTTTCCAGCGTATGGGTGAGATAGCGCTGCGCCCAGGCTTCTACCGAAAGGGTCATCGATGTCCGGCCAACCCTGGCGACATCCGTATAGATACAGAGAGTGTCGCCGATCTTGACCGGCAGCGCGAAGGCCATTTCCTTGACGGCAGCCGTGACGACACGGCCATGCGCGCGTTCTGCGGCGCGGATACCCGATGCAAGGTCCATCTGGGCCATGACCCAGCCGCCAAAAATGTCGCCCGCCGCATTGGCATCCGCCGGCATGGCCAGCGTGCGCAAGGTCAATTCTCCGGTAGGCCTGGTTCCGCCATTCATCTTCGCTTCTTTCCGTCCTGTCACTTTCATCTTCGCGCCGATCCGGTCGACGGAATCGAAACGAGCTTTTCGACGCTAGGAGATAAGGGCAGGGCGGGCAATAGCTGCCTACGGTCGGCATCCGCGCGGACTATAATTTATAACCTGCAAAAATTCATGCATACATATTTATGAAATTTGTAATCCGTTCATGAAACCTTCCCTTGAGAAATTGGGGGATTTAAGATGGGGAATTTCAGTATATCGGTCCGACTCTACCTGCTGGTGGCGCTTGCGCTGGGGGTTCTGATCGCGACTCTTACCTTCAGCCTTTTTCGATCCTATGAGACGCTGGCGGCCGAACGGCGAGCAGGCCTCGCATCGATAGACCAGACGGCGCTCGCGGTATTTTCCAAATATTACAAGATGGAACAGGCCGGCACGCTGAGCCGGGAGGATGCGCAGGCCAAAGCCAAGGAAGTCATCAGCGCGATGCGCTACGGCAAGGATGGCTATCTCTGGATCAACGATAACGACGCCCGCATGATCCTGCACCCGATCAAGCCGGAACTGGACGGGAAAGACCTGTCCTCGATGAAGGATCCGAACGGCAAGCATATCTTCCTCGAATTCGCGCGTATCGTGAAGGAGAAGGGCGAGGGCTATGTCGATTACTACTGGCCCAAGCCGGGCGCCGAGGCTCCGGTCGAGAAGTTCTCGCATGTCGTCGGCTTCGCGCCATGGGGCTGGATCGTCGGCACGGGCGTCTATGCGGACGACCTCGCAGCCATGTTCTACAGCAACGCCCTGTGGTTCGGCGGCATCATTCTGGTGAGCGTCATCGCGGTCATGACTTGCGCTTACGCCGTCGTGCGGAGCGTGGTGAAGCCGGTGAACCGCCTCAAGGCAGCCATGGGCGACATTGCCGAGGAGCGGGTGAATACCGAAATCGTCGATGCCGGACGGCGGGACGAGATCGGCGGCATGGCGGATACACTGCTGGTGCTGCGCGAATCCGTTCGCGAGAGAATTCTGCTGCGCGACCGCGAGTCCGAGCAGCAGGCCCATCTGGATGCCGAACGGCAGAACAATGAAACCGTGCTGCGCAGCGCTTCGGACCGGCAGAACCACGCCATCGGCGAAATCGGTTCCGCTCTCGAACGGCTTGCGGAAGGTGATCTTACGATCCAGGTCGGCAATATCGGAGCCGACTACGAGAAGCTGCGGCAGGACTTCAACCGCGCCGTCGCGGCCTTGAGCAGCGTCATTTCCGCGATCAACCATACCAGCGATATCGTCACCGAAAACGCCGGCGGCATCAGCGAGGCGACCAACAACCTGTCCCGCCGGACGGAACAGCAGGCGGCGGCCCTCGAAGAGACGGCAGCCGCGCTGGATGAGATCACGGCGACCGTCCGCACCGCTTCCGAACGCGCCGCCGAAGCCCGTGACAAGGTGACGGAAACCAAGCTGAGCGCCAACCGATCAGGTGAAATCGTTCGCAACGCGGTCGATGCGATGGGTCGGATCGAGGCCTCGTCCAGCCGGATCAACCAGATTATCTCGGTGATCGACGAGATCGCCTTCCAGACCAATCTGCTTGCGCTGAATGCCGGCGTCGAGGCGGCACGGGCAGGCGAGGCAGGCCGCGGCTTTGCCGTGGTGGCTCAGGAGGTTCGCGAACTGGCCCAGCGTTCGGCAAATGCGGCCAAGGAAATCAAGACGTTGATCAATGATTCCGCCGTGGAAGTCGGCAACGGCGTTTCTCTGGTGCGCTCCACCGGTGAGGCTCTGGTCGAGATCGAGAAGCTGGTCAATCAGGTGAACGACCACGTGGCCTCGATCGCGACCGCGGCACGCGAGCAGGCGACCGGTCTTCAGGAGATCAACACCTCCGTCAACCACATGGACCAGATGACCCAGCAGAACGCCGCGATGGTCGAGGAAACCTCGGCAGCCGGCCAGACGCTTGCGGAAGAAAGCCGCCACCTGCGCGAACTCCTGTCGCGACTGCGGGTTGCCACGGATGGGGCGGGCCGGCGGTACGCCGCCTGAAACTGGAGCAATTCCAGCAAAAGTGGGAACCGGGCAGGCCATTCCGCTTTCGCCACCAATGCTCTAGCGGACAGAAAAGAAACCGCCGGCGGGAGGAAATCTCGCCGGCGGTTTTCGTTGTGTGGAAAATCAGTTCTTGCCGCAGGAGGCAGTCAGTTTGGCCAATGCGGCTGAAGAACCGGAGAGCGGAAAGCTCACGGTCTTGAAGGCCGTTTCCTTCGGCGCCACGGTGATCCGCGAGCCATTTTTCAGCATGTCAAGAATGGCGCTGTCACCGCCAAACGGCAGGAAGAGAATACCATCCATGGCCTGATAGCTCAGGGTTTCCTCCCGGCTCTGGTCGCCGGCAGAGATGACTGCCGGCCCCTTCCATTCGGGATCGCCGCCTGGCGGGTCGCCATGGCCGCCGTCGTCGTAGTTCAGCACCAGCGTTCCGGGTTCCCCGCACTGGACATAGAGCAGGGCCTCGCGATCCGTACCCTTCCCCGGCCGGCAGATATGGGCGGTCATGACTGTCCCGCCTTCCACCTCCCACATCTCGGCCTTCCACTTCGCACAATCGGCCGAGAGGGCCGGCGCGGCGGTGATGGCCAGAAGTCCAAGAGCTGCGGCGAGACGCTGAATCGTCATGAAATCCCCCGTATGCAAAAGCTTGACATGCATCAGATCTACGCTCTGCCTCGTGTGCTACACAAGCACCAAAACTGACTGGAATGCCGCGCAGATCTTCCAACTCCGACGGGTCAAATTTGACAGGCCAAGTTCAACAGGAGAGTGCCGTGAGCCATATTCTGATTGTGCAGGGACATCCCGATACCAGCGAACGACATTTCTGCCATGCCCTTGCGGATGCCTATGCGGCCGGAGCACTCAGGGCGGGGCATACCGTCGAGAGGCTGGAGATCGCGCGCATCGAGGTGCCGCGACTGCAATCCCAGAAGGAGCAGCAAAGCGGCGCCGTCGTTCCCGACATCGCCAACGCCCAGACGCTGTTCAAGGCCGTCGACCATGTCGTGATGGTCTTTCCGCTGTGGATGGGCGGAATGCCTTCGCTGGTGGTATCCTTTCTGGAGCAGGTGCTGCGGCCGGGATATGCCTATGAGGGCACAGGCCCGGCCATGAAGAAACTGCTCCGGGGACGATCGATGCGCCTCGTCATCACCATGGCGATGCCCGCCTGGTATTACCGGCTCGTCTACGGCAGCCACAGCCTGAAGGCATGGAAGGTGGGCGCTCTCGGTTTCGTGGGCTTCCGGCCGATCAGGGCAAGTATCGTCGGCAATGTCTCGGAGGCCGATGTTTCGGCGCATGAAAACTGGCTGAAGGAAATGGAAGCGCTTGGCGTTGCCGCGCGCTGAAGGCGCAATTCATCGCGGCGGCGGGCCGGATGGCGCGATTCGCGTTTGAATCAAATCCAAACGAAACATTAACGGCTAAGGCCTATCCTTCGCTGAATGCCGGGTACCGGCTGCAGCAGATGGATATTGTGTATGGCGTCTTCCTTTCTGCAACGTTCCGCGCTGATCCTCATGCCGGCCGCAGCCATTGCGTCGTGCACCGGCGATCGCGTGATGCCGCCCGAAGACCTTGCGGCCAACACGCCGCGTTCCTCCCGCCACTATGTTCAACGCGAAGGGCAGCTTGAAGGCCGGGTGGAGGATATCGACGCGGGCAGGGTGCTTCTCGGCCCTGTCGGATCGCCGGTGGCCTACGCGCCGGAGCCGGCACGCGGCAACGGAGCGAGCGCGGCGATCAACTACCTCGACACACCGAACCTTGCCGGAGTGGAGAACAGTTCGGTGGAAACCCCGGCGGAAACGAAAGAGCCGATGACCAAGGGCGGAGTGCTTCTTTCTCCCGAAGACACTACGGAACAGGCACTTGCAGGTCCCGCAGGCGATACGGGAAGCGCTTATGATATTCCGGAGGAAGGCATCAATATCGATGCCGGTCTCGGCGTTGCCGGTGCACCGGTGCTGGGCGAGCCGCAAGACCTGTCGCAGCCCATGCCCTCAGGCCAGCCCGTCGCGGCGCAGATCCTCGTGCCCCAGGGTCCCATGGCAATCGCCGAGGGCTCGACCGCGCAGCCTGTGGTGGACGGTATCGGCACGGAAAACCCGGTCACGCTTCTGCCGAATGGCGAACAGGCCGCCGACGGCGACCTGTAAGGTTGCGGTGAAACCCTGACCGGAAGCCGGTGTCAGACGACGATGCCGGTGCGGTTGGTGGTCATGGTCAACTTGCGCTCGGCGCGTTCCTGCTGGGGCGAACGGTTGTAGAGTTCGCGATAACACTTCGAGAAGTGCGACGCGGAGACGAAACCACAGGCAACCGCCACTTCGACCACAGGCATGGACGACTGGACCAGCAGATGGCGGGCGCGGTCGAGACGGATCTCGAGATAGTAGCGGGCAGGCGAGCGGCCCATTTCCTGCCGGAACAGGCGTTCGATCTGGCGGCGCGAAAGGCCGGCATCGTCGGCGATCTCCAGAAGCGACAGCGGCTCCGATAGATTGCTTTCCATCAGTTCGATGATCGACAGGACCTTGGAGTTCTGCACGCCGAGACGGGCGCGCAACGGCAAGCGCTGGCGGTCATGGGCGCTGCGGACGCGGTCGGTGAGGTGCTGCTCGCAGACGCGGTTGACGAGACCTTCGCCGAAATCCTGACCGATCAGGTTCAGCATCATGTCCAGCGAGGCAGTGCCGCCGGCGCAGGTGTAAAGATTGCCGTCGACTTCGTAGAGATCGGCATAGACTTCGGCCTGCGGAAAGGTTTCGGAAAAGCCGGGGAGGTTTTCCCAGTGAATGGCGCAGCGCTTGCCATTCAGAAGTCCGGCCTGCGCCAGAACATGGGCGCCCGTACAGAGGCTGCCGATCGCCGCGCCGCGGTTATAGGCCTCGCGGAGCCAGGCGTTGACCGACTTGTTGTGGAACTCCTCCACATAGATGCCGGAACAGACGATCACCATGCTCGGGCGGTTTTCGCCGGAGAGGAAACGCCGTTCATCGGCAAGCGAGGAATTCACCTCCATGCCGATACCACTGGACGAATGCACCTTCTGCCCGTCGACCGAGGCGAGGCGCCATTCATAGGCGGAATAACCGAGCATGCGGTTGGCGATCCGCAGCGTTTCAATCGCGCCTGCGAACGGCAGGAGCGTGAAATGCGGTACCAGAAAAAAGACGAGCGAGCGCTTCTTGGTCTGCTTGTTCATGTTGATGCCCATTGTTCCCACGTTTTTCCCATTCCTTGCGTGGAATGGGGTTCGCCGGTTGCCGATACGCGACATCATAGTGACGAAAAGCGGCGATTTCTTCAGCAGGACATCATTATCGCGACATTTTTGCGACTTTGATGCGGAGCCATGGACGAAGCTCCAGCCTGTTGGATCAGTTTCGGTCAGGTGACTGAAATTGATCGGGAAATCTGAGCGGGACTGAACAAACCTCAAAAATGGCCTCCTGCCCGAACGCGACTATCGTCAAGTTGTCCGGGCGGGAGGCATGTCGCAAAACTGCTTATCGGCGAACAAGGCGATCCATGTCGCCTGCAGGCCAGCCGAGGTCTTTCCTGAGATCGAAGGGCATTGCTTCCAGTGCAAGCCCCTCCTGCCGGCGGCGATGCCATTCCCGCCAGGCGGCAATCACGGAATTGAGACCAGCCGGAATCCCGGCTGCTACCAATGACCGGCGCGAGCGCCGGGAAAACCGTGCCTCATCAAATACCAGTGTCATCGCATTCTCCTTTTCGCGTGCGCCTCTTCAGGCAGTTGCGTTTTGCATCAGGGCATTGCATCAATCAAACGAATGTTTCTTATTTCTGAAATCAACAAAATTGATTGATCCAATGCGTCGCGATGAATCAGCGGCGAGCATCCTCGCGCGGGGGCCAGCCGACATCCCGCTGGACGCTATGGGGTAGTTCATCCATCTCGCGGATCAATCGCGCTCTTCGCCGTCCTCGGATGAATTCGCCCAACGGTTGCGTCACGACGACATGCAACAGACGTAAAGTGATCGCTATGAACATCTCGGCACCTCCTTCCGACCAACTTATGCGGGCAAATATGGGCGCCGGTTGACTATCAATCAAACGAAATGATATGGTCGTCATGTTCAATTATATTGAGGCATGCGTGATGACCGTTACAATCCGCCAACCGTTGCCGCTGCTGGACAACGATATCCTGCGCACCTTCGTCGCCATCTCCGAGACCGGTAGCTTCACCACGGCTGCGGACCGGGTGTTCCGGACACCCTCAGCCGTCTCGATGCAGATCAAGAAGCTGGAGGAGCAACTCAATGCGACGCTTTTCCTGCGCGATGCCCGCTCCGTGACGCTGACCGAGAGCGGCGAGACGCTGCTGCCTTACGCGCGCCGGATGCTGGCCCTTTCCAACGAGGCGGTGGGCCGCTTCCGCATGCCGGAAATGAAGGGCGTCGTGAGGCTCGGGGCGCCCGATGATATCGGCGAGCGCTACATGCCGACGATCCTGCGTCGGTTCGCGGAGGTCTATCCGGCCATCATGGTCGACCTGACGGTCGATACGTCATCGCAACTGCGGCGGCGGCTGCAGGAACAGCGGCTCGATCTGACGCTCGTCAACTGCGCACCGGGCGTGGTGAGCCATGAGGGCGAGGTGATCCATACCGAACATCTGGTCTGGGCCGGCGCCAAATGTGGCACCGCCCATCTGCGCGATCCGCTGCCGGTATCGATCTGGGAAGACGGCTGTTGCTGGCGCGCCGATGCGCTGGCGCGGCTGGACAAGGACAAGCGGCAATACCGGATCGCCTATCTCTCTGCCCATACGATGGCCCAGCGGGCCGCCGTCATCGCCGATCTCGCGGTCGCGCCGTTGCCGCGCAGCTACCTGACCGACGACATGGTTGCGCTCGGCAACAAGCATGGACTGCCGGAACTCGGCTCTTTCGAAGTACGGCTGCTTACGGGAGCCGAAACCAGCGAGACGATCCGCGCCGTCGCCGACAGCGTCCGCTTCGCCTTCTCCGAGATGATCGGGATGGCGGCGTGAGCAGTCTGAAACTCAATGGTCGGGAAGGTGCCGCCTGACCGGTCTCAGAGGGTGTGCAGCGCCGCTGCCTGTTGCTCCAGCCATTGCCTTACCTCCGCAGGAGACGAGGCGAAGGTGGTGGCAAGGGAGGGAGGGGCGCCTACCTTTATCGATACGCCGCCGAGGCGATTGATGACGGGATAGGCGTCCTCGTCGGTAACATCATCGCCGAGGAAAAGCGGCAATCGCCCGGCAAATGGCGCCTGCCGCATCCGCTCCTCGATCGCCTTTCCCTTGCCGACGTTCCGAACCTTCAGCTCCGCCACCATTTTCCCGGCTTCCAGAAGGTATTCTGAATCCTGTCCGGCGTAGCGGGCAAGCAGTCCGTGGCTGGCAGATTCCAGTTCGGGTGTGCTGCGATAATGAATGGCGATCGACGTCTTCTTCACCTCGAGATCAAGGCCAAGCTCGGCGCATCGTCTTTTGACGTCGTCAATGATGGCTGGATCGATCAGTGACGGAAATGTTCGGCCACTCTCGCCGGGTGCCAGTACAAACGCACCGTGATTGCCGATCCTCCAAAGCGCCTCGGGCACCCGGATGGCAAGGTCATCAATGTCCCGTCCGCTGACGATGGCGACAGCGCCGGAAAGACTGTCGAAAATTTCCAGAAGGTTACGCTCGGTCGCTGGCGGGATGCGAATAGAATTCCGGTCCGGGCTGAGATCCGCCAGCGTTCCATCCAGATCGAGGAACAATGCGGAATCGAGCGACAGATTTACATCAACGATGGAAGACATTTGCAAAGACTAGCCCTTGAAATGAAGTAGCAGCAGCCACAGCGTTCCCAGGAATATGAGTGCCCAGCTGGCCATCATGACCGTCGGCAAATTACCCGAGCGGAACAATGTGCGCGCCTGTTTTTTGCCATCGCCGCCGGAGGGATGAGGAAGGGGGACAACAGACACCTGATCTCCGAAAAAGCCTCTGCCGGAGAGACCATCCCATTCATCCCGCACCCAGTTCAGAACCCGGCGCGACTGGCCAAGAAGTGCACTGCAAATGGCACTTACGAAAAATCCAACGCAGCAGATCAGCAGCACGAAAACCAACACGACGAGTTCGACGCGGTCCGACAGATTTTCCATACGGGCGCGAAAGAGCAGGCTTATCCCGGCAAAGAGAAAGGAATTCAATGTGATGAGCCAGGTTATGCGGTTGTTGTAGAGCGTATTTTCGTGGGTCACCTGTTCCCGGAAGGCATTGTATATCTTCAGGCGAATTTCGGTGGGCTCGGATTTGTTGGACATGCTGAAATCCATTTCCTCCAAACGGGACCATCACCGGTCCAACCTCCAGTAAGGTCGACTGTAACCGGAGTGCAATTTGAAGAAAATACCACCATTGGTGGATATGGTGTCCGTTATCGACTTCTACGTCTGCGCCGGCCACCACCTTCACCACCGGCATCGCCATCGGCAGGCGTCTTCGGCTCGGGCAGCGTTACCACCGTGGAGAGGTGGGGGAAGGCGTCGACCTTGTTCGGCAGGGCCATGGCATTGACGAAGAGCTGCTGGAAGTTTGGTTCAAGGGCGGTTTCGATCTTTTCGATCCGGCGGACCGTTTCCTCGATCTCACGCCGGTGGTCGCGGTTGAGAAGCGCCATCAGGGCACCGGTGCCGGCGGCATTGCCGACCGCCTTCACCTCGGCGAGATCGCAATCGGGAATGAGGCCGAGCACCATGGCGTATTTCGGATCGATGAAGGAGCCGAAGGCGCCGGCGAAGCGGATGGTGTCGACGGTCTCGACACCCTGCTTTTCCATCAACAGCTTGATGCCGGCATAGAGCGCCGCCTTGGCAAGCTGGATGGCGCGCACGTCGTTCTGCGTCACGCTGATCTTCTGCGCGCCGTCATGCAGCAGGTAGGAGAAGGTACGACCATTCGGCAAGATACGGGAACTGCGGGCGGCGAGCGAGCCGTCCACCACGCCATCGGCGGAGATGATTCCGGAGAGATACATTTCCGCGACGACCTCGATGATCGCCGAACCGCAGATGCCGGTGATACCGACCTTTTCGGCGCCTTCGGCAAAGCCCGGCTCATCCGACCACTGGTCCACGCCGATGACCTTGAAACGGGGTTCGAGGGTTTCGGGATCGATGCGGACACGCTCGATGGCGCCGGGGGCCGCGCGCTGGCCGCAGGAGATTTCCGCGCCTTCGAAAGCGGGGCCGGTGGGCGAGGAGGCTGCCACGACGCGATTGCTGTTACCCAGAACGATCTCGGCATTGGTGCCGACATCGACGAGCAGCATCATGCGATCCTGCCGGTGCGGCCCTTCGGCAAGCGTTGCACCTGCCGCGTCAGCGCCGACATGACCGGCGATGCAGGGCAGGAGATAGGTGCGGGCGCCGGGATTGAGGGCAAGCTCGATGTCCCTTGCCTCGCAGGAGACCGCGCCGGAGACGGCCAGCGCGAAGGGCGCCTGGCCAAGCTCCGTCGGATCGATACCGAGGAAGAGGTGATGCATGATCGGGTTGGCGACGAAGACGCTGTCGAGGATGTCGGTGCGCGACACGCCGCCTTCGGCGCAAACCTTGTCGGTGAGTTCGTTGATCGCCTGACGCACGGCCCTGGTCATGGCCTCGCGGCCATCCGGGTTCATCATCACGTAGGAGACGCGGCTCATCAGATCCTCGCCGAAGCGGATCTGCGGGTTGGATGCGCCTGACGATCCGACGACGCGGCCTGACAGCAGCGACACCAGATGCATGGCGATGGTCGTCGAGCCGATATCGCAGGCAAGGCCATAGGCTTCGTTGTGCAGGCCGGGCCACAGCGCGACGATGGTCGGACGCGAGGTCGGGCTGTCGCGATGGATCGCGGCGGTCACCGCCCAATTGCCCTTGCGCAGGATCTTCTGGAGTTCGGGCAGAAGGTAAGGCGCGACTTGCAGGTCGGAATAACCCCAGTCCTTCTCCAGCATGACCTTGAGACGATCAAGATCGCCGAGCGGCTTGTGCATGTCGGGTTCATCGACCTCGACATAGCAGAGGTGGACGGCCGGATTGCGTTCGATCACGCGGTCGGTCGCGGCCTTGCGCACCACCTGCGCATTGACGACCGCATCCTGCGGCACATCGACGACGAGGTCGCCCTGGATGGTGGCCGAACAGGAGAGACGGCGGCCCTCGGGGAGACCCCGGACGCGATCGTAGCGCTCCTCCTTAGGGCCGATCGGCGAAATGTGCTCGTTGGAGGACACGATGCCGTGCTTGGCGAAATTGCCCTCCTGCACCTCGATCTGACAGCGGCCGCAGGTGGCGCGGCCACCGCAGACACTTTCGACATAAACGCCGAGCGAACGGGCAGCATCAAGCACGGGCGTTCCCACGGGGAAACGGCCGCGCTTGCCGGACGGCATGAAGAGGACGAGGTGATCTTTTTCGGTCATTCCATTGATACTCGACGTGCTTCCTAACAAATACCCTGGCGCAGGATTGCCCCTCACCCTAACCCTCTCCCCGTAAACGGGGAGAGGGAACAACGCCCTGTTCGCCGGCAGACACACAATTCCCCTGACAATAGACCGGCCGGACGCTTTCCGCGATCCGCCTTCTCCCTGCTTGCGGGGAGAAGGTGCCGGCAGGCGGATGAGGGGCGTCTCTGGAATTACTCGGTCGCAGCACCGCCACCCACCCGCGCGGCGCGGCCGCCGCGGCGACCACCGGCGGCAGCAGCCGGTGCTACGGCCAGAGCGGCCGCGCCGCCTTCGGCC
Source organism: Rhizobium sp. ACO-34A (assembly GCA_002600635.1). Lineage (NCBI taxonomy): Bacteria > Pseudomonadati > Pseudomonadota > Alphaproteobacteria > Hyphomicrobiales > Rhizobiaceae > Rhizobium > Rhizobium sp. ACO-34A. The sequence continues at coordinate 2,394,300 of CP021371.1, read as the reverse complement.
GGCTTGTAGTCGCGGTAGGTCTTGATCCAGTTGTAGCAATGCTCGTCGGTGCCGTTCAGAACGTTGGCGGCGCGCACGGCCTCCATTTCGGCCGGGCGGCAGGGGTTCATGATCGCGCTCGTCATGCCGGCGCCGATGACCATCGGAATGAAACCGGCATTGATGCCGTGGCGATGGGGCAGGCCGAAGGAAATGTTGGACAGACCGCAGGTGGTGTTGACCTTCAGCTCATCGCGCAGGCGGCGAAGGAGAGCGAAAACCTGCAGGCCGGCAGAGCCGACAGCACCGATCGGCATGACCAGCGGATCGACGACGATATCATGCGGCTTGATGCCGTAATCGGCGGCGCGCTCGACGATCTTCTTTGCGACCGCGAAACGGACGTCGGGATCCTGCGAAATGCCGGTCTCGTCGTTGGAGATCGCGACGACCGGCACGTCGTATTTCTTGCAGAGCGGCAGGATGGCTTCGAGCTTCTCTTCCTCGCCGGTGACGGAATTGATGAGCGGCCGGCCCTTGGCGATCTTGAGCGCGGCCTCGATCGCAGCGGTCACGGAACTGTCGATCGAAAGCGGCACATCGACGAGGCCCTGGACGATCTCCATGGTCTTGACGAGGAGCGGCGGTTCGGTCTCGTTCGGATTAACGGCGGTGACGCCCGCATTGACGTCGAGCATGGTGGCACCCGCGGCGACCTGTTCCAGCGCATCCTTGATGACGGTATCGAAATTACCCTCGATCATTTCCGCGGCGAGCTTCTTGCGTCCGGTCGGATTGATACGCTCCCCGATGACGCAGAAGGGCTGGTCGAAGCCGATGATGATTTCTCGGGTTGCGGATGCGACGATGGTACGGGTCATTTCGGTCCTCCGGTCGGGCGCGCGTCAATGAGGTCTAGCGTGCCGGGAAATGGGTTACAAGGGCAGCGTCGGGGCGTCGGCGGGCGGCCGAACGCCGCGTTCAATGGGGATGGCTGGCGGCTTTTTCGGCGAGCTGCTGCTGATCTTCGAGCTTCTCTCCACGGATCGCCTCGAGCCGCTCCGCGACGAGCGCATCGACAGGGCTCGGTTCGCGCTGCCACGGCTTGCGGCCCCTCAGGACGCCCGATTCATGGACAATCTCGGCGACGTATTCCTCCTGGCGGTAGGCCATGACGTGGACGCCGGAGATGCCTTCGATCTCCTTCACCTCGTTGATGATGTCGATGCAGAGCTGCTTGCCTTCCTTCTTCTGGTCCTCAGCGCCTTCCAGACGCTTGATGACGGCGTCGGGAATGTGGATGCCGGGGACGTTGGAGCGGATCCAGTTGGCGGTCTTGGCCGAGGCAAGGGGACCGACGCCGACGAGGATGAAGCATTTCTCATGCAGTCCGAGATCGCGGACCTTCTTCATGTATTCGCGGAACATCGGCACGTCGAAGCAGTACTGGCTCTGTACGAACTGGGCACCGGCCTCGATCTTCTTGGCGAGGCGGTAGGGCCGGAAATCGTAGGGCGGGGCAAAAGGATTGATGGCGGCACCCAGAAAGACCTGTGGCGGCGAGGTAAGCTTGCGGCCGGAGAGGAATTTCGACTGGTCGCGCATGGTGCGCACGGTTTCCAGAAGCGACATGCAGTCGAGATCGAAGACCGGCTTGGCGCCCGGTTGGTCGCCGGCCTGCACCCCGTCGCCGGTCAGGCACATGATGTTCTGCACGCCCATGGCGGATGCGCCGAGAACGTCGCCCTGAATGGCGATGCGGTTCTTGTCGCGGCAGGCGATCTGCATGATCGGGGCGTAACCCATGCGCGTCAGCAGGGCGCAGATGCCGACCGAGGACATGTGGCAATTGGCGCCGGAGGCATCCACCGCGTTGATGCCATCGACCCAGCCATCGAAGACCGAGGCGCGCTCGTAAACATCCTGCGGATTGGCGCTGTCGGGTGGGTTGAGTTCGGCGGTTACGGCGAATTCGCCGCGGCGCAGCACGCGCTCAAGGCGGCCGCGGGAGGAATGGCCGGGAAGCGGATCGAGAGGCGCGCCGGGATCGTGGGGATCGATATCGGGGCTCATGCCTTCGCATCCTTCGAGAGAGTGTCCCGGATCTCGGCGGCCTCGGCGGTGACGCGCAGCCAGGACGAGGTTTCGCGCAGGGACTGGTTCACCGGCTTCTGCACCTTCATGATCGCCTCTCCATGCACCATGTTGCGCGATCCCGCCCAGGCCTGAACCCAGACGCAGGGCATGTCCGGCTCGACCTCGCAATTGCCGTTGGCGCGAACGCCGCCGCAGGGACCGTTCCTGAGCTGCTTGGGGCAGTTCATGGGACAGGACATGCCGGTGGACGACAGCACGCACTGGCCGCACATGCGACAGTCGAACAGCAGGCCCTTGACATTGCGCTCGACGAAGGTCACCGGCCGCTCGACGCGGGCATAACCGAGCTTTTTCCACAGCGGATGGAGAAAGAGGAAGGCATTGGCGAAACGCGCATAGAACCATTCCAGCGCCCGCGAATGACGTACGGACCAGAGACGGATGGTATAGGAACGGCGCGCGCGGCGGTTGGGCGACACGCTGGACGGCGTATAAGCGCCGGAAGCGGCCTTTGCGGCAGGCGCAGCATTCCCCTTGAGCGGCTTTGCCTCAGCCATCGTCCCGGCCTCCGGCATGGACGAGGGCGACGAGACGCGCCTTGTCGTATGCCGCCTCGATTTCCGCCGTGGCCTTGTCGGCTTCCGCTTCGAGATCGTCGCCGACCGGGATCGGATCGCCCTTGCGCCATTCCGCGAGATAGTCGTCGGTCTCGGCCGCGCCGGTGCGCATGGCGCACATGTCGATGGCTTCGGTAAACCGGAGGGACAGTTCCCGTTTTGCCGTTTTCCTGCCCTGCTTGACGATGACCTGGGCGGGTATGTCGCGCCAGTAGACGATGATCCTGTCGGCCATGTCTTCACTCCCTTTTTCGTCAGAATGCACGTGGCTCAGGCGAGGGACTGCGCTTTTGACGACGTCGCATATGGCAAAAAGCGACGCTGCACCGAATTACCAGACGCCGCGCACGAGGCCGTGACGCAGCCAGTCCCAAATGGCGGGCGGAAAGCGCAGTGCCGAAGGCCCGCCGGGCCGATGGGGCGACAGGCGTCCGGCCACCGCATCTTCAACGGCCTGACGGGTAATGTCGAGCGCCGCAATCGTCAGGACGAGCGGATAAGTCGAGATAAAATCGCCTTTTTCCGGCGCGGTGCGGACTTCATAGAGCGTGCCGCCGGTATCGGTTCCGGCATCGACCAGATGGACGGTCGCGCCGAAGTTTCCGCTGTCACGCTCCACCAGCGACCAGTAACCGCCCATCTGGCCGCGATAGGCGGGATTGATGCCGGCATGCAGGTTGATGACCGGGCAGGGCATGGAGGAAAGAACGGCCGACGACATCAGCCGCGTGCTGACCAGCAGGATGGCCTTGGGCTGGAGCGCCTGCACCAGCGCAACGCAGCTCTCGTCATTGATGGAGGAAACCTCGTGCTGGGGAATGGCAGGAGAAAACTCGGCGCTGTAGCCGCTCGAAGCGACAAGATCCGCGGTGCGTCTTGCGGCGAAACGGCGGAGCAGGCGCGCGGCGATCATCGTCGCCAGTTGCCCGAGCGCGTTCGGCCAGCCAAGACGGCGCGCGCGACGACGGGTGATGCCCCATTTCGATTCCGATGCCTCGAGCACCACCTGCAGACCGGGGAAACGGGTTGCGAGCGCATTCGCGACGATAGCCGGGTTCGGACCACCGGCGGTGAGAAGGAGAACGGTCGGCGCGCGTTCGGTCACTTCGACGCCTCCGGACGATGAAACCAAGCGATAACCACTCCCGCAATGCCCGACATCATCCGATCCCCCGTCTCTTGGGTTTTTTCTGCCGGGAAACATTCCAGGCGGCACAGAGAGCGTCCTGTTTAGCGTTGCTTGCTGAAAGTCAGGTTAATCACCCCCTTGGGGGCTAGCCCGGAGCTCAAGCTCTTACGTTGGAGCGGTTCCGGCGATAGCGGAACAGTCTCTGATGCTCCAGCGCTTGTCCTGACGCAAAACCGCTTCACACTTCTGCTGGAATTACGCTAAGGAGCGCCATCTCTCTCCACAGGTGGCAAGTGTTCGTTTCCGAAGCATTGGCGGTCGCTTCCGCCACAAGCATTGCGCTCAGTTCCATGTTCATCAGCGAACTCAAGGGACGGGTTGCGCTGATGCGGCTCGCCCGCTGGCAGTTCATCATCGCCTTTCTGATGACCGGCTGCATTTCGCTGGCGCTTGGCGGCTGGCGCACCGTGGGCTTCGAAGAATTCAAGCTGCTGGCGGCCTCGAGTTTCTTCGGCATCGCGATTGCCAGCACGACCTATTTCGCGGCGATCTATACGGCCGGTCCGCGGCTGACAGCATTGCTCTTTTCGCTAACGTCACCCTTTGCGCTCGCCTTCGGCTATGCCGCCTATGGTGAGACCATCACCCTGCAACAGGGCGTCGGTGTCGCTCTCGTGCTGGCGGGCATCGTGCTTGCCATCGGCTCGCCACGCCTGAGTGACGGAGCGACGAAAGCCGGCGCTGCCACCTCGCTTCTTCGGTGGGGCATCCTGTTCGGCGTCATCACCGCTCTAGGCCAGGCGCTGGGCGGGATCTTCGCCCGGCCCGCCATGGCTTCCGGCGTGGAACCGTTTACGGCGGTCGCCTTGCGGGCAGGACTTGCCGCGGGGTTCTTCCTGCTGCTTGCGCTTTTTCCCTTTGGCCGCAGCAAGGAGCCGCAGACCTTTCGCCTGAAGGATCTCGGGATCAGCGCCTGCTCGTCCTTCTTCGGCAATTGCCTTGGAATGTCCCTGTTGATGGCTGCACTGGAGAGCGGCGACGTTGGAATCGTCTCCACGCTCTCCTCGATGACCCCTGTCGTCATCCTGCCCATGGTATGGGCGCGTACCGGCAAGCGACCATCCGCGAAAGCCTGGGCTGGCGGTATCGTCGCAATCGCCGGCACAGCGCTGATCAGCCTGCATTGAACTGCCCGAACCGGCAGGATAGCCGGATCAGGGGGAGGCGGGCTGCCTTGCATTTATCCTGAGCCGGTGCGATGGACGCTGATTGGTTCCAATGTTTCATCGGGAAGGTTTCTCATGTCGGCAAGGCAGATTTCCACGGCTGTCGTTCTCGGTTTCGCGCTGATTGCACTCGGCGGCTGCGGCAATACTATCCGCGGCGTCGGCAAGGACGTCGGAGGCGTGGTCGATGCGACCAAGGACGCGGGACGCAGTGTCGCAAATTCCGTGAAGTAACCGGGACTGGAGGGGCGGATTTCTCCGCTCCGTCATAGGACCGACAGTTCCTTCTGCAGATCGCCATAACCGGTGAACCGGTATTCATAGGCGAGGCCGAGGTAATCGGCCGCGAATCTGGCCTTTTCCTGCAAGGCCGCATCCTCTTCCTGCGACAGGTAGACCAGCTTCGTGTAGTTGCCGAAATACATGTCCTTCAGTTGCGGATGGCGGTCGAGCCCCAGCGGCTCGATGACGAAGGCCTCGAACTGGCGGGCAAGGAAGTCGGTAAGGAAGAAGGCCGTCACATCGTCGTCCCAGCGGGCGGCGAAGTCCTCATTGCCGGCAAAGAAGGAATAACAGTGCGGCCCCGAAAGGCGTTCCACGCCGAGGCGTTCGCACACCTTGTCGAGAAGGCCGCCGGTCCCGCAATCGGCATAGGCGACGAAAACCCTTTCCGCACCGTTCTGCCGAGCTTCGACAACCGCCTGTTCCACCCCCGGAGCAATCCTGTCCGGAGTCGCATGCCAGATCGCCGGCAGACAGGAAAGCTCCAGATGTTCGAGTTGCGACAGGCGCGAAACGGCAAGGATCTCGCGAGCGATGGCGCCGCAAGCGATGACGTGAACCTTTTTCGCGTTGCCGCGTTTCACGCTGGTATCCGATGCAATTGTTCCATCACCATTTTCTGGAGCTTCCAATCATGACCTTCAAGACACTGACCGTCGCCACAGTCCTCATCGTTTCCGGGCTCGCCCTGACAGGCTGCGGCAATACCATCCGCGGCATGGGCAAGGACACCGCCAGCGCCGTCAATGCGACCCAGGCTGCCGGACAGGATGTCGAGAGGGCAGCCCAGTAAACCCTTCCTCTGATATATAGGGCGATCACCGTTGTTGCGACAACTGCGGCGGCCTGCTGGGTCTCGGGGCTTTGAGGCCGTGGGACCCGGTGGCCTTCCGAACCTCATCAATCAAAAAGCGCCGGCAGCAAGGCAACCGGCGCTTTTTCATACCTGGCTGGCATTTGCCAAGCAGGACCTCAGGCGCGGGCGCCGAGGCTGTTGTGCTTGCGGGAAATAAGTTCCTTCGCCGTTTCGACAGCAATCGCGGCGTCGCGGCAATAGGCGTCCGCGCCGACGGCCTTGCCGAATTCCTCGTTGAGCGGCGCGCCGCCGACCAGCACGATGTAGTCGTCGCGCATGCCCTTTTCCTTGAGCGTGTCGATCACGACCTTCATGTAGGGCATGGTGGTGGTGAGCAGCGCTGACATGCCGAGGATATCCGGCTTTTCGCGCTCGATGGCTTCCAGATAGTTTTCGACCGGGTTGTTGATGCCGAGGTCGACGACATCGAAGCCGGCACCTTCCATCATCATGCCGACGAGGTTCTTGCCGATGTCGTGGATGTCGCCCTTGACCGTGCCGATGACCATCTTGCCCTGCTTCGGCGCGCCGGTGGCGGCCAGCAGCGGACGAAGGATGGTCATGCCGGCCTTCATCGCATTGGCGGAGAGCAGAACCTCCGGCACGAAGAGGATTCCGTCGCGGAAGTCGATGCCGACGATGCGCATACCCTCGACAAGCGCCTGGGTCAGGACATCATAGGGAGCCCAGCCACGATCCAGCAGGATCTGGGTCGCTTCCTCGATCTCCTCCTTGAGGCCATCATAGAGGTCGTCGTGCATCTGCTGCACGAGTTCTTCGTCGGAGAGTTCCGAAAGAATGATTTCATCGTCGGACATGATGGTGCTTCCCGCTTCGTTTTTATCGCGATTCCGATCGCAGCCAAATCAGACTGCCTGAAGGGAAGTTAAACCTCAATATCGCCAAAAACTCTTTTCGAAAGCGACGCGCCGATCCTGAAAAACGACGGCATCAGACCAGCATTGACAAATGCCATGTCTGCCAGACGCAAGCGCTTGGCGCATTAAGGATGGTTTCACGGACGAATTTGAATAGCATAATGAAGGAGTGAGAAGCAGCGCATCAAGCGCCTGAGCGAGGAAACAGACATGGACGACATCACGGCACAATCAGGCGAAGGACGTCGCTCTCGCGGCGAGGGACGCGGGGCTGCCGCCCGCAGGGCATCGCGCAGCGGTGGCGGCGCCGGACCGGCCATGCCTTACATCACCCGCAAGATCGCGCCCTATGAAGTGCTCGACGAGGAAGGCCTGCAGATCATCGAGCGCAATGCCGATACCATTCTGGAGGAGATCGGCATCGAGTTCCGTGACGACGCAGAAGCGCTGGAACTCTGGAGACAAGCCGGTGCCGACGTGAAGGGACAGCGCGTTCATTTCCCCAAGGGGCTGTGCCGCGAACTGCTGAAGACCGCGCCTTCCGTCTTCACCCAGCATGCCCGCAACCCGGAGCGCAGCGTACAGATCGGCGGCAAGGCTACCGTGTTCGCGCCGAACTACGGCTCGCCCTTCGTCCGCGACCTCGACGGCAACCGCCGTTACGCGACGCTTGAGGATTTCCGCAATTTCGTGAAGCTCTCCTACATGGCGCCTTCGGTGCACCATTCCGGCGGCACGGTCTGCGAACCGGTGGACATTCCGGTGAACAAGCGCCACCTGGACATGGTCTACAGCCATATCAAATATTCCGACAAGCCGTTCATGGGCTCGGTCACCGCACCGGAAAGGGCGGAAGATTCGGTCGCCATGTGCAAGATCCTGTTCGGCGACGACTTCGTCGAGAACAACACGGTCCTGATCAACCTGATCAACGCGAACTCGCCGATGGTATACGACGAGACCATGCTCGGCGCGGCAAAGGTCTATGCCCGGCACAACCAGGCCTGCGTGATCTCGCCCTTCATCCTTTCCGGTGCGATGAGCCCGGTCACGGTCGCCGGCACACTGACCCAGATCCTTGCGGAAGTGCTGGCGGGTGCGTCCTTCACCCAGCTTATCCGCCCGGGCGCGCCGGTGCTGTTCGGTACCTTCGCCGCCTCGATCTCGATGCAGTCGGGCGCACCGACCTTCGGCACGCCGGAACCGGCGCTGGTTTCTTACGGCGCGGCCCAGCTCGCACGGCGTCTCGGACTGCCGTTCCGTACCGGCGGCTCGCTTTGCGCATCCAAGGTTCCGGATGCGCAGGCGGCCCATGAGAGCGCCAATACGCTCAACATGACGCTGCTTGCCGGCACCAACTTCGTGCTGCATGCCGCAGGCTGGCTCGAAGGCGGTCTTGCCGCCTGCTACGAGAAGTTCATGATCGACCAGGACCAGCTCGGCATGATGCAGAAGCTCGCGCAGGGCGTCGATCTTTCCGAGAGCGGGCAGGCCATGGACGCCATCCGCGAAGTGGGTCCCGGCGCGCATTATCTCGGCTGCGCCCACACCCAGGCGAACTTCCAGACGGCCTTCTATCGCTCGGCGCTCGCCGACAACAACTCCTTCGAACAGTGGGAAGTGGAGGGCCGCAAGCGTATCGAGGATCGCGCCAACGCGCTTTGCCGCTCGTGGCTCGACTCCTACGAAGCTCCGCCGCTCGATCCGGCCATCGACGAGGCGCTTCTGGCCTATATCGCCAAGCGCAAGGATTCGATGCCCGACGCTTTCACCTGAAGGCATCCCGACTCCGCCAGGGAGCAAGGCGGGTCAGCGCTGGTCGCCGACATGATCCAGAGCGAGGTCTGGCGACCGCATTACAAATACGAGGGGCCGCGATGAGCGGCCCTTTGCCCATTCTTGACGGCATGCGCTCGGCACTCACCGAACACGGGTTACATGTCCGGGGTGTCGCGCATTTTTCGGACGGGCAGGGCGGGCCGGCGCTTTCGGATGGCCGTCAGGCGCAGTCAGTGGTGTTGATCGGCAATATCGGCGGTTCGCTGTGGAAGACGTTTTCTGACTGGCGGGAAAAACGCAAGGATCGCGGCGGAACGGATCCTCTCGACGCATGGTCGAAAGAGGTGATCGGCGAGATAGCCGGATGCTTTGGTGCGACGGCTTATTATCCTTCCGATCCGCCTTACCAGCCGTTCCAGCAGTGGGCGATCAAAGCGGAAGGGCTCAAGGCCTCGCCGCTCGGCATCCTGATCCATCCGCAATACGGGTTGTGGCATGGCTATCGCGGGGCATTGGGCTTTGCGGAAGATATCACTGAAGAACGAGTTCCGCCTGACGATATTGACATCTGCGGCCAGTGTCCCGACAAACCCTGTCTTTCGACCTGTCCTGCCATGGCAGTCTGCCGGGACCGCTTCGATGTCGTCGGCTGTCGCACCCACCTCGTCACGACCGAGGGCAAGGCGGGGTGCATGACATCGGGGTGTCTTGCACGCGCCGCTTGCCCGGTCGGGTCGATCCATCGCTATCCGGAAGCGCAGCTGCGCTTCCACATGGAAGCGCTCCGCCTTCCTCCCGGATAGTTATTCCTTATCAGGCGGCCTTCAGGACCGGAGCCTTGCGGCTGACGGTGCGGACCGAGCGCTGTGGAAGCTGTGCAAGAACTTCGTCGGCAAAGCCGACGGCGTTTTCGATGGCCTTGTGAAGATTCGAGACTTCGCGGGGATCGAGTGTGTGCAGCAGGCCGCCCTTGTCGAAGATGTCGCGATAGGCCGCGCGTTCGGCCAATGCGGTGGCAAGCGTTGGAATGCCACGGTGAGCAAGGAATTCCTTGGCGGCACCAAGCGCGCGGGTGGTGACTGCGGCATTGACGCGCGTCAGCACGACCGAATGAGGAATGCGCACTTCGCAGGTATCGCTGAGAGCCTTCAGGAGTTCGAGCACTTCCGCTCCGCCCTGGGCATCCATGGCGCACCCCTGAACCGGGATCAGCACATGATCGGCAAGGCCGACGGCCTTGGCAAGCAGAGCATCCTGGCTGGAGGGGAGGTCGATCAGGATGTAACCGCCGCGCTTCTTCGCCCTGAGGGTAGCCGCCTCGATGGTTTCCTCCGTGACCTGGGCGACCGACAGCAGGCCATTGGCGCTGCCGAGGGCATGCCAGCGGCTGATCCAGCCGCGGGGATCGGCGTCGAGAATGGTCACGCGATTGCCGCGAGCGGCGAGTTCACTTGCAAGAATGAGTGCGGCCGTGGTTTTTCCGGCACCGCCCTTGGTATTGGCAAACGTAATTACTGGCATGTCATTTCCTTCATTAAAAAAGGGTCCGAGCCAAGTCATTGCTCTGCAGGGGGATGAGGCGGCTCTCCATGCCGCGTCGTGGCCATTCTTGGTAGTTATGGTTAACGAAGAGTAAACAAGGGATGGCATTCGTTAACATTCGCCGGCGAATCCTGGCCGGATTTTCCGCGAGACATATTCGACACGGTATCGACGACACAAGGAAACACAGGCCTCATTCATGCGACTGCTTTTTCTATTATTTTCCATATTTCTCAGCACCTGCAGCATTTCCCATGCGGCCGAAACCGCCCCTTGCAGGGAGCTCACGCGAGACGGCGTCCGCTACACGGTCTGCAGTTTCGCACCTGATGCGACGTTAAGAATCTACCATTCCGATCCCGCCGGCATGCCCTTCGGCAATTTCGATTCTCTTTCGCTCCAGCTCTGGAAGGAACGGCATTATCCGGTCTTCGCCATGAATGGCGGCATGTATCACTACGACCTCTCGCCGGTCGGGCTGTTCGTCGAGAACGGGATCGAGCGGCAGCCGATCAGCACCCGGGCAGGGTGGGGCAATTTCCATCTGCTGCCGAATGGCGTGTTCTATGTGGCGGGCGGAAAACCCGGCGTGATGGAGACGCAGGCCTATATCCGGGAGAAACCGAAGGCCGACTATGCCACCCAGTCCGGTCCGATGCTGGTGATCGACGGCAAGCTGCATCCGCGCTTCCTGCCCGACAGTGACAGTTACAAGATCCGCAACGGGGTCGGTGTCGACGCGGAGGGCAGGGTGCATTTCGCCATCAGCCGGGACCCGGTGAACTTTTATGCCTTCGGATCGCTGTTTCGCGATGAACTGGGTTGCGGCAACGCGCTTTACCTCGACGGTACGATTTCGAGCGCGCTCATCCCGTCGATGGGCAGGCGCGACCGATTCTTTCCGCTTGGACCGATCATCGCGGTGATCGGGACCGTTCCGCAATAAGGACATCATGAAACGGCGGCACAACCGATGAGCCGTCATCGCGCAATGCTTTTCTACTAAAACAGTCGACAATAGGTCGCACTTTCTTAGCGAAGCTTTCGCGTTGCGGCATAATCCCGCTGTATTCCAACGGGAAGGCCAGACGATGAAGGACCCGGACTGTAGCAGGACTGAAGCAACACTCGTTATTCCGGGGCTGAACGGCTCCGGCGACGGTCACTGGCAGTGGCATTGGGCCCATGAACGGTCCGGCGCCGTCACCGTGGAACAGGACAGCTGGTCCTGCCCCGATCTTGCAAGCTGGCAGCAGCGTCTCGGCGAAGTCCTCTCACAGCATGACGATGTCTGGATCGTCGCGCACAGCCTCGGCTGCGTCCTGACCGCAAAACTTGCCGACAGCCCGCTCGCATCCCGTGTGAAGGGCGCTTTGCTGGTCGCTCCCTGCGACCTAGCCCAGGTTGAGCGACTGCATCCCTGCGTCGTGAATTTCGGCGAGATGCCGCAGCAGCGGCTGCCTTTTCCGAGCCTCGTGGTCGGCAGTCTCGACGACCCCTACATGGATTTCGCCACCACGCGAAAGATGGCGCGGCTCTGGGGCAGCGACCTCGTCGACATCGGTTATGCCGGACACATCAACATCCGCAGCGGCTATGGCCGCTGGCCGACCGGCTACGAGTTGCTCGACCTGCTGAAAGGCGAGCGCAAGCGACCCCACGACCGTTCGCTGGCTGGCCGGCAGGCCGCACCGCTCGCCGCCTACTTCTGAAAAATCGATCGGAAGCCGAACCTTTCGGCTTCCCGGCAGTTATTCCGCACGAGGGGAAAAAGGCGGATCATCTTTCTCCCGAACACGAGGAATATAGAATACAAATTTTGTAGAAAATATTGACCATATCGATTTTGCCAGCGAAACTATCAATCAAGCTCAATGTCGAGTGAACCCAAGGAGGATCCAGCAATGCCATACGGTATCGAACTCTTCTCCTTCGACCTGTTCGGCCTCTCCCGCAAGGGCGCTCCGGCCGCAACTCCTTCGACAACCGCTGACGTGTCCAAGGCCAAGCTTGAGACACGTCGGGAAAGCCCGGCCGAGGACGATTCCGATCTGGATCGCCCGGGCCGTCACGAAATCTTCTTCTGGGGCCTTTTCCCGGTTCTTTGATCTGGAGACCAATCATGGCTTACGTTCAGACGCAAACCAGTCGTTCGCAGCGCATCGAAATCCGCCGTTCGTCCACGGCCTGGGGCGAGATGTGCGGTATCGCAGCCGTCGTCGGTTCCATCGCCTTCGTCGCACTGCTGACCATTGCTCTCTAACAACCATTTTTCAGGTTATCGATATTCCCAGGCCTCCGTTCGCGGGGGCCTTTTTCTTTGTCCCCATCGGGGAGTCCGTCGGCTGCCACCGCTTCTACCGCCCGATGCGTGAACCGGTTCGCCACGCGACGCAACGAAAGCTCGCAGCCGTTGGAATGTCCACAACCGGGCGAACAGGGCAACGGATAATCTCCACACGGCCCTCAGGGTTGGAATAATATTCCTTATCGAAACTATAGAAAATAATATCATCAAACCATCGAAACATTGGCGCGATCAGGTGCCGCATCGGAGGTCGAGATGATTACCAGAAGACAGGGGCTGAAGCTTGCGGCGGTCCTCACCCTGGCAGGAGCTGTGCCGTTCGGCCGCCCGGCATTCGCAGAAACCAAGACCATCCGGATCGGTTGGCAGAAGTTCGGCGTGCTGGCGCTCGCCAAGCAGCAGGGTGCGCTTGAGAAGCGTTTCGCCGACCGCGGCATCAACATCGAATGGTCGGAATTCACTTCCGGTCCGCCGCTGCTCGAAGCCCTTGGCGCCGGCTCGCTCGACTTCGGCCCGACCGGCGACGTGCCGCCGCTCTTTGCCCAGGCGGCTCGCGGCGATCTTCTCTATGTCGGCACCTACAAGCCGCCGGCGGCCTTCCACGGCATCCTCGTTCACAAGGATTCGCCGATCAAGACGTTGGCCGACCTGAAGGGCGTGAAGCTTGCCTACAAGCGCGGATCGAGCGCTCACAACTTTGCCTTCAAGGCTCTGGCAAAGGCCGGCCTGACACCATCAGACGTTCAGGAAGTCGATCTGCCGCCGCCGGATGCCGCAGCCGCCTTCAAGAACGGCAGCATTGACGCATGGTCGATCTGGGATCCCTATTTCGCCATTGCCGAAAAGGATCCGGACGCCCGGCTGCTGACGACCTCCGAAGGCATCGTCGAGGCATGGGGATATTTCCTCGGCAACGGTGCCTTCACCGCAGCCAACCCGGAAGTTGTATCGGAAATTCTCGATGAGCTGGCCAAGGTCGGCGCTGCCGCCCAGTCCGACATCGACGGCACGACGGAGGCGCTCTCGAAGATCACCGGCGTTCCTGCCGATGTGACACGCGTCACCCTGACCCGCGCCGGCTCCGACCTCGGCAAGGTTGCAACGGTATCGGACGAGGCCGTGGCCTACCAGCAGGCGCTGGCGGACGACTTCCACGCGCTCGGCGTCCTTCCGCGCAAGCTCACCATCTCGGACATCGTCTGGCGTCCGAAGGCAAGCTGATCCCGAAACCGTCATCCGAAAGGTATCGCCATGATCAACCGCAGACAGACCCTCGGCCTTCTCGGCGCCGCTGCGACGGCACTAACACTGCCGAACATCAGGACGGCTCGTGCAGCGGCCAGCGAGTTTCGCATCGGCTGGCAGAAGAACGGTGTGCTGGCGCTTGCCAAGCGCACCGGTGCGCTCGAAAAACGGCTCGCGCCACGAGGCATTTCCGTCACGTGGTCGGAATTCACATCCGGCCCGCCGCTGCTCGAGGCACTGGGCTCCGGCTCACTCGATTTCGGGCCGACCGGTGACGTTCCGCCGCTGTTTGCCCAGGCTGCGGGGGGAAACCTGCTCTATGTCGGTACCTATCGGGGACCATCGACCGGCTCCGCGATCCTCGTCCACAAGGATTCGCCGATCAAGACGCTTGATGACCTGAAGGGCAAGAAGGTCGCCTTCAAGCGCGGATCGAGTGCCCACAATTTCACGGTGAAGGCCTTGCGCAAGGCGGGTCTTACGGTCGGTGACGTGGAAGCCATCGACCTTCCGCCGCCTGATGCCGCGGCAGCCTTCAAGACGGGCAGCATCGACGCATGGGCGATCTGGGATCCCTATTATGCCGTCGCCGAAGCAGATCCGCAGGCGCGGGTGCTGACGACGGCCGAGGGCATTGTCGACAGCTGGAGCTTCTATTTCGGCAATGGCGATTTCACGGCGGCCAATCCGGAGGTTCTCTCCGAGGTCATCGACGAACTGGCCAAGACCGGCGCCTGGGCACAATCCCACCTCGACGAGACGATTGCAGCCCTTTCGGAAATCACCGGCGTGCCGATCGAGGTTACCCGCACCGTGCTGACCCGCAAGGGAGCCGACCTCGGCAAGGTGGGTGTGCTGACCGATGAAGCCGTCACCTACCAGCAGGCGCTTGCCGACGAGTTCCACGGACTCGGCATCCTGCCGAAAAAACTCACGATTTCCGACATCGTCTGGCGGCCAAAAGCCAGCTGACGCTTATTTCTGAAAGGACATTGCCATGACCAAGACCGACCAACCGCTCGACTTCCTCTGGTTCATCCCGACCTCCGGCGACGGCGCCTATCTCGGCTCCGACGATCTCAGCCGCCCCTCCGATCCGGGCTATTTCCGCGAACTCGCGACGGCAGTCGACCGCCTCGGTTACTCCGGCGTGCTGATCCCGACCGGCGTCGCCTGCGAGGAATCCTTCGTGCTTGCCGGCAATCTGGCCGCCTATACCGAGAAGCTGAAGTTTCTCGTGGCCATCCGCCCCGGTACGGCATCACCCGCCTATTACGCGCGTCTCGCATCGACCCTCGACCGCGTTTCCAACGGTCGCCTGCTGCTGAATATCGTGGTCGGCGGCAGCGTGCAGGAACTCGCCGGCGACGGCATCTTCCTGCCGCATGACGAACGTTACGACCATGCGGAAGAATTCTTCCAGGTGTTCAATTCGCTGCTCGAAACCGGCAAGGCCAATCTGGACGGCAAATACATCAGGGCGCTCAATGCGCAGATCGGTTTCCCGCCGGTGCAGGAGCCGCGCCCGCCGCTCTATTTCGGTGGTTCCTCCGATGCGGCCATCGAGTTCGCCGGCGCTCACGTCGAGAAGTACCTGACATGGGGCGAACCGCCGGCACAGGTCGCCGAAAAGATCGCCGCCGTTCGCAAGGCGGCTGCGGCGAAGGGCAGGGAAGTTTCCTTCGGCATCCGTCTGCATTTCATCGTCCGCGAAACCGACGACGAAGCATGGGCAGCGGCCGACAAGCTGATCTCCAAGCTTTCCGACGAGACGATCGCGGCGGCCCAGGAAGGCTTCGCCAAGAACTCCGATTCGGTCGGGCAGGCACGCATGGTCGCCCTGCATAACGGCCGCCGCGACAAGCTCGAGGTTTCTCCGAACCTCTGGGCCGGTATCGGTCTCGTGCGCTCCGGCGCCGGCACCGCACTGGTCGGCTCGCCGAAGACGGTGGCCGCGCGGCTGCGCGAATATCAGGAGCTCGGCATCGATACGATCGTGGCGTCTGGCTATCCGCATCTCGAGGAAGCCTACACGGTCGCCGAGCTGCTGTTCCCGGAAATCGGTCTTCCCGGACCGCGCAACCAGATCCGCTCCTCCTTCGGCGAACGTCAGGTTTTCGGCGGCGGCGGCCATGGCGGCAATCTCAAGGTGGTGTCCGGTTCCTGATCCGGCTGGCACCTCTTCTGGCCGCGAGTTCACCTCGCGGCCTTTTTTCCCATCCAAGGAGAGCGCTCCCATGACGGCATATGACATTCCAACGGAGAGACCGGCCACCAGTCGTTCGGCCCAATGGTTCGGCGCATGGCGTCCACGCTTCGGCTTCAGCGGCTTCGTGCCCTATCTGCTTCCGGCAGGCGCGATCGCCATCTGGCAGCTGCTTTCCTCCATTGGCTGGATTTCGGACCGGATCATGCCGGCTCCGAGCGACGTGGTGGTCGCCTTCATCGACCAGCTTTCGAGCGGCGAACTGCTGCGCGACATCGCCGTGTCGGGCGGCCGCGCGCTTGCCGGCCTCGTCGTCGGCGGCAGCATCGGACTGGCGCTCGGCATTGCAAATGGCGTGTCGAAGCTTTCGGAACAGCTGACCGACACGACGCTGCAGATGCTGCGCACCATTCCCCACCTGGCGATGATCCCGCTCGTCATCCTGTGGTTCGGGATCGGCGAGGAATCCAAGCTGTTCCTCACGTCGCTCGGCGTTCTTTTCCCGATGTATCTCAATACGTTCCACGGGGTTCGTAATGTGGATCGCGACCTTCTGGAGATGGGCCGGATCTACGGCATGAGCGGCTGGACGCTATTTCGCAAGGTGATCCTGCCGGGCGCGCTGCCTTCCATCTTCGTCGGCCTGCGCTATGCACTCGGCATCATGTGGCTGACGCTGATCGTGTCGGAATCGATCGCCGCGTCCTCCGGCATCGGCCATATGGCAAACGAGGCCCGCGAATTCATGATGACGGATGTCGTGGTGCTCGCACTGTTGATCTATGCGGCGCTGGGCAAGCTTGCCGACGTCATCGCCCGCAGTCTGGAGCGACGCACGCTCTCCTGGAACCCGGCCTATCAGAAGTGAGGATGCCGAGATGAACCGCTACGTCGCCCACCTCCGTCACAATCCTCACGACCTTGCCGAACTGCAGGAGGCGGAAACCAGCCCGGCCGCTCCTGCCGGGGCTTCCGGTCCCGTTGCACTCTCGCTCAGGCATGTCGACAAGCGCTTCGGCTCCAATCACGTGCTGCGCAGCATCGATCTCGACGTGCCGGCCGGCCAGTTCCTCGCCATCGTCGGCAAGAGCGGCTGCGGCAAGAGCACGCTGCTGCGGCTGCTGGTCGGGCTCGATCAGCCGAGCGCCGGGACGATCTCGTTCCGCGACACGGTGAACGACAGCGCGAGCGCCAATGCCCGCATCGTCTTTCAGGAGCCACGGCTGCTGCCATGGGCGAGCGTGATCGACAATGTGGTCGTCGGTCTGGGGGAAGGGGTTTCCCGCGAGGTCGCATTGCGGGAATCGCGCGAAGCCCTGCGTGACGTGCAACTTGCGGAAAAGGCGGGAGAATGGCCGGCTAAACTCTCGGGTGGCCAGCGCCAGCGCGTGGCCCTTGCCCGCGCACTCGTCAGCCATCCCGGTCTTCTGGTGCTCGACGAACCGCTCGGTGCGCTCGATGCCCTGACGCGCATTACCATGCAGCAACTCATCGGCCGCGTATGGAAGGAACTCGGATTCACTGCCGTTCTGGTGACCCATGACGTCAGCGAAGCGGTCAACCTCGCGGACCGCGTGATCGTACTGGATCAGGGCCGGATTGCTCTTGACCTCGACATTCCGGCGCAACATCCGCGCAATCATGGCGATCCGGAGCTTGCGGCTCTCGAGCGGCAATTGCTGGACGCCATTCTCGGCGAGGGTTGAGGTGGTGGGCCATGCGGGAGGATCGATCGGTCGTCAGCCCCGAAACCGGCCGACTACGGAACGTGCCTCCTGCGCGCCGATGCTTTCGGCGATAGCCTTCGTCTGTTGAGCGATCTCCGGCACACCGGTCAATTCTCCGAAAAGGCCACGGGCGAGGGGACCGGCAACAAAGAGATTGTCGACCGCCTGACCGTCACGATCGATGGCGCGGCTCACCTCGTCGCAGGCGATACCGACGCCATGGCGGTCTGCGGCGACGAAACCGTTCTCTTCCAGTTCAGACAACCAGGGCTGGGATTTCAGCACCGAGGCGTGATCGGGTCCCGTGGCGGCAATCACCCAGTCGAAACTACATCGCTCGACAATGCCTTCGGGTTTCAGGATGAGGTCTAGCTGCAGGCGATGGGCGATCCGCTCGACACGACAGATACGGCCCGCCCGCAGGCGCAGTCGCCCGGTCGCCAGTTCCTTCTGCATGACCTCGGCATTCTGCGGCGGCATGCGGTAGCGATGGGTTTCGAACCGCCGGCGCAGATGCCGCAGGAAACGCTTCTGTTCGTTGAGCGGCAAATTGCGCCAGATGGCCTGTCCCTGCTGGCGCAGCGCATCGAAGACGCTCTGCCACGGCAGTCCGGCCTCATTGGCTGAAGTGAGACATGTCCGAACCTGTCGTAGAAGCATGCGTGCGGTGACAGCCGGACTTGTGGTGAAATCGCCGAACGGCGCAGGGCTGGCGGTATCCTGTTCCCGCGGCAGGAGACCGGATCGGGAAAAGATCGTCGTCGCACCGGCATGGCCGCGAGCGATGCGGGAGGCGACGATATCGAGCGCCGTCAGTCCCGCGCCGGCGACAAAGACCCGGTCGTCGGGCATGATCGGGTCCAGCGCGCCCGGCCGCGAGGGGTCGGTGATGAAACGGGGATGGCCGTTCAAGGCGAGGGCAAGGGGCGCCGGGGCGCGAGGGGCAGGGTGGCTGGTCGCGATGACGACGATATCGGCGAGATAGACGGTCGAGCTTTCCCCCTGAACCAGCCAGAGGCCACCATGGCGTTTGACATGCTCCACCCGCTCGCGAACGTGCACGACCTTCTCCTCATCAAGGAGAGGCTGCATCACCTCCTGCATGAAGGCGCCGAAATCCCTGCGCCTTGCATAGATCGCATCGCCTCGCGCCGAATCGGGATCGGCCTCGAGACGACCGCTCGCGCCCAGCCAGCCGATGAATGCAGCGGGATCCTCGGGCAGGGCGCGCATGCGATGTGCCGCGACGTTCAGCCGTAGCGCCGGATCGGCCGTATCATAAGCGACGCCGGCCCCAAGGGTCTCCCTTGGTTCGAAGACGACGATGTCACCGGAGGCAAGCCCGCCGTGCAAGGCGAGCTGCCTTGCCAGGGAGGCGCCGGAGAAGCCGCCGCCAATGATTGCGACGCGGCATGTGCCGGAAACCTGGAAAGCCTTCTGCTGCAAGGGTATCGATATCCTCAGCATGCCGTTCTCCTCTGGGTTCTCGATCCGGGCTTTGAACGGCCCAGATCCATTCCGGGAACATATTTTCTATTAAATATATCGATAATGAAAATGGATGTCTACGGTTCCATGCCATCATCGGGTTATGTGTTGGCTACACCAAGGATCTTGATGACAACGGGACCGCAGACGATGACCACACAGCCTTCCTCCCTGGCATTTCGCTCGCATGAACCTGTTGAAGGACCGGCAAGTCTGGCCGTCGACCGGCCTGCCGATGCCGATAGCCTCAAGGCAGCTCTCCGGCAGCTGGCCGGCGGGGTCACCATCATCACCGCCGGAGAAGGCGAAGCCCGCACCGGCGCGACCGTCACCTCGGCCTCCGTGCTTTCCGTGGAGCCGCCACGCATGCTGGTGGCGCTCAACCGCACATCATCCACTTGGCCCGTAGTAGAGCGCTTCGGGCATTTCTGTGTCAATATCATCGGCGCCGGGCACGAGGCCATCGCCAACCAGTTTGCCGGGCGGGGCGGGCTGAAAGGCCCAGACCGCTACCGTGGGGCAGAATGGACGCTCCTTGCCAGCGGCGCACCTGTGCTGGAAGATGCGGCGGCGGCGATCGACTGCCAGGTGGAGGAGACTCTGGAACGACATAGCCACGTCATCGTTATTGGAAAGGTCGTGGCCATCCGCACCCGCGGCGGCGCTTCGCTCGCCTATCGGGACGGTCGATATATCAAGATCGGCGACTGACGAAGACAGATGCCAACGCCAGATTCGCTTGTAATTCAGTGAGTTTATCGAAAATATTGACTAAAGTGTGTTTTATCGTGACACTTCGGTCCGCTCACAAGAATATCAAACAGGGGATGCCGGCATGCCACTCGATATTGTCCTGAGCCTTTCCTTCGAAAAGCACCGCGGAATGCTGCATCCGCGTTCCGGTTCGGGAATCGATCTCGACGTGCCGTCTCCGATATATGACCCTCGACTGGCCCACGCCTCTGCATCTGGCAGAGCCGGTGAGTTCGGCAAAGAGATGTTTACCGGTCAATGGCGGAAATCTTTCTGCGGCCCATCGTCGGCCTATGCTGCCTGACCGTGTCCATTCGTGAACAGGAGGAAGAGCCATGGGCACGATTACACATTTGAACGAGCGCCAGCGCGCGGCACCAATCCGGATTACCACCGAGGAGGAGGCACTTGCCGTCGCCACCGAACTCGCCATTTCGCTTTCAGGCGTGCAGAACGGCGCGCTGTCTGATGCGCTTTCCCGTTCAGGCTTGCTTGCTGTTTCGATTCCGTCGGATTTCGGTGGCGCTGATGTATCGAACGTGGTGCTGAGCCAGATCGCGGCAGTGCTTGCGCAGCATACGCCGCTTGCGGCCAGCATGCTGACCCTGCACCTGTCGTCGCTGGAACTGCTGCGCAACGGAGGAACGGAGGAACAGCGCCGTGCCGCCTTCGCAAGGGCCGCCGCCGGTGAACGATTGTGCCTCGTGCAGTCCAGCGAGGTTCTTCAGCTTCTGCCTGACGGTATAGGTTACGCTCTGTCGGGTGAAGTCGAGTGCCTGTGCATGCCGCAGGCGGAGTGGCTGGTGATCAATCGTCGTTCGCCGACGGACGATACGGCGCTGTTGATACCGGCAATTCCCGGACGAGCGATCGAGCGCTCCTCCAATGCGGGACCGGCCAGAATTCTCTTTGAAAGCGAACATGTTCACAGTGACAGCGTACTCGCACTTGGACGCGACGCAGTCAGGCTCTCGTCCGCATTGAACCGGCTGCTTCGCGCGTCGATCACGCTCGGGGAGACCGAACGGTCGATTGCCGAGTTTTCGCGACAGCCGCAATGGAACCGCGAGAGTGTTATCGTCGATGCGGACCGAGAAAGCGCAATCGGGCAGTTGCTGGTGCAGACCACCACGCTCTCGGCGCTGACGCATAAATGCGGAACGGCCTTCGACATCGCGCAGGTCAATCCGTCCGCCCAGACGATCGGGGAGGCCTGTCGGCAGGCTTCCATCCTGGAGTTCGTCGCGGCCCGCGGAACTGTCGGTGACCGGCAGACCGAAGCGCTCGACGACATCCTCGCCATCGGCCGGAGCTATCTGGCCGACAGATCGGGGGGAAGCGCGTAGCACGGAAGCGCTGTCAGACGGAGAGGACGCCGTCCTCGATGTTGCTGCCCTTGCGGCTGACAAACTGTTCGAGCGTCATGTTGTCGAGGATCGAAGCGATCGCATCGCGTACTTCGGTCATCGACAGACGCACCTGACAGCCGACGGGATCGGAACAATCGTCGCAAGCCTCGAACGCCGTGCGGCTGGCACAACGGATCGGCGCCAGCGGACCATCCAGCGCTCGGATGACCTGACCGATCATGATCTCGCTTGCCGGCTTGGACAGGGAGTAGCCACCGTTCGGCCCCTTCTTGGAGCGCAGCATGCCACTGTTTCGCAATTCCAGAAGAATGGTGTCGAGAAACTTCTTCGGAATGTTGTTACGGGTGGCGATCTCGGTCACGAAGGCCGTTTCGCCTGGCGCAAGCTGCGCAAGGTCGACCAGTGCCTTCAGCCCGTACTTGCCTTTCTTGGTGAGCATACCGGAAATCCATGATGTAGCGGGACGAGAGATTCCACCTTATGTCGAGTGAAACCGATAAAGCAGATAGTTTTAATTGAATATGCTTGCAAGCCTGTTAACGGTGACAAATTGTTTCAGGCTGTAGCTTACCGGGCGATTGCGTCAGCCGAAGGGCCATAACGACACCCGAAAGTGCGGCATTCCAGGCTCCCAAAAGACTTGGGGCAGCGATCTTACGGCCACTCATCCACGAAGTCGTCGAGATCACGGTCCGTTCGCCGATAGAGCCAACGCGTGCCGTCGAAACGACGCCATGTCTGCCCCACTATCGACGTATACCGCCCATCGACAGTCTTGCGAGGCCAGAAGGGGGCAGCGCATTTATCCCAGAGGAACTGGTCCGCGCCTGGTTTCGAACCGAGCAGCACGAACCAGAAAAAACGACCGCGAACACCTGCAGGGCGCGCGACACGCCCGATTTTGGAATGGATGCCCAAGATTGCCGCCCGACCGAGAGGAACATCGATAGATCTCGATAATTCGGCGAATCCAGGCACGTCAAGGACGCGCCTGACAATCATCAAAAAATCGAAGTGGAAACATTTAAAAATGGTGAGAGCGCAGGGATTCGAACCCTGGACCTACTGATTAAAAGTCAGTTGCTCTACCGGCTGAGCTACGCTCTCCCAGGCAGGATTTTGAAGGCCCTGCGGAAGTGGGCGGAACATATGCAGGCGACCCCGCCGGGTCAACCCGAAAAATTGCGCCATCAAGCGCTAAAATGCATCATTGTCGCAGCGAACGCAAAGGTGATTGGCAAGAGGCTCGCACCAGCGTTAGGAAGAGCCGAAATAGCCCGAAGCGGAGCCGCCTTTCGTGTCCATAGCCGAGATTTCCTTCGTCAGCGCCTTGCTTGCCGGTGCGCTTTCGTTCCTCTCTCCCTGCGTTCTGCCTCTGGTGCCGCCCTATCTCTGTTACATGGCGGGCATTTCGGTCGATCAGTTCAGGACCGGCGCGACGGCCGAAGGCGATGCCCGCGCACGCCGCGCAGTGATGCTCTCCGCCTTCGTCTTCACGCTCGGATTCGCGACCGTGTTCGTCGCGCTCGGGGCGGGGGCGTCCACCATCGGCACGATGCTGCGGCAGCATCTCGACCTGCTGTCTAAGATCGGCGGCGTGATCATCATCGTCATGGGCCTCAACTTCCTCGGTCTTTTCCGGATAGGGTTCCTTTCGAGCGAAATGCGCTTTTCAAGCGGCGGCAAGCCGGCGACGCTTTCAGGCGCCTATATCATGGGCCTTGCCTTCGCCTTTGGCTGGACGCCCTGCATCGGACCGGTGCTCGGCGCGATCCTCGGCGTTGCAGCGTCCCGCGATACCGTGGGCGAGGGGGCATTCCTGCTCGCCATCTACTCGCTTGGCCTTGCCGTGCCGTTCTGGATCGCGGCTGCGTTCTCCGGCGCGTTCATGCGCTTTCTTGCCCGTTTCCGCCGCCATCTCGGTCTCGTCGAAAAGGCGATGGGGGCGCTGCTCGTGTTGACGGGCCTCGCTTTCATGTTCGGCTTCGTCTCCAATCTGGCGATCTGGTTCCAGCAGACCTTTCCAATCCTCTCCCAAATCGGCTAAGCGGAAAGATAGAGCATTTCCGGCGAAAACAGTTTCGCCGGAAATGCTCTATCTCTTTGTTTTCACGTAACTCCGGACGCAAAACCGGTTCCCACTTTTGCTGGATTTGCTATATAGGTCGCATGCGACCGGCCGGAATCTGGAGGAGAGGCGGCCATGGGGGATATCATTGCGCTGGTTCTGCCCTTCTTCGGGCTGATCCTGATTGGCTATATTTCGGGAAAGCTGTCGAAGCATGAAGCCGGCGCGCTCGGCTGGCTGAACTTCTTCGTCATCTATGTTTCGCTGCCGGCGCTGTTCTTCAAGGTCGTATCGCGCACCCCGCTTTCGGAACTGACCCGCATCGATTTCATCGCCGCCGCGATGGCCGCGACATACGGGATCTTCCTGCTGGTTTTCCTGATCGGTCGACTGATACGCGGCAATTCCATCGCGGACTGCACGATGCAGGCGCTCGCCGGCGCCTATGGCAATATCGGCTACATGGGGCCCGGTCTTGCCCTGCTTGCCTTCGGGGAGGCGGCGGCGGTGCCGGTGGCGCTGATCTTCTGCTTCGAGAATGCCGCCCACTTCACCGCGGCTCCCGCGCTGATGGCCTTTGCCGGCGGAGAGGAACGACGGCCGGGGCGGGTGGCGCTCGATGTGGCGAAGAAGATCGCCTACCACCCCTTCATCATCGCGACGGCCGTCGGTTTTCTCGCGGCAGCATTGTCGTTCGAACCACCGGTCGCCCTGCAAAGGCTGATCGACTATCTGGCGCAGGCGGCCGCTCCCTGCGCGCTGTTTGCCATGGGCGTGACGCTGGCGCTGCGGCCGTTGAAGCGTATTCCAGTCGAGCTCGGCTACATCGTGCCGATCAAGCTCGTGCTCCATCCGCTGCTTGTTTATGTGGTGCTAAGCCTTGCCGGCAATTTCGATCCGCTGTGGGTCTATACCGCCGTGCTGCTGGCATCGCTGCCGACGGCAACCAATGTCTTCGTCATCGGCCAGCAATATGGCGTTTGGCAGGAGCGCGCCTCGGCGACGATCCTGATCACCACGCTTATTTCCGTGCTTTCGGTTTCCGGCCTGCTCTACGCGATCAAATCCGGCGCGCTACCGCCGGATCTTTTCCCTTAGAAACCTGGGGAAGGCGCTGAGGCTGTGGCCGGGCGCCACGCCTTCGTGCATCACCAGATTTCTGAGCGGCGCGAAGCTTGCCAGGATCTGCAGGCCGGTGGCGCGCAGCATCTGCACCGGCAGAAGCCCGGACAAAAGCGAGCGGTTCAAGAGATCGACGCTTGCCGTGCGCGACAGGACATCGAGCTTGCGGCGACCGTCGAAGCGATCACCGGCGCGGGCATCGATGCGGCCGCCCGAACGGTCCGTCAGGATATCCTCGAGCGTGGCGATATCGCGGAGGCTGAGGTTCAGGCCCTGCGCGCCGATCGGCGGGAAGGCATGGCCTGCTTCGCCGATGAACGCGGCACGACCCTTGCCATACCGATTGGCGGTCATGCCCGACAGCGGCCAGGCCTGAACGCCGTCCTCGACCGTGACCTTGCCGAGCATGGACTGCATGCGGGTTTCGACGGCCTCGGAAAGCTCTGCAAGGGAGAGCCCCAGCAGACGCTCGGCTTCCTTCGGCTCTACCACCCAGACGAGGCTCGAACGCTGGCCGGGCAGGGGAACCTGCGTAAACGGCCCGCTCTCTCCATGGAATTCGGTGGATATGTTCTGGTGCGGCAGAGTGTGGGCGAAGTTCAGCACCACCGCCGTCTGCGGATAGGACCATGTGCGGACGCCGACACCAGCGGTTTCGCGGGTCTTCGACTTGCGGCCATCGGCACCGATGACGAAATCCGCCTCCAGTTCCTCACCGCCCGAAAGCGTGACCCTGACCTTGTCGCCACCCAACGCGATATCTTCTGCGACTGCGTCGAAGACCGTGATCCGAGTCTCGGCTTCAACGGCCTTGCCCAGAATGTCATTCAGCGCACTGTTCGGGATATTGTAGCCGAAGGCGTCAAGCCCGATTTCCGCGCTTCGGAAGGCAACGGTCGGCGCGCGCAGGAGGCGCTTCGTGCCATCGATGATCTGCATGGTCGAGAGGGCAGCGGCATGCGGCCGGATCGCCTCCCAGAGGCCCAGCCGCTCCATCATGCGGATCGACTGGTCCATCAGCGCGGTCGTGCGACCATCGTTCGCCGCCACCTTCGGGGCGATCAGGGCAACGTTCCTGCCGGCCCGCGCGAGAGCGATTGCAGCAACGGAACCGGCCAAGCCTCCGCCAACCACGGCGATATCGAAATGTGTCATGTCATGCATCCAATTCTTCCGTCGTGCATTTTAGTCCGAGGCGGCGGCGAAATCCATGGGCCGATTTGGCACATGGCTGAGCTTTCCGGGAGACGGGATAAATTGACAAAACACAGGACGTAGCGCGCTCCCGGTTGCAAAACCGCTGATTTCATTAGATACCGATGCGCAGTCTGAAGGGGGCGACACGGCGAACATGAAAATTTTCAATTACCGGCGGGTTCCTTATGCGGAAATCCGGGCCTTCTCCGTTCACATCCTGACAGCCTCGGGCTCCTTCCTTGCATTCCTCGGCGTCGTCGCCGCTGCGGAACTCCGCTTCGTCGACATGTTCTGGTGGCTGGGCCTTGCGCTTCTCGTCGATGGTATCGACGGGCCGATCGCCCGCAAGGTGCGGGTCAAGGAAGTGCTGCCGAACTGGTCCGGCGATACGCTGGACAATATCATCGACTACGTGACCTATGTGCTCCTGCCGGCCTTCGCGCTCTATCAGAGCGGCATGATCGGCGAGCCATGGTCCTTCGTCGCAGCCGGCATGATCGTGGTTTCAAGTGCGATCTACTACGCCGATACGGGCATGAAGACGGACGAGTATTTCTTTTCGGGCTTCCCGGTCGTCTGGAACATGCTTGTCTTCACGCTCTTCGTCATCGATGCAGACGCCAATACGGCGCTTATCATCGTAACACTCTCCGTCATCCTGACCTTCCTGCCGATCCACTTCCTGCACCCGGTGCGAGTGGAACGGCTGCGGCCGCTCAATCTCGGGATGTTCCTGCTCTGGAGTGCGCTCGGCATCTACGCGCTTCTCCTGCATTTCCACACACCGCTCTGGCTCAAGGTCGCCTTTTCCGCTTCTGGCCTCTATCTCTATTGCATCGGCGGCGTGCTGCAGTTTTTCCCCTCCCTCGGAAGTCGCGGCATCAAGCATCGATAATGCAGTGCAAAAAGCCGTAAAAAGTCAGCGATGTCAGTTGCCGGACGCCGCAAACGCGTTATCAATATGACGATATCGATCCGGACATGGGACAAGATCCGGGGCACAATGACCGAGGGGGACAAGTGTCGAATACCGACATGAAGGCGGCTGATTCGCTTCTTGCCGTGCAAGGGCTTACGAAGCTGTTCGGCAGTTTCACCGCCTGCAACGGCATCGACCTCGATATCGGCCATGGAGAGATCCATGCGCTGCTCGGTGAAAACGGCGCTGGCAAGTCCACACTCGTCAAAATGCTGTTCGGAATTCTCGCGCCATCCGCCGGCACGATTTCGTGGCAGGGCGGACAGGTCTCCATTCCGTCACCGGCCGCCGCCCGCAAGCTCGGCATCGGCATGGTTTTTCAGCATTTCTCGCTGTTCGAAGCGCTGACGGTCGCGGAAAACATCGCGCTTGCGCTCGATGAAGCCGTGTCGATCTCCGAAATCTCGAAGAAGGCCGCGGAGCTTTCGAAGGCTTATGGCCTGCCGCTCGATCCCGATGCGCATGTGGCCGATCTTTCGGTGGGCGAACGCCAGCGCATCGAGATCGTGCGCGCGCTCCTGCAAAACCCTCGGCTGATCATTCTCGATGAACCGACCTCGGTTCTGACGCCGCAGGAAGCCGACCGGTTGTTCGAAACGCTGTTCAAGCTGAAAGCAGAAGGGCGTTCGGTTCTCTATATCAGCCACAGGCTGGAAGAGGTTCAGCGCATCTGTGATCGCGCCACGGTTCTGCGCCATGGCAAGGTCACGGGCCAGTGCGATCCGCGTTCGGAGACGCCGGCCTCGCTCGCCCGCATGATGGTGGGAGCAGAGGTCGCCGGCGTACATCGCGACGACGACGTCTCTACCGGCGACGTGCTTTTGGAAACGCGCCATCTCTCGGTCAGCGCGCGCACGCCGTTCGCCATGTCGCTCAAGGACGTGTCGCTGCGCGTGAAGGCCGGCGAAGTTCTGGCGATCGCGGGTGTCGCGGGTAACGGCCAGGGAGAGCTTTTCGACGCGCTTTCGGGCGAATATGCGGTCGAGGACAATGAATCGGTCCGTATTCGCGACCGGGCGGTGGGTCGCCTCGGCATCTCGGCCCGCAGGCTGATGGGCGCCGGATTCGTTCCGGAAGAGCGGCACGGCCATGCGGCGGTTCCGGCCCTTTCGCTGTCCGACAACCTGCTGCTTGCGCGCAACCGTTCCGACGCCAAGGCATTTCTTGCCGGCGGGGCGCTCAAGCTCATTCGATACGATACCATTCGCAAGGCGGCGCAGCGGATTTCAGAGACGATGGACGTGCGAAAGAGCGGCGACGATCCGGCCGCCGGTTCGCTTTCCGGCGGCAACCTGCAGAAATTCGTCGTCGGGCGCGAGCTTGACCGGCAGCCTGCCGTGCTGGTGGTGAACCAGCCGACTTGGGGCGTGGACGCAGGGGCCGCAAGCCGTATCCGGCAGGCGCTCGTCAATCTGGCCCGTTCGGGCTCCGCCGTGGTGGTGATCAGCCAGGATCTCGACGAGATCTTCGAAGTGGCGACGAGCATTGCCGCGATTTCCGAGGGCAAGTTGTCCGAGGCCTATCCGGCCGCGACGATGACACGCGAGAAGATCGGCCTGCTGATGGGCGGCATGCACGGGCTGGAGACTGCCGATGCGCATTGAACTCGAAAAGCGCGCCCGCATGTCGGGCCTGTTCGCCATCGTCTCACCGCTGCTGGCGCTGGCGCTGACGGTGTTTTTCGGTGGCGTGATGTTCGCGCTGCTTGGCAAGGACCCGGTCTCGGCGCTCTACAGCTTCTTCATCGAGCCGCTGCTCGAGGTGTGGTCGCTGCACGAGCTTGCGATCAAGGCCGGACCGCTGATCCTGATCGCGGTGGGGCTATCGATCTGTTATCGCTCGAACAACTGGAATATCGGCGCGGAGGGCCAATTCACCATCGGCGCGATCACCGGTTCGTTCCTGCCGGTCGTCTTCTACGAATGGCATTCGCCGCTGCTCCTGCCGCTGATGATGGTGATGGGAGCTCTTGGCGGCGCGCTTTACGCGGCCATTCCGGCGCTGCTCAAAACCCGGTTCAACACCAACGAGATCCTGACCAGCCTGATGCTGGTCTATATCGCGCAGCTTTTCCTCGACTGGCTGGTGCGCGGCGCATGGCGCGACCCGCAGGGCTACAACTTCCCCCAGAGCCGGAGCTTCGTGACGGAAGGCGTCCTGCCTGAGATGCTGGCGTCCGGCCGTGCCCACTGGGGCTTTGCCTTCGCCATCATCGCCGCCGTCGGCATCTGGTTCATGATGCGCTACACGCTGAAGGGTTTTCAGGTGGTGGTGCTTGGGCAGTCGGAACGGGCAGGACGATTCGCCGGGTTCTCGTCGCGCGGCATGGTGTGGTTCTCGATGCTGCTTTCGGGCGCCTTTGCCGGACTTGCCGGGATTTCCGAGGTCTCGGGTTCCATCGGCCATCTGCAGCCGTCGATTTCTCCGGGTTACGGTTTCACGGCAATCATCGTCGCCTTTCTCGGCAGGCTCAATCCGCTCGGCATCATCGCTGCCGGCCTCGTGCTGGCGCTGACCTATCTCGGCGGCGAGGCGGCGCAGCTTTCCATCGGGGTGTCCGACAAGGTGACCCGCGTCTTTCAGGGACTGCTGCTGTTCTTCGTGCTCTCCTGCGACACGCTGATCCACTACAAGATCCGGATCGTGACCTCCAAGGTCCGGTCCGCGCTCGGCAAAGGTGCATGATGATCCTGGAAGCCATCCTCCTCACCGTCATCACCGCCTCCACGCCGCTGGTCATCGCCGCGCTCGGCGAACTGGTGACCGAACGCTCCGGCGTCCTCAATCTCGGGGTCGAGGGCATGATGATCATCGGTGCTGTCTGTGCTTTCGCAGCCGCCCACATGACCGGCTCGCCGTTTCTCGGCATCCTTGCCGGCATCGCTTCGGGCGCCGCCTTTTCGCTGCTCTTCGGCTTCCTGACGCTGACGCTGGTCGCCAATCAGGTTGCGACCGGTCTTGCACTGACCATTCTCGGCCTCGGCGTATCGGGCATGCTGGGCGAGAGCTTCGTCGGCGTGCCGGGCATCAAGCTGCAGCCGATCACCATTCCGCTGCTTTCCGACATTCCCTTTCTCGGGCCGCTGCTTTTCAAGCAGGATCTGATCTTCTACCTGTCGATCCTTCTGGTCATCGGGGTCAACTGGTTCCTGTTTGCATCGCGGGCAGGGCTGAAGCTGCGGGCTATCGGCGACAATCATGCCTCGGCGCATACGCTCGGTATCCATGTAATCCGCACCCGTTATCTCGCGGTGATGTTCGGCGGCGCCTGCGCGGGTCTGGCGGGCGCGCAGCTGTCGCTCGTCTACACGCCGCAATGGGTGGAGAACATGTCCGCGGGACGCGGCTGGATCGCGCTGGCGCTGGTGGTCTTCGCATCGTGGCGTCCGTGGCGGGTGCTTGCCGGCGGCTACCTGTTCGGCGCCGTTACGATCGGGCAATTGCATGCGCAGGCATTCGGCATTGGTTTACCCTCGCAGTTTCTCTCTGCGCTGCCCTATGCCGCAACCATTGTCGTCCTGATCATAATTTCCCATAATCGGCGCACGACGCTGATCAACACACCGGCCTCGCTGGGAAAACCCTTCGTGCCGGATAGATAAAGCTCAACAAAATCAACAAACCAGGATAGGGGTTATCATGAAGAAACTGTTTTTGGCACTGGCTGCAACGACGGCCGCGCTCGGCGGTCTCGCCGGCACTGCCGCAGCAGAAGACAAGACCAAGGTCTGCTTCGTCTATGTCGGCACCAAGACCGATGGCGGCTGGACGCAGGCCCATGACATCGCCCGGCAGGAGCTGCAGGCTCACTTCGGCGACAAGATCGACACGCCCTTCCTCGAAAGCGTGCCGGAAGGCCCTGACGCCGAACGCGCGATCGAGCGTCTCGCCCGTTCGGACTGCAAGCTGATCTTCACCACGTCCTTCGGCTTCATGGACGCGACCATCAAGGTTGCCGCCAAGTTCCCCGACGTGAAGTTCGAGCATGCAACCGGCTTCAAGGCTGCTGACAATGTCGCGACCTACAACTCGCGCTTCTATGAAGGCCGCTACATCCAAGGCGTCATCGCTGGCAAGATGTCCGAAAAGGGCCTCGCAGGCTACATCGCCTCCTTCC
The DNA here is from genome assembly GCA_002600635.1 of Rhizobium sp. ACO-34A. Taxonomy (NCBI): domain Bacteria; kingdom Pseudomonadati; phylum Pseudomonadota; class Alphaproteobacteria; order Hyphomicrobiales; family Rhizobiaceae; genus Rhizobium; species Rhizobium sp. ACO-34A. Next base: position 2,363,335 of record CP021371.1, on the reverse strand, counting down.
CGATCCCGGAAGTCGTGATGGGCATCAACGCGTTCGAACTCGGCGCGAAGTCGGTCAACCCGAACTTCAAGATGAAGGTCATCTGGGCCAACACTTGGTTCGACCCGGGCAAGGAAGCGGACGCCGCCAAGGCTCTCATCGACCAGGGCGTCGATATCCTGACCCAGCACACCGACACCACCGCTCCGATGCAGGTTGCGCAGGAACGCGGCATCAAGGCCTTCGGTCAGGCTTCCGACATGATCGCCGCCGGCCCGAACACCCAGCTGACCGCGATCAAGGACACCTGGGGCGCCTATTACATCAAGCGCACGCAGGCACTGCTCGACGGCACCTGGAAGTCGCAGCAGAGCTGGGACGGCCTGAAGGACGGCATCCTGACCATGGCGCCCTACACCAACATGCCTGACGACGTGAAGGCGCTTGCCGAAGCGACCGAAGCCAAGATCAAGTCGGGCGAACTGCATCCGTTCACCGGTCCGGTCAACAAGCAGGACGGCTCGGCGTGGCTGAAGGAAGGCGAGAAGGCTGACGACGGCACGCTGCTCGGCATGAACTTCTACGTCGAAGGCGTAGACGACAAGCTGCCGCAATAATTTCAGGCCGCAATGATTTTTGAAAAGGGCGCCGTCCCGCGGCGCCCTTTTTGTTCTTTGTTCCGGTGAAGCGTTGCTGCTATGTACCGGGCCGAACAACAATTTCCTGAATCGGAACCACGCCGGAGCAATCATGAGCCGCAGCTGTCTCGCCGTCATTCTCGCCGCAGGCGAAAGCACCCGCATGAAGTCCTCGATGTCGAAGGTGCTGCATCCGGTCGCCGGCCGGCCGATGATCGCCCATGTGATGGCCACCATCGCGACTTCGGGCATATCGGATGTCGCCCTTGTGGTCGGCCGTGACGCCGACAAGGTCACAAAAGCCGCCAGCATCGAAGGTCTCGAGGTCACTCCCTTCGTACAGACGGAACGGCTCGGCACCGGTCATGCGGTGCTCGCGGCGCGCGAGGCGATTGCCCGCGGCTATGATGAAATCCTCGTCGCCTATGGCGATGTGCCGCTGATCACCGCTGGACCGCTGATTGCGGCGCGCGAAGCGCTGGCGAGGGGCAACGACATCGCCGTCATCGGCTTCCACACCGAAAAGCCGACCGGCTACGGACGTCTGCTCGTCGAAAATGGCGAACTCGTCGCGATCCGCGAGGAGAAGGATGCGAGCGACGAAGAGCGCGCCGTCACCTGGTGCAACAGCGGCCTGATGGCGATCGACGGTCGCAAGGCGCTGGACCTGCTCTCACGCATCGGTAACGCCAACGTCAAGGGCGAGTACTACCTGACCGACCTCGTCGAAATCGCCCGCTCGCTCGGCGGTCGCGCGGGCGCGGTCGATGCGCCGGAAGCGGAACTGACCGGCTGCAACAATCGCGCGGAACTCGCGGCCATCGAACGGCTGTGGCAGGATCGTCGCCGTCACGAACTGATGATTTCAGGCGTTTCGATGATCGCGCCGGAAACCGTTTTCCTCTCCCACGACACGGTGATCGGGCAGGATGCGCTGATCGAGCCCAACGTCGTCTTCGGCCCCGGCGTGGTGATCCAGGGTGGGGCCGTGATCCATGCCTTTTCGCACATCGAAGGCGCCCAGGTGGCGGAAGGCGCCACCGTCGGTCCGTTTGCGCGCCTGCGGCCGGGCGCCAATCTGGCGGAAGGCTCCAAGGTCGGCAATTTCTGCGAAGTGAAGAAGGCCGAGATCGGCAAGGGCGCCAAGGTCAACCATCTGACCTATATCGGCGACGCGACGATCGGCGCCGACGCCAATATCGGCGCCGGAACGATCACCTGCAATTACGACGGCATCAACAAGCACGAAACCCATATCGGGGAACGCGCCTTCATCGGCTCCAACTCGGCGCTGGTGGCTCCCGTATCCGTTGGAGACGGTGCGTTCGTGGCCTCGGGCAGCGTCATTACGCAGGATGTTCCCGCCGACGCTCTGGCGCTCGGTCGTGCCCGGCAGGAAATCAAGCCGGAACGCGCCAAGGCGATCCGCGAGCGTAATCAGGCGCTGAAGGCCGCTCGCAGCAGCAAATCCTGAATGCTGCGCTTGCGTAACGCAGCGAAACCGAATGTGACCGCCGGTCCGATTGCGGAAATCGCGAAAAGCGATAGGACTGGCGCACGAGTTCACCCAGACGGAGAAATCTATGTGCGGTATTGTCGGTATTGTCGGTAACCAGCCGGTTGCGGAGCGCCTGGTCGATGCGCTGAAGCGGCTCGAATATCGCGGCTACGATTCCGCAGGCGTCGCCACGATCGAAAAGGGCGTGATGGATCGCCGGCGGGCCGAGGGCAAGCTTTTCAACCTCGAAAAGAAGCTCGACGGCGAACCGCTCGCCGGCAGCATCGGCATCGCCCACACCCGCTGGGCAACCCATGGCGTGCCGAACGAGACCAATGCCCACCCGCATTTCGTCGATGGCGTCGCCGTCGTGCATAACGGCATCATCGAGAATTTCTCCGAGCTCAAGGACGAACTGATCGCCGGCGGTGCGGTGTTCACCACCCAGACCGACACGGAAGTCGTTGCCCAGCTGATCGCGAAGTATCGCCGGCAGGGTCTCGACAACCGCGCGGCGATGCTCGCCATGCTGAACCACGTCACCGGCGCCTACGCGCTGGTGGTGATGTTCGCCGACGATCCCGATACCATCATGGCCGCCCGCTTCGGGCCTCCGCTTGCGATCGGCTTCGGCAAGGGCGAAATGTTCCTCGGCTCGGATGCCATCGCGCTTGCTCCGTTCACCAACGAGATCGCCTATCTGGTCGATGGCGACTGCGCGATCCTGCACAGGGATAGCGCCGAGATCATCGATTTCGCCGGCAATCCGGTCGAGCGTCCGCACCAGATTTCCCAGGCGACCGCCTTCGTCGTCGACAAGGGCAACCACCGCCACTTCATGGAAAAGGAGATCTACGAACAGCCGGAAGTGATCTCCCACGCACTTTCGAACTATGTCGATTTCAACGGCCACACCGTGAAGGCAGTCGATGCGGCCATCGACTTCAAGTCGCTGCGCGGGCTAGCCGTTTCGGCCTGCGGCACGGCCTATCTCTCCGGCCTCGTCGGCAAGTACTGGTTCGAGCGTTATGCCCGGTTGCCGGTCGAGATCGATGTCGCCTCCGAATTCCGTTACCGCGAGATGCCGCTCTACAAGGATCAGGCAGCGCTGTTCATCTCGCAGTCCGGCGAGACCGCGGATACGCTGGCTTCGCTGCGCTACTGCCATGAGCAAGGCCTGAAGATCGGCGCGATCGTCAACGTCAAGGAATCGACCATCGCCCGGGAATCCGATGCGATCTTCCCGATTCTCGCCGGCCCGGAAATCGGCGTTGCCTCCACCAAGGCCTTCACCTGCCAGCTCGCCGTGCTCGCCTCGCTTGCGATCGCCGCCGGCAAGGCGCGCGGCACGGTATCGCCCGAGGAAGAGAAGCAACTGGTCAAGAGCCTCGCGGAGATGCCGCGCATCATGAGCCAGGTGCTGAACAGCATCCAGCCGCAGATGGAAAGCCTCGCCCGCGACCTGTCGAAGTTCAAGGACGTGCTTTATCTCGGCCGCGGCACGAGTTTCCCGCTTGCCATGGAAGGCGCGTTGAAGCTCAAGGAAATCTCCTACATCCACGCCGAAGGCTATGCGGCCGGCGAACTCAAGCATGGCCCGATCGCGCTGATCGACGAAAACATGCCGGTGATCGTGATTGCGCCTTACGACCGCTTCTTCGAAAAGACGGTGTCGAACATGCAGGAAGTGGCGGCCCGTGGCGGCCGCATTATCTTCATCACCGACGAGAAGGGGGCTGCCGCCTCTAAGCTCGAAACCATGGCGACCATTGTGCTACCCAACGTCGCGGAGATCATCTCGCCGATGGTGTTCGCGCTGCCGATCCAGCTGCTTGCCTACCACACGGCGGTCTTCATGGGCACTGACGTCGACCAGCCGCGTAACCTCGCCAAGTCGGTCACGGTGGAGTGATCATCCGAGGCGAGGCGGAAGGTGACGAAACCGCGATAGGGGCCGTCACCGCTGCTGCCTTTGCCGGCATGCCTGTTCGCCCACGAAAGTGAAGGTGCGCGCCGGAATATTTACCGGCATTGCCCTTGCATGGTCCGGTACCCTCCGGCATTGTCGCCTTCCATCCGGGGTTTTACGGCGACGCAACATAGACGCAAGCGAGCGATGAACGAGACTTCCGACCGTATATCCGTCGCAACGCGGCTCAGAAACAACTTCCTGACCGGCCTCATCATCTGCGCGCCGGTGACGATTACCATCTGGCTGACATGGACCTTCATTCACTGGGCCGACAGCTGGGTGAAGCCGTATATCCCCGAGCGCTACAATCCCGAAAGCTACCTGAAATTCGCGGTGCCGGGGCTTGGCCTGCTGATCGCGCTGGTCGCCATCACGCTGATCGGCTTTCTCGGCAAGAACCTGATCGGCCGGTCGATCGTCGATTTCGGGGAGCAGATCTTCCACCGCACACCCTTGGTCCGCACGGTCTACAAGAGCGTCAAGCAGATCTTCGAAAGCGTACTGAAGGATCAGTCCTCCTCCTTCAAGAAGGTCGGCCTGATCGAGTTTCCGAGCCCGGGCATGTGGGCGCTCGTGTTCATTGCAACCGATGCCCAGGGGGAAATCGCCGCGAAGCTGAACGAGGACGGCGTGGAGATGGTCGCCGTATTCCTGCCGCCGACGCCCGTGCCGACTGCCGGCTTCCTGATGTTTGTGCCACGCGACCGGATCAAGATGCTGGACATGTCGCCGGAAGAGGGGGCCAAGCTGCTGATTTCGGGTGGTCTCGTGATACCGGACTACAAGCCAACACCGGCCGTTCCACAGATCACTCCCGGGGCGACGGAATTCAACCCCTGATATAGGTCTTTCGCCACGTTTCGACATCTATAACGACCCCGCCCCAGGCGCAGACGGTTCCCACCGCACGGAGATATTTCATCTCCGGACTGCTGATGTAGATGTCCATTCTGGCAATCTCGTCGCGATACGAGTAGGCGATGTTGTAGAGGTTATCGATGTCCACCGCGGTCCGGTAGATCTTGATGAAATCGACTTTGTCGTATTCATAGATCGTGGCCTTGTTGTCACGAATATCGGCAACGATGGCGTTACTGAAGCGCGGGAAAAGGGCGATGCGAATCTGCCCCCGCCACTCCTCGATATCTTTTCCCCAACGTTCCATCTGTTCGGAGAATGTTTCACACTCCTGCTTGAGGACGCCAATCAGGAACTCTACCTCGACATCGGCCTTGCCGCACTTCACCGTGACGTTTCCGCCGGTCCGGTCGATGACAGGACTGCAGCTGCCTTTCGTTTCCGGAGATTGCGCCTCCACGATGCCGGGCAGGGAGAAAGGCGCAAGTGCGATCACGCAAACCTGAAGGGATACCCTGCGCCTCATCTCATTTGCTACCGATGTTCACATCGCCGCCGGCCCCGACGACAACGGGACTATCACTCCCCGCTGTACTGATACGATATTCACTACCGGTGTTGTTGTTGGAGAAAATGGCCGTGTAGTCGATAACGACTGATGCAACGGCAGCAATCGCTGCAATAACGCCCGCGACAGCACTCGCGGCCTTCACCTTTTCCATGGCGACACAATCTCCCAGCCGGAACGCCTGAAAAAATAAAAGCAAAAGCGCGGACGGGAATCGAGTAGCCACAAAGACGTAATGCAGTCATCCCGCCCGAAGGAATCGGATAGCCTCATCCCTGCGATGGAGGTAGAGGAGTACCCGGATTGCCTGACCGCGCGGGCTTTCCAGATCGGGATCGCGTTCCAGAAGATAACTCGCGTCCCTGCGGGCGATCTCCAGAAGATCGGCATGGGCTTCGAGGCTGGCGATGCGGAAGCCGGGCGTTCCGGACTGGCGGGTACCAAGCAACTCGCCTTCACCGCGCAGCTTCAGGTCCTCTTCCGCAATCAGGAATCCGTCCTCGCTATCACGCAGCACGGAAAGGCGGGCGCGGCCGTTTTCCGAGAGAGGTCCCTTGTAGAGCAGGATGCAGGTCGATGCCTCGTCGCCGCGGCCGACACGGCCGCGAAGCTGATGCAGCTGCGCCAGGCCGAAACGCTCGGCATGCTCGATCACCATGATCGTCGCATCGGGAACATCGACGCCCACCTCTACGACCGTGGTGGCAACCAGCAGGCGGGTCTCGCCCGACTTGAAGGCGAGCATGGCCGCATCTTTTTCCGGGCCACTCATGCGGCCATGGACGAGGCCGATGGGCGCGCAGATGGCTTTCGACAGGACCGCATGGCGCTCCTCGGCCGACATCAGGTCGGAGACATCCGATTCCTCGACCAGCGGGCAGATCCAGTAGGCTTTCTTGCCATCGGCAATGGCGGCGCGCAGCCGGTCGATGATCTCGCCCGTGCGTTCGCTTGATACGGTCACCGTCTGGATGGGCTTGCGGCCAGCGGGTTTTTCCGTGAGCTTGGACACATCCATATCGCCGAAGGCGGCCAGCACCAGTGTGCGCGGGATCGGCGTTGCCGTCATTACCAGCATATGGGGCGAGATGCCCTTGGCGGTCAGCCGCAGGCGCTGGTGCACGCCGAAGCGATGCTGTTCGTCCACGACCGCCAGCATGAGGTTCTTGTAGCTGACCGTGTCCTGAAAGAGCGCATGGGTGCCGATGACGATCTGGGCTTCGCCCGAGGCGATGCGTTCGGTGATCGCATCGCGCTCGCGGCCCTTGGTGCGGCCAGTCAGAACCTCAATGCGCAGACCAGCGGCCGCGCCGAATTTCGAGATTGTCGCATAATGCTGGCGCGCGAGGATTTCCGTCGGGGCCATCAGAACCGCCTGTCCGCCGCTCTCGACCACGGCCGCCATGGCAAGCAGGGCAACCAGCGTCTTGCCGGCGCCGACATCACCCTGCAGCAGGCGCAGCATGCGGGTATCGGACCCCATGTCCTTGAGGACATCGGCTATGGCTTCCGTCTGGCTGCGGGTCGGAGAAAAGGGCAGGGAGGACAAGATCTTCGACGACAGTTCTCCGCTTGGGCGGACCGGCGTGCCGGGTACCTTGCGCAGGCGCTGGCGGACGAGCGCGAGCGATACCTGGCCTGCGAGGAACTCGTCATAGGCAAGCCGGCGACGGGCGGGTGCCTGTGGATCGACGTCGGCCTCATCGCGCGGATGATGCAACTGGCGGAAGCTTTCCCTCGGCGTCGGGAAGGACTGCTTGACGGTCAAGGCGGGATCCGCCCATTCCGGCAGGTCCGGAACGCGCTCCAGCGCATGCTCTACCGCCTTGCGCAGCACTTTCGGCGACAGGCCGGCCGTCAGAGGATAGACCGGCTCGACGAGCGGCAGGTTTTCCGCCTCGCTCGCCTTCATCATCACATCGGGATGCACCATGGAGGGACGGCCGTTGAACCAGTCGATCTTGCCGGAGACGATGACCTCCTCATCGATCGGCAGTGCCTTTTCCAGCCAGTTGCCCTTGGCGCGGAAGAAGGTCAGCGCCAGTTCGCCTGTCGGATCGTGCAGGAACACGCGATAAGGCATGTTCGACTTGCCGGGCGGTGGCGGCTGGTGGCGATCGACGCGGCCAGTGACGGTGATGATCGCGCCTTGCGGCGCAAGCGCGATGCCCGGCTGGTTGCGGCGGTCGATCAGCCGATGGGGCGCAAGGAACAGCAGATCCACGACGCGCGCGTCCTCGGCATCCTCCCTGCCAAGCAGGCTCGCCAGCAATTGCGCAAGCTTGGGCCCAACGCCGGAAAGCGAGGCAACGGAGGAGAACAGGGGATCGAGAATAGTCGGCCGCATGATGGGCGCCAAAATGGCCCGAGAATTACCACCTTGGCAAGGCTGACATTTCCCGATCGAGCGGCTATAGAGGCGCATCAACAGGAAGGTGTTTCGACATGACAGGATTGATCCTCAGCAGTGCCGATCTCGATCCGCGCCGCCGGCGTATTCTGTTTCGCTGCTGGCATCGGGGCATTCGCGAGATGGACCTGATGCTCGGACAGTTCGCGGAAGCGGAAATCGGCACGATGGACGAGGCGACGCTTGACGAGCTGGAGCGCATCATGGCCGAGGAAGATCAGGACCTGATCAAGTGGATCACGGAAGCGGCTCCCGTACCGGATCATCTGAAGACCCCGCTCTTCGAGCGCATCATGGCCTGTCGCCCCGATTTCTCGCCCGTCACCATGGACACTGCCGGACGCCCGGAATGATCTCGCTTCTCGATGCCAAGACGATCGCCGCGACCAAATCCAGACTGACGATCTCGCATGTGCCGGATGGCATGGTCGCGTTCCTGATCGCCGAGATCGCGCGGCAGGGGCAGCCGGTCGCCTACGTGCTGTCGGACGGCCAGCGCATGGCCGATATCGAGCAGATGCTCGGCTTTGCCGCGCCGGACATTCCGGTTCTGACGCTGCCCGCCTGGGACTGCCTTCCCTATGACCGCGTATCGCCATCGGCCGATGTCTCGGCCCGACGTCTCGCCGCATTGTCCGGGCTGATTGCCCATTCGAAGAAACCGCATCCGGCCATCGTCCTGGTCACCGTCAACGCCATGCTGCAAAAGCTTGCGCCAGCGGATGTGATAGAGCATCTGGCCTTTTCGGCCAGACCCGGCAATCAGGTGCGGATGGACGACATTGCCGCAAGGCTCGAGCGCAACGGCTTCGACCGGGTGCCGACCGTGCGCGAGGTCGGCGAATTCGCCGTCCGCGGCGGCATTCTCGACGTCTTCGTGCCCGGTCCGGAAGAGCCGGTCCGCCTCGATTTCTTCGGCGATACACTGGAAAGCATCCGCTTCTTCGATCCGGCCAGCCAGCGCACCACGGGGCAGGCGCGCTCCCTCGACCTCAACCCGATGAGCGAGGTGACGCTGACGCCGGAAAGCATCAGCCGTTTCCGCAAGAACTACCTTTCGCTGTTCGGCGCGGCCACCCGCGACGACGCGCTTTATTCGGCCGTGTCCGAGGGACGCCGCTACGCCGGCATGGAACACTGGCTACCGCTGTTCCACGATCATCTGGAAACGGTGTTCGACTATCTCCGCGGCTTCCGCATCGTCACGGACCATACGGTGAAGGAAGCGGCGGAAGAGCGCGCCAAGCTGATCCGCGACTATTACGAGGCGCGGCTGAATTCCGGCACGCCCGGCAAGGGGCATCTGGGACAGGGCACGCCCTACAAGCCCGTACCGCCCGAAAGGCTCTATCTCGGCGCCGGCGAATTCGCCCGCACGCTGGATGCTCACGAACCGCTGCGGTTGACGCCCTTTGCCGAACACGACGGCGAATCCCGCCGGGTAATCGAGATACCGGCAAGGCCGGGTCCGCGATGGGCAAAGAATGCGGTCGAGGCCGGAGAGAGCGACGGGCAGACGCGCACCAACGTGTTCGATCAGGCGGTGAAATACATCGCCGACAAGCGGGCATCAGGCTCCAAGGTGCTGATCACGGGCTGGTCGGAAGGCTCGCTCGACCGCCTGCTGCAGGTGCTTGCCGAACACGGGCTTGCCAATCTCAAGCAGATCGCGGCCCTCAAGGACATCGATGGCTTGAAGAAGGGCGAGGCGGCAACGGCCGTTCTCAGCCTGGAAGGCGGTTTCGAGGCCGGTGATCTCGTCGTCGTCGGCGAACAGGATATTCTCGGCGACCGCATGGTGCGCCGTTCCAAGCGGCGTAAGCGGGCCGCCGATTTCATCTCGGAAGTGGCGGGCCTCGACGAGGGCTCGATCGTCGTTCACGCCGAACACGGCATCGGCCGCTTCATCGGCCTTCGCACCATCGAGGCCGTCGGCGCTCCGCATGCCTGCCTTGAACTGCAATATGCCGACGACGCCAAGCTGTTCCTGCCGGTCGAAAACATCGATCTTCTGTCGCGATACGGGTCCGAGGCAAGCGACGCGCAGCTTGATAAGCTCGGTGGCGGCGCATGGCAGATGCGCAAGGCCAAGCTCAAGAAGCGGCTGCTCGACATGGCAGGCGCTCTGATCCGGGTCGCCGCCGAACGCATGACACGAACCGCTCCGGTGCTGACGACGCAGGAAGGCCTCTACGACGAATTTGCCGCCCGTTTCCCCTATGACGAGACGGAAGACCAGCTGAACGCCATCGAAGCTGTGCGCGGCGATCTCGGTGCAGGCCGGCCGATGGACCGGCTGGTCTGCGGCGACGTCGGCTTCGGCAAGACCGAGGTGGCGTTGCGCGCCGCTTTCGTCGCCGCGATGAACGGCATTCAGGTCGCCGTCGTGGTGCCCACGACGCTTCTTGCCCGCCAGCATTTCAAGACCTTCTCCGAGCGCTTCCGTGGACTGCCGATCCGGGTGCAGCAGGCATCCCGTCTCGTCGGCACGAAGGAGCTTAACCTCGTCAAGAAGGAGGTCGCCGAAGGAAAGACCGATGTCGTGGTCGGCACCCATGCGCTGCTCGGCGCGGGCATTCAGTTCGCCAATCTCGGCCTGCTGATCATCGATGAGGAACAGCACTTCGGCGTCAAGCACAAGGAACGGCTGAAGGAACTGAAGTCAGACGTGCATGTGCTGACGCTGTCTGCGACGCCGATCCCGCGCACCCTGCAGCTTGCCATGACCGGCGTGCGCGAGCTTTCGCTGATCACCACGCCACCGGTCGACCGCATGGCGGTCCGCACTTTCATCTCGCCCTTCGATCCGCTCGTCATCCGCGAGACGCTGATGCGCGAGCATTATCGCGGCGGCCAGAGCTTCTATGTTTGCCCGCGGCTTGCCGATCTTGCCGATATCCAGGCGTTCCTGCAATCCGACGTGCCGGAACTGAAGGTCGCCATCGCCCATGGCCAGATGCCGGCGAGCGAACTCGAAGACATCATGAATGCCTTCTATGACGGCAAGTACGATGTGCTGCTGTCGACCACCATCGTCGAATCCGGTCTCGACGTACCGACCGCCAATACACTGATCGTGCACCGCGCCGACATGTTCGGGCTGGCGCAGCTCTATCAGCTGCGCGGTCGCGTCGGGCGTTCCAAGGTCCGCGCCTTCGCTCTGCTGACACTGCCGGTCAACAAGGTGCTGACGACGACGGCCGAACGGCGCCTCAAGGTGCTGCAGTCGCTCGACACGCTTGGCGCAGGTTTCCAGCTTGCCAGCCATGACCTCGACATCCGCGGCGCGGGCAACCTGCTGGGCGAGGAACAGTCCGGCCATATCAAGGAAGTCGGCTTCGAGCTTTACCAGCAGATGCTGGAGGAGGCGGTTGCGGAAGTGAAGGGCGTGGACGAGGTGGCGGATACCGGCTGGTCGCCGCAGATCTCCGTCGGCACCTCGGTGATGATCCCGGACGATTACGTGCCGGACCTGCATTTGCGCCTCGGCCTTTATCGTCGTCTCGGCGAGCTCAACGAACTCGGCGACATCGATGCCTTCGGCGCGGAAATGATCGACCGCTTCGGGCCGCTTCCGGCCGAAGTCCAGAGCCTGCTCAAGGTCGTCTATATCAAGGCGCTTTGCCGCAAGGCCAATGTCGAGAAGCTGGAAGCCGGTCCGAAGGGCGTGGTCGTGCAGTTCCGCAACAAGGAATTCCCGAACCCCGCCGCATTGGTCGGCTTCATTGCCAAGCAGGGCACCATGGCGAAGATCCGTCCGGACCAGAGCGTATTCCTGACGCGCGACCTGCCGACGCCGGAAAAGCGGCTCGCAGGTGCGGCGATGGTCATGACGCAGTTCGCACAACTCGCGACTGCCGGCTGACAAGGCTTGCGTCGAGATTGAGGAGTCGCACGGGTTCGCGGCTCCCATCTGCTATTCGTGCCGTAGCGCCTCGATGGGGTTGAGTTGCGCCGCCCGCCTTGCCGGGAAATAGCCGAAGACCATGCCGATCGCTGCCGAGAAGGCAAAAGCCAACAGGATGACCGAGGGGCTGGCGACGAAGGGCACGTTCATGTAGCTCACCGCGGCATAGGCTAGGCCTAGACCGAGCAGGATGCCGATGATCCCGCCGGCGAGCGAGAGCGTCACCGCCTCGACGAGGAACTGCATGAGTACCTGCTTTTCCAGTGCGCCGATCGCCAGACGGATGCCGATTTCTCGCGTTCGCTCCGTAACCGAGACCAGCATGATGTTCATGATGCCGATACCGCCGACGAGCAGGCTGACGGCGGCGACCGCGCCGAGAAGGCCGGTCATCAGCGTGGTGGTGCCGGTAAGCGTCGCGGCCATCTGGGTCATGTCGTTGACGGAGAAATCGTCCTGGCGGCCGGCAATGATCTTGCGCCGCTCGCGCAAGAGACGCTCGACATCGGCCTGAACCTTGGAGGTCGACACGCCGTCGCGGGCAGACAGGATCATGCTCGACACGTCGCTGGAACCGCTGATACGGCGCTGGAAGACCTTGAGCGGCATGACGACGACATCGTCCTGGTCGTTGCCCATGCCACTCTGGCCCTTGCGCGCGAGAACGCCGATCACCTGGCAGGCGATGGCGCCGACACGGATGTTCTTTTCAAGCGGCGGAGTGGAGCCGAACAGTTCGCGCCGGATCGTTTCACCGATGACGCAGACCGCCTGACCGCCGCGCTCTTCCGATACGAGGAAGGTGCGCCCGCTGGCGAGATCCCAGTCCTGCGCGACGAAATAATCGCCAGTGGTGCCGATGACCGAGGTCGAGTGATTTTCTCCGCCGTAGATCGCCGTCTGGGTCGACTGGTTGACGCCAGCAACCGCGCGAAGGCCGCCGATCTGGTCGCTGATCGCCTGCACATCGCGCTCGTTGAACTTCTTGGCTTCGGCGCTTGCCCGACCGGGTCCGAATTGGCCCGGCCGGACGAACAGCAGGTTCGTGCCAAGCTTCGAGATTTCCGCCGTGACCTGCGCAGTCGTGCCGTTGCCGATGGTCACCATGGCGATGACCGCTGCGACACCGATGACGACGCCGAGAACCGTCAGAAACGAACGCAGCATGTTGCGGAAGATGGCCCGCAAGGCCAGTTTCACGGTTTCAAGGAACATCGGAATACACTCCGTTCAGGCTGTCGCTGTGGAGATGTCCGTCGACGAAACGCAGGTTACGCTTGGCATAGGCCGCGATATCATCCTCATGGGTCACCATGATGACCGTGATGCCCTGATCGCGGTTGAGGCCGGTAATCAGGTCCATGATTTCGCGGCTGGTTTTGGTGTCGAGATTGCCGGTCGGCTCGTCGGCCAGAAGCACGGCAGGGCTGGTGACGATTGCCCTCGCGATCGCGACGCGCTGCTGCTGGCCGCCGGACAGTTCCTGCGTGGTGTGATGCTCGCGCCCCGAAAGCCCCACTTTCGCCAGCGCACTTTCGGCGAGGCGTCGGCGCTCGCGCGCTTCCATGCCGCGATAGACCAGGGGCAGTTCGACATTTTCCACCGCCGAGGTCCGGGCAAGCAGGTTGAAGCCCTGGAACACGAAGCCCAGCATATGACGGCGCAGAAGCGTATGCTGACTGCGGTCCAGTCCTCCCGTCGAGATACCCTGGAACAGATATTCGCCGGATGTCGGCACATCCAGCCAGCCGAGGATATTCATGGCCGTCGACTTGCCCGAGCCCGATGGGCCCATGATCGCCACGAATTCATGCTTCTCGATGGTCAGGTCGATACGATCCAGCGCCCGGATCGTCGCCTCTCCGCGCCCGTAGGTCTTCGAAATCTGCTTGAACTGGATGAGGGGAGGGGTTGCCATCGGCCGCCCTCAACCGCTCTTCGCCGTGGCGTCGATGATCAGCTTGTCGCCCTCGGAAATATCGCCCTTGGTAACGACCGTGTTCTGGCCGTCGCTGGAGCCGATCTCGATATTGACCGCAGTCGGCACGTTGTTGCGCATGACCCAGACCGTACGCTCACCGCCTGCCGGTTCCGGAGCGGTAATCGACCCCATGCGCGGCGGACGAAACAGGCTGAACATGCTGCTGCTCCGGCGTCTTGTCCCAAGGTTTTCCGGCGGCGTGTAACGCAGGGCGGCATTCGGCACCAGAAGCGAATCCCTGATCGCCTGCACCACGATGTCTGCCGTCGCCGTCATGCCCTGGCGCAGCAGCAGGTCGTCGTTGCGCACCGTCAGGATGCCCATGTAGGTAACGACGTCGTTGATCGTTTCGGACGCATAGCGGATCTGGGTGATTTCCGCGGGAAACCGCTTGTCGGGAAAAGCATCCACGGTGAAGGTCGCCTGCTGGCCGACCGCCACCTGACCGACATCGGCCTCGTCGATATCGACCTGCAATTCCATCTCACGAAGATCGCCGGCGATCTTGAAAAGCGTCGGCGCCTGTAGGGAGGCGGCGACCGTTGCGCCCGGATCGACATCGCGCGAAAGCACGATACCGTCGATCGGCGACATGATCGTCGCCTTGGCCAGTGTCACCTTCGACTGTTCGAGAGAAGCTTCCGCCGCCTGAACATTGGCCTCGGCGCTTTCCTTCGTCGCGACTGCGGCGTCATAGTTATAGCGGGCGGAATCGAGATCCTGCTGGGTGGAGACGCGGTTGCCGACGAGGGTCTTCTGCCGCTCCATCGAAACCCGCGCCGAATTCATGTCGGCTTCCGCCTTGGCAACCTCCGCATTGGAAGCGAGCAGGGCGGCTTCGGCGCTTTTCACATCCGCCTCGAAACGGGCAGTATCGAGGCGGGCGATTACCTCGCCCTTTTTCACCGTGCTGTTGTAATCGACCAGCACCTCGCGCACGGTTCCCGACTGCTCGCTTGACACATCCACCTGAACGGTCGGCTCGACCGAACCCGTCGCGGTCACGAGAACGGTCAGGTCTCCCTTTTTTGCCGGGGACGTCGCGTAGGTATAGGCTGTCGCCTCGCTGCTGTAGAGATAATAGCCGTATCCCGCAGCAGCGAGGACGATGATCGCAACCGCCCTCCAGAGCCAGCGACTGCCTCTTTTCCGTTTGCCACCACTCGCAAGAATGGCCGCGAGATCACCGCTTTCAGCAGAGGGTTGATTGGCCTTGGTGCCGTTGTCGTCGCTGCTCATTTCCTATCCGTCTTCATTGTCTCGCATGCAGTTATCAAATGAAACCGCGTCGCCGGTATTGACCCGTGTCAATTCCCTATAGAAATCGTCCACGGTCAACTACAGATCAGCATGCCATCACTGCTTCACGCGTCTTTGGTTGTGTCCCACAGTCGACCGAGGGATTGAAGTGAATTCTTGGTAATGCGCGAAAGAAGCGCAAGTTTCCATCGACGGATACTTGCGCTGGACAAAGCTGTCTTTCAAACAAATGCCACGACAGCTTGGCGGCGGTCAGACGACTGCCTTGGGATAAGCCCGTTCGAGGCCGCCCGAGCGGGTCAGGCCGGTGCGGAAAGCAGCATAGGCCGGGTGCTGGCTGGAGCGCGCCGCCTCGGTCAACCGCATCTGCAGACGCGCCGGCGCATTGAGGCCAGTCCATTCGCCCGAACGCTCAAGCTTGAGGCTATTCAGAAAACGGGCCTCGCTTGCCCGTTCAAGATAGAGCTGCAGCCCCCTCGAGCAGGCACTCGTCCTGCTGCGGGTTTTCGAAAAGCAATGCGAGGAAGCTCTGGTCGGCCTCGTTCAAGCTCGAAAACTTGTCGGCAACGGTCTCGCGATCAGGGAAGGGCGTCTGCTGGGCGGACATGGACCTGTCTCCCTCTTTGCTGGCAGGTTGAAGGCAATACTGATCGCCTGAAGACCATCCGAAGATTGCCCGAGCCTTGCCGCATGCCCACACTGCGGGTGCAGCGACGCCGGCCGGACCGGCGTCGCTGCAGTCCATGACTTACCCGCGGCGGCGATTGCGGCGGCTGCCTTCCTGTTCACCCGACTGGGAAGCCGTCTTGTTGCGCAGCGGCCCGATGCGCTCGACGATGGTTTCGATGGTCGGGCGGGGACCCGGCGTGTAGCTGTCGAGCGCTGCCCGCATGGCTGCAAGGTGATTGCAGGAGGTGCCGCAGCAGCCGCCGATGATCTTTGCACCGGCGTCGCGGGCAAGCGTCGCATAGTCGGCCATCAGCGGTGGCGTGCCGGAATAGAAGATCTCGGAACCGCGGAATTCGGGGATACCGCAATTGCCCTTGACGATGACCGTCGCGGACGGATCTGCCGCCGTCATGTCCAGCAGGCTTGCCAGAATATCGGAAGCGCCGACGCCGCAATTGGCGCCGACAGCCAGCGGACCATCGCCGATATCCTTTGCTACGCCATGGATGTCCTTGGGATCGAGGCCCATCATCGTACGGCCCGCCGTATCGAAGGAGCCGGTGTAGATGTAGGGCAGGCCAACCTTGACGGCCGCTTCGGCAGCCGCGCGGATTTCCTCTGGCGAAGACATGGTTTCGATCCAGGCGACATCAACGCCACCGGCTTTGAGGCCCTCCATCTGCTCGGCAAAGGCAGCGACGGCATCGTCATAAGTCAGCGCACCGAGCGGCTGCAGCAGTTCGCCCGTCGGTCCGACGGAGCCGCCGACGATGACCTTGCGTGGCGCCTTGTCGGCAACCGAACGCGCGATCTCAGCGGCCTTCCTGTTGAGCGCGAAAACCCGATCTTCGGCCTTGTGCAGCTTCAGGCGATGGCGCGTACCGCCGAAGGAATTGGTGAGGATGATATCAGCGCCCGCATCGACAAAATCCTGATGCAGCTTGACGATTTTCTCCGGCTGGCTCTCGTTCCACAGTTCCGGCGCTTCACCTGCCTCAAGCCCCATGGCGAAGAGGTTGGTGCCGGTCGCGCCGTCGGCGAGCAGGACGCCCTTTTCGGCAAGGAGTGCGGAAAGCGGATTGGTGGCGGTAGCCATGGTTCTGTCCTCTGATCGTAGCTTCATTTTCATATAAAGAAATCTTTATATCACTTCAATGGCCTCATTGAAAAAGCCCCGCCCGCGCAGGGCGGGACGGGGCTTGCGATCTGCCATTGCAATGACCGGGCCAACGCCTACTCGGCAGCGATAGGCTGATCGAGATGGCTGCTCGGCGTCACCATGGATGCGATGATCGCCTGCAGGTCGATCAATCCGATCGGCTGGCCGGAGGCATCAACGACATGAGCGACGGACTGACCGGCTGCCGTCATGGTCTGGGCGGCAGCCTCCAGTACAGCCGTTGCATCGAGGGCAGGGCCTTGAGGAGGACCTGTCAGCGGCGCCATGATGGTCGCCACCCGGATGACGCGGCCGCGGTTCACTTCCTTGACGAAGGCGGTGATGTAGTCATCGGCCGGCGACAACACGATCTCCTGACCGCTGCCCTGCTGGACGACCTCGCCATCGCGAAGGATGGCGATCTTGTCTCCGAGCCTCAGCGCTTCATCGAGGTCATGGGTGATGAAGACGACCGTCTTTTTCAACTCCTTCTGCAGGTCGAGCAGAACTGTCTGCATGTCGACGCGGATCAGCGGGTCGAGAGCCGAATAGGCTTCGTCCATCAACAGGATGTCGGCATCGTTGGTCAGCGCCCGGGCAAGCCCGACACGCTGCTGCATGCCTCCGGAAAGCTGGTTGGGATAATGCCGTTCGAAGCCGGACAGGCCGACGCGATCGATCCAGTGGCGGGCAGTCTTTTCACTGACGGAACGATCGATACCCTGGATATCGAGACCGTAAAGCGTGTTTTCCAGAACGGTCCGGTGCGGCAGAAGCGCGAACTTCTGGAACACCATGGCCGTCTTGTGGCGGCGGAATTCACGTAATTCCTGCTGGTTCATCCGACAAATGTCAACACCGTCATACAGGACTTCGCCGGCGGTCGGGTCGATCAGCCGGTTGATGTGGCGGATGAGGGTAGACTTGCCCGAACCCGAGAGGCCCATGACGACGGTAATGCCGCCAGCCGGCATCGAGATGTTGATGTCCTTGAGGCCGAGGACATGTCCGTGCGTACCGTTCAGCTCGGTCTTGCTCATGCCGCGATAGACGGCCTCGATATAGTCCCGGCCACGGGGGCCGAAAATCTTGTAGAGGCCGCGGATTTCAATGCCCTGACTAGCCATGGATGACCTCCGTGTGCTTCTGGAGCCGCTTGCCGTAGGCCTGGCTCGTCCGGTCGAAGATGATGGCGATGGCGACCAGCGAGAAACCGTTCAGGAAACCGATGGTGAAGAACTGGTTGGCGATGGCCTGAAGAACATTCTTGCCGAGACCGCCGACACCGATCATCGAGGCCACCACGACCATGGCGAGCGACATCATGATCGTCTGGTTGATGCCGGCCATGATGGTCGGGAGCGCCAGCGGGATCTGCACGTTCCTGAGTTTCTGTCCGGGGGAGGAGCCGAATGCATCAGCGGCTTCCAGCACTTCCTTGTCCACCAGCCGGATACCGAGATTGGTCAGGCGAATCATCGGCGGAACCGCATAGATCACCACCGCGATCAGGCCCGGCACCTTGCCGATGCCGAAGATCATGACGACCGGGATCAGGTAAACGAAGGTCGGCATGGTCTGCATGACGTCGAGCACCGGATTGACTATACTCTGTATCCGGTCAGAACGGGCCATCAGGATACCGACCGGAATGCCGATCACGATCGATATCAACGTACAGACGGTGACCATCGACAGCGTCACCATGGTGTCCTGCCAGAGGCCAACGAGACCGATAGCCATCATCGACAGGGCAGCACCGATGGTGATCTTGATGTTTCGGCTGGCGAGCCAGACGATCGCAACCATCAGGACAAGGATGATGAACCACGGCGTGTTGACGAAAAAGGACTCCAGCGAGTTCAGGAACCACTGGAGCGGCTGTTTCACCACATCGATGAAATTGGTGTAGTTGCGCACGAAAGCCTTGAAGCCGATATCAACCGTCTTCTTGAATTCGCGCATGAGATTTTCGTCTATCGACGGAAATTTACAGAGCAGTTCCGGGAGGTAACTGCAAATAGCTGAAGCCATCTTGTTCCCCTTTTTTACCCCATCCAAGCGACGGGTGGTTCCACGTATCGGGAACCTTACCGCCTTTTCGCGACCGCCGCGAAAAACGGGAAAGACCACAGACAATTGCTTAGAGGATTCCCCAACGGGAATTCGTGCTGTCTGCGACCTTGCAGGCGCCTGAATGGCGGTAAGCGGCATATGCGCCTGCGAAGCAAGACTGGACGGGCGCAACCTGCGCCCGTCACGATTGTCGAAAGATCAGAGACCGGCCTTGACCTTGGCAGCGACATCGGCGCTGACCCAGGTGGTCCACATGTCACCGTAGTTTTCGAGGAAGTGCTTTGCTGCATCCTCGTTGGTGCCTTGGTTTTCGTCCATCCAGGCGAGCACCTTGCCGACGGTCTGGTTGTCCCACTTGCGGGTCTTCAGATAGTCGACGGCGACGGTGTTGGTTTCGGCGAACTTCTTGGTCACGACCGTGAAGACGTCGGACGTGGGATAGGCGTTGACCTTCGGATCGGCGCAATCCGGAACGGCGGTGCACCTGTCCCACTCGGCCTTGTCGTTTTCGACACCGAAGGACAGCTTCACCATCTCGTACTTGCCGAGGATGGCGGTCGGAGCCCAGTAATAACCAAGCCAGCCGGTCTTCTTTTCGAAGGCGTTGGCAATCGAACCGTCGAGACCTGCAGCGGAGCCCGTGTCGATCAGCTCGAAGCCCTTTTCCTTGGCGCCGAGCGCCTTGTAGAGGTTGGCGGTCGAGATCTGGCAGTTCCAGCCCGACGGGCAGTTCGTGATAGCGGCCTTGGACGGGTCTTCCGGTGCCGGGAAGAGTTCCGGATGGCCCAGCGCGTCCTGCACGGTCTTGATGTCAGGATGCGCATCGGAAAGGAACTTCGGAATCCACCAGCCTTCTACGCCACCGTCGCTGAGCAGCGGAGCGAGCTGGAGCAGGCGGCCTTCCTTGATTGCCGCATCAAGCGGCGTGCGTACGGCGTTTACCCAGAGTTCCGGAGCGATATCCGGCTCGCCCTTCTCGTTCATCGAGGTGAAGGTCGGCATGGTGTCGCCGGTGACGACGGTCACATTACAGCCATAGCCGTTTTCAAGGATTATCTTGTCGACATAGGCGGCAACGCCCGCCGATGCCCAGTTCATTTCCGCGATGGAAACATCGCCGCACTCGGCAGCCTGAGCGGATCCGGCCGCGGCATAAAGGCCGGCAGCGAGGATGGTGGAGGCAAGGAGCTTCTTCATGATTTAAGACCTCCCAGTCTTAATCTCTTGCAGCTTTCTGGACGGGCATGTCGGGCTACTGCGGATCCCGATCAGGCCAATAGCGAGAGGGCCGGTCGCACAGCCGGGTCAAGAACGGCAGGGCTTCCGCATAGCAGCCTCGGCGATTGTCGTTGGGGCGCAACCTTATGGGTGCAGCCCGTTCAGGCCGTAGGGCAACTGAAGGCAGCCTACGGGTTCCCGAAAAGAAATCAACCTCCCGCAAGGTGCCTGCGGACATCACATGCCCGCCGCAACCCATTGTAACGCCTCATTTTGCTTCAAATTGCCGTCACAAAGCGCTGCCGGCGCACAATGGATAGGCGGCAGTCCGGCGGAGAACAGAGCCCCCTGGAAATGCCCTGCGAAAAGAGACCTTATCTGTCTCACAAACGGCATTTTCGCCACGCCCGGGCATTCAACGCGCGGCTGCAAAAAAAGAGAAAAAAACCGAAGGAAATCGTGAAAAATAACGCTTGGGTAACCTGCGGCCGCTATTTCTCATTGTACGCGGTGCGTTTTTGCCGCCTGCGCCCCGGATCTGGTTTTGCGTATCGGGGCGCCAAAGTTCTTGAAAAAGCGGCGCCAACCATCAGGTTGCGCCGCTTTTTTCATTCATAACGCCCCGACAAGGCAAGCCGCGTATCGCTTACCTGGATCGGCCGTTTCGGCTCGTTGCCATCGTGATCCGCGGGAAAAGCTCTTCCCAATGGAGGAGCGAGGGCTTCTTCGGAGCGCGACCGTTCCAGGCGATGTTGAGGCCCTTGTTGTTTTGCAGGATATAAAGCATTGGATGTCCTCCGGACGCGTGGCCTTTCGGCCTTGTGTTGTCTTTTCGCTCTGGCTCATAATCCTCTTTGAACGCGTCGCTGTGGCTATGGCCGCCATTCCGTGTCGCAAAAAGGCAAGTGAACAATCATCCCCGGCGGCAAGCTGTCGCAGCGCCGTCACAGCATTAACATTCGGCGCAAACGCGCGGCTAAAACATGACAGAACAATGACTTTGCGATTTGCGAAAGATGAGCGAGGGACGCGATGAGCAAGGCCGTGATGTTGCAGGGAACCGGCTCCGATGTCGGAAAGACGATACTCGTGGCGGGACTTTGCCGGCTTGCCGCGAACCGCGGTCTGAAGGTGCGGCCGTTCAAGCCGCAGAACATGTCAAACAACGCCGCCGTTTCCGATGACGGCGGGGAGATCGGTCGGGCACAATGGCTGCAGGCGATGGCCGCCCGGGTGCCGTCATCCGTCCACATGAACCCGGTTCTCCTTAAGCCCCAGTCCGAAACCGGCAGCCAGATCATCGTGCAGGGCAAGGTGTTCGGGCAGGCAAAGGGCAGGGATTACCAGCGGCTCAAGCCGCAACTCCTCGACGCCGTGATGGAAAGCTACGAGCATGTGCGGCTTGGCGCAGACCTCGTAATCGTCGAGGGCGCAGGCTCACCCGCGGAAATCAACCTCAGGGCAGGCGACATCGCCAATATGGGGTTTGCCCGGCGTGCGGATGTGCCGGTGGTGCTGGTCGGCGATATCGACCGCGGCGGCGTGATCGCCTCAATAGTCGGCACGCACACGATCCTTCCGGAGGAGGACCGGCAGCAGATTGCCGGCTACATCATCAACAAGTTCAGGGGCGACATATCCCTGTTTTCCGATGGGATAGACGCAATCAACCGGTTCACCGGTTGGCCATGCTTCGGCGTGATCCCATGGCTGAAGGCCGCGGGACGCCTGCCGGCGGAAGATTCCGTCGTTCTGGAGCGACTGGCGCAAGGCAAGACCGGCGCATTGAAGATTGCCGTGCCTGTGCTGTCGCGCATCGCCAACTTCGACGATTTCGATCCGCTTGCAGCCGAGCCTCAGGTGGAACTGGTCTTTGTCAGGCCGGGGGAGCGCCTTCCTGCCGATGCGGGTCTCGTCATCCTGCCCGGTTCGAAGGCGACAATCGGCGACCTTGAGGATTTTCGTGCACAAGGCTGGGAGAGCGATCTTGCGGCGCATGTGCGACGTGGCGGACGTGTGATCGGGATTTGCGGCGGCTACCAGATGCTGGGCCGCGTCGTTTCCGATCCGCTGGGGCTGGAAGGCGAGAGCCGGTCTGTACCGGGGCTCGGCCTGCTCGACATAGAAACGGAGATGGCGCCGGAAAAGACCGTGCGAAACAGCACGGCACGATCGATCGAATACGACGCGCCGCTTTCGGGCTACGAGATCCATCTCGGCATCACCCGCGGGCCGGATTGCTCGCGCCCTTCGGTGGCCATCGACGGACGCCCCGATGGCGCGGTATCGACGGACGGTCGGATCAGCGGAACCTATCTGCACGGATTGTTTTCGAGCGATGCCTATCGCGCCCGCCTGCTTGAAAGTTTCGGCATAGACGGGGGAGGACAGAACTATCGGGAAGGTGTCGAAATAGCTCTCGACGCCGTGGCGGCCGAACTGGAACAGAGGCTCTCGCCGGAGTGGCTGAAGACATTCATGGGGTGAGGACGTTCAGGAGCGCGAGGCAACGCCAAGCGGCGATGCCATCAATTCACCGTTTCCGAGCGAATTGTCGGAATATTTGAAGATCAGGATACTGAGCACCGAAGCGATCAGCACGACGAAGATGGCTCTCATTTCTTGCATTGCCCCTGCGGTTCGAGCAATGCCGTGATTATGGCCAAACCGGTTCCAACCCACCTAAATCACTTGCTAAAATGCGACGCAATCGTTCATTATCGCGGGTATCGACATGATCTTCCCCGACATGTTGCGCTTGAGCAACTGATCTAGCGAGGCCCGGCCGTTTGAATGGGCGAGGCGAGGAGTTCGGACTGTCCGATCTGGTTGTTGGAATACTTGATCACCAGGATGCTCAGCACCGAAGCGATAATGACGATGACGATGGCACGCATTTGACTTGACCCTCGGCTATCGGCACGAGCTCGTTCGGGCTGCGACATCCCTGCCCAAAACCTACCGCGAGCGACCGGCGACTTTTCCTGACAGCATTTGGTGTCTCGCCTGCATATGCGCCAGAGGCGCACAGGCGCAAACACGAATTCGACATTATTTTAGCAAAACACAAGTAACGGATATTGCGGAAAATACGCTTCCTGGAGGCATTCGCCAATGCAAATCAGCCGACGTTCCCTGCTGGCGATGGCCGGTGGCCTTCTTGTCACGAACGGAATCCGGACGCCGCTTGCGCGGGCTCAATCCGAGGGCGGGCTATCCTTCCTCGTGGTCGGGGATTGGGGCGAACCTGACAACCACGCCGGCGCTTTGAAGGTCGCGAGCGCGATGGCCAAGGTTGCGGAGGAGGCGAAGATCTCCTTCGTCATTTCAGCCGGCGACAATTTTTACGAAACCGGCGTCAAGGACGTGTCCGATGCGCTCTGGCAGAACGCTTTCGAGAACATCTATTCAGCACCCTCGCTGCAATGTCCCTGGTATGTGGTGCTCGGCAATCACGATCACACCGGCAGCATTCAGGCGCAGATCGACTACAGCGCCAAGAGCAAACGCTGGACCATGCCGGCCGTCTATTACAGCGTCAGCAAGCCTGTAACGCCATCGGCCTCCGTGGATTTCTTCTTTCTCGATACGGAACCGCTCAGGGAGGAATCCTGGTGGGAGCGGATGACGGGGTTGGAACGGGACCCGGCAAAACAGCTTGCCTGGCTGGAGGCTTCCCTCGCCAAGAGTACGGCAAAATGGAAAATCCTCGTCGGGCATCACCCGATATTTTCCGGCGGTGAGCATGGCGACACCGCCATCATGGTCGAGCGGGTCAAGCCATTGATGGAAAAATACGGCGCTCAGATCTACATGAGCGGCCACGATCACGATCTCGAAGCCATCAGGCAGGGGCCGGTCACCTATCTCGTGTCGGGCGCGGGGTCCCGGACGAGCCCCATCGGCAAGCATGCCGGCGATACATTCTCGGCATCGCAACTCGGCTTCATGCTGATGGAGCTTGGCGACGACAAGGCCACGGCAACCTTTCTCGATGAAGATGCCAACATCCTTCACAAGGAAGAGATTGCAGTTGCGGGGAAGGCGTAAGTACCCGGTTTCAACCACCTTTGCGCGCGCGCAGCATCAAACTCGATGCGTTTAGAGAGTGGCGCCCGGACCGCTGGGGCAGGGCGCCAGAGACGTCATTTCGTGGTGTAGCCGCCGTTGACTAGAATAGTCTGGCCGGTCATCCACCATCCCTCGGTGACAAGGAAGCGGATGTAGGGCGCGATGTCCTCGATATCGGTCAGGCCGGTCTTCGAGAACTTCGACAGCGCTGCGGCGCTCTTGTGGTAGGCCTGCGCATCTGCGCTTTCCTGGCCATAGAAGAACGACGTGTCCATCGGGCCGGGGCCGATTGCCGTCACCGAAATGCCGCGGTCGCCGAACTCCTTGGCCGCCGCGCGGGTGAAATGCTCGACCGGCGCCTTGGTGCCGGCATAGCTGGAGTAGAAGGGCGTGAAGGCCCCGAGCAGCGATGTGACGAGCGTCACAATGGCACCGTTGTCGTTGAGGTGGCGTCCCGCCTCCTTGAGGAAGAAGAAGGCTGTCTTGGCATTCACGGCGCTCATCTCGTCATATTCGGCTTCGGAGATGTCGAGGATCGGCTTCTTCAGCACCTTGCCGACGGTGTTGATCGCAATGTCCGGTTTGCCGAAAGCGGCGACCGCGTCGGCAAACAGCTTCTCCATTGCACCCGCCGTGGTGAGATCGGCCTGAAAGGCTGCTGCCTCGGCACCGGCCGCCTTTACCGCCGCGACAGTTGCTTCCGCATCGGCCTTGGTCGCCGGGCTGTTGTAATGAACGGCGATGGCCTTCGCGCCGTTTGCGGCGAAATCGCGCGCGATCAGGCCGCCGAGGTTCTTCGCGCCACCGGCGATGATGACGGTCTTGCCCTTGATGCTGTGGGTTGCCATGGAACGGTCTCCTTTTGCCTCTTCGCGATCCGACGGACCGCTTTCGTTGAGGAAAGATATCGTCTAGAAATTCCCGATAAAGCATGAGTACCTGACATCACTTGTCAGAAAATACGACCAATCGGAGCATGGAATCGTGGACCGCATCGACCTGTTTCGCATCTTCATGCGCGTTGTCGATTGCGCGAGTTTCACTCGTGCCGCAGATACACTCGGCATCCCGCGCTCTTCCGTCTCGGCAGCCGTGCAGGAGCTGGAGGGCCGCGTCGGAGCAAGCCTTCTGCATCGCACCACCCGCAAGGTCTCGCCGACGCAGGACGGGCTCGTCTTCTATGACAGGTGCCAGCGGGTGGTGTCCGATGTCGAGGATACGGAGAACCTGTTCAAGCAGACGGCCGCTCAACCGTCGGGCAGGCTTCGGATCGACGTGCCGGGCAGGATAGGGCGGCTGATCATCGCGCCCGCACTGCCGGACTTTCTCGATCGTTATCCGCAGATCCATGTGGATCTCGGCGTCACGGATCGCGCCGTGGACTTGGTCGAGGATGGCATCGACTGCGTGTTGCGGGTAGGGCCGCTCGACGATTCAGGCCTGATCGCTAGGCCGATCGGCAAGCTGCCGCTGATCAACGTCGCAAGTCCGGGCTATCTGGCACGGCACGGTGTTCCGAACGCTCCCGACGATCTCGCCGGCCACTCCGCCGTCAATTACGCTTCTCCTTCCACCGGCAGGGTCGAGGACTGGGAATGGGTCGAGCATGGCGGGTTGCGGACCATGCCCCTGCACGGTCGCGTCACCGTCAACAGCGCCGAGGCCTATATCGCATGCTGCCTCGCCGGCCTCGGTCTCATACAGATCCCTGCTTATGACGTGAGGGAACATCTCGACGCCGGCGAACTCGTGGAGGTCATGCCGTATCATCGCGCGGAACCCATGCCGATGACGCTGCTCTACCCGCATCGCCGGCACCTTTCCCGCAGATTGCAGGTCTTCGCCGACTGGCTGGAGAGCCTCTTAAAACGGGAACTCCTGTAAACCGTCCTATCGAAGAAAGGCGGAGATCGCGAAGGCATTCACGAGGTCGATGAAAAACCCGCAGACGAGCGGCACGATGATGAATGCGCGGTGGGCTGCGCCATGTTGCTGGGTGACGGCCGTCATGTTGGCAACAGCAGTCGCCGTGGAGCCCAGAGAGATCCCGCTGAAACCGGCAGAGACAACGACGGCTTCGTAATCACCCCCCATCGCGGGAAAGACCACGAAGATCACATAAAGGACCGTAAGCACCACCTGCGCGCTCAGTACCGTTGCGAGGAACACGAGCGATCCCTGCAACTCCCAGATTTTCAATCCCATCAGCGCCATGGTGAGAAAGAGGCCAAGCGAGAGATCGGAGATCAATGTCAGCCCCTCATCGATGCGGGGCCAAAGGCGATTGATGGCTGTACCGATGGTCATCGGCATGAGATTCCTGATCAGGATACCGGCAAAGAGGCAACTCACGAAGGTGGGCAGGGTGAGCCCGGTCAGCGCGATCAGCCGGTCAATACCGGTGCCGAGCATGACGGTCAGATTGACCGCAAGAATGGCCCATAGCACGCAGAAATAATCGAGACGCTCGGTAAACTGCTGATAGGACGCACCGATATTGAGGTTGGCATCGCCGGAAACGGTTATCTGACGGCTGGAAATGAGATAGGTGGCGATCGGCCCGCCGATGACGCAGGCGGCGATGAGCCCCAACGTATTGGCGGCAATGCCGATTTCGAGCGCATTGGTGATGCCGTGTTCGGCAACGAAGATCGGAGCCCAGGCAAGCGTGGTGCCGACACCGCCTACGAGCGAAATCGAGCCGGCCATCAGCCCCACCTTGCTGTCGTGTCCGAAAAGCGCGGCGATGCTGGTGCCGGCGACATTCTGCAGGACGATGAAGACTGCCGCGAGAATCAGAAGAACGGCCAGTGGACGGCCGCCGCGCAGGAGCGTGCGGACATCCGCGTTGAGACCGATGCCGCCGAAGAAGATCAGAAGCAGAAAGTCCCGCACACCGAGCGCGAATTCCACCTTCTGGCCGGTGGAGAGGAAGATCGCGCCCACGACCGCGGCGCAGACGAAGCCGCCGGCAACCGGGTCCGGTATGGAATATTTCCGCAACACCGCGATCTTCATCGTCAGGAGCTTGCCCCCGATCAGCAGGACGATTGCCAGATTGAACGAGAGAAACGCCCCGACTTCGATCAAGATCAAAACTCCGTATCAATCCAACTAATTTGCCGGTCACACATGGACCAGCGACAACTATCCCGCAAGAGAGAATACCGGTTTGGATCGGAGGCTCAATCCGGCATCGAGACAATGTCCTGTTGCGGATTTTCTCGTCAGTGCTGACACGCAGAGCGGCCAAATGACGCCAAACACAGGTGTATGCCGCGAGACAATCGTGAGCCCATGACGTCATGAACATCATCAGGTCCCACAATCGGCGAGGTTAAGCGCCGATTGTGGGGGGTAGGGCGGTCAGGCCGGAGTTTTGGCGGAATTGCGTTTCCAAAAGACAATAACGATGGCAACGAGCATCATTCCGCCGGCCGACAGGAAGGTCAGTCGCATCCCGGCGGCGATGGCTGTAGCGGTCGCGCTGTTAAACTCCCCGGTCCCGACGCCGAAAGCGAAAATGGTTCCCATCAGGGATGCACCCGCGATCAGGCCGAGGTTGCGCGACAGGTTGAGTGTGCCTGAAACCGTGCCGCGCCGGTCCTTGGGCACGTTTGACAGAGCGGCCGTGTTGTTTGCCGACTGAAAGAACTGATAGCCCGGCGTCAGGACTATGATGGACAATACATAACCTGTAACCCCGATCATGTTCGGCAGGAACGCAAGGAGGAACGCTCCGGCCGTCAGCAGGATCAGCCCGATGATGAGCACACGGCTACTGCCCCAGGCATCGACAAGCCGGCCGGACGGGACCCCGCTGAAGATGGAAATCACCGGGCCGATCGCCATGACGAAACCGACATGGCCTGCCTTAAGGCCGAGACCGAGGCTGAGATAGAAGGGGCCGCCGACCACCAGCGTCGTCATCATGACGGCGGCGACCAATATGTTGACGACGAGGTTGGGCATGAGGCTCCGATCCATCACCGACCAGAAGCTTGCAGACGACGCCTTTCCGCTTCCCCTGTCGCTCGGCAGCGTCTTGATGGCAAGTATCAGCGCAAGAGCCGCCAGAGGCATCTGCGCCCAGAAGATGCCGCGCCATCCCGTGATGGGGATCAGCAGGCCGCCGAGCGCGGGACCAAGTGCCGTCCCCAGCGCGGATACCGTGCCGAGCAGGCCCATTACCCTCCCGATCCGAGCCTCGCTGGCCGTCTGGCGCATCAGGGCCATGGCAAGCGTCATCAGGAATGCGGCACCGATACCCTGCAGCGCCCGCACGCCGATCAGCATCCACAGGTTCGGCGCCACGGCGCAGAACAGTGACGCAACGGCAAAGACGATCAGACCGAAAACAAGCATCGGCTTCAGTCCATGATTGTCGCCAAGCCGGCCGGCGACGACGACCGAGACCGTCAGGGCTGCGAGATAGGCGACGACAACCGCCTGCACCTGCGCAAATGGCGCGGAAAAAGCCTCCGCCAGCATGGGCAAAGCGATATTGGCAATGCTGGTGCCAAGCGACGCCAGCAGCATCGCAAGCGCCAGCGTGATCGTGATTCCCGATTGTTGTACATTCGTCGATAAGCGCGGTTTCGTCTGTTCCATCCTGATGCCCTCTTGCTTGAAATTCACTTCGAGAGCAGGCTGCCACTTCAAGTTAACTTGAGGTCAAGCATGAAATTTCTGGATATCGGAGAGGTCGCTGCACGAAGCGGGATGAAGCCCTCCGCGCTGCGTTACTACGAGGAGGCGGGGCTGATTTGCTCGGTTTCCCGGCACGGGCTGCGCCGGCAGTTTCCGCCGGAAGTGCTGTTGCAACTCAAGTTGATAGCAATGGGGAAATCGGCCGGTTTCTCGCTTGATGAAATCGCCGGCATGTTCGGCCGAAACGGCATGCCGGAACTGCCGCGCGAGGTGTTTCGCGAGAAGGCCGCCGAGATCGACCGACAGATCCACGAACTGACCGCGCTGCGCGACACGCTCCACCACGTCGCCAACTGCCGCGCGCCCTCACATATGCAATGCCCAAGCTTCCGGCGATTGCTGGATGAGGCAGGTCAATCCGTTGGGAAACGCAATGACGCGGCGAAGCGAAAATGAAGTCAGGCTGGAGGCCGACAGACTCACCCAGCCAAGAATGTCACGGATCGGCCCGCCGACATCGAGGATTTCGAACTGCTTCTGAAAGGCTGGGACAAGAGGTAAGCGACGACAGTCGTTCGCAATATGAACTATCGAACCCGAATGGCGGGCGGGGAGTGACGAAACGGAGAACTACGTTTACGCCATAGCCCTACAAAATGGCACCTGAAAATCGGCCGGAACCCACTGAAACCACAACGGGTTCCGACCGATCCGTTTTCGTCGTACAGATTCTTGAGGTTCACGCAAATCCGGCGCGAAAGCGCCGGGGCTTTGTCATCGGCGGCCCTTCCAACTTAGCCTATATCGCCTTTGCCACCTGTTCCAGACTCGCCGGCGCGATCACGCGATGGAACGGCGTGATCGCCGCCAGGTACGTCCGTCCGAGCCAGTTATGGCAATGCACCACGGTCATCGCGACCAGTTCCCGGCCGCCCGCCGCGTCCGCGCGCAGCAGGATCGCGAGTCGGAAGTCGAGATGCCCGTCTTCCGCGCCCATCACCAACTCCCCCGCGCTCTTCGACAGCACCGGAAAGAAGCCGATCACCTGCTGTCCCCGCG
Source organism: Rhizobium sp. ACO-34A (assembly GCA_002600635.1). Taxonomy (NCBI): domain Bacteria; kingdom Pseudomonadati; phylum Pseudomonadota; class Alphaproteobacteria; order Hyphomicrobiales; family Rhizobiaceae; genus Rhizobium; species Rhizobium sp. ACO-34A. The sequence goes on along the minus strand of CP021371.1, from coordinate 2,333,362 downwards.
CCGCAGCGGCGACACCGACCGCGCGAGATGATTTGACGCCGACTGGCGCCATAATCACATCCCGCGCGCGTGTCAGCACGCGAATCCACCACGCTTGCCGCTCGAACCCAGCGCGCGCCAGCGCTTCGAGATCGTCGCTCGCCTCCACCGGCAGGTGAATCGCGTACGCATCCAGCAGGTCCGCGCCCACATAAAGTGGCGCGAGCACGCTGTCGGACGGCGGGGGCACCGCACGGGCTTTCATGCCGCCGGCCTTTCCCAAAGTATCAAAAGCCGCAAGAGGTGAAGGCAAACAAGTTGCCCGACGTACCGCATCTTCCCGTGTGGGCGTTCCGGCTGGCTCGATGCGAGGTGCCATTTTGCGCATCCTTCTGCTATCATTTTCTTAGCAGAGAAATACCTCGAACACTATAGAAAGTATAGCATGAAATTTCCCAAACCCGGCCAGCCCGTGCGCGGGTCGCAAACCGGACATCCGACGATGGCGCTGCTCGATCTGCTGGGGCGGCGCATGAGTCTGCGCGTTTTGTGGGAGCTTGCTCACGCCGGACAACCTCTGACGTTTCGGGAACTGCAAGCGGTCGCGGATACAAATCCGAGCCTCCTGAACACGCGCCTCAAGGAATTGCGAGCCGCTGCCATCGTCGTCCATCAGACTGGCGGCTATGGCTTGAGCGAAGAAGGGAAGGCGTTGGTCCGCCTTATCATGCCGCTCGACGAGTGGGCCGTCGCGTGGGGTGCCAGGCTCGGGGCCGAAGATGATACGCCGGCAGCGCCACATGCGATGCAGGACACTCCGGAAAGGGGGCGGCCAGGATCAAAAGAAAGATAGTGACCGTTTCCTGCCCGCCGGCCGGGCCTATCGGAAGTGAACTTACGACGGATATTTTTAGGAATGAAAGTCGTTCAATGAATCTTAGATGAGCAATATAATCCCACCGACTCGCGCCGGCCGCCCGCGCATCCAGTCTGACCGCTAGTGGAAATTAGGTGAGCTGTAGCGTGGGAACGGCGACAATATCGAACCATGGAGGTAATCGGCGGGGTATGGCGGGCCGAGAGCGATGAATCGGAGAACTATGTCTACGCTATTCCCCTCCATAGCCCTCCAAAATAGGCAAGTTACGAGATCGTGGCATCCCTAGTTAGCGACCAATTTCTGCTATGCGGCTCGTTCCTAACGGCCATGACACTTCTTGTACTTTACCCCGCTGCCGCACGGACACGGATCATTCCGCCCCGGCCTTTTGGCCCTCGCAGGAGGGATGACATGCTTTGGCTGGTTGAGGTTCACCGCGCGCGCGGGTTGGGCCATTCGCGCAGCGTCCTCGTAAATGTGGGCGTTTTCTTCCGTTCGCTCTGTCGGTACGTGGACAGCGAAAAACTGCGCCCGATGGTAGGTTCCGCCGGCACTAACCTCTGCGATGACGCCGATGACGTTAGAAGCCTTGACGGCCAACGCAGCTGCACTGGCCTTGTCATTCACCCTGGTCCAGTCAATTTGGTGGTCGTGTTGTTGAAGCCAAACGAAGAGCGGCTCACCGTCCCCGGCCAAAATGAAGTAGCGAGCGGGATGCTGGTTCAGGGTTTGGCGTAGGTCGGACAGCATCTTGGCCAGATTACTCCGGCCTTCCTCTCCAAAGTCACGGATATGGCTCTCCGCCGAAAGCCACCCGCGTGCTCGGGTAGCATCGAGCGCCCCAAGTAGCTTCAGCACCTCCTCCGGGAAGTCCTGCGTCGGAAACGGTCGGCTTTCCCAGTCTTCACCCTCAAAACTCCTGTCGACGATGTCGCTCATGCCGTCCCAGATAAGCATGTTCACCTTGCCGCCCTTTAGCTGCTCGGCAATGTCCTGATCGAAACGGTTCTTCTTTAGGTACGCGCCCAGGTGGTCGAACTCGTCAAAGAGATGAGCCCGGCGCATCCCTGCAACGGCCTGCCGCACCTCCATGTAATGGACGAACTCGCCGGGTGTGGGCAAAAGACGCTTGAGCACGAATAGGTCGTCGATGGACAGCGAAACGAAGGCATGCCTTCCAAGTAACGGCTCAACCTGCGGCAGCTCCTTGCAGTATGTGGAAAATGGCGAGAACGACTCGACCGTCAGCCCGATCGGCACCATCACACGGTAGTCGGAGCGGCGGACACGGCCGCACTCTTCGTATTTGCCGTCCGCCAAGTGGTAGAGCGGCACTTCATCCGCCGAATTCAGATAATTGAAAAAGCGCTCACATTGCTTGTAGGCTTTGAATACCAAGTCCTGCACGGACTGGGCGTGGCGGCCGAAATCAAGCGCTGGCGACGCGATAGTCGCAGCCGCGCCCGCCTTGGCTTCAACCAGGAACAGCACGTCATCGACCAAGATGAGGGTGTCGTTTTCGGACCACTGCTTGCTGGCGGGGTCTTTATAATAGACCTCCTGAAAAACCGTTGCTCCGGGAAGCTGGGCGGCCAAAATGTCGGCGAAGGCAGCTTCGCTCATCGTCTTCTGCCGACCCTCAAAAGCTTTCTTGTAGTCCGGCTTTCGCTGCAGAAGGTTGTAGAGAAGCGCACGATACCCCGCGTCGCGGGTGAAGCACGGGTCGATGGCGTAGTAGTCCGGCCCAAGCTGAATTAGAGGCTTCTTCCTGGCAGGCAGTGTCCGGTAGGGGGTCCCCGAAAAATCGCCCGCTGCGAAAAATTCGGTTTCTTCTCCGCGCCGGTACGCCAAGTCCGCCAACAGTGTCGGCGGCAGCGTAGTGTGTCGACTCACGTTGGCAATGCCGCCCCGAAACATGTCATCCATCGCCCGCCCGGCGGCTTTTGACTGTTCTGCATTGGCCGCAATCCATGCCTCCATGACGTCTTCCAGAGGCTTGTCTTGTGCCGCAGCGAAGGCCTGTGCCGCCTCAAACTGCTTCATCATCTCCATGATAGCGTCGGCATGCCCAGAACGGGTGGCGTCGGCCATGGCCTGGAAGCCTTCCGCGATATCGGCGGCACCGACACCGTAAACTTCTTTCAGGACATCATTGTGAGGTGCCAAGACGTAGCTGTAGAACTCACCTTCCAAGACTTGGTAGCGGTTCCCGCGTAGCATGACCCAGGTCGATTTCGCGCGGAATTCAATGTCGGCCGTGTCGGGACCAAAGACGCCTTCTTTGGTATCGGCGGACGTGGCCATGGCGAAAAACATGGCCTGCTCTCGCAGTTTACGGCCAAGTTCAAACAGCTCGGCGCATCGACCTTCGTCGAATGTCACGTCCGCAGGGGCGCCATCTGACGCGAGCACCGCATGTACGTACTCCAGCAGGAACTGGTTTTCGTTGATCAGGTCATTCGAGCCGTCCGCTCCCCGTTGCTCCTCGGCGACGCTTTGGTCTGCCATCGCCTTCATCATGTGCTGCGCGTAGATGTAGCCGAGCAGATCATGTGGAGGCATCGCGACGATAAGCTCGCGCATCCGAGCTGCTGTGGCCTCCATGTCTTTCAACAAGGAAGCAGCGATCTCCTTTCGCTTTTGCTCGTCCATAATCGCATGTTCTCAATGTTTTCTGTAACGACCGTACTACACAATTTGCGTGAGGTGGGGAGCATTCAGCGTCGGGCTATAGCGTAGCATCGACGCGTCGCTTGCCACTTTGGGGGCGCGGTGATCGGCGGCAATATGGGAGCTATAGTTGGCAATCGCCGGTGTTTGGCGGCCGAAGTCGACAAACGGAGAGCGACGAAACGGGAACTTCGTCCACTCCATTCCTCTCCATGACTCCCCAAATAAGATCGAGACCAACTAGCAAGGATGCGGAAAGGCGGCGACCAATCGCGGGAGAACTGAGAGGCGTATTCTTCCAATCCCGCATTGCCACGGTATTATCCGCTCATGCTCACTATTCTCCATCCCAACGTGCTTGCTTCCGTTCTCGAATTTCCGGGCGGTCTGCTGCCTGCACGTCTCAATGAGACGGGCAAGCTGCTGCTCATACTAAAGGTCCCCAAAGAGTACATTTTGGCCGCTCGCATGAACGGCGGTTTCAGCTTCTATCTGGCTCCGTTGCCGTCCACATCGGGCCTCACGGTTGCCTTGGCGACAGCTTTTTTTGACGATAGCGACGAGCCGCTAGTCGTGAGGACGCCACTTTTTAACGAGCCGCTAGGTAATGACCTTCTCGAACTGCTTACCTACGATGAATTTGATATTCATTTTTTCGATGAGCATGGTCGTGAATGGATGAGCCACAGGGCCTCCGTACAGGACGAAGGAAGTCTTCTAGCCACTGGTGAAGAGTTTGGCTTGCTCACCTACCACCCCCAAACCGTCAATAGTATGTACGAGGCGCTGGATACGTGGTTCGGGTATCGCACGGCGGAAGATGACGCCAAGGCGATAAAGATCGCTTTTAAGGAGGAGTTGTCGCCTTCCGACATTTTCATCCTCAATGCCCGTCATGAGGATCATGACTATCATGGCAGCGGCGGCTTTTCGCGCTCGACGTTGGAGCGAGAAAATCCGGGCTATTTCCAAGAACGCGATATCGTCTCAGGCTTAAAGCGCGCTTTTCGCGGTGAGCAACTTGCTCTCAATCCCATGCGGCGCGACAACGGCAAAGAGTTCGTCGATGTCTTGGCTGTGAATCAAACCCATCTGCTTCTAGTACAGGCGAAGGACAGTCCGAACACCCAAGTCAGCCTTTCGCGGACGTTAGACCGCAAGCGCCGTACATCGCACAGTCAGATCGAAAAGGGTGTGAAGCAGGCCAAGGGCGCTGCTGCATATGTGCGGGGGCATCCCAACTTAGAACTAAGTATCGACAAGAACGATTTCGACATCGAGGTGGGCGGCAAAAGGATTGTTAGCCTTGTGATCGTTCAAGAGATGTTCACCGACGAAAGAGACTCCTTTGTCGCCCGCTATCGTGAAATGGAAGAGTCAGGCGATGTATTCGTGATGCTCGATTATGCAGCGTTCAACTCCTTCTGCCACGAGTTTCCCGACGAACAGCAATTGCTATCTGCCCTTGCAGACTACAGTGCGAAGATACTGGCCAAGGGATTTTGGATCGACCCCCGAACGTATGTGCTGGAGTTCATACAGGAGCGGCTGAGCAAACTACAGCAGCTATCCACCTCTACCCAACTCTAAACTGAGAGCCGGCATCGGCCAACGCCTTCACGTGCCAGACATGCGTGCCCGTTAGCGCGTGGTCGGTGTCTATCTGGCAGGGCCATGCACAGCGGCGAGGTCGCCGTTGAACATGTGCTGCGACGGCTCTTACTCCTCTTCGCTTTAACCAGGGACCGGCGCTCAGGAAGCAGGTAAGCTCACATATTTTGCAAATATTCCAGGAATATGTTGATCTGGATGCGTATGGATGGCATATATTTCTCCTCAGCATGGCATTCTAGGGCGATTTTGATGAGTGTGGGCGAGAAGAAGCACGCGAAGTTTCGCGAGCTGGCTGAAAAGCGGACCAACAAGGCGCTGGAGGCCGTGCGCCTCATTGGCAACCTCTCAAACCGTCAGACCTACGTTTATGAGGAAGCGGAAGTGCGGAAGATCGTGAAGGCGCTGCGGGACGCGGTGTCGGAGGTCGAGGCGCGCTTCAGTACGTCCACAGGTCGCGGGGGCGGCGAATTCAAACTTTAAGGCGGGGGCCGTTGTGAGTCACATCAAGCAAATTACGCCGATCACAATCCGCGACATTGACTTCACTGTCTCGCGTCAGATCGAACAGTGCCCGAAGACGATGATGTTGCGGGAGTTGGTGATGAACGCTGTAGAGGCCGCCGCGAAAGCGCCCGCCAATCGGCGTGTCGTGGAGATCAAGGGCAAGTCTGTTGCAGAGTGTGGTGAAACCCGAAAGCTGGCGATTTGGAACACAGGCCCAGGCTTGAGCAGCACCGAGCTTGACCACATCTGCGACCTTGCCGCTTCGCTTGGCAAAGACATGGCGTTGGAGGGGAACTTCGGCATGGGCGCGAAGGTGGCTTCTCTCCCGTCGAACACCCTTGGGATGCGCTACCGCTCCTGTCGCTACGGTGTAGTCAGTCAAGTAATCCTGGGGAAGCGCGAAGGTGTCTACGGAAAGATATGGATTCCGGTCGAGGATTCCTTCGAGGAGGTCGTCGACGTTACCGAACAGGTCCGGGACGAGGGTGAGTACCAGCTAGATGAGGATTGGACGGAGGTTGTCCTGTTCGGCAATCGCCCAGATCAGGACACTGTAGCTGACCCCTACGACGGCGACCCGAAGCAGGATCGGCAGTGGATTACGACGTACCTATACCATCGGTTTTACAGCCTTCCGGCCGGCGTGGAGGTGTATTTGCACGAGGGTACCCATCCGCGCGACGGCCGGCGGCAATTCAAGCCGATCCCGGAGCGTGCTGATGCATTCGGCCGCGTCGAAGCGGTTGATGTCGGCGAGGGTGTCCGTATTCACTATCTCTATGACCCTGCATATCAGGACGGCGGTCACAACAAGTCGATATCGGGCTCGCTGACATCCTCAGTGAGTACCGCCGCCATCGTATTCCGGGGAGAGATGTACGACGTACGAAAGGGGCGGAAGTGGGCCGCCGATGCCCCAGCTTTCGGCATCCCTTTCGGTGCCCGCCATATTTCCATTCACGTCGAACTGCCTGACAACTTCCGCGTTCGGCATGAGCCGTATCGTCGCTTCGTGCAACTTATTGGCAGCGACCAGCGCCAAGTCCTGGTCGAAGACTTCGCCGAGCTTGTATTCCGCAATCGGCCGGAGTGGCTCATTGAGATTATCAACTCGCTCGCACCAAAGTCGTCCGCCTCGACCGACGATCTCCGAAAGGAGCTGCAAGACCTGCTAAACGAGCTGCGGGTCAAGACCAAGAGCCCACGCGAGATGGAGGATGGCCTACATCTTGTCGATGAAGGCGGCGCAAGGGGCGCTCGACCAGAGCATAAAGAAGGCACGGCTGGCGACAGCAGCAAAACGCCAATCAGCCCGACCGACCTTATTTTCAATCCCGCTGGGGCGAAGCGAGCCAATATCTCCAAGAATTTGGAACAGGCCCCCGAGATTATACCGTTGAGAGACGAAGATGAGGTTGCCGAAAAGGGAATCACCGGCAAAGCCGCCCGCTATGTTCGGGAAACGAACCAACTGTTTGTGAATCTCACTTACTCGGCCGTTAGTTCGGCACAGGATCACCTCGGGCTACGCTATGCGACCTACGAAGACCCTGAGATCGTCCGCGAGTTGGCTCGGCAGTGGTCGGAACGGCTGGTGATGGGCCGCGTGGGCTACGCCGTTGTCTATGCCCAGGCGAAGCAACTCATCCGGGAATGGACTTCTGACGATGTGAAGAAGGCGCTGGAACCTGAAAGCTTGAGCTTGGCTGCCGACGGTTGGCGAGATGCGGTTAGTACCGCATATCGCAGCATCAGCCGCCGTCTGGGTGCTGCGAAGACTCAAGAAGGCTCTGACGATGAAGTGGAAGGTGCCTTGGCATAACGCTGTCCGCAAGCCGAAACGGTCAACGGCGAAGGATGACGAGCACCGCAACAGTTCGCGGCCTAGCCGGACGCTCCGGACGCTTATGACGCAAGACTGAATACGGGGGAAACACGCGATGCACATTGTCCGCCTGAAAATCTCCGGCTTCCGGGGAGTGCGATCGGCGGACATTGCGCTGGGCCGCCACACCGTGCTGGTGGGGCCGAATAACAGTGGCAAGACCACCATAATTGAGGCGCTGGCTCTGCTCTTTGGGCGAGATCGCTTGGTGCGCCGTCTCACCGAACACGATTTTCACGGAAGCACACCGGACGAAACCGCGCGCATCTTGTGCATAGCCACGGTGGCGGGCTTCACGCCCAATGATCCGCATCATCATCCATCTTGGTTCAGCCCCGAGCGCGGCGTCGAGAAATGGTTCGACCCGAACGCCAAGACCCTCCGCGCCGCGCAGGACGCGCAACACACCGACTTGGCCGTGCAGATCGGTTTTGCCGCGCGGTTCGATTTGGACGAACTGGAGGCTGAAACACTCCGCTTCTTCGTGGATGACGAGGCCACTCTGGGCGATCCGTTCGCGGAAGACGCACACCTGCGGACGATCCACGCGAAGGTGCTCCAAGAATTGGGATTTTTTCTGGTTCCCGCCTCGCGCACTTGGGACCGCTGGATTTCCTTTTCGTCCGAGTTGTTCCGCCGCGTCGTAGCCACGCGCGGGGACATGCCCGCACAAGCCGTCCGCACTGAACGCGCGCGCCTTTGGACGCCGCCCGAAGGCGCGCGGCTAGAAGACCAACCGGGCTTGTCCGAGATCGTCGGCGCGGCCAATGATGAGTTGCGCACCCTCATGGCCAGCGCGCCCAAACTCAAGTTGCGCCTGACTTCGACCGACAGCGATTCCGTTCTCGAGAGTGTGGTGCCGCACTTCGCGCACGGCGCGGGGCCGACCCTTCCCTCGCAGCGGCAGGGCACAGGGCTGGTTTCGCTGCAAAGCCTTCTCCTGCTCATGCAATTCGGCAAGGCGCGCGCCGAGACGGGGCAATCCTTCGTGCTCGCTGTCGAAGAACCCGAACTGCACATTCAGCCTTCGCAGCAGAAGCGGCTGGTCAACCGCATCAACGCGCTGTGCAACCAAACCCTCGTGACGACGCATTCGCCCATCGTCGCTGCGATGTTTCCCGCGCCCGACACACTGTTTATCGAAACGCGCGAGGGTGTGCTGAACGCCAAGCCGCTCATGGACCCGTTGCCCGCGCAACCGACCAACCACCAACAGCACTTGCTCTTTGCGTGGCGGCAAAAGCTGGTAGCCGCACTCATGCACGAATGCGTCCTGATTCCCGAAGGGGTTTCGGACGTGGCATGGCTTGAGTCACTGCAAACCGCCCTTGAACTGCATCAGGGCTGGCAGGACGCCGGGGATGGTGCGCCGCTTCTCTCCACTTTCGTGGGGATCGTGCCGACTATCGACGCCAAGATCGCCGACACGTTCGCCCTGGTCAGCGCCGTGCACGCGCGACCGTGCATTCTGGTGGACGGGGACAATGACGGACGCGGCTACTTTGATGCGGTGAAGGTAAGCAATCCGCCGCCACGCGCCGTCGTTTTCTGGCCGCAGGGCTGGGCGATGGAGCATGTGATTTCGTGGATTGCGGGCGCTGACGAGGCCGCGATGCTCGCCGCACTCGGAACTTCGCTCGGTCAAGCATTCGCCGACCGGGCGGCGCTCACCGCCCATTTGCTCACCCAGAAATCCTACGCACCGACGCATGAGAGCGCCGCCGTCACCCTCATGGCCAACGCGGTCTGCCGGGCGCGCGCCACGCAGTTACTCAATGCATTGTGCGAAGTGCTGCGCGACCCCGCCAACGCTAACACGCCGCTCTTTGCGCGCATCGCAGCGGATTCGACCGCCACCATGCACGTCTTCCGGTTCATGCCCACATGACGTTCGATTTCTTCGAGGGCGCGGCGGGCACGGGCAAGACCCACAATCTTGTGGGCCGCGCGGGAGAGATTGTTCAGGACGGCGCGCTGGGCGAAGGCCACAAACTCCTGGCACTGACCTTCATGAACGGTGCGCGCCGGCGGCTGGACGCGCGCCTTGGTGAGAACGCAGCGTTCCGCCGACGCTTTGATTGCCAAACCTTCGATGTGTTCGCGCGGACTCTGGCTGCGCGGCGCAGGAGCCTTATTACGCCGAACATGCAGGCGCAGGTCGCCGCTTTGAACGAGTTTGACGGGCCGTGCGCGCTAGCGGCAGCACTCCTGGAACAGGAACCCGTCCGCCGATGGGTGGCGCGGAGTTTTCCGCTGGTTCTGGTCGATGAAGCGCAAGATCTCGACGAATACCGGATGCGTATTCTTCAAGGGCTTTCGCCGTCCTGCCGGATCGTGGCGGCGGCGGACGCCTTCCAGTGTCTTCACAACGGACGCGACACGGCCCCCCTCATGGGCTGGCTTGAAGGCGCGGGACAAACCCACCGCCTCGCACTGGTTCGGCGCACCAACCAGCAAGGTCTTCTCGCCGCTGCGCTTGCCGTGCGCGAAGGGCGCGATGTGAAGACGGTTCTCACCGCCAGAACCGCCCAGAATAGGACGACATGGAACGGCGCGGGCTTCCGGCTTCTGGACGCGCCCGCTACGCAGAGGAACACCGGACTTCTTGCGTGGGCGATCGCCAACGACATTTCGCAGCGCCAAGGCCCCGTCGTCATTCTCACGCCCGACGCGGGCAATGCCATTATCCGGGCAGCGCTCGCCACCGTGCAGACGAGAGCGTGGCCCCGGAATAACGGCGCGACCTTCGGCCCTTATCCACATACATGGGACCGCCACGACAACGAAGAAGCCGACGCATTGCTGGCCGACATTGCGTTGCCGGAAGTGGCGACATGCGCTGACGTGCGCGCTCTCCTAACGCCTTTGGCCGGACACGCGCCGATCGCGCAGGCAATCAGCCGCATGGAGCGTTTGCGCCGGGCACACGGTCACGCGGCTTTCACCGCCGCGCAAGTCATCGAGTTCGTCAGGGAGGCCGTGCGCAACCGTTCGCGTCTAGGCTTCCGGCAGCAACGTGGACACCTTGCTATGACGATCCAACGGGCCAAGAATCGCGAGTTTCCGAACGTCATCGTGCTTTGGCCGCACACCGCCACAGGCAGCGCGGAGCATCTGCGTAGGTTGCTCTACAACGGCCTCACGCGCGCGCAGAACCACTGCACAGTCATTGTGCTGGGCCAGAACCGGATGAACGCGCCGCCGTTCGCGCCATAGCGTGTGAGCGGCCTGTTGCCATCAAACTAACTTGCTTCAGCAACGAGCATCATAGGGCATTGCCCTCCGGGCCGGGCTTTCGGCTGCGCCGGAACCACACCTTCGGCGCGTTTCCGCCATTCGGCTTCAAACCCTAACGCCGGGGCGGCGGCCATTTCGCGGAAAACGCCGCAATGAGGCGGCTTCAGGTTCGGGTCTCAACACTATCGCCTGTCAGACAATATGGAGATCGGGAGAAGCGGCTTTCCGACTTCTGATTTTGCTCCCGATCAGATTCTTGTGCCCTGCCTCCGCTCCGCTCCGCTCTGGCCGGCCGGACTGCTTAGGGCCAGCCCTCGGCGCACTTCGAGAGGCTTCCGCCCAGCTTCCTCCGCGCTTCGCGCTCCGTGCAGCCGGTTCCCCGCGAAGCCTCCCTCCGTTTGCACACCCGGTCTCGGCGACGGCCAGGGTTGCAGCGCAGCGCTGCGCTCCAACCCAAGCCCAAAGGAAAGAGACCATGACCTATCACCTTGCCACCCGGTTCGGCCGCAACGCCCATCAGATCAGTGGAAGGGAAGCGCTCGACAACGAAGCCCTTTACCGGCACGTCCCGTCGATCTTCGCCCGCGAGGCGCACGACAGCCGTTCGGAGCGTTACGTTTACGTCCCTACCATCGACATCGTGGAGGGGCTACGCCGGGAAGGATGGTTCCCGTTCTTCGCCGTGCAGTCCATTCCGCGTGACGGCAGCCGCCATGGCCACGCCAAGCATATGCTGCGCCTGCGCCGGGATGACGGCATCGGAAAGCCCGAGGCAGCGGAGGTCATCATCGTGAATAGCCACGACGGAACGTCCGCCTACCAGATGTTTGCTGGCGTTCTGCGTTTCGTCTGCACCAACAGCATGATTGCAGGCGAACGTTTCGAGGAGGTGCGCGTGCCTCACAAGGGCAGCATCCAAAATGAGATTATCGAAGGCGTCTACACCGTTGCGGAGGACTTCCGGCGCCTGATCGAGTCCGCCGAGACGATGAAGGACACCCGGCTTTCGTCGGACGAGCAGCGCGTCTTGGCTGAGGCGAGCCTTGTCGCCCGCTACGGCGAGGACGAGAGCCCGGTTCGCCCGGATCAGGTCGTCATGCCACGCCGCCGGGAAGATGTCGGGCAAAGTCTCTGGACGACCTTCAACGTCATTCAGGAAAATATCATCCGGGGTGGGATCGATGGACGCCGACAGACTTCGGACGGCCGCATACGGCGCAGCCGCACCCGCGCCATCAATGGCATTGACCAGAACGTCGGCCTGAACCGCGCCCTCTGGACGTTGGCCGAGGGGATGCAGCGCTTGAAGGCGCGATGATCCTAGAGCCGTAGGACCGGTCATCTGGTTCTACGGCTCACCCTTCTCGCGGGGCTCGCCCAGCTCGCCGAATCGCGGAAGCATCATTAAGAAGAAAATAACTATAAGCGTCCGCCAGATACGAACAACATTCCGTATCATTCTAGCTATTTCCGGTGTGATCGGATTCGCAAACTCTCTGTTCGGGCGTAGCCTTGCGCGCCCGTCAGTAAAGAGGGTGCGCCATGCTAAGCATTGATTGGCGTGCGCCGGCAGCTTACGGGCACGCAAAAAGCATTCCACCTGCTGGTTTCGCATGGGAGTATCTTCGTCGCCACGAGGACTACCATCGCGATTTCCAGACGCTCGCTAGCGTGACGAACCCGGCAGCAAACCAATTGGAGACATTCTCGCGCCGATGGGGGTTGCGATTTCCCGTGCGATCCCGAAACCCGAGCTGATCGACAATCCCTTTTCTGGACTCCAAGCCTTCAACCGCAAGCGGTTCTCCTATCCCCGATGCAGCATCCCGAGGGAGCGACGGAGCCGGTCGTGACGCTGGCGCACTTGTCTGGCCTCGATCTGCGGAACGCGGCGGATGGGTGGCATGGCATCTGGCATGTCGGCGGCGTCAGCCATCAATTCTGGCTACCCGAGGCCGTGCCCGACGGAGCCGCCTTCTACGCTGTATCCCTTCCAATGGATTTCTTCATGGAGCTTCGCGCCCATGCCGCTCGCCGTTTCTGGCGGTCCCTCAACGGTCGAGCGCCTGGCCCGGACTTCCGCACCATGCCGGCCCAACTACGCGGATTTCACATCATGTCCCTACGCGCACTCGATGCCCGCTTGCGCAGCGAGAGCTACCGCACCATCGCGGAAGTCTTACTCGGCTTTCGCGGGACCAAGGAGGATTGGGAAGTTGATCCCCGCAAGAATCAGGCTCGCCGTCTGGTCGCCCACGGCCAGAAAATGATGAGAGGCGGCTACCGCCTGCTGCTGCACTATCCGATCAAATCGCCCGCCAGGTGAAGCACCGGCCGGAGCGGCGTCGCTCGCTGGCGATGCTCAGCGTTCCGCTGCGACGGCCTGTTCCAATATCCGCCTGTATCCCTCGCGCGAAAGCCATTGAGCGCGCGCTAGGTGACTTTCCCAGCATAGTCGGGTTCGTGTTTCTTCGCCGACCGGATCACGGTGCAGGACGATTCGCGCAACTTCCTTCCAGTCTGCGCCTTCCGTCTTGGCGTCGAGAAGGCGCAAATAGGTGACGTAGTGCTGTTCGTCATAGGGCGTGATGTCGTTTCCCACTGGCGCTAGATCGTCCACATCGGGATCGAGTTCGACTGGCACTGGCATGGGCCACTCCCTGTATCCGAGAGGGATTGCCTGCGGTGCGCCCCCGCAAACGAAACTCTCTGACTCTTGGTGATCGGGGAGTTCGAAACCGTCACGAAACGGCCCTGTGGCCTTTAGCTCGGAAAGCCTGTTGTATACGCCACAGGCTCCCCGACCATAAGGTCAAGGAGTGCGGTGCCGTAACGGCCGGCACCAACCGTTCGTGAGGGGTTTCGACGCCCCAGAGCAGCGCGTCTGCTCCGCGTTCAGCTTTACCCGACCCGCGCGCGAATGTCTTCGGCAATTCGGCGCGGCAGGCAATGACACGCTGAAACTCTTCGACTTTTCGCCTTCTTGCCACTCCCCCTGGGGTGCCGCCAGAGCATGGGCACAAATGCGGCACGCTACGCGCCGCCGATCCCTCGCCATGGTTCGCCACAGCCCGCCGAAGTTTTCGGCGGCCCATCAACCGACGAACCGGAGGTGATCCCCATGGCCATCCGCCACAACGCGGACCTGCCGCCGCGCCTGTTACGCACACAGGAAGCCGCGCGCTTCCTCGGCATTTCCATCCGCACCCTTGAGAAGCATCGCACCTACGGGACCGGCCCGACCTATCGAAAGATCGGCGGCCGTGTCCTCTACGCCGTCCCCGATCTGGAAGCCTGGACCGCAAAAGGCGTCCGCAAATCCACCCGCGACCAGAACGCCGGCATGATTTTTCCCGCGCGTCCGCTAACGCCCGAAGAGCGCGGCGAGCGCTGAATGTCGGCGCGCGCCGGCTACCGCTTCCGCGCGCAACCAACTCCCGGAGACGAACAATGACCCGTCGCGCCCGTCGCAGCGCGCACGGCCGTCCGCTGCCGGACGGACCCGCGCCCTTCACCACATTGGTCGAGCTAACGTTCCAGAAGCAGAAGGTCGAGCACTGGATACGCTTCGGCCGCAAGAGCTACGAACAGATCATCGACCGTCGCCGAAGCGTCGTCGGCTTCGCACCGGAAAGCATCTTCGCCTTCGTCCGCTGGGAGTCGGGCGAGCACGGCACGGTCATCTCGCGCATCGACATCGTGCGCGCCATCGGCCGAGGCGAGCCGTTCCAGACGTTGCCCTTCGTCCGGCCAGGCGGCGACATCCTGTTGCGCCTCGACGGCTGGCCGAAAGTCCAGCGCGCGCTTGCCGTCATCGACGCCGTGGAAGCGCTCGGCCTCGATCCGGCCGACGTGTCGCCGGACTACTGGCGGCACGCGCATAACCGACTGACCGCCAATCTGGAGCCGAGCGCCTACACGCCGGAGCGACATGCCGCGTGGTTCGGGCGTCGGAGGATCGAGCCATGACGCGCCGCCGCTATCTCGCGGTGACGGCGCTGGCGATCCTGGGCATTGCCGGCGCAAGCGCCATCGAGACGCCGACTAAACTCATCTGGAACGCTACGGCCAGCGCGCCGATAGGCTTCTACACCGTCGATCCGGCCGACCGGATCGTGGTGCCCGAACTGGTCGCCGTCATGCCGCCCGAGCCGCTCGCCGCCTTCATGGTCGAGCGCGGCTATGTCGCGCGCGACGTGCCGCTGTTGAAGCGCGTCCTTGGCCTTCCGGGGCAGCGGGTCTGCCGCACGGGCCGCACGATCACGGTGGACGGGATCGAGATGGGCGCTGCGCTGGAGCGCGACCGGATCGGCCGCGAACTGCCCGTCTGGCAAGGCTGTCGCGTTATCGGCGATGGCGAAATCTTCCTCATGAATTGGGAAGTCCGAGACAGCCTCGACGGCCGCTATTTCGGACCCATCCCCGCAAGCTCTGTCATCGGCCGAGCGCTCCCGCTCTGGACCGATGAGGAAGGCGGCGGCCGCTACGAGTGGCGCGCGCCGACGCACTGATTTCGCTCAACCGCAAGGAGACCCGGCAATGCCCAACCTGTTCTTTGAACCCACCGCCAACGGCTACGCAGGCCGCGTCCGGCTGTTCGGCATCGACGAGGTTATCGCACTCGTCGCCACCGACCCGAGCGACGCCGAGAATGCGCCGGATTATCGCATCCACCTTGACGACGAGGACGGCCCCGACATCGGCGGAGCGTGGAAACGTGTCGGCGAACGCGCCGGAGATTACATCGCCCTGGAGATCGACAGCCCGCTTTTTCCCGCGCTGTTTCGCCCAGCGCTGTTCCAGGCCGACGACGAGGGGCGCACCTTCCGGCTGTCGTGGAAACGGCTACGCCCGCGCGAGGACCGGGACTGACCGATGCTTTTGCTGGTCATCCCTTTGTTCGCGGGAACACCGTCTCATCCCTTCGTCCCGCTTGGCGACCGGACGGCCGGCGCGCGCAGCGAAGGTCAGGGGCGGCACCCGGCCGGCGCTCCGCGCGCATCCTTGACCGAAGCGAGCACGCTGGCAGGCTGGCGTCGTGGTGGAGACAGGGCGGCATGGCGTTGTGCCGTCCTGCTACTGGCTGGGGCGCTTTCCGTCTGCACAGGATCGGGCATCGCGGTCGCGCAATCTGCGCCGATTGCACGGCCGGCCGCCGCCGATCCCCATGCCACGCACATCGCCGAGGCGTCGCAGCGCTTCGGCGTTCCCGAGCACTGGATTCGTGCCGTGTTGCGCGCCGAAAGTGCTGGCGATGTGCGGGCCGTCTCATCTGCCGGCGCGATGGGATTGATGCAGGTCATGCCCAACACATGGGCGGACTTGCGTGTTCGTCACCAACTCGGCCGCGATCCCTACGACCCGCGCGATAATATTATGGCGGGCGCGGCCTACCTGCGTGAAATGTGGGACCGCTACGGCAACATTGCCGCCATGCTCGCGGCCTACAATGCCGGACCCGGCCGCTACGACGAATATCTCGCGACCGGCCGCGCCTTGCCCGCAGAGACCCGCGCCTATGTGGCGGCACTGGTGCCCGTTCTCGGCGGCGCGGCTGCGCCCGACGCGCCAATCCAGCGACCGGCACCGCCGCCCGATTGGCGCGACGCACCGCTCTTTGTGGTGCGCTCGAATGACAGCCGGGCGACCGCCGCGCCGTCATCCGACGAACAATCCGGCGGCTCCCGCGCAACCGTTCCGGTGCGCGCTCCCGCTGTTACGGAGCCGCAGGACGGCAGCATTTTTGTAGCCCGCGCGGGCGTCGAGGATACGCCATGAAGCTGGCGTTCCCGCGCTCGGCGGCGCTCGTTCCGGTGTGCAGGCAGGCAGGTTCGTGCTTGGTTGCATACCGGGTCGGACGGGCAGAACGGCTCGAAGGAGCGGAGGGCAAGATAAAGGAAACCGGCACTAGATCGGCCGGATTTCGGAAATTATTGTTGTCTGCACACTGTTTAGATGGCCCGCGACCGGCACCATGGTTTTGGACCCGGCGTGCCGCGATCTTGCGCAAGGCCTTGGCTTTGCTGCGTTTCGACCGGCACCATGGCCGCCGAAAGCCCGATTTCCTTGAGTTTTGGCCGGAAGCGCATCCATGAGCGCCGACGACGAAAACCGCTTCCGGCCGAAGCCCGGCCGCATCCGGTCCGACACCCGGCGCGCGGGCAAGACCAAGAGTTTTTTCACCCAAGCCAAGAAGATCGCCCGGCAGCACAGTGCCAGCCCGTCCAGATCGTCGCCGCGATCATCGCCACGCCAAGGCAAGGCCCCGACGGCCAAGGGCGGCAAGGGCGCACGCTCGACCAAAGGGCCGGGCGTCCGGCGCGGTCGCGGTGCGGCTTTCGTTCGCGTCCGCACCTTGTCGGGCGGCTGGCGGCATAGCGCGCCGGGAATGCGCCGCGTCGTCGTCAAAACTCGTTACGTTCAGCAGGCTGGGAAGAACGGCAAGGCCGCCGCCCATCTGCGCTACATCCAGCGCGACGGCACGTCGCGCAATGGCGAGCGCGGCCAGCTCTATTCGGCGACCGAGGACCGCGCCGGTGGCGATGCCTTCCTTGAGCGCGGCAAAGAGGACCGACACCAGTTCCGGTTCATCGTCTCGCCGGAGGATGGCGCGGACTTGACCGACCTGACCGCGCACACGCGCGATCTCATGAGCCAGATCGAAACCGATCTTGGCACGAAACTCGATTGGGTGGCGGTGAACCACTATAACACCGGCCATCCCCATGTGCATGTCATCGTCCGGGGCAAGGACGACCTGGGCGAGAACCTTGTCATCAATGGCGACTACCTCGCCAACGGCATCCGGGAGCGGGCGAGCGAACTTGCGACGCTCGAGCTCGGCCCCGTGACCGAGATCGAGCAGACCCGCAAGCTGTCAGCCGAGATCGACCAGGACCGCTTCACCCGTATCGACCGGGCGATGACGGAGGAAGCGGAAGACCGATTCATCGACCTTCGCCATGAGCCAGACGAGCCGCGCCGGCAGTTCAACCGGGCGCTTCGCCTGCGCCGTCTCGCCAAACTGGACAAGATGGGGCTGGCGACAGAGCACGCGCCGGGCGTTTGGGAGTTGAGCGATCGGATGGAGCCGACCTTGCGCGAGCTGGGCGAGCGCGGCGACATCATCCGCGCCATGCACAAGGCGTTGAAGGCCGATGGCCTGGAGCGCGATCCCGCGACGTTCCAGATTCACGACGGACCGCCCGAGACACCTATCGTCGGCCGTGTCGTGGACAAATACCTGTCGGACGAGTTGGGCGAGAACCTAACCGTCGTGGTGGACGGGATCGACGGTCGTACGCACCATGTCGCCGGCATCGACCCAGCCCGCGTCGAGGACGCACGGGTCGGTAGCGTCGTCGAGATCGGCCCGGCCGACACGGCGCAGCGGCCATCTGACCGGAGCATTGCTGCCATCGCCGAGGATGGCGTCTATCGGCCAAGCCGCCATCTGGAACAGGCCAAGTTCGAGGGCCGCGTTCCGGGAGGCGACTATGAGGGCTATGTCGATGCTCATGTGCGCCGGCTGGAGGCGCTACGCCGCGCCGGCATCGTCGAACGGATCGACGCGGATCGATGGCGCATCCCCGAGGACTTCGAGAGCCAGGCAGCCGCCTACGACACCGGCGGCAACCGGCAGGCCAGCATCCGCGTCCTGTCGGCCTTCGATCTGGAAAAGCAGATCGGCGCGGACGGCGTGACCTGGCTCGACCGCCGGATGATCCACGGCGAGACCGCCGACCTTGCGCCGGCCGGCTTCGGGCAGCAGGTGCGTGAGGCGATGGACCAACGCCGTGAGCATCATATCGAACAGGGCGATGCCACGCGGCAGCAGAATGGCCGCATCTTCTATCGGCGCAATCTTCTCGCCACCCTGCGCGAGCGCGAGGTTGTCCGCGTCGGTGCGGAGATGGCGGAGAGCAAGAGCTTGCCGTTTCGAGCGGCTACGGACGGCGAGACCGTCAGTGGCAAGTTCACCGGGACGGTACAGCTATCGAGCGGGAAGTTCGCCGTGGTCGAGAAGAGCCATGAGTTCACCCTTGTCCCGTGGCGGCCGGTCATCGACCGCCAGCTTGGCCGCGAGGTTGTGGGCGTCGTGCAGAGCGGTTCGGTGTCGTGGCAGTTGGGGCGGCAGCGAGGATTGGGGATCTAGTCGGACGCCGCAGCCACTCATGCGGCTCGGCATGAGCATTAGCCGTCATGTCATCCGGCCAATGCTCTCTTGCCGCCCACCTTCATGTTCTCTGCGAGGAAATCGACGAAGGCGCGGATGCGCGCCGCAAGATGCTCATGCCCAACATAGACGGCGCTGAAGGTTTCGACATCGCCGGGATTGAAATCCTCCAGCACCGGAACGAGCAGTCCCGCATCAATATCGGGCTGCACATGAAACCGCGCCAGACGGGCGAGACCGAGCCCGGCGATGGCGAGCCGCCGGACGGTTTCGCCGTTGTTCACCTGCACCCGGCCATTGAGGGGCGCGTAGGTCATCGTTCCGTCTTGCGGCTGGCGGAACGGCCATTCGTGCATTGAGCGGCGGAAATTGTAGCCGATGCACTGGTGGCGCTTGATGTCCGAGGGCGTTGCCAGAAGAGGATTGCGCGCGAGGTAGTCGGGCGCTGCGACCACGGCCATGCGGCTCTCCAGTAGCTTGCGGGCTTTCAATCCAGAGTCCTGCAATGGCCCGACCCGGACCGCGACATCGGTGCGGTTCTCGATCAGATCGACCATGCCGTCATCGAGCGACAGATCGACCTCGATCTCAGGGAATCGGGCGAGGAACGCCGGCAGGAGCGGCGTCACCGCGCAGTGCGCGATGGGCACCGAGGCGTTGACCCGCAGCAGGCCGCGCGGCGTGGAGGACGCGCCCGATGCGATGGCTCGCTCCGTGTCCTCGATCTCGGCCAGCACGTTGCGGGCGCGGCGCAGATAGATTTCGCCCTCCTGCGTGAGACTGAGCGAGCGGGTCGAACGGATCAGCAGGTTTGTCCCCAGCCGCGCCTCGATACGACCGACCACCTTGCTGACAGCCGAAGGCGACAGGCCAAGCGCCCGGCTCGCGCCCGCGAAGCTGCCGCGATCCACAGCCTCGACGAATACCTCCATCTCGCCTGCGCGGTTGTTCATGCCGGCTTGTCCTTATTCACGAATTAGTTTCATCACTGACGTTCCAGAATAGCGGATTATCGCATGAATAGCGAGCGCATACGGTGCGGGAATGGATACCCGTTCCCAATGCGCAGCCGCGCTCGACTTGATCCGCCGTCCCGGCCACCTGACGCTGGGGATTGAACTCCCGCTCGACAACGATTGGTCGCCGGAGGGCGAAGCGCGTCGCATCGCGGACGGACGCCCGCATGGTGTGCCCGATCTTTCCCGTTACCCGGAACTGGTCCGGCAGATCGACGCCTCCGGTTTCGCCGCGATCTGGATGCGCGACGTTCCGGTCTTCGATCCAAGAAACTTCGGCGACGCGGGCTCGATCTACGATCCCTTCGTCAATCTCGGCTTCCTCGCCGGGATCACGAAACACGTGGCGCTCGGCACGGCCGGCATCGTTCTCCCACTTCGCCATCCCATGATGGTGGCGAAGGCCGCCGCCTCCGTCGATCACCTGTCGGACGGTCGGCTGATCCTCGGCCTGGCTTCGGGCGACCGGCCGGTGGAATATCCGCTGCTCGGCCTCGACTTCGAGCGGCGGGGCGAGACCTTCCGTCAGAGCCTCGCCTACCTGCGCGACGCCTGGAAGGACGGCGGCCTGCCGCTCGGCGACGGACGCACAGCCGCCGAATTCGACCTGCTTCCCAAGCCAGTGCGAAGAACTATTCCCACCATCATCGCCGGCAACGGCCAGCAATCCAACGAGTGGATCGCGGCGAATATGGATGGACGCTTCGTCTATCCTGGCGGCCTTGATCGGATGGCGGCGCAGGCGGCGGATTTCCGCCGGCTTCGGCAGGCCGCCGGGGTGGATCGCGGCGTCTTCATCAGCGCCTTTCATCTCGATCTCGCCGACGATCCCGACGAGTTGCCGACGCCCCGCCGGTTCGGCGCGCGCATCGGCCGGAAGCGTTTCCTCGACCATCTTGAACAGCTTCACGGTGCGGGCGTCGATCATCTTGTCGTGCTGCTTCGGCCCTGCCGCCGACCACTGCCGGAAGTGATCGACGAATTCGCCCGCGAGATCCTGCCGAAGATTGGCAAGGCGGCAGCCGGTCCACATCCCAGCCCTGACAAGGAATTCGAGCATGAGTGAGCTGTTTCAGCCGTTTAAGCGCGGGGGCCTAGCGCTGCGCAATCGCATCGCGATGGCTCCGATGACCCGCTCACGAGCGCCCGATGGGGTCGCTGACGATCTCACGGCGGCCTACTACCGTCAGCGCTCCAGCGCCGGCCTGATCGTTACCGAAGGGACGCCGATTTCGCGCACGGCCGAAGGCTTTCTGTTCATCCCAGGCATCTACACCGACAAACAGATTGCCGGTTGGCGCAAGACCACCGAAGCGGTTCACGCTGAAGGCGGCGTGATCTTCGCCCAGCTTTGGCACGTCGGACGCGTGAGTCATGTTTCGAACCAGCCGGGCGGGATCGCGCCGGTCAGTTCGACCGACCGGATCGCCGCTAACTCCCAGGCCTGGGGGCTTCGCGACGACGGCTCTCCGGGGCCTGTCGACGTCTCCCGACCGCGAGCACTCTCGACCACAGAGGTGCACGGGGTAATCGATGACTTCGCCCAGGCCGCCGCCAACGCCGTTGAGGCCGGGTTCGATGGGGTCGAGCTTCACGGTGCGAACGGCTATCTGATCGAACAATTCATCAATCCGCTCGTCAACGACCGCACCGATGCCTATCGCGGCGACACGCTGGAAGGCCGCACCCGCTTCCTGCTTGAAGCGATGGATGCCGTCATCGCCAGGATCGGCGCGACGAAGACTGCGGTGCGGCTGTCTCCGTTCGGGGGCCTCTTCGACATGGGAGCCTATCCCGAGATCGAGGAAACCTATCTCCACATAGCCGACGAACTGTCGAAGCGCGGCATCGCCTACGTCCACCTGATGGACCAGACGTCGCGCGGCAGCGCCGCCATCCCTTCGGAATTCCTCGCGCGGTTCCGGAACCGTTTCAAAGGCGTGTTGATCCTTGCCGGCGGCATGACGCGCGAGCGAGCAGAACAGCACATCGCCGATGGCCTGATTGATATCGCCGCCTTCGGCGAGCCCTTCATCGCCAACCCGGACCTCGTCGCCCGGCTTCGCAATGGCTGGCCGCTCGCACAGGCCGACCGCGACACCCACTACGGCGGCGATGCCCGTGGCTACACCGACTATCCAACCTTTGACTCCAGCGCCACGCGTGCGGCCGAGGCCCAACCCGAGAAGGCAGATTCCCTTTGAGTATGAGCACGAACAGACTGCCCGCCCTTTTGGCCATGATGGTCGGCGGATTCGCCATCGGCACCACCGAATATGCGAGCGTCGGCGTTTTGCCGCAGATCGCCGATGACTTCGGGATCAATCTCGCGCGGGCCGGGCTCGTCGTCAGCGGCTATGCGCTTGGCGTCAGCTTCGGATCGCCAATCCTCGCGGCCCTGACGGGTAGCCTTTCACGCAAGACGCTGATGTTGGCGGTCATGGCGTTGTTCGTCGTCGCCAATGCGGCCGCCGCCTTGAGCACGAGCTATGCGTTCCTTATCGCCATGCGTGTTCTCTCTGCCCTGCCGCATGGCATCTTCTTCGGGGTCGGGGCGGCCATAGCCGCGAGCTTCGTTTCGGAGGACCGGAGGGCTTCGGCGGTGGCGATCGTGTTCGGTGGTCTGTCGATCGCGGTCGCGGCCGGCGTGCCGATAGCCACCGTCATCGGCCAGCGCCTCGGCTGGCCCATGTCTTATTGGTTCGTCGCGGCGGTGGGTTTTGTGTCGTTGGTCGGCATGGCGGCTACCTTGCCTCGGAAGATCGACATCGCGCCGGCGGGAAGTCTCATAGATCAGATCAAGGTGCTCGGTAGCGGGCGGCTGCTCATGGCGTTCGGCATGAACTTCTGTGCCTGGGGCGGCACGTTCGTCGCCTTTGCCTATCTTCCCAGCATCCTCGCGGACATAACGGGCTTCGGCCCAAATGGCGTAGCTTGGATGCTGGCGCTCTACGGGGTGTCGGTCATCGTCGGCAACTTCCTCGGAGGCCGGGTGTCCGACAAGGCGGTAGTGCCGGCGCTCGCGCTGATGCTCGGCGCACAGGCGGCAGTGCTGCTGATCTTCACCTTCACGGCCCCATCCAAGATCGGTTCGATCCTAACGCTTGGCGTGCTTGGCGCACTCATGTTCTGCAATATTCCGGGTCTGGCGCTTTATGTCGTGCAGCTCGCCACGCGCTATCGACCCGGAAGCGTTGACATCGCTTCCACGATCAACGTGTCGGCCGCGAATGCCGGGATCGCTCTCGGCGCCTTCATCGGTGGAACAGTGGCCGATTCTAGCCTGGGGCTGGGCGCAACGCCGTGGGTCGGCGCCATCATGGTCGGTGTCGGCCTGCTGCTGACCCTGTGGAGTGGCTTCCTCGACAAACGCGAAGCTCATCACAGTCGGGCTGAGATTAAGCCGGCGGCAAGCGAGGCTTGAGCCGATGCGTCGCAGAGGTCGTGCTCAGATTTGCGAGGGAGAGCTTCACCATGAAGCGACCGACCAGTCGTCACGCCCCGGAACCGCACAAGCATCATTTAGCGAAGAATGGGAGCTTTCCGACCTTGGGCGTCATGGTGTCAGCCAACCATTCTACAAAGGCTCGCGTCTTCGCTGGAACAAGCTTGGTCGAAGGGTGGACGAGGTAAATCGCTTCCTGCGTCACGACTGGATAAGCTTGGAGGATCGGCACCAGTCGGCCGCTCTTGAGTTCCGGTCCCGCAAGCCAGTCGGAAACCATCGCGATACCGACGCCCGCGACAGCGGCCTGGATCAAGCTCGTCGCATCGTCAGTGACGAGCGGCCCGGAGATGCGAACTGCAATCGTCTTGCCGTTGTCGCCGAGATGCCAGACAGGATGCGAGGCGAGACGCGAAAATCCGATGCAGGCGTGTTTGCCAAGGTCGGAGGGATGCGCCGGGCTACGGTGTTCGGCAAGGTAGTCAGGCGAAGCGCACAACAGGCGACTGGCGGGAGCCAGTTTGCGGGCAATCAGGCGGCTGTCGGCGAGGTCGCCGATCCGCACGGCAACGTCGAAGCCTTCGGCCACGAGATCGACATAGCGGTCCTCATGGCGCGCTTCGACGGTGAGGCCAGGATGCTGCCGGAGAAATGCCGGCAGGATCGGCGCGATCCACATGCGCCCAAAGGTCGCCGGAAGAGACAAGCGCAGCGTACCCCGCACCGAGCCGGCCGCGTCAACAGCTTCGGCGTCGATCTCGCCCATCGCCTGAACGGCCTTGCGCATCCGCTGATAATAGGCTTCGCCAGCTTCGGTCAGGGCCACCCGGCGCGTCGTCCGTTCCAGAAGCCGCACGCCCAGGCGCTTTTCCAGCGCCGTCACCCGCCGCGAGACAAGCGAGCCATCCCTGTTCAGCGCCGTCCCAGCAGCGGTGAAGCCCGCGTGCTCGACCGTGGCGAGAAAGGCCGCGATCTGGTCGAAATCCGTTCCATCCATTGCTGCATCCTATGCAGAGATGATCTGACATATTGCAGCATTATCGACTCAATATCGAGAAATTACCATCGCGGAAAACTGTTCGCGCTTCCGCTCCCTCCGTCTCGCCGGGCGCTCCCGCGCGGCGAGACGGAGTTCAATATGGACGCAGCATCAATCCCGACCGCAGCCGATAACCGCTACAAGGTTCTCGTCGCGATCTGCATCTCGGCCGTCATCATCCCCCTGGTCTTCACCGGCCCGGCCATTTCCATTCCCTCGGTCGCGCGCGATCTTGGCGGCGATCAGGCAAGCCTCGGATGGATCGTGAACGCCTACGCCATCGCCTTCGGTGGCTGCGTCATGGCGGCGGGGGCGCTGGGCGATCAGATCGGCCGCAAGCGCTGCTTTGTGACCGGCCTCGTGATCTTCGCCGTCACCTCCGTCTTGATCGGCCTCACACCGAGTCTGCTGGTGCTCAACCTCCTGCGCGCGCTCGAAGGCATCGGCGGGGCGCTGGTTCTCACATCGGCCACCTCGTTGCTCGCACAGGAATTCGAGGGCGCAGAGCGGCCGCGCGCCTTCTCCTTCCTCGGAACCGCATTCGGCGTTGGCCTCGCCTTCGGCCCGATGGCGTCCGGCTTCGTCATCGAGCATTGGGGCTGGCGCGCGCTCTATTTCGCCATCGCGGTCATCTCGATCCTCATCCTCATGCTTGGAACGCCCCGGATCAGGGAATCACGCGACCCGGATGCGCAAGGGATCGACTGGCCAGGGACGATCCTGTTCACGGCCGCTCTGGTAAGCCTGACCTTCGCCATCGTGCTCGGCCCGCAGCAGGGATGGGCAAGCGCCATGGTTCTCGGCCTGCTCGGCGGCGCAGTTGTCCTGCTCGCGGCTTTCGTTGCCGCCGAGTTGAAGAGCGCGCATCCAATGCTCGACCTGTCGCTGTTCCGCTATCCGCGCTTCATCGGAGTTCAGCTCCTGCCGGTTGCGACCGGATTCAGCTTCGTGGCCCTGATCGTCTATCTGCCGATCTGGTTCATGGCCATCCAGGGACGGGACGCCTTCGCCGCCGGCCTCGCTATCCTGCCGCTCACCGCGCCGATGCTCGTGGTGCCACTGATCGCCGGCCGGTTGGCAAGGTTCGTCTCGCCCGGCGTTCTCTCCGGCATCGGCTTTCTGATCGCTGCTGCCGGGGCGCTACTGCTCATGCGGCTTTCGCCCGAGGCCGGGCTAGGCCCGATGATCCTGCCCATGCTGCTGATCGGCATCGGCAACGGCCTGCCATGGGGATTGATGGACGCGCTGTCCGTCAGCGTCGTGCCCAAGGAGCGTGCCGGCATGGCGGCCGGCATCTTCACCACCATGCGCGTTGCGGGCGAGGCCATTGCCATCGCCGCAATCGGTGCCGCACTGGTCGGGCTTACGGCGCACGGCCTGACCGTCGCCGCAGCCGACAACGCCATCTCGCTTCCGGCGAGCGCCGCCGCAATCGCATCGACGATCAGCAGCGGCGCACATGGTGCCGCGACGAACGAAAGCCCGGCGCTGGACGGAACGATCATGGCACTAGCGAATGCCGCCTACACGGATGCGCTCCGCGTGATCCTGCTTGTGCTGGCGGTGCTCGCCATACTGACGGCCGCCATCTGCCTACTCACACTACGGGAAGGCCGTCCTGCAACGCAAACGGATGAGGCATAGGTAGGAAGAACATGCGGCGGCGATGGCATTCAGCACCGATGGTTGATCGTCAATGGGGAGTGCCGGCCGCGCTCGGGTCGCGCATTCCCCTCGTGTCGCTCATCCAGACGCTCGCCGTCGCCGAACATTTGAATTTCCGCCATGCGGCCCATGCGCTCGGCGTTAGCCTGTCGAGCGTCAGCGCCCGCGTGAAGGCGCTGGAGGAAGACCTTGGTGTCCTGTTGTTCGAGCGCCATGCGCGAGGTGTCCGGCTGACGGAAGCCGGTCGCCGCTTCGTCGA
Organism: Rhizobium sp. ACO-34A; assembly: GCA_002600635.1. NCBI lineage: Bacteria > Pseudomonadati > Pseudomonadota > Alphaproteobacteria > Hyphomicrobiales > Rhizobiaceae > Rhizobium > Rhizobium sp. ACO-34A. The sequence continues at coordinate 2,306,993 of CP021371.1, read as the reverse complement.
GCATGTGGCGGCGGGCGTCGATCAACTCGACTATGCCGTGAAAACGGCTGGCATGGCGGCATCGGGGGAGTGCGGCCGCCTGCGCCTCGGCGTTCATGCCCTCATCCCTGGCAGCTTCCTCGCAGAGTTGACCGAGCGATACCGCACCGAGCATCCAGGCATCGAAGTCGAGATCACGGAAGGCACGGCCCGCGATGCCGTCATGCAGCTTCGCGCCGACCGGCTGGACATCGTGTTCGTAGCCGGCACGCCCGAACTCCCCGATTGCCATGCCCGGCGAATCTGGACCGAACCGCTTCTGGCTGCGCTGCCGGAGCGGCATCCACTCGCCGGACAGTCCACCGTCACATGGGCCGACCTTGCGGGTGAGACCTTCCTCGTCCGCTATGGCGGCACCGGGCCGCAGGTGCATGACCATATCGTGCTGCGCCTCGCCGGGCGCTGGTCGGCGCCGTCGATCCTTCGTTTCGATGTTGAGCGCGGCACGCTGCTGTCGATGGTCGGACAAGGCTTCGGCATCACTGTCGCGGGCGCGGCAACGTCGCTTCTGCAAACATCAGGCGTTGTTTTCCTGCCCATCACGGATGAGCCCGAGCCAGTTGCATTCTCGGCCATCTGGTCGCCGTTCAATCAAGGCGCGGCCCTCCGAAATCTGCTCACCCTCGCCAGCGAAATGGAGCGGCTGGTCTGCGCCGCCTGAACGTCTCCACGATTCGTTACGACTGCCCTGGTAGGGGATCGTCGCGGTCGGCGGCCCTGGTGCAACCCGTCCTATTTGCCGCCGACAGTATCCGGCAGCCCTCCCGCATCCTCTTTCCTATTGCCTGTCCCGATTTTGCCTACTCTCTGATCGGCTCCGTCTCTTTTGCCGATTGGAGCCCGTATGCGCGGAGGCCGAATCCTATGGGGTCAGATCGCCGTCGTCTTCACCATCATTCTGGCGATGACCTGGGCGGCGACGCAATGGACGGCTTGGCGTCTCTGCTTTCAGACGCAGCTCGGCAACCCGTGGTTCGAGCTGGCCGGCTCGCCGATCTACTATCCGCCCGCTCTGTTCTGGTGGTGGTATGCCTTCGACGCCTACGCGCCCTCGATCTTCGTCGAAGGCGGCATTATCGCCGCGTCTGGCGGCCTTATGGCCATCGCCGCCGCCATCATGATGTCCATCATTCGCGCGCGGGAGGCGCGCAACGTCGCGACATACGGCTCGGCGCGATGGGCGGAGGACAAGGAAATCCGCACCGCCGGACTGCTCGGCCCCGATGGCGTCGTGCTCGGCCGCTACGACCGGAACTACCTGCGCCACGACGGGCCGGAGCACGTCCTATGTTTCGCGCCCACGCGGTCGGGCAAAGGTGTCGGCCTTGTGGTGCCCACGCTGCTGACCTGGCCGGGAAGCTGCATCGTCCACGACATCAAAGGAGAAAATTGGGCGCTGACAGCCGGCTTCCGGGCCAAGCACGGCCGCGTCCTGCTGTTCGATCCGACCAACGCCAAATCTTCGGCCTACAACCCGCTGTTGGAGGTGAGGCAGGGAGAATGGGAAGTCCGCGACGTGCAGAACATCGCGGACATTCTTGTCGATCCCGAAGGCAGCCTCGACAAGCGCAACCATTGGGAAAAGACTAGCCACAGTCTGCTGGTCGGCGCGATCCTGCATGTTCTTTACGCGGAGAAGGACAAGACGTTGGCCGGCGTCGCCAACTTCCTATCCGACCCGCGCCGCCCGGTCGAGGCGACCTTGCGGGCGATGATGGACACACCGCACCTGGGCGAAGCGGGCGTTCATCCCGTCATTGCCTCGTCGGCGCGGGAACTGCTCAACAAGAGCGAGAACGAGCGGTCGGGCGTCCTTAGCACCGCCATGTCGTTCCTGGGATTGTATCGCGATCCCGTTGTGGCGCGGGTGACGGCGCGTTGTGACTGGCGCATTGCCGATCTTGTCCGAAGCAGGAAGCCCGCCAGCCTCTACCTTGTCGTGCCGCCGTCCGACATCAACCGGACGAAACCGCTTATCCGGCTCATCCTCAACCAGATCGGTAGGCGGCTGACCGAGGAACTGCACACGTCCGCCAGACGCCATCGCCTGCTGTTGATGCTGGACGAGTTTCCGGCGCTCGGCCGCTTGGATTTCTTTGAATCCGCGCTGGCCTTCATGGCCGGTTACGGCCTCAAGAGCTTTTTGATCGCGCAGTCGCTCAACCAGATCGAACGCGCTTATGGGCCGAATAACTCGATCCTCGACAACTGCCATGTCCGCGTCGCCTTCGCCACGAACGACGAGAGGACCGCAAAGCGCGTGTCGGACTCGCTCGGCACCGCGACCGAGTTACGAGATTCCACCAACTACGCTGGGCACCGGCTCGCGCCGTGGTTAGGGCATCTCATGGTCTCGCGACAGGAGACTGCCCGGCCGCTCATGACGCCCGGAGAGATCATGCAGCTTCCGCCGACCGAGGAAATCGTCATGGTCGCCGGCACGCCACCGATCCGGGCAAAGAAGGCGCGCTACTTCGAGGACGTACGGTTTCAGGAACGCCTCCTATCGGCGCCCGATCTGGCATCCGTTCCGTCCGCGCCGAACCCATCATCCGACGACTGGTTGAGCCGCGTGGTCGCGGCAACGAATGCAACGCACACGACCGCAAACAGCGGGAGCGAGGGCGATCCTGACAATGCCGGCATCCGCCGCGAGCCGGAATTGCCCGAGCATGAGGAAATCGTCACGCCGCCGCGTCCGCCCGAACAGGAGTTCGATGTGCTGGACGACGAGCCGGACGTTGACGCGGCCAAGGCCCGCGCCCTGCGCCAGCGGATGCGGACGGTGGCGCGACAAGCGTCGCTGGACCCCGGCGACGGCATCGAGCTTTGAGGGACCGCCGATGACCACCCGAACCCGCATGAACGTCTATTTCGACCCGGAATTGCTGGCGCAGGTCGAGGCGCTGGCGCTGCGCCGGCAAATGTCGAAGTCCGCCATCATCGAGGCGGCGGTCGCATCCTTCCTGTCCGGCGACACGTCGGATCGACTGGAAGCGGCCATGTCGCGCCGCCTGGACAAGCTCAGTCGCCAGATCGATACGCTCGACGAAGATCTCGCCGTGCTCGGCGAGACCGTCTCGCTGTTCATTCGCATTTGGCTCGCCGCCACGCCGCCGCTGCCGGAGAGCGCGCAAGCCTCCGCCCGCGCGAAGGGAGCCGAACGGTTCGAGGGCTTCATGCAGTCGCTCGGTCGGCGTCTGGCGGCCGGCGACAGGTTCCTGAAAGAGTTGTCGCGCGATGTCGATTCGCTTCAAGATAGCCCCTCGCAAGATCAGCATGAGACGGATGGCGACCATCCCTGAATATTCAACCCATCCTATTCGCCGCCGATGGCCGCCGATCACCGCATCCTCTTCGATAGTTGTTGAATAGGCCCGATTTCAGGCTCTTTTAATCGACCCCGTTGCGGGGACCATCTGTCGAGCCCCGTCAGGAAACGGGTCCGAGATGACTGCCACTCACCACAAACCGGAAGCGATCCAGCGCGGTGCGCGGATGCTGCGCACCGCGCTCGGCGCGGCCATTGCGCGGTATCTCGAAGACCCGGCCGTGGTCGAGGTCATGCTGAATCCCGATGGCCGGATTTGGGTGGACCGGCTTTCCGAAGGGCTGGCCGACACGGGTGAGATGATGTCCGCCGCCGATGGTGAACGCATCGTGCGCCTGGTCGCCCACCATGTCGGCGCGGAGGTTCATGCCCGCGCACCGCGCGTCTCGGCCGAGCTGCCCGAGAGCGGCGAGCGGTTCGAGGGGCTATTGCCGCCCGTGGTCGCCGCCCCGACCTTCGCTATCCGCAAGCCCGCCGTCGCGGTGTTCACGCTCGACGACTATGTGGCCGCCGGCACTATGACCGCCAACCAGGCGGATACGCTGCGCGCGGCTGTCGCATCCCGTGCCAACATCCTCGTGGCTGGGGGCACTTCGACCGGCAAGACCACGCTGACCAACGCGCTGCTCGCCGAGGTGGCGAAGGGCACGGATCGCGTCGTCATCATCGAGGACACGCGCGAGCTGCAATGCAGCGCGCCGAACCTCGTCGCCATGCGGACAAAAGACGGCGTGGCGACGCTCTCCGATCTGGTGCGGTCCTCGCTGCGCCTGCGCCCTGACCGCATTCCCATCGGCGAGGTGCGTGGCTCCGAAGCGCTTGACCTGCTCAAAGCCTGGGGGACGGGACACCCCGGCGGCATCGGCACCATCCACGCCGGTTCCGGCATCGGCGCACTGCGTCGCCTCGAACAGCTCATTCAGGAAGCGGTCGTTACCGTCCCGCGCGCGCTGATCGCGGAGACCATCGACCTTGTTGCCGTCCTTTCCGGGCGCGGTTCCGCGCGCCGGCTGGCCGAACTCGCCCGCGTCGAAGGGCTTGGCCCGGACGGCGACTACCGCATCACCCCCGCAACCCCCACCAGCACAGGAGAACCAACATGATCCGCACGTTTTCGCGCGGCTGCTGCACCATGGCGACCGCAGCCGCAACCGTTTCCATCAGCATGATGCTCGCCCCGGCGGCTCACGCTTCGGGCTCGTCGATGCCATGGGAAGCACCGCTGCAATCCATCCTCGAATCAATCGAGGGGCCGGTCGCCAAGATCATCGCCGTGATCGTCATTATCGCCACCGGCCTTGCGCTGGCCTTCGGCGATACCTCGGGCGGCTTTCGCCGCCTGATCCAGATCGTTTTCGGCCTGTCGATCGCCTTCGCCGCGTCGAGCTTCTTTCTGTCGTTCTTCTCGTTCGGCGGCGGGGCGCTCGTTTGATGGCGGCCGTCCTCGAACAACTCGACGCGGTGCCAGGATTCACTGTCCCGGTTCACCGGGCGCTGACCGAGCATATTTTGCTCGGCGGCGCTCCGCGCTCCATAGCCATCATGAACGGGACGCTGGCCGGGGCCGTGGGCCTCGGCCTGCGCCTCTGGCTGGTCGGCCTCGCCATATGGGCCATCGGCCATTTCGCGGCCGTGTGGGCGGCGAAGCGCGACCCGCTCTTTGTCGAGGTCGGGCGGCGGCACCTTCGCATCCCCGCCCATCTGGCGGTGTGAGGGCGCGGCCATGATGAACCTCGCCGAATATCGCCGCACCGCCAGTCGGCTTGCCGACTACCTGCCCTGGGTAGCGCTCGTCGCCGAGGGCATCGTTCTCAACAAGGACGGCAGCTTTCAGCGCAGCGCACGCTTTCGCGGACCCGATCTAGATTCTGCCGTCGCCGCCGAACTGGTTGCCGTCGCCGGCCGCATCAACAACGCCTTCCGTCGCCTCGGATCGGGCTGGAGCATCTTCGTCGAGGCGCAGCGCAGCGAAGCCGCGACCTATCCCGACAGCATCTTTCCCGATCCAGCGTCGGCAGTGCTCGACGCCGAGCGTAAGGCGGCTTTCGAGGAAGCCGGCACGCATTTCGTGTCGGGCTACTTCCTCACCTTCCTCTATCTGCCGCCGGCCGAGGACGCCGCACGCGCCGAGACATGGCTTTACGAGGGCCGCGAGCAATCCGGCGTCGATCCGCGTGAAGTGCTGCGCGCCTTCATTGACCGCACCGACCGCGTGCTGGCGCTGCTCGATGGTTTCATGCCGGAATGCCGCTGGCTCGATGACAGCGAGACGCTGACCTATCTGCATTCCACCGCCTCGACCAACCGGCATCGCGTTCGGGTTCCCGAGACGCCGATCTATCTCGACGCGCTGCTCGCCGACCAACCGTTGACCGGCGGGTTGGAGCCGCGCCTTGGCGACCAGCACCTCCGCGTCCTGACCATCATCGGCTTTCCGACCGCGACGACGCCCGGCCTCCTCGACGACCTCAACAGGCTGGCCTTTCCGTATCGCTGGAGCACGCGCGCGATCCTGCTCGACAAGACCGACGCGACGAAGCTGCTCACCCGCATCCGCCGCCAATGGTTCGCGAAGCGCAAGAGCATCGCGGCGATCTTGAAAGAGGTGATGACGAACGAGGCGTCCGCCCTGGTCGATACAGACGCCGCGAACAAGGCCGCCGACGCCGACATGGCCCTGCAGGAGCTTGGGGCCGATGTCGCCGGCATGGCCTATGTCACGGCCACCATCACCGTATGGGATGCCGACCCGCGCCTCGCGGACGAGAAATTGCGGCTGGCCGAGAAGGTCATTCAGGGCCGTGACTTCACCGCCATGGTGGAGACGGTCAACGCGGTTGACGCATGGCTCGGCAGCCTGCCCGGCCATGCCTACGCCAATGTCCGGCAGCCGCCCATCAGCACTTTGAATCTCGCCCACATGATTCCGCTTTCGGCGGTGTGGGCGGGGCCGGAACGGGATGAGCATTTCGGTGCGCCCCCTTTGCTCTTTGGAAAGACCGAAGGCTCAACCCCGTTCCGGTTTTCTTTGCATGTCGGCGATGTGGGGCACACCCTCGTCGTCGGCCCGACCGGCGCGGGCAAGTCGGTCCTTCTGGCTTTGATGGCGCTCCAGTTCCGGCGCTATGAGGGTAGCCAGGTCTTCGCCTTCGACTTCGGCGGCAGCATCCGCGCCGCTTCGCTCGCCATGGGTGGCGACTGGCACGACCTGGGCGGCGGCCTCACCGAAGGTTCGGACGCTTCGGTTTCGCTCCAGCCGCTCGCGCGCATCCACGACACCTATGAACGCGCCTGGGCCGCCGACTGGATCGTCGCCATCCTCATGCGCGAAGGCATCGCGATCACGCCCGAGGTGAAGGAGCACCTTTGGACCGCGTTGACCTCGCTTGCCTCTGCGCCGGTCGAAGAACGCACCATCACCGGCCTCGCAGTCCTGCTGCAATCCAACGATCTGAAACAGGCGCTCCGGCCGTACTGCGTCGGCGGTCCCTATGGCCGGCTGCTCGACGCGGAGACCGAACACCTTGGCAATTCGGACGTGCAGGCGTTCGAGATCGAGGGCCTTGTCGGGACCGGCGCGGCTCCCGCCGTGCTCGCCTACCTGTTTCACCGCATCGGCGACAGGTTGGACGGGCGGCCGACGCTGCTCATTATAGATGAAGGCTGGCTCGCACTGGACGATGAAGGGTTCGCCGGCCAGCTCCGCGAATGGCTGAAAACGCTGCGCAAGAAAAACGCCAGCGTCATCTTCGCCACGCAAAGCCTGTCCGACATCGATGGCAGCAACATCGCGCCTGCGATCATCGAAAGCTGCCCGACGCGGCTGCTCCTGCCGAATGAACGCGCCATCGAGCCGCAGATCACGGCCATCTATCGCCGCTTCGGTCTCAATGACCGGCAGATCGAAATCCTCGCGCGGGCGACGCCGAAACGGGATTACTACTGCCAGAGCCGCAGGGGAAACCGCCTGTTCGAGCTGGGTTTGTCCGAAGTCGGCCTCGCGCTCTGCGCCGCATCCTCAAAATCCGACCAATCGCTGATCGCCAGCCTTGTCGCCGAACACGGCCGCGACGGCTTTCTCGCCGCGTGGCTCCGCGCCCGCGATGTCGGCTGGGCCGTCGATCTTCTCCCCGGCTTCCCGACGCTCATTCCTCACACCAAAAAGGAGTCCCAACCATGACCATCCGACGTTTCCGCTCGCGCGCGATTCTCCTAACCGCGACCATGCTCGCCGCGCCGGTCGCGGTGTCTCCCATTTTCATTGCGCCCGCATCGGCGCAATGGGTCGTGTTCGATCCGAGGAACTACGTCGAAAACGTCCTGTCGGCGGCGCGATCCCTGGAGCAGATCAACAACCAGATCACCTCGCTCCAGAACGAGGCGACCATGTTGATGAATCAGGCCCGCAATCTGGCGAGCCTGCCGTTCTCGTCGCTCCAGCAGCTCCAGCAATCTGTTCAGCGCACACAGCAGCTTTTGAGCCAGGCGCAGAACATCGCCTTCGACGTGCAGCGCATCGACCAGGCGTTCCAGCAGCAATATGGCAACGTGTCGATGTCGGCGACGGACCAGCAGCTCGTCGCCAACGCCCGCACGCGCTGGCAGAACACGGTGGGCGGCTTGCAGGACGCGATGCGGGTACAGGCTGGCGTCGTCGGCAATATCGACACCAACCGCACGCAGATGTCGGAGCTTGTCGGCCAGAGCCAAGGGGCGTCGGGCGCGTTGCAGGCGGCGCAGGCGGGCAACCAGCTTCTCGCCCTGCAATCGCAGCAGCTTTCCGACCTGATCGCGTTGCTCGCCGCCAACGGCCGGGCCGGTGCGTTGACCGAGGCGGAGCGCGCCGCCGCCGCCGAACAGGGACGCGAACAACGACGCCGCTTCCTGACGCCGGGCTCGGGCTACCAGCCGGGCAACGCGCAGATGTTCAACAACGGCAACTGAGGGCGCGGCTATGGACGGCAAGATGCTGGCCCGGCTGGGCGCAATCGTATTCGTGGCCATCGCCATCACGGCGACCGCCATCGAAATGACCCGCAAGGACGACGCGCCGCTGGAGACGCCGGCCCGTCTTCTCCAGCCCGAACGCGATCCGCTGCGCGAGGGGCAGCGCCGCTGCCAGCAGCTTGGGCAGCAGGCCGCCAATGACGCCGAATGCCTGCGCGTCTGGGCCGAAACCCGTGACCGTTTTCTCGGCCGGACGCCTGCGCCCGCATCGCCATCCTCCAGTGAAGGGCGGTGACGCATGGGCGGCGCGGGCGTCATCGACAACTTTCTCGGCACCTTCACCCGCTACATCGACAGCGGGTTCGGGCTTCTCGGCGGCGAGGTGGCGTTCATCGCCACCACGCTCATTGTCATCGACGTGACGCTTGCGGCCCTGTTCTGGAGCTGGAGCGCGGATGACGACATCATTGCGAGGTTGGTGAAGAAGACGCTGTTCGTCGGTGTCTTCGCCTATCTCATCGGCAACTGGAACAATCTCGCGAAGATCGTCTTCGACAGCTTCGCCGGCCTGGGCTTGAAAGCCTCCGGCACCGGCTTCACCGCACAGGATTTGATGCGGCCCGGCAAGGTGGCGCAAACCGGGCTCGACGCCGCACGGCCGCTGCTCGACTCTATTTCCAACCTGATGGGCTGGATCGCATTCTTCGAGAACTTCATCCAGATCGCGTGCCTGCTCTTCGCTTGGGCGCTCGTCATTCTCGCCTTCTTCATTTTGGCGATCCAGCTTTTCGTGACGCTGATCGAGTTCAAGTTGTCCACGCTGGCCGGCTTTGTGCTGATCCCGTTCGGCCTGTTCGGCAAGACCGCCTTCATGGCCGAGCGCGTGCTGGGCAACGTGATTTCCAGCGGCATCAAGGTTCTGGTGCTCGCAGTCATTGTCGGCATCGGCTCGACGCTGTTCAGCCAGTTCACGCGAGGTTTCGGCAGCCAGACCCCGAGTATAGACGACGCAATGGCCATCGTGCTCGCGGCGCTGTCGCTCGTCGGCCTTGGCATCTTCGGCCCCGGCATCGCGTCCGGCCTTGTCAGCGGCGGCCCACAGCTCGGCGCCGGCGCGGCCGTCGGCACGGGCCTTGCCGTTGGCGGCGCAGCGCTTGCCGCAGGCGGCGCGGCCGGGCTTGCCGTCAAGGGAGGCGCTGCCGCGTTGTCAGGTGGAGTCGCCGCCGTGCGCGGTGGCGCGACAGCGGCCGGCGCAGCCTCCGCCGCCTACAGCCTCGGCTCGCTCGGCCAGTCCGGCGCGGCTGGCGTCGCTTCCGGCATGGGCGGCGTGGCGCGTGCGGCTGGCTCCGCCGCTGTCTCGCCCCTCAAGCGCGCCGTCGCGCGCGCCTCTGAAAGCGTCAAGTCCAGCTTCTCCGATGGCGTAAAGGCCGGATTCGGCGCGAGCGGCGGCACGTCCTCCACGGGATCGGCCAGCGGCGCGGCCGAGGCCGCGTCCGCATCCTCGCAGGCTTCCGGCACGCCGCCCGCCTGGGCGCAGCGAATGCGCCGTGGCGGCCACATGGGGCACGCCGTCCAGACCGCCGCACACGCCGTCCGTTCCGGCGACAGCCATGGCTCCGGCTCTTCCGTCAACCTCTCCGAAAGTGATCGTTCATGAGCATCTTCAAACGACCCGCCGTGCACTACGGCAAGACCCCACAACCCGAAACACCATACCAGCGCGCCGCGCAGGTTTGGGACGAGCGGATCGGCTCGGCCCGCGTGCAGGCGAAGAACTGGCGATACATGGCCTTCGGATCGCTGATCCTTTCAGCCGGCTTCGCCGCCGCCCTTGTCTGGCAGTCGGCGCGCGGGACCGTCGTGCCGTGGGTTGTTCAGGTGGATCGCATGGGCCAGGCGCAGACCGTCGCGCCGGCCACGGCCAACTATCGCCCGACCGACCCACAGGTGGCGTGGCATCTCGGCCGCTTCATTGAGCAGGTCAGGAGCATCCCCGCCGATCCGATCATTGTCCGGCAGAACTGGCTACGCGCCTACGAGTGGACGACCGACCGGGGCGCGGCGGCGCTCAACGACTATGCCCGCGCCAACGACCCGTTCACCAAGGTCGGGAAGGAGCAAATCGCCGTTGAGGTATCGAGCGTCATCCGCGCCTCGCCGGGTTCCTTCCGCGTCGCCTGGACCGAACGGCGATACGAGAATGGCCAGCTCTCCACGACTGAACGATGGACCGCGATCTTGACCATCGTCATCCAGCCGCCGCGCGACGCCGACCGGCTGCGCGCCAATCCGCTCGGCATCTACGTCAATGCAATTTCATGGTCGCGGGAGATGAGCCAATGAGAGCGACGACCCACACGTCCGCACTGGCGGTTGTCCTGCTGTCGGCGACCATGCTTGCGGGTTGCGCAACTTACAAACCGCCGCAGATCGGCTACGACGCCAACGTGCCGCCATTGCCGGCCGTGCCCGCGGCCGTCACCGACGACCGGCCGCGGCCATTGCATGTCCCGCCTGCTTGGACGGTTGCGCGCGGTGGCACGGCTGCCGGCACGCCGACCGCTCGTGTCGAGAACGCCAATGCGGCGGCCCGCGTCCAGCCGCGCCGTGAAGGCTACTACAATTCGATCCAGATTTACCCGTGGAGCGAAGGCGCGCTCTATCAGGTCTATGCTGCCGTTGGGCAGATCACCAACATCGCTCTGGAGCCCGGAGAGAGCCTGACCGGCGCGGGACCGATTGCGGCGGGCGACACCGCCCGCTGGATCATCGGCGACACGGAATCCGGTTCAGGCATTGCGCGCCGCGTCCACATCCTCGTCAAACCGACCCGGCCGGACATCACGACCAATCTCGTCGTGACGACCGACCGCCGCGTTTACATGCTGGAGCTGCGTTCCGGCGAGACCCCCTATATGCCCGCCGTTGCCTGGGCCTATCCGCAGCCGCCGGCCGGGCAGCGCCAGAGCGTGCCTGCCACGCCGGTCATCCCGGCCGTCGCCGCGCGCAACTATCGCTATGGCCTGACCGGCGACAATCCGCCGTGGAAGCCGGTCGCGGTCTATGACGATGGCCGCAGGGTCTATGTCGAGTTCCCGCGCGGCGTCGTGCAGGGCGAGATGCCGCCCATCTTCGTTCTCGGCGCGGACGGCGAGGCGCAGATCGTCAACAGCCGCATTCACCAACACATCCTGATCGTGGACCGCCTGTTCGGCGCGGCCGAGCTGCGCCTTGGCAGCGGCGAGCGCCAGCAGACCGTCAGGATTGTCCGCGCGGACGGGAGGCCATCGTCATGACCGATACCGAAACCAACGTAGCGCCGATGAGGCTTCGCGCCGAGCCGCCGCGCGTCACCCGCCTGTCCCGCAAGGTGCTCGCCAGCGTGACGGCCGTCGCGCTGGTCGGTATCGGGAGCGCGCTGATCTATGCTCTCCAGACCCGCGACGGCGACGCGGGGGGCGAAGAACTCTACTCGACCAACAACCGGCAAACCGCCGATGGGCTCGCGGGCCTGCCGCGCGACTATACCGGGCCGGTCCTGGGACCGCCGCTTCCAGGCGACCTCGGCCGCCCTATCTTGGGCGCGCAGAACAGAGGTCAGCCCGTCGCACCGCCGACGATGACGACCCCCACGGTGGACGCGGCGGAGCAGCGCCGCGTAGCCGAAGAGGAAGCCGCGCGCGTCAGCCGCGTGTTTTTCCAGACCGAGGCACGCACCGGGAGCCCAACCGGAGCATCGAGCGGTTCGACCATGCCCGGCCTCGACCTCGCGGGCCTGACAGGGCAGCCCGGCCAGCAGACCGCGCAGGACAGGCAAGCCGCCTTTCTCAATGCGCCCGTTGATCGGCGCACCACGGCATCAGATCGCGTGATGCCGCCGGCATCGCCTTTCGTGCTCCAGGCCGGAGCAGTCATCCCGGCAGCGCTCATCACCGGCATACGCTCCGATCTTCCGGGGCAGATCACGGCGCAGGTAACGGAAAGCGTCTATGACAGTCCGACCGGCAACCTGCTCCTGATCCCACAGGGCACGCGGATCATCGGCCAGTATGACAACAACGTGCAGTTCGGTCAGCGCCGCGTCCTGCTCGTCTGGAATCGCCTCATTCTGCCGAATGGACGTTCCATCGTTCTGGAGCGGCAACCCGGCTCGGATGCACAGGGCTATGCCGGCCTGGAGGATGGCGTCGATTATCATTGGTGGGATTTGGCCAAGGCCGCCGGCCTCTCGACGCTGCTCTCGGTAGGGGCCGAACTTGCCGTCGATGACGATGACCGTCTGTTGAGCGCCATCCGCAATGGCGGCCAGGACACCATCAACGACGCCGGCCAGCAGATCATCCGCCGCCAGCTCAATGTCGCGCCGACGCTGACCATCCGGCCGGGCTTCCCAGTCATGATTGTGGTTACACGCGATCTTGTCCTCGAACCCTACGGAGGCTGACCATGGCAAAGCTAAAACTCGGCCCGATCCCCGACGACAAGCCCGTCAAGGTGACGGTGGAGCTGCCCGCGCCGCTCCACCGCGATCTTGTCGCTTACGCCGAAGTTCTAGCCCGCGAGACGTGCCAGCCCGCCGCCGACCCCGTGCGTCTTATCGCGCCCATGTTGGAGCGATTCATCGCCACGGATCGGGGCTTCGCCAAGGCACGGCGGCAAACGAGCCCAGTCGTGAAATCATCATCTTAAAGGGCCGATGTAGAACGCTGGACGGTGGTTCAGCTTGTCGCAAAAAGTCGATCGTATAGCGCCAACTTTTTCGGGAGGCGGCCATGCCCTCCAAGATCTTGGCTGCCGGCTGGGAGAAGATGTGTTCATACGAAGGGCAACGTGCGATCAGTCGAACTTCACGAGGTTAAGCGCCGGAAGCGGTCCACCGGGGAACTGGACGAGGCGTCCGCCGACCGAGATCGGCCCGAGGTCGATGCCGAAGAAGCCGAGCCGGTCGATCAGCGCACCGACCTCGGCCTTCGATCCGGCGTCATCGCCAGAATAGAACAACACACGGCGGCCACCTTCGGCGCGCGGATCGCCCGATAGCAGGTGCGGTTGCAGGTGATTGAAGGCTTTGACCACGCGCGCGCCGGGAACAAGACCCGCGAAGATTTCGCTTGAAAGCCGGCCATTGAGTTCGGCGGGCTTGAACAGCGGCGCTTCGATCGGATTGTTGGCGTCGATGACGATGCGGCCGCCGAAGTCCGGCAGGCCGGCGAGCGCCGCCGGAAGCTTCGACCAGTTGACTGCGACGAGCACGATGTCCTTCGACGCCGCTTCCTCACGGGTTCCGGCCTCGATTGTCGAGCCGATGGCGTTGACCACATCCTTCAGGCTGTCCGGGCCACGGCTGTTGGAAAGCGTGGCGCGGATGTTGTTGTTGGCAAGAGCCGTTGCGAAGGCGCGGCCGATATTGCCAGCGCCGATGATGCCGATGCTGTTCATGGCAGAGTCCTTTCAAAGGTTCGAGTATCAGGGGGATCAGGCAGTCAGACCGCCGTCGGCAACGATGTCCGCGCCTGTGACGAAAGCGGCATCAGGGCTGGCGAGGAAGGCGACGACGCTGGCGATCTCGGCGGGCTGGCCGTAGCGGCCGATCGCCATGCCGGGGCCGACGATGGCGGCCACCGGGCCGTCTGCCGGGTTCATGTCGGTATCGGTAGGGCCAGGATGGACCGTGTTGACGGTGATGCCCTTCGGGCCGAGGTCGCGCACGAGGCTGCGGTTGAAGCCGGTGATCGCGCCCTTGGTCAGCGTATAGACCGAGGCGGTCGGAAACGCCGCATAGCGCGTCATGGACGAGCCGATATGGATGATGCGCCCGCCCGGCGTCATGTGCCGCACCGCCTCCTGGGTGGCGACGAAAACGCCGGTGACGTTGACGGCGATCATCCGCTCATAGTCTTCGAACTTGAAGTCCTCGATAGGGGCGTTCACCGCTACACCGGCATTGTTGACGAGGATGTCGATGCCGCCGAAGGCCGAGACGGTCTGAGCCACAGCACCCCGAACGGCTTCGGGGCTGCCGGCGTCAGCCGCGATAGCGATGGCCTTGCCGCCTGCCGCCTCGATGTCGGCGACGACCTGGGCGGCCCTGTCGGGCGAAGCGCTGTAAGTGATGGCAACTGCCGCACCATCGGCGGCGAGTTTCCTGGCGATGGCCGCACCGATCGAGCGCGAGCCGCCGGTGACGAGAGCGACCTTGCCGGTCAGGGAATGGGTGGTGTTGGTCATTGTCTTCACTCCGTTTGCGTTTCGATGGAGCGAAGATGGCCTGTTTATTTCCTTCCGATTAGTGAGTAATCTCTTGATCTGATTTCAAGCGATCGTTGAAAGAAGTATGGAGACGCTGGCCAACCTCGAAAGCTTCGTCAAAAGCGCGGAAACCTCCAGCTTCTCGGAGGCGGCGCGGCGCATGGCACTCACCCCGGCCGCCGTCAGCCGCAACGTGGCGATGCTGGAGCGGAACCTTGGCGTGCGGCTGTTCCAGCGCTCCACCCGCAAGCTCATGCTGACCGAGGCTGGTGAACGCTTTCTCCAGTCGATCGGCGGCAATCTCGACGCCCTACAAGCGGCTATCGCCGATGCCTCGTCCGGTGCATCCGAGCCGGCGGGCGTGCTGAAGGTCAGCCTCAGCCCCACCTTCGGCGTCACTCACATCCTGCCACTGCTGCCGGAACTCTTGCGCCGATACCCGCTCATCCGGCCGGAATGGCATTTCGAGAACCGCCCGGTCGATCTTGTCGCCGAGGGCTATGACGTAGCGATCGGCGGGGGCTTCGATCTTGCTCCGGGCATCGTCGCCCGGACGCTGGCACCCGCCCACATCGTCGCCGTGGCGTCGCCTGCCTACATGGCGGAGCACACACCGCCGACCGATCCGGCCGGGCTATCGCACTTCGACGGAATCGTCATGCGCTCACTCAGGACCGGCCGCATCCGTCATTGGGCAATGCGGGACGCAGCGGGAGCCGAAATGATGGCGACGTTGCCCGAAAAGATCGTGGTCAATGACCCGGCCGCGATGCGCGAGGCCGCAAGGCTCGGCCTCGGTGTGGCGATGCTCGCGGTGCCCGACGTGTTGCCAGAGCTTGAGAACGGCAGCCTCGTTCGCCTCCTCCCGCGTTGGTATTCCGATGCGGGAGCGATTTCGCTCTATTATGCCTCGCGCACACTCCTGCCGGCCAAGACGCGAACGTTCGTTGATCTGGTTGCGGAGGCGTTCAAACGGGGCCGCCTAGCCGAGCGGTTTGCCGGAAGCGTAGGGTAGCTCTCCTCTGCAAATCCGTCTTCGCATCACCGATAGCAGGGGGTGCCGCCAGCGTGTAGCCGCAAATGCGGCACGCTACAGGCCGCCGATTGCCCTCCAAGGTTCGCCTAGTTCCGGGCTTCCAGCCGCCCGGAATCCAGCAACGAACCACGGAGGATTCCATGTGCGCGAAGCGCCGTCGCGTCCGAAAAGGACGCCCTCGACAGCCCATCCCGAAGACACTCCCCGATGACCTCTATGATTACGATGACGAACCCACGCCGCGCTTCGGCACGCCGCGCGGAAGTCCGCCCGACGCCTTCGATGTGGAGAAGCTGCCGGTCTTCGACGACTGGCCGGAGAAGGTGCCGATCACCGAGGAAGAAATCGACATCTTCGAGCGCTACTTCGGCGATGTGCTCGACCGCCTGTTCGGCCCTATCAACGACCCCGAAAAGGGTTTGAATTTCTTATCAGCAAGTGATAAGAAAAAGCCATGAGCGAGGATCGTGATCCGAGCCTCGACACGCTTCTGGACCTCGACAGTCAGGTGCTCGTTGTCGATCCCGAGGGCGGCCATTGGGTGAAGTTCATCGTCACCCGCGTTCCGGCGTCGTCGGAGAAGCCGCACGGCCTCGATTACTCGCTCACGCTTCACGGGCCTTCGGGCGAACGGTTGGTCGGCTTCGACAACGCCCATCCGGTCGGCCGGGGCAGGCGCGGCAAGCCGTTGGACCACCGGCACCGCCTCCAGACCGTGAAGCCCTACGCCTACGAGGACGCGGCCACGCTGCTGGCCGACTTCTGGCAGGCGGTGGACGCGGTGTTGAAGGAGCGAGGCGTGCTATGACCACACTGAAAGTCGGGATTGCCGACTACGAAGAAATGAAAGCCCGCACCATGCGGATCGCGCGCGGCGAGGAAAAGCCAGCGCCGGGCGATCCGAAAGTGTGGTTCACCTCCACAAAATCCTTTGCCCAGGTTCTCTCCACCGAGAACCGCGAGCTGCTGCGTATCATCGCCGAGAAAGCGCCGGGCTCGCTGGAGGAACTCGCCGAGATCACCGGCCGGGCCATATCCAACCTGTCTCGCACCATGAAGACGATGGAGAGCTATGGCCTTGTTCGCTTGGAGAAGGGTCAGGGCCGCAAGCTTGCGCCCAAGGTCGTCCATGACCGGGTGGAGTTGGTGTTGCCCTTGATCGACCGCGCGGAGCCTCGGAAGGCGGCGGGAGGCCGGCGATGAACATCCAGAGCCCTCATGTCGCTGTGCGCGCCGCCCTCTACCTGCGCGTCTCGACGGCGCGACAGGCCGAGCATGACGTGTCGATCCCCGACCAGAAGCGGCAGGGCGAGGCGTATTGCCAGGAACGCGGGTATCATCTCGTGGAGACTTTTGTTGAACCGGGCGCGTCGGCCACGAATGACAAGCGCCCGGAGTTCCAGCGCATGATCGAGGCAGGCACGTCCAAGCCCGCGCCCTTCGATATTGTCGTGGTTCACAGCTTCTCGCGCTTCTTCCGCGACGAATTTGAGATGGAATACTATTACCGGAAATTGGCGAAGAACGGCGTCAAGCTCGTTTCCATGACGCAGGAGCTTGGTGACGATCCGATCCACCAGATGATGCGGCGGATCATGTCGCTCTTCGACGAATACCAGTCGAAGGAGAACGCTAAGCACGTCCTGCGCGCCTTGAAGGAGAATGCCCGGCAAGGCTTCTGGAACGGCTCCCTGCCGCCCATCGGCTATCGCGTCGTCGATGCCGAGCAGCGCGGCGCAAAGATCAAGAAGAAGCTGGAAATCGACCCGCTGCACGCCGACACCGTGCGGCTGATCTTCCGCCTTGCGTCGGAAGGCGACGGCACCTCCGGCCCGTTGGGTGTGAAGGCTATCGTCAATCACCTGAACAAAAACCGCATCATGACCCGCAACGGTGGACGTTGGGGCATCGGTCAGCTTCATCGCGTCCTGACGCGGCGCACCTATATCGGCGAGCATCAGTTCAACATGCGCTCCAAGGCAAAGGAGCTGAAACCCAAGGAGGAAGTCGTCACCGTCCAGGTGCCGCCGCTGATCGACCTTGAGACGTTCGAGGTTATCCAGCAGTGCTTGCAGGCTCGCAACCCGAAGGTGACGCCGCCGCGCGTCGTCAGTAGCCCGAACCTGCTCACCGGCATCTGCTACTGCGGCAAGTGCGGCGGGGCCATGACGCTGCGCACCGGCAAGAACGGCCGCTATCGCTACTATGCCTGCTCCATCAAGGCGCGACAGGGCGAAATCGGCTGCAAGGGCCGAGCGATCCCCATGGACAAGCTGGACCGCATGGTAGTGGCTCATCTTGAGGAACGGGTTCTCGACCCCGAGCGGATCGAAGTCGTGCTCGCCTCGCTTCTGGATCGCCGGCAGGAAGGCGTCGAGCGGCGCAGCCAGCATATTGGGGAGTTGCGCCAGCGCGCGACCGAGGCCGATCACCGCCTCAATCGTCTCTACGACGCCATCGAGGCGGGTTCGCTCGATCCGGCCGAATCTGCCCTTTCCGAGCGCATTGCCGGTCTCACGGCGATTCGAGATCAGGCGCGGGCCGACGCCGCCCGGATCGAAGCCATGCTCCAAAGCTCGACACACAACGCCCTCACGGGCGCGGCGGTGCGGGAACTGGCGACCGAGGCGCGCAGCCGGCTTCGTCTCGTAGAGGGCGGCTATCGGCGGGATCACGTCCGGGCCTTCGCCCAGCGCGTCGAGGTCGCCGACGACGCAATCTACATCAAAGGGAGCAAAGGCACCCTGTTGAGGACACTTGTGGCCGCTAAAGGAGGGAAGTCGGCGGGAATCGGCGTTCCCGGTTTTGTACCGAAGTGGCGGATGGGGTGGGATTCGAACCCACGGTAGGCTCTCACCTACGCCGGTTTTCAAGACCGGTGCCTTAAACCGCTCGGCCACCCATCCGGACGTTCGCGTTATGCGCAAAGCTGCCGCACTTGGCAAGCTGGATTTCCGTCCTGCTCAGATGAGAAGAGGTGTTGTCCCGTTGATAGCCGCTGCGAACCCGTCGCGGGGAGACCGCAAGTAACAGTCCATTACGACAGAGTATTCGATTTACCGTTCGTTAACCATAAACAACGAATGGCGACTACATGCACAGATTTTTCTCAATTCCGCCACGTTGTCAAAGCTTTCTTTTTACCATTGCAGATAGCCAGTCGGGTGGAAACGTCGTTTCTTTCCGGCAGCGGTCGGGGACGCCGCGGCAAGACTAATGGAATAAGTGGGACACATGAAAATCAAGACAGGCAGCGGATCTCTGGTCATCGGAGCCAAATGGCTCGCTTTGTCACTTCTTTGTGTTTCCGTTGCCTCATGCTCCACGACCAGCAACGAGAAAAAGCCCAAAAAACACGGCAAGGAATACTTCTCCGAATCGGAATACGGCGTGAAGGCAAGCCCGCGCCTCGTCGCCAACGGCCCGGTGCCCAAGGGCGGTGGCCGCTACATGGTCGGCAAGCCATACACAGTGAAGGGCAAGGTCTACGTTCCCGACGACAATCCGAATTACGACAAGGTCGGCATGGCGTCCTGGTATGGTTCAGCCTTTCACGGCCGCCTGACGGCGAACGGCGAGCTCTATGACCAGTATTACCTCTCCGCGGCGCATCCCACGCTGCCGCTGCCAAGCTATGCGCGCGTGACCAATATCGACAACGGCACATCCGTCATCGTTCGCATCAATGATCGTGGTCCTTTCCATTCGGATCGCATCATCGACCTTTCCAACAAGACCGCCGACATGCTCGACATGGCCCATAGCGGCACCGGCAAGGTTCGCGTGCAATATGTCGGCCCGGCACGCATGGACGGCAACGACATGCCCTACCTGATGGCCTCCTACAGCAAGAAGGGCGACCGCTTCCCGGCCATCAGTCCGCAGGGCCAGATCGCCAGTGGTGTCATGGTCGCCTCCGCCCGCAACACTATACCGCAGAGCATGACGCTGCAGGCGCCCGCGATCCAGACAAGCCTTGCCGGACAGACACCTTCCGGCGGGCCGGTTGCGGCCGCGCAGCCGGTTGCTCCGGCCGTGGCGGCCTTCGACCAGTTCGTACTTCTGCCTGAATACGGCCCCATGCCGTATCCACGTCCGCTTGACGGCCATTACCTGCGCCTGCCGGCCGGCGTTCCTGCCGCCGCCTATGCGGAAGGCGCCACCGTTCCCCGCTCCGCGCTTGCCTTCGACGCCATTATGGTGCGCAATGACGGCCTGACGGAAGCATCGATTCTCGCTTCGGTCAGACGCGGCGCCACCAAGCTTTCCGGCAGCCGCTAAGTGCTATCGTCGAGTATGCCTGCCGCTGATGCAGGCAGGAGCAGCAGAAGAGGACCATGCGACAGAGCCTTGCCCTTGCCGTCCTCATCCTGGGCTTTCTTCTCCCGATAGGCACCATGGCGCAGAAGGCGCCCAGTCCGATTTTCGAGACGAAGGCGGCACAGGTCCTGCTGATCGAAGCTTCAACCGGTACCGTCCTGCTTTCGAAGGGAGAGGACACGCCTTTCCCTCCTGCATCGCTTGCCAAGATGATGACACTGGAAGTGGTGTTCGATGCGCTGACGCGCGGCGAGATCAGCCTCGATACGATCTATCGGGTTTCGGAATATGCGTGGCGCACCGGCGGCGCACCTTCGCGCACCTCGACGATGTTTGCCGCGCTGAAATCGGACATCCGCGTCGAGGATCTGGTGAAGGGCATCGCCGTCCAGATGGCCAATGACGGCTGCATCATCCTTGCCGAGGGCATGACTGGGAGCGAAGCGAAGTTTACCGAACGCATGAACGAACGGGCGAAGGCTCTCGGCTTGACGGGAAGCTATTTCGCCAACTCCACCGGGCTGCCTCATCCGGATAACAAGACAACGCTATCGGACATGATGCGGCTGGCGCGCCACCTGCAGACGACCTATCCGGATTTCTACCGGTTGCTGTCGCAGCCGGAATTCGAGTGGAACAAGATCCTACAGCGCAATCGCAACCCGATGCTGGCTTCCGGCGCTGACGGCCTCGCGACCGGCTTTGCCGAGGGAGCAGGCTATTCCATCCTGACGTCCGCGGAACGGCAGGGCAGGCGGCTTTTCCTGGCGATGAACGGTGTCGCCAGCGACAAGGAACGCACGGAAGAGGCCAACAGGTTGCTGGACTGGGGTTTCACCACCTTTGAAATGCGCAATCTCTTCAAGGCCGGGGAAACCGTCGGCGAGGCAAGCGTCTATGGCGGAGACAAGGGCAAGGTGGCGCTGGTGACACCGCTTCCGGTCGACGTCTACGTGCCGATCAACAACCCCGAACGGCTGCAGGCGAAGATCGTCTATCACTGGCCGCTCAGGGCGCCTGTGGCTGAGGGCGCGGATGTCGGCAATCTGACGATCTATTCGGGCGAACGGCCGCTGCGCGAACTGGCGCTGAAAAGCGCGGAACCGGTGGGTGAGGGGACGCTGCGTCAGAAAGCCTTCGACGCGATCTTCGAACTTCTGTTCTTCTGGCTTTGACCGGACAGGAAATTTTCCCGACCGGTTTGCAGTTTAACTGATATGGCGATTACGCTATTGAGGCATAGATTACCTATATTAGTTTTTATTCGCAGAGGTCGGAGCAGAGAGAGTGTCGAGCGGTAAGGGATTGTTCGTGAGTTTCGAGGGCGGAGAGGGGGCCGGCAAGTCCACCCAGATTCGTCGGCTCGCAGACGCGCTGAGACGCCGCGGTCTCGATGTGATCACCACGCGCGAGCCCGGTGGTTCGGCCGGCGCGGAAGCGCTGCGCCATGTGCTGCTGTCCGGTGCGGCCGAATCCTACGGCGTACGCATGGAAGCCCTGCTTTTCGCAGCCGCCCGCAACGACCATGTCGAGACGGTCATCCGGCCGGCGCTCTCCAAGGGTTTCGTCGTGCTCTGCGATCGCTTCATGGATTCCTCGCGGGTCTATCAGGGCGTCACAGGCAATCTCGAGCCAGACTTCATCGACACGCTGGAACGCGTCGCCGTCGATGGTATCGTGCCGGACCTGACGCTGATCTTCGACCTGCCGGCGTCCGTCGGCCTCGAACGCGCACGCGGCCGATTGCAGCCGCATCTCGGCAATGCCGCCGAACCGGACCGCTTCGAGAAGGAAGAGGTCGAGACCCATGAAAAGCGGCGTCAGGCGTTTCTCGACATCGCCGGCTCCCATCCCGAACGCTGCCGCGTCGTCGATGCCCAGCGCCCCGTCGTCGAGATCGGCGACTATGTTCTCGGCCTGATCGAGCCGCTTCTGGTCTTGAAGTCGCAGGCCATTACAGAGCAGGTCGGCGCCCAATGAGCGAAGAACGCTACGGAGTGTTGGAAGGGGCAATCGCACCTGCCCTGAACACGAAGCTTTTTGGCCACGAGGAGGCGGAAAGCTTTCTCGCCGGCACCTACCGGTCAGGCAAGGGACACCATGCGATCCTGATCGAAGGCCCGGAAGGGATCGGCAAGGCGACGCTCGCCTTTCGCTTCGCCAATCACGTTCTCTCCAATCCCAATCCATTGAACGCGCCGGAGCGGATCGCCGATCCTGATCCGCAGTCATCGATCAGCCGGCAGATCGCGGGCGGCGCAAGCCACAACCTCCTGCATCTGACGCGGCCGGTGGACGAGAAGACCGGCCGCGCCAAGAGCGCGATCACGGTGGACGAGGTTCGGCGGGCAGGACACTTCTTCTCTCAGACATCAGGCACCGGCAACTGGCGCATCGTCATCATCGACCCGGCCGACGATCTCAACCGCAATGCGGCGAACGCTATTCTCAAGATCCTCGAGGAGCCGCCGAGGCGGGCGATGTTCCTCGTGCTTTCGCATGCGCCGGGCCGCCTGCTGCCGACGATCCGTTCCCGCTGTCTGCCGCTGAAACTTGACGCTCTTCCGGAGGATGCGATGCGGCGGGCGCTCGGGCAACTCGGCCTTTCGATCGGAGAGGCGCAGGCCGGAGCGGTCTTGTCCCTTGCAAAGGGAAGCGTGGCGCAGGCGCTCAAGATCGTCAATTACGGTGGGGCCGACATTATCGAGGCCTTCGAGAAGGTTCTCACCACCGAAGGCCCGGCGGCGCGCAAGACGATGTACCAGCTTGCTGATGCCTTGAGCGGCAAGGATCGCGAGGTCGCCTTCGGTTTCTTCTCGGAACACCTGAGCGAATACCTGGTGGAAACCGCCCGGCGGCTGGCGCTTGGCGGCGATCTCGGCCGGGCGGAGCGCTATGCGCGCCTTTCGACCTCCATCAACGAGCAGTTTGCAACGGCCGGTGCCTACAATCTGGATCGCAAGCAGACCATCCTCGACGCACTGACCCAGATATCACAGGCCTGAAATCCGGCGGCATGCCGGGACTTATGCGCCTGCGCCACGTCTGCCGTTCGCAAAACTTGCTGTTTCTAAAGGCGCAAGAATGCTCTAAGAGCGGCATGATTTCATAAAAGCGCAATCGACGCGGACAACAAGATCAGCCATGACCGAAAAGTTCTACATCACCACCGCCATCGCCTATCCGAACGGCAAGCCGCATATTGGCCACGCCTACGAGCTGATCGCAACCGACGCCATGGCGCGGTTCCAGCGGCTTGACGGGAAGGACGTCTTCTTCCTGACCGGAACGGATGAACATGGCCAGAAGATGCAGCAGACGGCGCGGGCAGAGGGTATCTCGACCGAAGAGCTGGCCGAGCGGAATTCCAACGAATTCCGGGCGATGGGCAAGATGCTGAACTCGTCCAACGACGATTTCATCCGCACGACCGAGCCCCGTCACCACGAAGCATCGCAGGAGATCTGGAAGCGGATGGCCGCCAATGGCGACATCTACAAGGACAGCTATGCCGGCTGGTACTCCGTGCGCGACGAAGCCTATTACGCCGAGGACGAAACCCAGCTGCGCGCCGACGGCGTTCGCTACGGACCACAGGGCACGCCGGTCGAATGGGTGGAAGAGGAGAGTTACTTCTTCAAGCTTTCCGCCTATGAGGACAAGCTGCTGAAGCTCTATGAGGATCAGCCCGATTTCATCGGTCCGGTCGAGCGCAAGAACGAGGTCGTTTCCTTCGTGAAGTCGGGCCTCAAGGACCTTTCGATCTCGCGCACGACGTTCGACTGGGGCATCAAGGTGCCGGATGATCCGAAGCACGTCATGTATGTCTGGGTCGATGCCCTGACCAACTACATCACGGCTACCGGCTACCTGACCGACCAGAACGGCCCTCGGGCGAAATACTGGCCGGCCGATGTTCATATCATCGGCAAGGACATCATCCGCTTCCACGCCGTCTACTGGCCGGCCTTCCTGATGTCCGCCGGCCTGCCGCTGCCGAAGAAGGTCTTCGCCCATGGCTTCCTGCTCAACAAGGGCGAGAAGATGTCGAAGTCGCTCGGCAACGTGGTCGATCCGGCAAACCTGGTGAACCATTTCGGCCTCGACCAGGTGCGTTACTTCTTGCTGCGCGAAGTCTCCTTCGGGCAGGACGGCAGCTATAGCGAGGAAGCGATCGCGACCCGCATCAATGCGGACCTCGCCAACGGCATCGGCAACCTCGCCAGCCGATCGCTGTCGATGATCGTCAAGAACTGCGATGCGAAGATCCCGGAACCGGGCGAACTGACGGATGCCGACAAGGCCATGCTGGCGACCGCCGACGCAATGATCGCCACCTGCCGCGAAGAAATGAGCCGTCTGGCGATCCACAAGATCGTCGCGACCATCATCGGCACGGTGAACGAGGCCGACCGCTATTTCGCCGCTCAGGAGCCCTGGGTTCTGCGCAAGACCGATACGGCCCGCATGGCGACCGTGCTCTACGTCACGGCTGAAGTGGTGCGCCAGATCGCCATCCTGTTCCAACCGATCATGCCGGCGTCCTCGGCCAAGCTGCTGGATCTCGTCGCGGTACCGGAAGAAAAGCGCAGCTTTGCCTTCCTCGGCGAGGCTGGTCGTCTGACGCCCGGAACCGTGCTCAAGGCCCCGACGCCGGTCTTCCCGCGTTACGTGGCTCCGGATCCGGACGCGAAGGCCTGACCACCATGCTGATCGATACCCATTGCCACCTCGACTTTGCCGACTTCGAAGCGGAGCGCGACGAACTGGTCGCGCGGGCTCACGCGGCCGGCGTATCGCAGATGGTGACGATCTCGACCCGTGTCAGGAAACTCGACACGCTGCTGGCGCTGACCGAGCGTTTTCCGACCGTGTTCTGCTCGGTCGGAACCCATCCGAACAATGCGAACGAAGAACTGGATATCACCAGCGAGGATCTGGTGCGGCTAGCGGCCCATCCGAAGGTCGTGGCGATCGGCGAAGCGGGTCTCGATTATTTCTATGACACCCAGAAGCCCGAGGATCAGAAGACCGGGCTTCTGCGCCACATCGCGGCTGCGCGCGAAACCGGGCTGCCGCTGGTGATCCACAGCCGCAGCGCCGACGACGACATGGCGGCCATCCTGACGGAAGAAACAGGGAAGGGGGCCTTCCCTTTCATCCTGCATTGCTTTTCTTCCGGCGAAGCGCTGGCGAAGACCGGTATCGAACTCGGCGGTTACGTCTCGTTCTCCGGCATCCTGACCTTCCCGAAATCGACGGAACTTCGCGATATCGCCAAGGGCCTGCCGCTCGACCGGTTGCTGGTCGAAACCGACGCGCCGTATCTTGCGCCGAAGCGCTGGCGCGGAAAGCGCAACGAACCTTCATACGTGGTCAATACCGCCGAAGTGCTGGCTGAAACCATGGGCGTCAGCTTCGAAGAGATGGCCCGGATCACGACCGACAATGCATTCCGCATCTTCTCCAAGATGCCGAGGCTTGCATGAGTTATCGGCAGCGCTTCACCATCCTTGGCTGCTCGTCGTCTCCGGGCGTACCGCGCATCAATGGAGACTGGGGCGCATGCGATCCGAACAACCCGCGCAACCGGCGCACCCGCGCGTCCTTTCTGATCCAGCAGATCGGTCCTGACGGCGGCATGACGACGGTCGTGGTCGATACGGGACCGGATTTTCGCGAGCAGATGATCGCCGCCCGGGTCCAGCACATCGATGCCGTGTTCTACACCCACGCCCATGCTGATCATTTGCACGGGATCGACGATCTGCGCGGATACTTCGTCACGCAGAACCGGCGCATTCCGATCCATGCGGAACCCGAGACCATGCGACGCATTCGTCAGGGTTTCGGCTATTGCCTCGAAACACCCGATGGCAGCAATTATCCGCCGATCGTCGAACCAGTCGTGATCGAGGATCTGGACAGGCCGATCGAAATCAGCGGCGCGGGCGGCACCATTCGGCTGCAGCCGCTGGTACAACAGCATGGCGATATCGTTTCGCTTGGCCTCAGGATCGGTGACGTTGCCTATTGTTGCGATGTCAGCGGGTTTCCGGAAGAAACGGTCGCAAAGCTCGGTGGTCTCTCGGTCCTGATCATCGACGCGCTGCAATACCGGCATCATCCGAGCCATTTTTCTCTGGAACAGGCACTTGGCTGGATCGAGCGGCTGAAGCCCGGACGCGCCATCCTTACGCACATGCATGTGCCGCTCGATTACGAGACCGTGCTGGCCGAGACACCGCCGCATGTGGAGCCGGCCTACGACCAGATGATATTTGAAGTCGACGTTTAGATGTCAATGTCGAACGCGCCTGAAAATACGGCCATATCACATTGATTTCAAACAACTTCCTTTCATCGGAGGGAGCTTATCCTGGCCTGGATCATTCTCGTTGCGGCCGGCATTCTTGAAGTCGTGTGGGCTTATTTCATGAAGCAGTCCGCGGGCTTTACGCGCGTGGTGCCGACGGCCATCACGGCGGTCGCGATGGGCGCGAGCATTCTGCTGCTGTCGTTTTCCATGCGAACGCTGCCGCTCGGCACGGCCTATACGATCTGGACAGGCATCGGAGCCGTCGGCGCGTTTCTCGTCGGAATCATCGTGCTTGGCGAACAGGCAAGCGCCATGCGCATCCTTGCGGCAGTCCTGATCATTGCGGGTCTGGTCCTGATGAAGGTGTCCACGGACAACTAATCTGCGGGTGCGCAGCTATAAGCATCTGGTTCGACTTATGGATTTTAGTTCCATAATCTATCTTATGCGATCTTTGTTTTCAGATTGAATTGGTATCCCGGCGTTCTCGCCTCTCGATGTGCGCGGCACGCCGGATGTGTTTCCTGAAGGGTCCGGACGATATCGTGAAACCGTTTCTGATGAGACCCGGACGTATTCCGCCCGGGCCCACCAAAGCGCAAAGTGCTAGATAGCCTGCCCGACATCTATACGGTTGCCGAACGGGTCTTCGAAGACGAAGGCGCGCAGACCATATTCCTGGTCCTTGAGGCCTTTTATGATCCGTGCCCCGTTCTGCTTGCAACGAGCATGCAGAGCGTCGACGTCGTCCACCATCATATGCGCTACATTGAAGGCAGCCGCCTTGTGGTTTCGCTGCAAGGTCAGATGCAGTTCTCCGGCATCGCGCTTCAGGATCATGAAGCCAACGGGACTTCCGTTCTCGAAAACCTTGGTGAAACCCAGAACATTGGCGTAGAAATCGTAGGCCTTGTCCATATCGGTGACGGGAACCATAGCGGCAATTCGTCCGAAACGGACACCGTGATCAGCGATCTCTTTCATCGCAGAATCTCCATCCTGGAAGCCACAACACGCTTCCGACGGTGCGGAATAACGCGCGGCGCTTCATTGTTTTTTGTCAGATGGACGGTGCCAACGGGGATATATTTAGCCACAAGAGACTGAAATCGCAAATAAATTCACGAACGCTAGTAGACTTTCGCGCCGGCCGAGCCCTTGGCAGCCTCGATGACATGAAAATCGGCCAGCAGCTTTGCGGCGGCTTCCGCGAAGAGCGTCACGTCATTGCCGATGGCCACGAAGGTCGCGCCAAGTTCGACATAACGCTTCGACAATGCGAGGTCACCGATCAGGATGCCTGCCGCCTTGCCGTGCGACTGGATCTTCAGGATTGCCTTTTCGACAGCCTCCTGCACCTCAGGCGCGCCGGGATTGCCGAGATAGCCCATATCGGCCGCCAGATCGGCCGGACCGATGAAGACGCCATCCACACCCTCGGTCGAGGCGATATCATCGAGCGCGGCAAGGCCTGCCCGGCTCTCGACCTGCAGCAGCAGGCAGATCTCGTCATTGGCGGTCTGAACGTAATCTTCGATGCGGTTGAAATCCGACGCGCGGGCAATGGCCGCACCGACACCACGTACACCATGCGGCGGATAGCGGACCGCCTGAACCATGGCTTCCGCCTGCTCCCGACTGTGCACCATGGGCACGAGAAGGCTTTGCGCACCAATATCGAGCAACTGCTTGATAATCCATGTCTCTCCGATCGGTGGACGGATTACGGCATGGCTCCTGGAGCCCTTTATCGCCAGAAGCTGGGAGACCATCATCGGGATATCGTTCGGCGCATGCTCGCCGTCGATCAGCAGCCAGTCGTATCCGACGCCAGCGGATATCTCCACGGTATAGGGATTGGCGAGCGCCTGCCAGAACCCGATCTGTGTCCGCTTTTCCCTGAGAGCCTGTTTGAAGTGGTTTTTCGGCGCAGGCATGGAATATCCTCGAATCTGGTTGTCGCTATGCTCGGGAACCGGTCTACACCTTTCCCGCCAAGCTTCCTATTCGTGGATGCGACCACCCGCCCGGCTCTCACCCCAACGGCGGCTCGCCCAGTAATTCCTCGGCTTCCTCGAACGACATGTTCATAATCCTGGTACCGAATTCGAAACTGAAGCCGTTGCGGGCAAATGCGGAAAACTCCTTCGCCTTGCGCTTCTCGTCCAGTTCCACGCGACGAAACGGTCCAAAGGCACGCTTGCGCGCGAAGACGAGCGCTGCGCGAAAATCATCGGTGTCCTCCAGCGCGTCTGCTATGATCTGGCGGTCAACGCCTTTTTCCGCAAGCTTACGCGCGATGATACGTCGCGATTTACCGGCAGCCGTCGAGGAACGCACCCTCACCTCTGCATAGGACTGATCATCCAACGCGCGCATCTGACGGCCGAATTCGACGGCGGCAACCGACAGAGCCGTGATCTGCGCTTCAGAAATGCCCTCGAACTTCTGGCGTGCCTTGCGGGCAATCGCTGTCGAGAGCTCGTGCTCGGTCATCATCTTGCGCGACAATCGGTAGGCAGCGGAATTCTTCACCCATGCCAGCATACGTGGGGTCGGAACCGTTGCCTCGGGCTCAGCGTCGTCGCTCTCGTTCATCGCGCCTCTTGTCCAACGCCTTCATCTCCGTGAAGGCCCCGCCCCTCGGACACCGGCGCCATGAGGAACGCAAGCACCGTCAAAGGCAGGATTGCGACGAAGCTTGTGGCGATACCGTAGAGTTCGGCGACACTGCCGAGCAAGGGCGGAATGCCGATTGTTGCGATCAGCATCACCATGGACAGCGCGGCCAAGTTCTCGGCCGGCGAGTTGACGCTACGCATCGAAATGATTGTGGAGACTGCCAGCGGATAGTTGAAGGCCACCCCACAACCGATCAAGGCGAGCGCGATGGCTGCCAGCCAATCATTCTCGAAATTGAGGATGATGCCAAGCCCCAGCGCGACGGAGACGGCCGAAGCGCGCAGCAGGATCGAAGGGCGGAAAATCTCGCGCAACCAGTCGCCGGAAAGGCGGGTGACCCCCATGCCAATGGTGAAGAAGGCGAAGAGCAGCCCTGCCCTTGCCGGATCTGTCGTGATGCGCTCGCGGATCAGAAACATGCCCCAGTCGTAGATCGCGCCTTCGATGATCGCCAGCCCGAACAGCATGAGCGCAACGAGAAGAATGCCGCGTGTCGGCCGGATGAAGATCGGCGTATTTCCGCTCGATCTGGCCGCCGTCAAGCTGCTCATCTCCGGCGTGATTTTTAACACCACCAGCGCACAGACGAAGACGAAGACACCGATTGCGGCGAGGTGACCGACCGGCGTTATGCCCTGCCCCGCGGCCCAGCTCGAGGCCATCGTGCCCAGAGGCAGGCCCACCGACCAGAAGCCATGGCTGCGCGACAGAACCTTGACGCCACTGGTTTGCTCGATGCCGGTGGAAATCATGTTCTGCGCCACGTCGAGCATGGTGCGGATGAAGGCGAAGAAGACGAAGCAGGCGACGAAACCGGCATAGGGCACCATGGCCAACAGCGGCATGACGAAGCTCAGGATCATCAGGCTGAGCGCGGCGGTGCGTCGTGGCGAGAGCCAGTTGTTGATCTTGCCGGCAATCGGCAGCGCCAGAACTGTGCCAAGCGCCCCCCGAGGAGCGCAAGACCAAGCGTCGCCTTGTTTACCTGCATCGACGCCTGAATGCTTGGCAGGCGGGTGAACAGGGAAATGAACAGGACGGAATTGCAAAAGAAGATCAGCGCCGGCGGCGCGAGAATAGGCATGGGGGAGGACCGAAAAACGGGAGGCTGACACGGAATGCGCGCGCATTGCGTCGCACAAACCGCGGTTGCGGGCAAGCCCCCGCAACCCGTCTACATCCCCGCTTTCATCAGGTGAAAATCATGCTGCCCGTTGTTCGGGAAGCGCTTTTTATCCGCCTCCCGACAATCACTTTTTCGCGACCGGATTTCAACGGGCGTCGATATCGCCCTTCGCCCACATTTCCATGGTCTCCGCCATGAAATCCGCAAAGCGCCCTTCCTCGATCGACTTACGGATGCTCTGCATCAGCTCCTGATAATAGGAAAGGTTATTCCACGACAGCAGCATGCCACCGAGCGCCTCGTTGGAGCGGACGAGATGATGGAGATAAGCGCGCGAATAATCGCGGGAAGCCGGGCAATTCGATTCCTCGTCCAGCGGCCGCATGTCCTCGGCATGGCGGGCATTGCGGATGTTGACCTTGCCGCGCCGGGTGAAGGCGAGCCCGTGGCGACCGGAGCGGGTCGGCATCACGCAGTCGAACATGTCGATGCCCTGCGCAACAGACTTCAGGATGTCATCGGGCGTACCGACGCCCATCAGGTAACGCGGCTTTTCCGTCGGCAACACAGGCAGCGTGATGTCGAGCATCTTCAGCATGACTTCCTGCGGTTCGCCAACCGCGAGACCGCCGACGGCATAGCCCTTGAGATCGAGTTGCTTCAATCCCTCGGCAGAGCGGACGCGTAGGTCCGGGACGTCGCCGCCCTGAACGATGCCGAACATCGCCTTGCCCGGCTGTTCGCCGAAGGCAACGCGGCAGCGCTCGGCCCAGCGCAGGGACATTTCCATCGCCCGCTCGATTTCCTTGGGCTCCGCCGGGAGCGCCACACATTCGTCGAGCTGCATCTGGATGTCGCTGTCCAGCAGGCCCTGGATCTCGATCGAACGTTCCGGCGACATGTGGTGGGTCGAGCCATCAACATGGCTCTTGAAGGTTACGCCCTGCTCGTCGAGCTTGCGCAGGCCCGAGAGCGACATGACCTGAAAGCCACCGCTGTCGGTGAGGATCGGATGCGGCCAGCGGATCAGTTCATGCAGGCCGCCGAGGCGCGCGACGCGCTCCGGACCGGGCCTTAGCATCAGATGATAGGTGTTGCCGAGAATGATGTCGGCGCCCCCTTCCCTGACCTGATCGAGATACATGGCCTTGACGGTGCCGACCGTGCCGACCGGCATGAAGGCAGGCGTGCGGATCACACCACGTGGCATGGCGACTTCGCCAAGGCGAGCCTTGCCGGATGTGGCCTTGAGGGTGAACTGGAACTTCTCTTGCATCGGTTCAGGGGTCTTTCCGGAACAGCAGGCTGGAATCGCCGTAGGAGTAAAAACGGTAGCCGGTTTCAATGGCGTGGGTATAGGCGGCTCGCATGGTCTCAAGGCCGGCAAAGGCCGACACCAGCATGAACAGCGTCGAACGCGGCAGGTGGAAATTGGTCATCAGGACATCAACGGCTCGGAAGCGATAGCCCGGCGTGATGAAGATATCGGTCGCGCCGGACCATGCCAACACCTCGCCCGCCTCGGTCGTGGCGCTCTCCAGCAGCCGGAGCGAGGTGGTGCCGACACAGACGATGCGTCCGCCCCTCGCCTTCACGGCATTGAGTGCGGCTGCAGTATTGGCAGACACATAACCGATCTCGTGATGCATCTTATGATCGGCGGTATCGTCTGCCTTGACCGGCAGGAAGGTGCCCGCACCGACATGCAGGGTCACGAAATGCCGCTCGACGCTGGCGGCATCGAGCTTTTCGAAGAGTGCGGGCGTGAAATGAAGCCCGGCAGTCGGAGCAGCAACAGCCCCCTCTTCCCGGGCATATATGGTCTGATAGTCCTTGCGGTCCTGGCTGTCTTCCGGTCGCTTGGCGGCGATATAGGGCGGCAGCGGAATATGGCCGACGGAGGCGATGGCCTGGTCGAGATCCGGCCCCGACAGGTCGAAAGCCAGTTCGATTTCGCCGGCTTCGCCCTTCTCCGCCACGGTCGCCACGAGCGTGCCGAGCAGGCAGGTTTCTCCGGAATGGCCGAATTCGATACGGTCACCGGCCTTGATACGCTTGCCGGGACGGGCAAAGGCCCTCCAGCGATTGGCGGCAACGCGCATATGCAGGGTGCAGGACACCGGAGTGCGCTCCGCTCCTTCCCGCAAGCGGACACCTTCGAGCTGGGCCGGGATGACCTTGGTGTCGTTGAAGACCAAAGCGTCACCCGGCTTAAGGAAGGAAGCGAGGTCATAGACATTTCTGTCTTCCAGCAACGGAACACCGTCGGGACGCACGACCAGCAGGCGCGCGTGGTCACGCGGGCTCGCAGGCCTCAGCGCAATGCTTTCTTCCGGAAGGTCGAAATCGAATTCGTCTACACGCATGGCAACATCATTTCATCAAACGCGAAAACCCGCCCGGGCGCAAAACGCCGGGGCGGGTTCCGTTTTTCCGGACGATCAGGCGTCGGCAGCGACCTTCATCGAAACGATGGAGTCGGGATCGCGCACGGGTTCGCCGCGCTTGATCTGGTCGATGACTTCCATGCCCTCGATGACCTGACCCCAGACCGAATACTGCTTGTTCAGCCACGGTGCATCGGTGAAGCAGATGAAGAACTGCGAGTTTGCGGAGTTCGGATTCTGCGAACGGGCCATAGAGCAGGTGCCGCGCACATGCGAGGTGGCGGAGAATTCAGCCTTCAGGTCCGGCTTCGAAGAGCCGCCCATGCCGGCGCGTGCCGGGTTGAAGCTGTCGCCGCCCTGCTTGCCGAACTGAACGTCGCCCGTCTGGGCCATGAAGTCCTCGATGACGCGGTGGAAGACGACGCCGTCATAGGCGCCTTCGCGCGACAGTTCCTTGATCCGCTCGACATGGCCGGGAGCCAGGTCCGGGAAAAGAGAAATCACGACGCGACCCTTCGTGGTTTCCATGATGACGGTGTTTTCCGGATCCTTGATCTCGGCCATAGTCTTTACTCCCTGTTTGCGGGCCTCGGCCCTCAGTTTCTGCCGACAGTTACCTTGATCATGCGATCCGGATCGGAAACTTCGCCGTTTCCGCCCTGACCGCGCTTGATCTTGTCGACATATTCCATGCCCGCCACGACCTTGCCGACGACCGTGTACTGGCCGTTCAGGAAGCCGCCATCGGCGAACATAATGAAGAACTGCGAATTGGCGGAGTTCGGATCCTGAGCGCGCGCCATGCCAATGGTGCCACGCTCGAAGGGAACGCTGGAGAACTCGGCCGGAAGATCCGGCAGGCTGGAACCGCCGGTGCCGGCAAGCTTCGCGTCGTAACCGTCGTTCATGTCGCCGTACTGGACGTCACCGGTCTGGGCCATGAAACCATCGATCACGCGATGGAAGGCGACGTTGTCGTATTCGCCCTTCTTCGTCAGCTCCTTGATCTGCGCGACATGCTTCGGCGCGACGTCCGGCATGAGTTCGATGACGACCGGGCCGTCCTTGAGCTGGATCGTCAGATAGTCATCGTTGGATGCGGCACGCACCGAACCGGCGGTCGCGAAGGCCACGACGAGCGCGGCGGCAATACGAAAGAGTTTCATGGTCACTCCAAAGACTAAAACAAGAAAGGGCCTCAGCGGCCGAGCTTCGATTTCAGCGCTGCCAGCACTGCCGGCGGCACGAAAGCACTGACATCGCCCCCCATCGCAGCGATCTGGCGAACCAATGTGGCGGTAATAGGCCGCGAAGCGGTTCCGGCAGGCAGGAAAATGGTCTGCAGGTCCGGCGCCATCTGATA
Source organism: Rhizobium sp. ACO-34A (assembly GCA_002600635.1). Lineage (NCBI taxonomy): Bacteria > Pseudomonadati > Pseudomonadota > Alphaproteobacteria > Hyphomicrobiales > Rhizobiaceae > Rhizobium > Rhizobium sp. ACO-34A. The sequence continues at coordinate 2,273,194 of CP021371.1, read as the reverse complement.
GTTCATACCGGCCATCTGCATTTCATAATCGAGATCGGTTCCGTCGCGTAGGCCACGCAGCAGCAGGGTTGCGCCGTTGGCGCGCGCCGCATCCACGGCAAGATTGTCGAATGAAACCACGTCGATATCCGCCGCGCGTCCCGGAAGGGCATCCGCCAGCGAACGGCGGATCAGTTCGGCCCGTTCATCGTAGCTGAACAGCGGTGTCTTTCCAGGATGAATGCCGATCGCCACGATCACCCTGGAGACGACGTTCAGCGACTGGACCAGCACGTCGAGGTGACCATTGGTCATCGGATCGAAGGAACCTGGATAAAAAGCGGTCGTCATGGCAGCCCGATGGTTGTGTCGTCGCCTTTTGTCATGGAAGAGCGCCCGCCGCAAGTGATTTGGCCCGGTGCTCCAGCGCCTCGAAACCGCGCCGGCAAGATGAACAGCCGCTGAATGGAGCATTCAAGGGCGCTTCAGCCGGGGGGATCCATAGTGCCCATACTGGTTCACCGGAACCAGCCCACCTGAGGCCCCTTTTCATGCTCGCTGTCCTGTCCATCCTCGCAATCGCCATCTCCTACCTCCTGGAAATGGTCGTTCTTCTCGTCCGCGCCTTTCTGGCCACCGGCGAAGCGCCCTCGAACGGCAGCAGCAAAGATGAACGCCAGATGAACGGGCCGTTAAGGCGCGTTTCAGATGCACCTCTCTATTAACAGCGTCCAGTCGCTACGGAACCAATAATCCGCCAGCGCATTTTCACGGCAAATCTGCCGTTTTCGAAAGGATCACGACTATGCCCGACAAAGTAACCCTGATCAATGTGGTCTGGATGTTGATGATGACGGCAATGGTTGCCACCTCCATGACCTTCTACATGGCTGACAACAGCAAGGGCCAGTTCGGCCCGCCGATGACGGCGCGCTATCACACCTTCGGCCATTAATCCGAAATAAAAACATTCGCGCTAAACGTTCAACCGCCGCGAAAAAGAAAGGAAGTCCATGTTCATAACACTGACAGTACTTGCTGCCTTGATCAGCGGCATGTTCGTTGCCTCGGTCGCCTCGACGATCTCCGCGCTTCGGCGCGAGAGTGATGACTACAAGGCCCTGATCGAACGCCACAGGGCGTTCTGATCCGGCGAGACCTGTCTCGCCGACAAAAGCCGGTCGGATCCACACGAGCGGCGCGAAGAGTTTCACAGACCTCCAAAGAAAAAGCCCGCCGGATTGTCCAGCGGGCTTTTCTTTTGTTCTTTATGGCGCCGGCGTCCAAGTGGACGCCGGCGCCATAACATTTTCAATCTGCCCATCAAGCTTTCCGAAAATCGATTCCGATTTTCAGGCCGATGCGCCAGGCTCCTTATTCCTCGGAGCCATCCGTAGAACCATCAGACGCCTCGGTCACGGCATCCGTTTCCTCACCGAGCGTCGCATCGTCATCCTCATCGGATTCCGGTTCGGAAATCCGTTCAACGGAAACGACCTTCTCGTCCTTGGCTGTGGAGAAGATGGTAACGCCCTTGGTGGCGCGGCTTGCAATGCGGATACCATCCACGGGAACACGGATCAGCTGGCCGCCATCGGAGACCAGCATGATCTGGTCCTTTTCGTCGACCGGGAAGGCCGCGACCTGTTCGCCGATTTCCGAAGTCTTCGAGGTGTCGGTGGCGCGGATACCCTTGCCGCCACGGCCCGAGGTGCGGAAATCGTAGGAGGACGAGCGCTTGCCATATCCCTTTACGGAGACGGTCAGTACGAACTGTTCACGCTCCTTGAGGTATTCGTAGCGTTCGTCGGACAGCTGCCCTTCTTCCACCACTTCCTCGCCAACGAGAGCGATATCCTCTTCATCGACGCCGGCAGCACGACGCTCGGCGGCCGAGCGCTTCAGATAGGCGGCACGTTCCCACGGTTCCGCATCGACATGGCTGACGATGGTCATCGAGATAATGCGGTCGCCATCGGCCAGCGAAATGCCGCGGACACCGATCGAATTGCGGCCCGCGAATACACGGACTTCATCGACCGGGAAGCGGATTGCCTGGCCAAGCGCCGTCGTCAGCAGAACGTCGTCGCCGGGGATGCCAAGATCACGGTTCGGCGCCGTACAGGTCTCGACGGAGAGGATTTCATCACCCTCTTCCTCGAGCTTCATGGCGATCTTGCCGTTGCGGTTGACCTGCACGAAGTCGGACAGCTTGTTACGGCGCACCGTACCGCGCGTGGTCGAGAACATCACATCGAGATTGTCCCAGGTGCTTTCGTCCTCGGGCAGCGGCATGATGGTGGTAATGCGTTCGCCGGGTTCCAGCGGCAGCATGTTGATGAGCGCCTTGCCGCGCGACGTCGGGGTACCGATCGGCAGGCGCCAGACCTTCTCCTTGTAGACGATGCCACGCGAGGAGAAGAACAGAACCGGGGTGTGCGTGTTGGCAACGAATAGCCGGGTAACAAAATCCTCGTCACGGGTCGCCATGCCGGAGCGGCCCTTGCCGCCGCGGCGCTGCGCGCGGTAGGTCGTCAGCGGCACGCGCTTGATATAGCCGAGGTGCGAAACCGTCACGACCATGTCTTCGCGCGCGATCAGGTCTTCGTCGTCCATCTCCAGGCCGCCGTCGATGATCTGTGTACGACGCGGCGTGCCGAACTCGTCGCGTACCGCGGTAAGCTCGTCCTTGACGATGGTCTGGATGCGAAGGCGCGACGACAGGATATCGAGATAATCCGAGATTTCCGCGCCGATCTTGTTCAGTTCTTCGTCGATTTCGTCGCGGCCGAGGGCCGTCAGACGAGCCAGACGCAGTTCGAGGATGGCACGGGCCTGCTCTTCCGAGAGGTTGTAGGTATTGTCCTCGTTGATACGGTGACGCGGATCGTCGATCAGGCGGATCAGCGCATCCACATCATGGGCCGGCCAGCGGCGCTCCATCAACTGCTCGCGCGCCGTCTGCGGATCCGGTGCGCGGCGAATGAGGCTGATGACTTCGTCGATGTTGGCAACAGCAATAGCGAGACCGACCAAGACATGGGCTCGGTCACGCGCCTTGCGCAGAAGATATTTCGTTCGCCGGCTAACAACATCCTCGCGGAAGGCGACGAAGGCGCGCAGCATGTCGAGCAGCGAGAGCTGTTCGGGCTTGCCGCCGTTCAGCGCCACCATATTGCAGCCAAAGGAGGTCTGCAGCGGGGTGTAACGATAGAGCTGGTTCAGGATGACGTCGGCATTGGCGTCGCGCTTGAGTTCGATGACAACGCGGTAGCCTTCGCGGTCGGATTCGTCGCGCAGGTCGGAGATGCCCTCGATGCGCTTGTCGCGCACCAGTTCGGCCATCTTCTCGATCATCGTCGCCTTGTTCACCTGATAGGGAATTTCGCTGATGATGATCTGCTCGCGATCGCCGCGCATCGGCTCGATGCGCGCAACGCCGCGCATGATGACGGAGCCGCGGCCGGTCTCATAGGCCGACCTGATGCCGGAGCGACCGAGGATCATGGCGCCGGTCGGGAAGTCCGGTCCCGGAATGATCTCCATCAGTTCCGCAAGCTCGATTGCCGGATTATCGATGACCGCAATACAGCCGTCGACCACTTCAGAAAGATTGTGCGGCGGAATGTTCGTCGCCATACCGACGGCGATGCCGCCTGCCCCGTTGACGAGCAGGTTCGGGAACTTGGCGGGGACGACGACAGGCTCCTGCAGGGTGCCGTCATAGTTCTCGCGGAAATCGATGGTTTCCTTGTCGAGGTCATCGAGAAGGGCGTGAGCCGCCTTCTCCAGACGGCACTCCGTATAACGCTGCGCGGCCGGCGGGTCGCCGTCGACGGAGCCGAAGTTGCCCTGACCGTCGATCAGCGGAAGGCGGAGCGACCAGTCCTGCGCCATACGGGCGAGCGCGTCATAAATCGCGGCGTCGCCGTGCGGATGGTATTTACCCATCACGTCACCGGTAACGCGGGCCGACTTCACGTATTTCTTGTTCCAGTCGACCCCCATCTCGCTCATGGAGAAGAGAATACGCCGGTGCACAGGCTTCAGTCCGTCTCGGACATCGGGAAGCGCGCGGCTCACGATTACGCTCATCGCGTAGTCGAGATACGACCGCTGCATTTCTTCCATGATGGAAATCGGCTCGATGCCTTGCGGGAACTTGCCACCGCCGGGAGTGCTTTGCTCAGTCAAATCAGGTCACGATCTCTGTTCGGAATCACTGGAGAGTTTATAGCCGAAAGGGCACAGAAGCGCCAATTTCGCCCCGGGTTTTGAACAGCTTTTGCGGCGGTGGAAAGGCAAAACGATCAAGAACTTGCCGTATCGCTTGCCAAGCGGGGCAGGCTCGCATTTAAATCGCCGGAAAACGGGGGACGAGATGGCTGGCGCAGACGCGATGATCAACGCATTCACCACCCTTCTGGTGACTGTAGACCCGCCGGGGCTCGCCCCGCTGTTCCTTGCGATGACCCAGGGCATGAGTACGGCGCAACGCCGGCAGGTGGCCGTGCGCGGTTCCGTCATCGCCTTTGCCATCCTTGCGGTCTTCGCACTCTTCGGTGCCGGCATCCTTGCAGCGCTCGGCATTTCCATGGGCGCGTTCCGCATCGCCGGCGGGCTGATGCTCTTCGCCATCGCGTTCGAAATGATCTTCGAGAAACGCAATGAGCGCAAAGAGAAGACCACGGATAACGCCATCACCAAGGATCACATCCACAACCTCGCCGTCTTCCCGCTGGCCATTCCGCTGATCGCCGGACCGGGCGCCATCTCGGCGACGGTGCTGATCGCCGGCACGATGGAAGGCATTACCGGCAAGGCGCAGCTGATCGGCGTCATCGGAGTCTGCCTTGCGCTGGTTCTGCTGGCACTCAGCCTTGCCGAACCGCTCAACCGCTTCCTCGGCGTCACCGGCCGGGCGCTTCTGACCCGCCTGCTCGGTGTGCTTCTCGCGGCTCTTTCAGTGCAGTTCGTAGTCGATGGCGTAAAGTCGGCCTTCGGGGTCTGACGGTCTCCACAAGCCGCTTGTCGCATACCGGAGGGACAAACAGGCGTCACCCACCGGTGCATTCAGAGCCCCAGTAACCCCCAACACACAAAAGAGCCGCCCACGACATCATCGTGAAGCGGCCCTTTGATCTCACAGACAAAACTCTGCCGGATGGCAGCGTGCCTCAGAACGGAATGTCGTCGTCCATATCGCGGGAGAAGCCACCGCCGCCGGACGGCGCGCTCGAACCGCCACGACCACCCGAGCCGGAACCGGACGAGCCACCACGCGATGGAGCGGAAGAACCGTAGTCGTCGCCATAACCGCCGCCGCCGAAGTCACCACCGCGGGAAGCGCCCTGCCCACCGCCTTCGCCGCGACCGCCGAGCATGGTCAGGTTCGAATTGAAGCCCTGCAGCACCACTTCGGTCGAATAGCGATCCTGACCGTTCTGGTCCTGCCACTTGCGGGTCTGAAGCTGACCTTCGACATAGACCGTCGAGCCCTTGCGCAGATACTGTTCGGCCACCTTGCAGAGACCTTCATTGAAGATCACAACGGTGTGCCATTCGGTCTTTTCCTTGCGCTCGCCGGAGTTGCGGTCGCGCCAGCTTTCCGACGTCGCGATGCGCAGGTTGGCAATCGGGCGACCGTCCTGGGTACGGCGGATTTCCGGGTCGGCCCCGAGATTGCCGATCAAAATTACCTTGTTGACGCTACCAGCCATATTACTCACCTTGCTGCCGCAAATGCGGCGTCCAAAAACCTAATCAGTTTTTACCTTATCCCATCAGAAATCCCATCCGAAGGCGCGAATGGGGCGTCATGCTATGTAATCCACAGCGAAAATGTTCTTTATTTGTTCTAGAGATTGGCTAAGATGCTGTCAATAGAATCGCATTCCGGCCAACAAAACATCCTTCCGCCTCGACAGGGGCCGACAGATCACTAAATAAGGACTGTTCTCCTCCCGAGACACCCTCTTTCCATCCGAGCCTTGTCCATGAGCGAACTGAAGAGCATCTCCATCCGCGGCGCGCGCGAGCACAATCTCAAGGGGATCGACCTCGATCTTCCGCGCAACAGCCTGATCGTCATGACCGGCCTGTCCGGTTCGGGCAAGTCCTCGCTTGCCTTCGACACCATCTATGCGGAGGGGCAACGCCGCTATGTCGAGAGCCTCTCGGCCTATGCGCGCCAGTTCCTCGAGATGATGCAGAAGCCGGATGTCGACCAGATCGACGGCCTGTCGCCGGCGATCTCCATCGAACAGAAGACGACCTCACGCAATCCGCGCTCGACCGTCGGCACGGTTACGGAAATCTACGACTATATGCGCCTTCTCTTTGCGCGCGTCGGGGTTCCCTATTCGCCGGCGACCGGCCTGCCGATCGAGAGCCAGACCGTTTCGCAGATGGTCGACCGCATCGTTGCCTTCGAGGAAGGTACGCGTCTTTATATTCTGGCGCCGATGATCCGCGGGCGAAAGGGCGAGTACAAGAAGGAACTCGCCGAACTGATGAAGAAGGGCTTCCAGCGCGTCAAGGTCGATGGGCAGTTCCATGAAATCGCGGATGTTCCAGCGCTCGACAAGAAATACAAGCACGACATCGACGTCGTGGTCGACCGCGTCGTGGTGCGGCCGGATATTGCCGCCCGTCTCGCCGACAGCCTTGAGACCTGCCTGAAGCTCGCAGACGGTCTGGCTGTTGCCGAGTTCGCCGACAAGCCGCTGCCGCCGGAAGAAACCGCGGCCGGCGGTTCGGCCAACAAGTCGCTGAACGAAACCCACGAGCGGGTGCTTTTCTCGGAGAAGTTCGCCTGCCCCGTTTCCGGCTTCACCATTCCGGAAATCGAGCCACGACTGTTCTCCTTCAACAATCCCTTCGGCGCCTGCCCGACCTGCGACGGTCTGGGCTCGCAGCAGAAGATCGACGAAGCACTGATCGTGCCGGAATCCAATCGGCGCCTTAACGACGGGGCAATCGCGCCCTGGGCCAAGTCGTCGTCGCCCTACTACAACCAGACGCTGGAAGCGCTGGGCAAGGCCTATGGCTTCAAGCTTTCCAGCAAATGGTCCGATCTGAACGCCGCCGCCCAGAAGGCTATTCTTCACGGCACCGACGAGAAGATCGAGTTCCACTACGCCGATGGCGCACGCTCCTATTCGACGACCAAGACATTCGAAGGCATTGTTCCCAATCTCGAGCGCCGCTGGAAGGAAACTGACAGCGCCTGGGCGCGCGAGGAAATCGAGCGCTTTATGTCGGCAGCCCCCTGCCCGGCCTGCGCCGGTTTCCGGCTTAAGCCGGAAGCGCTGGCGGTGAAAATCAACGGTCTGCATATCGGCCAGGTCACCGACATGGCGATCCGCATCGCCGGCGGCTGGTTCGAGGCGCTTCCCGCCAAGCTTACCGACAAGCAGAACGAAATTGCGGTCCGTATCCTCAAGGAAATCCGTGAGCGGCTGCGCTTCCTCAATGATGTCGGTCTCGACTATCTCAGCCTGTCGCGCAATTCGGGCACGCTGTCGGGCGGCGAGAGCCAGCGCATCCGGCTGGCGTCGCAGATCGGCTCGGGGCTGACAGGCGTTCTCTACGTGCTCGACGAACCGTCGATCGGCCTTCACCAGCGCGACAATGCCCGGCTGCTCGATACGCTGAAGCACCTGCGCGACATCGGCAATACGGTGATCGTCGTCGAACATGACGAAGACGCGATCCTGACGGCCGACTATGTCGTCGATATCGGACCGGCCGCCGGCATCCATGGCGGTCAGGTGGTGGCCGAAGGGTCGCCGTCCGAGATCATGGCCAATCCGAATTCGCTGACGGGCAAGTATCTTACCGGCGAACTCGGGGTTGCGGTGCCTGAAAAGCGGCGTAAGCCGAAAAAGGGTCAGCAGATCAAGGTGGTCGGCGCCAGGGGCAACAACCTCAAGAACGTTACAGCCTCCATCCCGCTCGGCGTATTCACCGCCGTGACAGGCGTTTCGGGCGGCGGCAAGTCGACCTTCCTGATCGAGACGCTTTACAAGGCAGCGGCACGCCGTGTCATGGGCGCGCGCGAAAACCCGGCCGAACACGAGCGGATCGACGGTTTCGAATTCATCGACAAGGTCATCGACATCGACCAGTCGCCGATCGGCCGCACGCCGCGCTCCAACCCGGCGACCTACACCGGCGCCTTCACGCCGATCCGCGACTGGTTCGCGGGTCTTCCCGAGGCGAAGACCCGCGGCTACCAGCCGGGCCGGTTTTCGTTCAACGTCAAGGGGGGCCGCTGCGAGGCCTGCCAGGGTGACGGCGTCATCAAGATCGAGATGCACTTCCTGCCCGACGTCTACGTCACCTGTGACGTCTGCCACGGCAAGCGCTACAATCGCGAGACCCTCGACGTGCTGTTCAAGGGCAAGTCGATTGCCGACGTGCTCGACATGACGGTGGAGGAAGGCGTCGAATTCTTCTCCGCGGTGCCTGCCGTGCGCGACAAGCTGCAGGCGCTCTTCGATGTCGGCCTCGGCTACATCAAGGTCGGCCAGCAAGCGAACACGCTTTCCGGCGGCGAGGCGCAGCGCGTCAAGCTTGCCAAGGAACTGTCGAAGCGCTCGACCGGCCGCACGCTCTACATTCTCGATGAGCCGACCACCGGCCTGCATTTCCACGATGTCGCCAAGCTTTTGGAAATGTTGCAGGAACTGGTCAATCAGGGCAATTCCGTGGTGGTCATCGAGCACAATCTCGAGGTCATCAAAACGGCGGACTGGATCCTCGATTTCGGTCCCGAGGGCGGCGACGGCGGCGGCACCATCGTTGCCGAGGGCACGCCGGAAGACGTGGTAAAGGCCGAGAAATCCTATACCGGCCAGTTCCTCAAGGAGCTGCTGGAACGCCGCCCAGTGAAAAAGCGCCAGGCGGCGGAGTAAGACAACACGAGGAGGAGGACAGGCATGTCGGCAGGAACAATCCGCACCGGGATCGGCGGCTGGACCTTCGATCCGTGGGAAGGCACCTTTTATCCATCCGACCTCGCAAAGAAACGGCAGCTCGAATATGCGAGCCGCCAGCTGACAGCCATCGAGGTGAACGGCACCTATTATTCCAGCCAGAAGCCCGCGACCTTCGCGAAGTGGGCTTCGGAGGTGCCTGAGGATTTCATCTTCTCGCTCAAGGCAAGCCGCTTCTGCACCAACCGCAAGATACTGGCCGAAGCTGGCCCCTCCATCGAGAAGTTTCTCACCCAGGGCATCACCGAACTCGGCAAGCATCTCGGGCCTATCCTCTGGCAATTCATGGGTACGAAGAAATTCGAACCAGAGGATTTCGAGGCATTCCTCGCGCTCCTGCCCAAGGCGCAGGATGGCATTGCGCTCCGTCATGTGGTGGAGCCGCGTCACGACAGTTTCCGCACCCCGGAATTTGTCGACCTGCTGGCGAAGTACAATGTCGCGGTCGTCTGCGCCGACCATCACGACTATCCGATGTTTCCGGATGTCACCGCGGATTTCGTCTATTCCCGTCTTCAGAAAGGAACGGACGAAACGCCAAGCTGTTATCCTGAAAAGGAAATCGGCGAATGGGCAAAGCGTTTCAAGGCCTATGCGGATGGTGGTGTTCCCAGCGATCTGTCCTTGATCGCGCCGGAGCGGAAAGTCGAAAAGAAACCTCGCGATGTCTTCGCCTTCTTCATCACCGGCGGCAAGGTGAATGCACCGAACGGCGCGCGCCTCCTGCAATCGAAAGTAAGCTAAAGCCTTAAGCGCCACCAATCGGCGGCAAATTGTGACAATGGCGAATCTGGACTAGGTTCAGTCGCAGAGACGATCACATTCACCCTGAAACGGTTGAAACTCGCGCTCTTTGGCCGAGCCGCTGGTGCGTCGTCGGCTGTTGCTTCTGTCATCGAGGTATCATGTCGGGCATTGCCGTTTTCATCAATCTTGCCGGCGCGGTCGCCCTGCTTCTGTGGGCGACGCGAATGGTGCGGACCGGTATCGAGCGTGCCTATGGCAATGTTCTCAAGGAAAAGCTGCGACTTGCGCTCGGCAATCGTGTCACGGCGGCCATTGCCGGCTTTTTCTTTGCGATTGCTCTGCAAAGCGCGACCGCCGTCGCGCTGATTATCTCCTCCTTCGTCGCTGGCGGCTATGTCAGCTCGGCCATCGGCATCGCCACGCTGCTCGGCGCGGATCTCGGTTCGGCCTTCGTGGTCCGGGTCCTGCGCTACGATCTCTCCCTGCTGATTCCGGTCCTGCTGCTGATGGGCACGATCGCCTTTCGCGCTTCAGAAGCACGCGACTGGCGTCAGGCGGGTCGCATCCTGTTCGGGCTTGGCCTTCTGCTGCTTTCGCTCCGCCTGATCGGAGAATCCTCGGAACCGTTGCGCAGCAGCGAGATCCTGCCGATCATCTTCAACTATCTCTCGCGCGACTGGATCACCGCCTTCCTGCTTGCGGCGCTGCTCGCCTGGGCCTTCCACTCCAGCGTCGCGACCATCCTGCTTTTCGCCTCGCTCGCAGACAAGCATCTGCTGCCGCCTCCGCTGATCATTCCGCTGGTGCTGGGCGCGAATTTCGGCGCTGCCGTAATCGGCGCGATCCTGACGAAAAATGCTGAAAGAAGCGCTCGTGTCGTGCCGCTTGGCAATGTCGCGATCCGCGGGTTCGGCACGATCGTCGCGCTGGCGCTGCAATACGCCCTCATCCTCCATCCCGAGCGCTTTTCAAGCCAGCCGGGTGACGCCGTCGTCTACGTGCATCTGGCCATCAACGCGGCCGTGCTGGTCTTCGGCCTGCCGTTCAGCGGCATCGTGGCGAAGTGGCTGGAAAGACTGCTTGCGGCACCCGCAGCCAAGACCAACGAGCAGACGCGGCTTTCGGCGCTCAATCCGGCCGACCTCTCCAATCCGAGGCAGGCAATCAGCAACGCCACCCGCGAGGTTCTGACCGTCTGCGAAAAGACGGAGGTCATGCTGAACTGGATCTTCGAACTCTACGAGCATTGGGATCCGAAGAAGATGCAGCGGATCGAGGCGCTCGACGACGAGATCGACACGATCCATCGAGACATCAAGTTCTATCTCGCGCGCATTTCACAGACTGCATTGGACGAACAATCGGCCGCGCAATGCCAGAACCTGCTTGGCGCCACGATCAAGATCGAGCAGGCGGCGGACATCATCTCGCAGAACATGCTGACACGCGCGCGCAAGAAACACGACCGCAACACCGCCTTTTCAACGGAAGGATGGACTGAACTCTCGGCGATGCACATCGAAGTGGTGAAGAACGCCCGCCTCGCCTTCAACCTGCTCGTCAATCGCGACATCGAGCACGCTCGTCAGCTCGTCGACCGGAAGGAAGCCGTGCGCAACCTCGTGCGCACCAGCGAGGAACAGCATCTGCAACGCCTGCGCAGCGGCAATGCCGCGAGCTTCGAATCGAGTTCCCTGCACATCGACACCATGCGCGACCTCAAGGAAATCAATTCGCTGTTTGCCTCAATCGCCTATCCCCTGCTTGAGCAGGAAGGCCTGCTGAGGCACAGCCGGCTACTCTAGAGAATTTCCGCTTTTCTTCGAATCGCGAAAATTCTCTATCTCTTTTTGTTTACGCATTTCCGGACGCAAAACCGTGGCACACTTTTGCTGGAAATGCTCCAGCGGCCGCACCGCCGCAAGAAGATCCTCGGCGGTCATCCCCTGCCCGGCACGACTTCCAGCCTCCCCATGCAGCCAGACGCCGGCTGCGGCTGCCTCGAAAGCCGGAACGCCCTGGGCCATCAGTCCGCCGATGATGCCTGCCAGCACGTCACCCGAGCCCGCGGTGGCAAGCCATGGCGGCGCGTTCTCGTTGACCAGCGCCCGGCCATCGGGGCCGGCAATCACCGTGTCGGCCCCTTTGTAAACGATGGCGGCATTGGCGCGTTTGGCCGCGGCAAGCGCCATATCGATCTTGCTCAGACCCGAATCGGCGGCGATATCCGGAAAGAGCCGCGCAAACTCGCCTTCGTGCGGTGTGAGGACAAGTCGGGTTTCACCGCTTTCGAACGCACCGAACAGTGCCTGCGGTTCCTCACGGAACGAAGTGATGCCATCGGCATCCAGCACCAACCGCCGGTTCCACAGCGCGAGTGCGAAGGTGCGGGCTTTCGTGCCCACGCCGAAACCGGGGCCAAGCACAAAGGCGGTGCGTCGTTCGTCGGTGAGATATTCCGCCAATGCGGCTCCGTCCTCGACCGGTTTCAGCATGACGGCCGTGGCATGCGCGGCATTGACAGCGAGCGCCTCCGCGGGAGATGCAAGCGTCACAAGCCCTGCTCCGCTCTTCAATCCCGCCTCGGCCGAGAGCCGCGCGGCGCCCGTTGCCGTCGCCGGGCCGGAAAAAACGGTGAGATGACCGCGACGGAATTTGTGGGCATCCACCGAGAGAGAGGGAAGCGCCGAAGCCCAGGCCGCGGGAGTGTTCACGGACACGCCATCCGCATGCTGACTGACGATGCGCCAGGGAATGCCGATGTCGTAGACCTCGACCTCGCCACACAACTGCCGTCCCGGCAGCAGGAGATGACCGGGCTTCCGGGTCATGAACGTCACGGTATGGCCGGCCCGGAAGGCTGCGCCAAGCACCCTGCCCGTCCGGCCGTCAAGACCTGAAGGAAGATCCACGGCGATGACCGGTAAGCCGGCGCGCTCGACCGCGGCAATGCTATCCGCGACCTCCTGCGGCACATCGCGCGCCAGCCCTGCACCGAATATGGCATCGATAACGACATCGCCCGTATCAGGCTCATAGTTGGCCAGAGGCGATCCCGTCACATGGCAAAGAGCATGGGCGGTCGCAGCATCCCCCTTCAGCCGCTGCGGATCGCCAAGGTGGTAAAGGGCGACATTGGCGCCGGCATCCTGCAGCGCGCTGGCAGCCACATAGCCGTCGCCGCCATTGTTTCCCGGCCCGCAAAGAACGACGAAACGAAGGGCGCCCGGATGAAGCTTCAGGGCCGCTGCCGCCACCGCGCAGCCGGCTTTCTGCATGAGACCGAAGGAATTGATCCCCGAGGCCGCCGCAGCAGCATCGACTGCGGCCATTGCCGTCGGCGTCAGAAGGCTTCTGTAACGCTCATTTTCCATGCACTTATCAAAGCAGATTCCATGCATCCCGAAAACCACATCAAGCAGTTGCAACAAGCAGCATATAAATTAATCAATTGACTATTTTTTGATCTTTTATAACTGCATATTTAATCATCACGCCTTTTTCAACCGGCGCGACTGCGACCAAAATACCGAAAGAAAATAGCAGAATTCCACGCAAATGGGCTGGTATTTTGCCCGGCGTTGCGCAAGATTTGGCTCAGGAGCGCAGGAAATCGGGAGTTTTTCCTAAAATCGCTATCCAAACTGGCACGTTACGTGCATCAGGCTGGGCGAGCGGGAGTGACCTGCTTTAATGAGGGAAGCGGAGAGAAATTTTCTCATGAAAAAGATCGAAGCGATCATCAAGCCTTTCAAGCTCGACGAAGTCAAGGAAGCGCTTCAGGAGGTCGGCCTACAGGGTATTACCGTAACGGAAGCCAAGGGCTTCGGCCGTCAGAAGGGCCATACGGAACTCTACCGGGGCGCAGAATATGTCGTTGACTTCCTGCCGAAGGTGAAGGTCGAAGTAGTACTGGCCGATGAAAACGTAGAAGCCGTGATCGATGCTATTCGAAACGCGGCCCAGACCGGCCGAATTGGAGACGGAAAGATCTTCGTGTCCAATGTGGAGGAAGTGGTGCGCATCCGTACCGGTGAAACCGGTATCGACGCCATTTGACAATGTCCCAGCCCCCCGGGCCGGGTCGTAATATCGTCATCTCACTCAAGGAATTCGAAAAATGACGACCGCAAATGAAATTCTGAAACAAATCAGGGACAACGACGTCAAGTTCGTCGACCTGCGCTTTACCGATCCGAAGGGCAAGCTGCAGCACGTGACGATGGACGTATCGTGCGTCGACGAAGACATGTTCGCGGATGGCGTCATGTTCGACGGTTCCTCGATCGGCGGCTGGAAGGCAATCAACGAGTCCGACATGGTGCTCATGCCCGACACGGATACGGTCCACATGGACCCCTTCTTCGCGCAGTCGACCATGGTCATCATCTGCGATATTCTCGACCCGGTTTCCGGTGAGGCCTACAACCGCGACCCGCGCGGCACCGCCAAGAAGGCTGAAGCCTATCTGAAGGCATCGGGTATCGGCGACACCATCTTCGTCGGTCCGGAAGCCGAATTCTTCATCTTCGACGACGTCAAGTACAAGGCCGACCCCTACAATACAGGCTTCAAGCTCGACTCGACCGAACTGCCATCCAATGACGACACCGATTACGAGACCGGCAACCTCGGTCACCGTCCGCGCGTCAAGGGTGGCTATTTCCCGGTTCCGCCGGTCGACAGCTGCCAGGACATGCGTTCTGAAATGCTGACGGTTCTCACCGAAATGGGCGTCGTCGTCGAAAAGCATCACCACGAAGTGGCTGCTGCCCAGCACGAACTCGGTATCAAGTTCGATGCGTTGGTTCGCAACGCCGACAAGATGCAGATCTACAAGTATGTGGTCCATCAGGTCGCGAACGCCTACGGCAAAACCGCAACCTTCATGCCGAAGCCGATCTTTGGCGACAACGGCTCTGGCATGCACGTCCACATGTCGATCTGGAAGGACGGCAAGCCGACCTTCGCCGGCGACGAATATGCAGGCCTGTCGGAAAGCTGCCTCTACTACATCGGCGGCATCATCAAGCATGCCAAGGCGATCAACGCCTTCACCAACCCGTCGACCAACTCCTACAAGCGTCTGGTCCCGGGCTATGAGGCTCCGGTTCTGCTCGCCTATTCGGCCCGCAACCGCTCTGCTTCGTGCCGCATTCCGTTCGGCTCGAACCCGAAGGCAAAGCGCGTCGAAATCCGCTTCCCCGACCCGACCGCAAACCCCTATCTCGGTTTCGCCGCCATGCTGATGGCCGGCCTCGACGGCATCAAGAACAAGATCCATCCGGGCAAGGCCATGGACAAGGATCTCTATGATCTGCCGCCGAAGGAACTGAAGAAGATCCCGACGGTTTGCGGCTCGCTGCGCGAAGCACTGGAAAGCCTGGACAAGGACCGCAAGTTCCTGACCGCCGGCGGCGTTTTCGACGACGACCAGATCGATGCCTTCATCGAACTGAAGATGCAGGAAGTCATGCGTTTCGAAATGACCCCGCATCCGGTCGAGTACGACATGTACTACTCGGTCTGATCAATTCGCCGGTCTGCGCAATGCAGACCGGCACCCGGCAAGAGAAAGGCGGCGGTTCCAATGAACCGCCGCCTTTCTCGTTTCGAGAAGATCGAACTCACTATTCTTCAGAAATAACTAATTGTTGCTACTGCTTTTTAAGGCGTTGCTTCAGGAGATTCAGGTACTCCTCATTGGCATCAGGAGCCGCGGAAGCCGCAGGTGCAGGCGCCGTGCAGTTCGGCTTGTAATCGAGAGCCATTCCGACCTTCACGCAACTTCCGACCTGCCAGCCCGGGGGCAACGCACCAAGGTCTACCGACTTCCATTTGGGATGGCCGGTCTCTTCCAGTTTCGGCAAGCCATTCAGGATCAGGTTTGAGAAGTCTGACACGGAGCGGCAACTGTCGCGATGGTAGGCATTCTTCTTTGGATCATAATCGTAAGTCATCAGAACGGCTTTGACCGCGACCAGATCGACCGGCTGTTGCTGGAAACTGTAGGTGGCGGCGGGAACGGTGACTGGCGTATAGGTCGCGAGAAGAGGCGTGTCCTTGATCGGCAAAAGATGGAACTTGCCGGGATCTATCGCCGTATTAGCGAAGAGTTGGGCCGGAGCGCCGGCGACATAGAAGAGCGCGTCGATTTCGCCGGACAGGAGTTTCGGCAGCGCTTCGTCAGGATTGATGGTCAACCGCTCGGCGGCCTTCACCTGGAGGATGTCGAGCATCAGCGTTGCGGTGAGATAGGTGCCGCTATCCGCCTTGCCCATGGCGACCTTGCGGTCGGCCAGTCCCTTGAGATCGGCGATATCCGTTCTGGCGAGGACGTGGACCTCTTCATTGTAGAGCGGGAACATGATGCGCACACCGCGCACCGCCTGCTGCACTTCTGGATCATTGGCCTCGAAGGTCTTCAGATATTCAAGCACATCGCTCTGGACGATACCGAACTGGGTGTTGCGGCGATTGCGGACACCGACGAAGTTTTCCAGCGAGCCAGCGCTTTCCACCACATTGAGGTTCATGCCGCAGCTTGCGCCCAGCGCAGCGATGTCTCGGCCGATACGGATATAGGTCCCGCTCGGCCCACCGGTCATGATGTTGCGTTCAAAGTTATCGGCGGAAGCAACGCCCGCGACAAGCGATATCGCCACGGCACCAAGAATTGCAGACAGTCTCGATACCATTGGCAATACTCCCTCGTTCAACAGTCGCTTTTCAGATCGCGCATCAGGTTTCGAAGCGTCACGACCGGAACATTTGGAAAAACCTCCCGGAGACCGGTCGTCACGCACTGGCCAGACACCAGCATATCGCGCAAATGCTGCCGGTTTCCGGACGTCAGCCGGTCGATACCCGGCGTACCAGCGAGAACCTTATCAACCAGCGCTGCGTCCCGTGCGGTTTCGTCAGTAGATGGTTTTTCAGCGGCGGCCGGCGACTGAGGCTCCTCTGCCGCTGACGGGCTGACCGCATCGCGCTCCAGCCGCTCCATCTCTGCGGTCAACGCGGCATTCTTCTGCCGCTCGGTCTCAAGCGCAGCCTGTAGCCCAACGACGTCGCCTCTGGCACCGTCCAGCGCCTTTTCAAGCGATTGCCGTTGCGACTGGAACTTCGCCACATCCGCCTCATTTGCCGCAACCTTGTCCGCAAGCTCGGTAATCTGTCTGTTGAGACGCGGTATTTCTTCACCACGAAGGCGGTCTGCTTCCCGCTGTCCGTCTCCTTGCTGCGCAGCCATTCTCGCCTGAAGATCGGCGATCGCGGCATCAGCTTCAGCCCGGGAAGCCGTTGCGTTCTTTTCCGCCTCGGCAATCGCCGTGGCCTGCGAACGTACCTTGTTCCGCTCGCCCTCGAGCTCTTGCGACAGCCTGTTCGAGCGATCTTTTTCCGTCTGCAAGGCGTCGCTGATACGGGCGACCTCTTCGGCCATGGCGTCGAGTTCCGATCGCTGGAGATCCAGCTTCTTTTGCAGCTCCGCGGCCTCGCCTTCGGCGGAGCCGATTCCAGCCTCACCTTTCTGCGGTGCGGCAAGGGCCTGGCCGAGCTTCTGCCTGGTATCCGCGAGCTCCCCGGCAAGCTCGGAATTGCGCTGCTCCACTGTGGCCAGTCGGACGGCCGTATCACCAGACATATACCGCAGATAGCCATAACCGGCGCCACCGCCGAGCGCGAGCCCAAGCACCAGAGCGAGAACCGCAGACGCTGACGACGCGCCGCGCGCCGAAACGGACTGACTGTCCCTGCCCCACTGATTGCTCACGACATCTCCCGGCTTGACCGCAATCCTGCCGGTGAAAGGAAAGTTCGCATTCCCCGAAAAGGCTTCCGAGCGAACTCCATGACCGGCGTATAGCCAGTTGGGTAGCGTGAATTGCCAAGCCATGCAAGCTTGCCGGTTTGGACGGAATTGCGGTCATTCGACGCTTTCCAATCCGTCACGCTCTTTGTAGTGTCGCCGGCGTTGTGCGCCACACGAACCGCAATCTCACCTTCACAGATCCTCAAGACCGGTGTCATTCATGTCCATGCCAGAAGCGCCCGCAGCAAGATCTTCGGACTGGGTTCTATTCCTGCTGACGCCGATATTCTTCTCGACAAATCTGATTTTCGGACGCGGCATCACCGGTGAAATCGCGCCCTTCATCACCGCCTTTCTGCGATGGGCAGGCTCGGCCGCGATCATCTTTCCGTTCGTCTATGCGGAGCGAGATCTCTGCCTCGCCTTCGTGCGCGCCAACAAGGGGCTCTGGCTGCTTCTCGGTTTTCTAGGCATGGGAATCTGCGGCGGCTTCGTCTACTGGGCGCTCA
Source organism: Rhizobium sp. ACO-34A (assembly GCA_002600635.1). Lineage (NCBI taxonomy): Bacteria > Pseudomonadati > Pseudomonadota > Alphaproteobacteria > Hyphomicrobiales > Rhizobiaceae > Rhizobium > Rhizobium sp. ACO-34A. The sequence continues at coordinate 2,255,147 of CP021371.1, read as the reverse complement.
CGCTGACGACGGCATCGAACGCAACGCTGATCTACACCACGTCATCGCTCTTCATCATCCTGCTGCAATGGCTCCTTCATGGCCGCAGGATGAGCCGGGGCGAACTTGCGGGCATGCTGATCGCCTTTGCCGGCGTAACGGCGATCGTGCTCAAGGGGGACATAAACGCCCTGCTGCATTTCAGCTTCAATCTCGGGGACCTCGGCATTCTGGTGGCGGCAATCGCTTTCGCGATCTATTCGCTGCTGCTGCGCCACCCGGCCGCGAGAGCCATGCCGCCTTTGCCCCTGTTCGGTCTTCTGGCCTTATCCGGCACGCTGGTGCTGGCACCACCTGCCCTTTACGAGGCCCTGAACGGCGGGCTGCTTCCCGACAGCGTGAGCGACTGGACGAAGCTTGCGGGCATCATCGCTTTCGCCTCGCTCGCCGCGTTCTACTGCTTCACTCACACCGTGCGCGTGTTTGGCCCCGCGGTCGCCGGCATTACGCTCTATCTGATGCCGCCGATGTCGATCCTGATGGCGGTCGTGTTTCTGGGGGAGAGCTTCGAAATCTACCATGCGGTCGGTATCGTGCTCGTCACGGGCGGCGTGATCCTTGCAACCGCGCCGCGACGGGCCAGCAGCGCCAAATCCGCCTGACTTCGGGCCGCCTGTATCGGGGACTTGATATCCGCTCCATTTCTCCCCAGATATTAATGGAAAGGAAGTGGAGCCATGAAACAACGAAACGCTAAATTTGGTATCGGGGAAGTTGTCCGTCACAAGGTCTTTCCGTTCCGCGGCGTCGTGTTCGATGTGGATCCGGAGTTTGCCAATACCGAGGAATGGTGGAATGCCATTCCCGCGGAAGTGCGCCCGAGCAAGGATCAACCCTTCTACCACCTGCTCGCAGAAAACGCCGACACCGAATATGTCGCCTATGTCTCGGAACAGAACTTGGAGCGCGACACCAGCGACGAGCCGCTGCGCAATCCACATGTGCAGCAGATCTTCGTCCAGGAACCGGCCGGACATTACCGCCCCAGGCAGAACTTCGCCCACTGACGATATGTCGACGGCGCGATCCGGTTACAAGTACCCGGGGTGGCGAGAAGCCCTATAAAAACAAAGGCCCGCGCGAGCGGGCCTTTTATCATTTGCAGTCATTGAAGCGAGCTTACTGGCCCTGCTTGGCAGCGTTCTGGGCGTCGTTGATCGCCTTGTTACGCTCTTCCTGCTTCTTCTGCATGGCTTCCTGCAGCAGGCGCTGGCGTTCCTCGGCCTGCGACTGGGTCATGGCCTCGCCGTCATAGGCACCGGTAAAGCCCTCAAGCGCGATCTTGATCGGGTTCGGGGCGCGGCGGAAGTTGATCGAGGTGAAGACGACTTCGTTGCCCTTCTTCAGGCTTGCGATCAGAGCGTCGGTCAGCGGAATTTCAGCGGTGCAGCGATCCGGCAGGCAGACCGTGTAGTCGAGCTTGGTGCCCTTGGCGCCGTCGATCTGCATCATGATACCCGGGGGGATCAGACGTGCCGAGGGAACGGTAACCTGCAGAAGCTTGCGGTTGACCTTGCCTTCGATCGAGATCAGGCCGACAGCCGTGATGAGCTGACCGTTCTGAGCGGTCTGCTGGTTCTGAACCACACAGACGTCGGCGTCTTCCTGCTTGGTGCAGGTCTTGAACCACTTGGACGGTGCGCCCGGAGCTGCCGCTTCCTGAGCCTGCGAGACGGTCGGAACCGCAGCGGCGCCAAGCGTCAGAACCAGAGCAGACAGGGCCGTCCGCGTAACTTTGCTTGCTTTGAACATCATAACCTAATCCGTCTCCTGAAAACCGGTATCGAGACCGCGACCCTCCGCGGCACTGCCTGGTCAGTTGCCCGTCAACTGTCGTTCAAATGAGGCAAATACATGACCTTGGTTGTCGGGACCACCTGTTACATCGCGCGGTGCGGAATATCCAGTCCTTCTTTGGCCAGACCCCGCGACCTGACGCCATTTTCCGGACGCGGTGTGTTGGTTTTATGGTGTTCATGATAGTTTTCCGCAGATTCTTCGGTTACGGCAAAGAGGAAACGACGTGCGTCGACTGCTACTCGGTCTGATTTTTCTCCCCTTTTGCGGTTTGGCCCAAGCCGAGCCGGTCCACGGCATAGCGATGCATGGCGAACCGGCTCTGAGCGCCGGCTACCAGAGTTTCCCCTATGCCAATGCACAGGCAAAAAAGGGCGGAAAGATCAATTACGGCGTCGTCGGAACGTTCGACAGCCTCAATCCGTTCGTGCTCAAGGGCATGCGCACCACGGCCCGCGGCATATGGGATCCCGAATACGGAAACCTGTTCTACGAATCGCTGATGACGCGATCGAGCGACGAGCCTTTCTCCCTTTATGGCCTTCTCGCCGAGACGGTAGAGATGGATGCCGACCGGACCTACATCCAGTTCAATCTCAATCCCAAGGCCCATTGGCAGGACGGCAAGCCGGTAACGCCCGAGGACGTAATCTTCTCCTTCAACCTGCTGCAGGAAAAAGGGCGCCCCCCCTATAACCGGCGCATGGCCGTGGTCGACAAGCTGGAAAAGGTCGGAGACAACGGCATCCGCTTCACCTTCAACGACAAGGCCAATCGCGAAACGCCGCTGATGATCGCCATGTCGCCGATCCTGCCGAAGCATGCAACGGATGTGGCCACCTTCGAGCAGAGTTCGCTGACCGTTCCGGTGGCGTCTGGCCCTTACAAGATCAAGACGATCAAGCCCGGTGAAAAGATCACCTGGGAACGAGACCCGAACTATTGGGGCAAGGATCTGCCGTCCAAGGCCGGTTTCGATAATTACGACGAAATCTCCGTCACTTACTTCCTGCAGGATTCGACGCTGTTCGAAGCCTTCAAGAAGGGTGACATTGATGTCTATCCCGAAGGCGATTCCGGCCATTGGGCGCGCGCCTATGACTTCCCGGCCGCGCAAAATGGCGATGTCGTGAAGGAGACGTTCCAGCCCGGTCTTCCCTCCGGCATGCTCGGCTTCGTCTTCAATACGCGGCGTCCGCTTTTTGCCAACGAGGACGTACGCGAGGCGCTGTCGCTCGCCTTCGACTTCGAATGGGTGAACAAGAACCTCTACAGTGGCGCCTTCAAGCGCAGCCAGAGTTTCTGGCAGAACTCCGCCCTCGGCGCATTCGGCAATGCGGCCGACGAACGGGAGATCGCGCTTCTCGGTTCGGCAAAGGATCGTATCGATCCGGCAATCCTCGCCGGCACCTATGCAATGCCTGTGACCGATGGTTCTGGCGCGGACCGCAAGGTCCTGCGCCAGGCGGTCGACCTGCTCAAAAAGGCGGGCTATGCCATCAAGGGCGGCAAGATGTTGGACGCTTCCGGGAGGCAGCTCGCTTTCGAGGTGATGACCCAGAACGAGGGCCAGGAAAAAATGGCGATCGCCTATCAGCGCGCCCTCTCCCTCATCGGTATCGCCATGTCGATCCGCACCGTGGACGACGCCCAGTATCAGGCGCGTTCCAACAGCTTCGACTACGACATGATCGTCAAGGCCTACACCTCGTCGCTTTCACCGGGCGCCGAGCAGATCAACCGGTGGGGCTCGTCATCGCGCGACGCGCAAGGCAGCTTCAACTATGCCGGCGTCGCCGATCCGGATATCGATCGCATGATCGACGCTCTCGTCAATGCCCGCAGTGCCGAGGATTTCCGCGCAGCCGTCCGGGCCTATGACCGCCTTCTCGTCGCTGGTCATTACGTGGTGCCGCTGTATCATATCGGCGAGCAATGGATGGCGCGCTGGAAACATGTGGGACGGCCGGAAAAAACTCCGCTCTACGGTTATCAGTTGCCGGTGTGGTGGGATGCACGGGTACAATAAGGATCGGAAAAGCCGGAACGTCAGATAGTTACTTGACGGTAACCGGTTGAAATAAGTGCAGATTGACCCTACTTCGCGACAACGAATGCCATTCGCGACCCCGCCGCCGGAAAGGAACCAGCATGCTGCGTATCACCATCGACCTCGTTTCCGACGTCGTCTGCCCCTGGTGCTACCTTGGCAAGGCAAGGCTGGACCTCGCAATCGCCGAGGTACAGGACGAGATCGGCGTGGACATCAACTGGCGCCCCTACCAGCTCAATCCCGACTATCCGCCGGAAGGTGTGGACCAGCAGGTCGAGCTCGCAAAAAAGCTCGGCGGCAAGGCCAATATGGATCGAGGCCATGAGCAGCTGAGCGCGCTCGGTCGCGAAGTCGGCATCGCCTTCAATTTCGAGGCGATCAAGGTTGGACCGAACACACTTGACGCTCACCGTCTGATCCATTGGGCCGGCGTCGAAGGACGCGAGGTGCAGGAACGTGTCGTATCCGCGCTGTTCAAGGCCAATTTCGAAGAGGGTCGCAACGTCGGGGACAAGGCCGTCCTGGCTGATATCGCCGAATCGGCAGGTCTTGATCGCACCGTGATCGCGCAGCTGCTGGAAAGCGATTCCGACAAGGCGGAAGTCGTCGGCGAAATCGACGCAGCCCGGCAAATGGGTGTCAACGGCGTACCGTTCTTCATCTTCGACCAGCAATATGCGGTCAGCGGCGCCCAGACGCCTGACGTGCTCGTCAATGCATTGCGTGATATTGCGAGAATGAAATCCGAAGCGCTTGCAAAACTCAATTGACGCGCGGCCGGAACGATCCTAAGCACGGATTCATCCTCCCCCAGGACTTCAATCGCCGTGCGCTCAGATTTCATCCTACGAGGCATTCTTATTGCCTTCGCATCCTTTGCCGCGTTCTCCATCAGCGATGCCAGCGTCAAGCTGATCGAAGGGCGTCTCTCCCCACTCGAATCCGGTTTCTTCGGTGCCTGTTTCGGCCTGTTTGCCCTGCCCTTCCTTCTGAAGCGCAATGACAAATGGCTCGATATCGTCAGGACGACCAACAGGCCGCTCTGGATCCTTCGCTTCGTCTCCGCGGGGCTCGGCACCATCGGCAGCGTGACGGCCTTCACGCACCTCTCCATGGCCGAAGCCTTCTGTCTGATCTTCCTGCTGCCGTCCTTCGTCACCATCATGTCGGTGATCTTCCTGAAGGAAGCCGTCGGGATCAAACGCTGGAGCGCCGTCATTGTCGGGTTCCTCGGTGTTCTCGTGGTCCTTCGTCCGGGCTTCCGTGAGTTGTCTATCGGACATCTCGGTGCGGTCTTCGCCGGCCTTGGCGGCGCGCTGTCCATCGTCATCTTCCGTGCGATCGGACCGTCCGAAAAGAACATCTCGCTTTACGGCGCGGGCCTTCTCGGAACGCTTCTGGTCTGCGGCCTCGCCATGATCCCGTATTTCTCCTGGCCAAGCGGGGAGGAATGGCTTCTGCTTGCGGGTTACGGTCTGCTTGCCGCGCTTGGTAACGTGCTGCTGATGTATGCGGCCTTTTATGCGCCTGCAGCCGTCATCGGTCCGACGCAGTACAGCCAGATGCTCTGGGCGATCCTTTTCGGCTACCTGATCTTCGGCGACCATGTCGACGTGCCGATGCTGGTCGGTATCGCGCTGATCGTGGGGTCCGGTCTCCTCACAATCTCGCGGGAACGGACGCGTGGCGTTCCCCTGCCGCCACCTGTCGCGGGCAACAGCCAGGCCGCGCTTGCAATCAAGCCGGAAGACGAAACGCCGTCGGAGACGCGGTAATCAGCCTCTCGGCAAGGCAGGCGGACGGAAACCGCCTGTCCTGGCCTCGACGAATCGATACCCCACGTTCACAGGTGCGGCACAAGATGCCCTTACCCCCCTGATTTCTGCGGTACCGGAGCATGCCTCCGATAGGGTAAAAGCTATTGAAGACACTGTCGATCAACGCTGATATATCAATTCGGCTTGCTGTTTCGAATGCGGCATGGCAAAGCTTGATATATCAGCGGAGGATACCATGACAAAACCTTCCGGCTCGCATAGTCACCTCGCCTATCTTTCGCTCGAGCAACAGATCGTCATGTTGAAGCTCGCGCCCGGCGCGCTGGTGAATGAACGGCAGCTGATCGAATTGTCAGGCTTCGGCCGCACACCGGTGCGCGAGGCCATCCAGAAACTGGAGTGGCAGGGGCTGATTGTCGTGAAGCCGCGGGTCGGCCTCCAGATATCGGAAATCCATAACGAGGATCATCAGGCGATCATGGCGGTCAGGCGTCGCCTGGAGCCTTACGTGGCAAGACTGGTGGCGGAGAATGCCGACACCGATCACCGCGCCGCGCTTGTCGAGTGCGCCAAGGCGATGACCGGAGCCGCAACCGCCGGCGATTTCGATGCCTTCTTCACCGCCGACAAGCAGTTCGATGAAATCATCGAGAACGCCTGCCCCAACAGCTTCCTGATCTCGGCGCTTGAGCCTCTGCTTTCCCACTCGCGCCGTCTCTGGTTCGCGAAAGCCACGAACAGCAGAATGGACCGTTCCGTGTCGCTGCATGTGGCGGTCATCCGCGCCATCCAGCAGGAAGATGGCAACGAAGCGGAAACTGCAATGCAGGCGCTTATCGACTATCTCGCCGAAAACTGACGCGGAAACAGAAACGCCCGGCAAAAGACCGGGCGTTTCATCGAGATGATAGACGGTGATCAGCCCACGAATGCGCGCTCGATGACGAATTCGGCAGGCTTGTTATTGGCGCCTTCGTTCAGGCCCGCCTTTTCCAACAGGGCCTTGGTATCCTTCAGCATGGCCGAGGAACCGCAGATCATGCCACGGTCGATGGCCGGATCCAGCGACGGAACGCCCAGGTCGGAATAAAGCTTGCCGCTCTCCATCAGGTCGGTGATGCGGCCCTTGAACGGATAGTCCTCACGCGTAACGGTCGCGTAATGCTTGAGCTTGTCGCCAACGATTTCATTGAGGAATTCGTGGTTGCGGATCTCCTCGACGAGGTCGAATCCGTATTTCAACTCGGCAACCTCGCGGCAGGTATGGGTGAGGATCACTTCCTCGAACTTTTCATAGGTTTCCGGATCGCGAATCAGGCTTGCAAAGGGTGCAATGCCCGTGCCGGTCGAAAACATGTAGAGGCGCTTGCCGGGGGTCAGTGCGTCAAGCACCAGCGTACCGGTCGGCTTCTTGCGCATCAGCACCCGATCACCCGGCTGGATTCGCTGGAGATGCTGGGTCAGCGGACCGTCCGGAACCTTGATCGAGAAGAACTCCAGTTCCTCGTCCCAGGCCGGGCTCGCGATCGAATAGGCGCGGTAAACGGGCTTTTCGCCGACCATCAATCCGATCATGGCGAACTCGCCGGAGCGGAAGCGGAAACCAGCCGGACGGGTCATTCGGAAACGGAACAGGTGATCGGTATAGTGCGTAACGCTGAGCACGGTCTCGGCAAACACGCCTTCCGGCACGATCAGTTCCGCATTATCGGTCTTGGCAGGAGCATTCATAGGCTTGTCGATCCTATCCGTCTTTCGATCCAGTCGCGAACAGCCTATAAACTAGACTGCTACATTCCACAATTGCACAGGATGAAGTCTTGGTACCGATCCCATGCACGATGGATATCGCAGCGTCCTTGACTTCCCTCAAAGGTCGCCGCTCACATATCCTATTTTATATCTTTATGCACCAGCAGTTCCGAGACGACGCCAGCTGAACCCACCGACGATAGCAGAATCTCTGGCGGTCGGCTGATAATGCTCGGCGATGCCCGGCAAGCGTCCTTCTTCCAGTCGCTTCAACGCCACGGCATTGGTTACCGAAAAACCATCGAAACCGGTGCGCAGCATCAAGGGGATCTGGTCGATCAGGACATCGCCCACGGCGCGGACTTCACCAGCAAAGCCCAACCGCTGGCGCAGCAGCGTCGCATGACTGAAACCCCGACCGTCATTGAACGCCGGAAATGCGACGGCAATCAGGTCGATGCGGTCCAGATAGGGCTCCAGCCGGGTCACATCGTCGGCAGGAGCCACCAACACGCCGAAACCGCCTTCATTGGTCTCGTCGGCGGCCGCGATGAACGCCTCCAGACCGAGGATGGCGCGCTCACCGTCGCCGGCCTTGCGTTCCTCGGTTTCGATCACCCAGCGGTCATTCTCGACGAAGCCGGTTTCCTTCCAGATCTTGCTCATTTCTTATTCCTCAGGCGGCTTCGGCGGCTTCGCCGTAAAGGGCATCCTTGAACGGCTTCGGACCGACCCGGCGATAGGCTTCGAGGAAGGTTTCCTTCGGATCAAGCCGCAGGCCGAGATAGGTATCGACGATCCGCTCCACGGCGTCCGTCACGCGATCCGGCTCGAAGCCGCGACCGATGATCTCCCCGATCGACGTATTCTCGTCGCCGGAACCGCCAAGCGTGATCTGATAGAGTTCGGCACCCTTCTTCTCGACGCCAAGCAATCCGATATGCCCGACATGGTGATGCCCGCAGGCATTGATGCAGCCGGAAATCTTGATCTTCAATTCGCCGATTTCAGCCTGACGGGCCGGCGAGCCGAAACGCGTCGAAATCTCCTGCGCTACCGGGATCGAGCGGGCATTCGCCAGCGCGCAATAGTCCAGGCCGGGACAGGCGATAATATCCGTGATGAGGCCGGCATTGGCGGTTGCGAGACCGGAAGCCTCCAGCGCCTGATAGACGCTGTAGAGATCGGCCAGCGCCACATGCGGCAGGATGAGATTCTGCTCATGGCTGACACGGATTTCGTCCTGCGCGTAGCGCTCGGCGACGTCTGCCACAACATCCATCTGCTTGTCGGACGCATCACCAGGCGTGCCACCGATGGGCTTCAGCGAGATCGTCACCATGCCGTAGTCGGGATGGGTGTGTGGCTGCACATTCTGGTTCGCCCAGGATGAGAAGGCGGCATCGGCCTTCTTCGCACGGGCCAGCGCTTCCCAGCCTTCCGGCCGGTCGGACAGAACCGGCGGGGCGAAATAGTTCTCGATGGCACGGATATCGGCGTCCGGCAGCTTCAACTCGCCATCGCGGATGTGGTCGAACTCGGCCTCGACCTGCCGGGTCAGTTCCTCGACGCCGGTCTCGTGGACGAGGATCTTGATGCGCGCCTTGTACTTGTTGTCACGACGTCCATGCAGGTTGTAGACGCGAACGATCGCGGTGACATAGGTCAGCAGGTCTTCTTCCGGCAGGAAATCACGGATCTTCTTGGCGATCAGCGGCGTACGGCCCTGCCCGCCACCGACATAAACGGCAAAGCCGAGATTGCCGGCCTCGTCCTTCTTCAGATGCAGGCCGATGTCGTGCACCTGGATTGCGGCGCGGTCGCGCGGAGCGCCGGTGACGGCAATCTTGAACTTGCGCGGCAGGAAAGAAAACTCGGGATGAACCGAGGACCACTGGCGCAGGATTTCGGCATAGGGACGCGGATCGGCGACCTCGTCGGCGGCAGCGCTGGCGAAATGGTCGGCGGTCACGTTGCGAATGCAGTTACCCGAGGTCTGGATGGCGTGCATCTCGACGCTTGCCAGATCCGAAAGGATATCGGGCGTGTCGGAAAGCTTCGGCCAGTTGTACTGGATGTTCTGCCGCGTGGTGAAATGGCCGTAGCCACGGTCATACTTGCCGGCGATATGGGCCAGCATGCGCATCTGCTTCGAATTCAGCGTGCCATAGGGAATGGCGACGCGCAGCATGTAGGCATGAAGCTGCAGGTAGACGCCGTTCATCAGGCGCAACGGACGGAAGGCGTCCTCGGCGATCTCACCGCTCAGACGACGCTGCACCTGATCGCGAAACTGCTCGACGCGAGCAGAAACGAAAGCGTGATCGAATTCATCGTAACGATACATGTCTGTCCTCAGGCGGCAATGAAATCAGGATCGGCATGGCCATGGCCGTCCGCATAGGGGATGGTGGGACCTTCGGCGCGGATGCGTTCGCGCAGACGCAGCGGCCAGAGCACACCGTCCTTCTCCTCGACATCGATGACATTGACGTCAAGCACGATGTTGCTGGCGAAGGCCTTGCGTCCAGCCTCTTCGAGCGCGGCAATCGCTTCGGCATGCCGGGCGACGAAGGCATCCTGCAGTTTTTCCGTCCACTGGCCACTGGCATCGAGCCAGACGGCGATGCCGTCGCCAAGGCGGTTGGCGGTCAAGACTTTCTGGGCCATGTCAGGTCCTCTCGAAGGGGGAAAGGCTGGCGATCTTGCCGCGCAGCGGTTCGGAACGGGAGAAATTGCCGCCGGCAACGGCATCGCCGATGATGACCATCACCGGGCCGGTCAGCTCGGTGCGATCTTCAAGCACCGGCAATTCATCCAGCGTGCCATGAAACAGTCGGTTATAGGCGCGACCGGCATTTTCGACGACCGCAACGGTGGTATCCCGATCAAGGCCTGCCGCCATCAGCCGGGTGGCGACCGATGCCGCAACACTGCGGCCCATATAGACCGCGACCGTTGCACCCGAGAGAGCAAGACGCGCCCAGTCTGGCAGAGTTTCGCCATGCAGGTCATGCCCGGTGGTGAAGACCAGCGAGGACGCAACGCCGCGAAGCGTCAGCGGCAGTTCGAAATCGGCGGCCGCGGCGAAGGCCGAGGTGATACCCGGCACGATTTCATAAGCGACGCCCGCGGCGCGCAGCGCCGCCATTTCCTCGCCGGCACGACCGAAGACCAGCGGATCGCCAGACTTCAGGCGAACGACGCGCTTGCCCTCGCGACCAAGCTCGACCAGCAGGTCGTTGATTTCTTCCTGCGACTTCGAATGGCAGCCCTTTCGCTTGCCGACAGCAATGCGATCGGCATCCCGCCGGCCCATATCGATAACGGCCTGCGGCACCAGGGCATCATGGACGATGACATCGGCTTCCATCAGCAACCTATGCGCGCGCAGAGTCAGCAGATCCTCGGCGCCCGGACCGGCGCCAACGAGAAACACCCGACCGGGTTCGCGCTCCCCGCTCTCGGCGATCAGGCGCACGGCGTTGCGCCGGGCATGGGCGATATCACCCTCACCCACGGCATCGGCGACATCACCGCTGAAGAAACGCCGCCAGAACTTGCGACGCATGGTGCCGCGCGGAACGCTGCGCTCCACACTGGCACGAAACTCTTCCGCCAGCCGGGCAAGACGGCCGAGCGACCGAGGCAGGCGGCGATCGATTTCGGCGCGGATCATCTGCGCGAGAACCGGGCCGGCACCTTCCGTTCCGATGGCAACCGCGATCGGCGCGCGGTTCACCAGAGCGGGCGTATAGAAATCACAGAACTCGGGCTGATCGACCGCATTGGCCGGGATCCGGCGCGCACGAGCGGCAGAGACAATCCTCCGGTCCAGCTCCGCATCGCCCGTCGCGGCAAAGACCAGCGCGGCGCCATCAACCTGGCCGGAATGGAAAGACTGCGCCACCCGCTCGATCGCGTGACGCTCCAGGAAATCGGCGTAGTCTGCTTCGGGAGCAACGGCATGGGCGATGATGCGCGCCCTGGTGTTGCGCAGCAGACGTGCCTTGGCAAAAGCTTCCGCACCGTCGCCAAAAATGGCGACAGCCGCATCCTCGACCTTGAAGAAGGCCGGGAAAACCGAAAGCTTGTTATGGCCTGCGCCCATGGTCACGATCCAGTTGTGTAGTGAGCGCCAATATCACCTTTTTGAGCAGGTGATAGAAGAAACAGAAATCCCCCGTCGCTCGGCACCGCACATTTCTTTGCTAGGCTTTCCACGGATGCGAGCAAAAGTCACCGAAGGGTGATAAATCTACAATTTCTATCGGTTAATTGGGATTTCGTATTGAAAAAAGCTGGCGACAAACGATGTTTTTTCCTTTCGACCCCATCAGGCCGACGATAGGATCGCACCGCAGCAAGCCATGGGGACACAGCTACATATGACGGATATCACTTCTCGCCTGCTCGATGTCATCGAGCACGACATCCTCCCCCTGACGGAGGCGGGAGTTGCGGCCGGCAACAAGGTTTTCGGTGCGGCGATCCTCAGGAAATCCGACCTGTCGCTGGTGCTGGCGGAAACCAACAATGAGCTCGAGAATCCGTTGTGGCATGGCGAAGTCCATACGCTGAAACGCTTCTACGAACTCGGCGAAAAGCCTTCGACCAAGGACCTGATTTTTCTCTCGACTCACGAACCCTGCACCATGTGCATGTCGGCGATCACCTGGGCCGGTTTCGACAATTTCTATTACTTCTTCAGTCACGAGGACAGCCGCGATGCTTTCGCGATCCCGCATGACCTGAAGATTCTCAAGGAGGTCTTCGGGTTGGAGCCCGGCGGCTATCGCAAGTCGAACGCCTTCTGGAATTCCTATGCGCTGTCCGATCTGGTGGCCGTGAAGGACACGGCGGAACGGGAGAGCCTGAGGGAACAGTCCAGGCGCATTCGCGCGATCTACGACCGCCTCTCCGGGCAGTATCAGTCCGGGAAATCGGATAACGACATTCCGCTCAACTGAGCAGGCAGGACGACCGCATGGAACCCTCCAAGGACATCTCACGCCTGATCGAGATCATGGCAGCGCTTCGCGATCCGAAAACCGGCTGCCCGTGGGACATTGTCCAGACCTTCGAGACCATCAAGCCTTATACGGTCGAGGAAGCTTATGAGGTTGCCGACGCCATCGAACGCAACGATCCCGACGATCTCTGCGAGGAGCTGGGTGACCTGTTGCTTCAGGTGGTGTTCCATGCCCGCATGGGCGAAGAGGCAGGTCTTTTCTCCTTCGGTGACGTGGTCGAGGCCATCACGCGAAAGATGATCCGCCGGCATCCGCATGTTTTCGCCGTCTCCGACGCGGACACGCCGGAAAGCGTGAAAGCTCAATGGGATGAGATCAAGCGGCAGGAAAAGCGAGAACGGGCCGAACGGCGGGCGCTGCGCGGTACCGCCGAACACGACGTGAAGGCCGGTCACCTCGGTGACGTGCAGCGGAGCTTCCCGGCGCTCACCGAAGCATTGAAGCTGCAGGAGCGCGCCGCCAAGGTCGGCTTCGACTGGTCGGAACCAGAACCGATCCTCGACAAGATCGAGGAGGAAATCACCGAACTGCGCGAGGCGCTGGCCGAAGGAAAGCCGGAAAAGATCACCGACGAACTCGGCGACCTGATCTTCGCCCTCGTCAACATCGGCCGCCATGTGGATGCGGACCCGGAACAGGCACTCCGCGGAACGAATACCAAGTTCCGCCGCCGTTTCAGTTATATAGAAAATTCTCTTAAAGAAAATTCTGAAACACTGGAAGATGCGACGCTGGAGCGAATGGAAGAGCTCTGGCAGGCTGCGAAGGCGATCGAGCGTCAGCTGGACTGACGCCCAAAGATCCGAGCCCGAAGCCCGGCACTACCGCTCCCAGTCTTCCTTTTCCCGCTTCGGGCCACCGCCGAGCTTGCGCTCGAGTTCCAGCGCCTGACGTTCCGTGAGGCGCAGATCGAGGCTGACGGTGCCGTCTTCGTGGTCCTCTCGACTGTCGACGATGGCGTTTTCATAGGCCCAGGAAATCAACGCATGCTTGTCCGCAGGAACGACGACCGTCGTTTCGGTCAGGACACCCGAAAGGCGCTCGGAAATCACGTCCATCAACCGATCGACGCCCTCGCCCGACATCGCAGACGCAGGAATGACGTTCTCCCGGCTCTGGGCCTTCTGCAGGATCGCGTCATGGCTTTCCGGATCGAGGCGGTCGATCTTGTTCCAGACCTCGATAATACGCTCCGCCCTCTCCTTCTCGTCGATGCCGAGATCGTCGAGAATGCGCAGCACGTCCGTGGATTGCGCCGCATTATCCGGGTCCGACATATCCCGCACGTGCAGGATGAGGTCGGCTTCCAATACCTCTTCGAGCGTGGCTCGGAAGGCGGCGACCAGATGGGTCGGCAGGTCGGAGATGAAGCCTACCGTATCAGAGAGGATGACCGTGCGGCCATGAGGCAGCTTCATGCGGCGCAAAGTGGGATCAAGCGTCGCGAACAGCATGTCCTCGGCCAGCACCCCGGCACCGGTGATACGGTTGAACAGCGTCGACTTGCCTGCGTTGGTGTAGCCGACCAGCGCCACGATAGGATGCGGTACCTTGCGGCGCTTGGCACGATGCAGCTGGCGCGTCCGGACGACCTGTTCCAGTTCGCGTTCGAGCCGGACGATCCGGTCCTGCAAGAGACGGCGGTCGGCTTCGATCTGGGTTTCACCCGGACCACCCATGAAGCCGGCACCACCGCGCTGGCGCTCAAGGTGGGTCCAGCTTCGGACCAGTCGGCCCTTCTGGTAGTTGAGGTGGGCAAGCTCGACCTGCAGCGTGCCTTCCTTGGTGGAGGCGCGGCGGCCGAAGATTTCCAGAATGAGACCGGTGCGGTCGATGACCTTGGCGCGCCATTCCTTCTCGAGGTTGCGCTGTTGTACGGGCGTCAAGGGATGATCTACGATCACAAGGCCGGCATTGTGCTCATCGAGAAGCGCCGACACTTCCTCGATCTTGCCGGTTCCGAGAAGCGTTGCCGGCCGCGGCTGGTTGACGGGCACGATGATGCCCGCGGCAATCGTGAGGTCGATGGCCCTTGCAAGACCGATGGCCTCTTCCAGCCGGCTCTCATTGGAACGCGTGGGAGCAACCGTTTCGGCTCCAGCCCCGCCCCGCGCCTGCTTCAGGACGGGTACGATGACAACGGCGCACATGTCATCCCGGTGCTTTTCATTTTCCGGGATGATCGAATCGTTTTTGGTGTCGCGAGTGGTTATGGCTTCAATCCTGTGACGAAGCGTTATCTTCGCTTTCAAACATCTGCATGGGCTGGCCCGGCATGATGGTCGAGATGGCGTGCTTGTAGACCAGTTGCGAATGACCGTCGCGACGCAGCAGAACGCAGAAATTGTCGAAGGAGGTCACAACGCCGGTGAGCTTGACGCCGTTGATCAGGAAGATCGTCAACGAAATCTTCTGTTTGCGGACGGTGTTGAGAAATAGATCCTGCAGATTCTGAGAACGTTCCGCCATAGCGTCGCTTCTTTCTTTCTTGCCGGCTCATTGGCCGGTATAATTATTCTTTAAGCTTATCAGCCTTGTAAGGACTGTCCCTGATAGGCCCTTCACCGTGAAGGTGGTATCAAATCGCCGTCTTTTCCGCAATCTCGAAAAAGGCGCCGCGGATTTTCTCCGAAATCGTTCCGGGATGGCCATTAGCGATAGAAATCCCGTCGATTTCGACGATTGGAAAGCAAATACTGGTCGCAGCGGTAATGAACACCTCGCGCGCTTCAAGCATTTCCTCGCGCGAGAATTCCCGTTCGTGGATCGAGATCCCCAACGTCTTTGCCACGTCCATCAGCGTCGTGCGCGTGATGCCACGCAGGATACCGTGTTCAGCCGGTCGGGTGACGAGATGACCTTCAGCGTCGACGATCCAGACATTGGTCGCCGCGCCCTCCGTCACCATGCCCCGGGCATCGATGAAAATCGCCTCCTGTGCTCCTGCTTCCTTTGCCGTCTGACGGGCGAGCGCATTGGGCAGGAGGCCGACCGTCTTGATATCCACGCGGTCCCAACGGTTGTCCGGCAAGGTGATCGCCTTGATACCGGTGGCGTTCTTGCTGGCGATCACCGAGGGATCGGTACTCTTGGCCGTCACCACCAGCGACGCCGGTGTATCCGCAGACGGAAAGGCGTGGTCACGCCTCGCAACTCCGCGCGTCACCTGCAGATAGAACAATCCGTTCTTCACATGATTGCGACGGGCAACCTCGCGGATCACCTGCACCAGCGCCGCGCGCGACATCGGCGGGCGAATGCGGATTTCCGAAAGGGAACGGTCGAGACGATCGAGATGCCGGGTCAGATCCACGATCAGCCCGTGACGAATCTCACAGACTTCATAGACGCCATCGGCGAGCTGGTAACCGCGGTCCTCAATGTGAACACTGGCCTTGTTATGCTGGACATAGCGACCATTGACATAGGCAATTCTCGGCATGACGGCCTTCCGGAAACTGGATTTTCGAGATTAGAGCGCCGATCCGATGGAATCAGGTCGGCGCTCTAAGGTTTTCTTTTTGAAGCATAATCTTGTCGATCCTCGTTTCACTCCGGTCGGATTATGCTCTAGAAATACTGGATGGAAACGCGGAACATCTGTTCGACAACGCGGACGGCATCGGCGGTGGCGAACATGACCACCCTGTCCTTCGCCTTGATCCGCGTGTCGCCGTTCGGCCGGATCACCGCCTTGTCGCGATAGATCGCACCGATGCGAAGCCCCGGCGGCAGGTCGAGATCGCGGAAAGGCCGTCCGACAAGCGGAGAGGTCTCCAGCGCTTCGGCCTCGATCACCTCCGCCATGCCCTTCTGCACAGCGTAGACCGACAGGATACGCCCCTTGCGGACATGCTGGAGAACACGCGAGATCGTCACGGCGCGCGGATTGATGTGGGCGTCGATACCGACGCCCGTTGCCAGTTCCTGAAAACCCGGATTGTTGATCAGCGCCATGGTCGAGCGGCAGCCCATGCGCTTGGCCATGGCAGCCCCGAGAATATTGATCTGATCGTTGTTGGTGAGGGTCACCATCAGATCGGCTTCCTGAATATCGGCCTGCTGCAGGATCGCCTGATCGAGCGCGGAACCATGAAGGACAATGGTGCTCTTCAGCTTTTCCGAAATCGCGACCGCCCGTTCGCGGTCGCTTTCGATGATCTTGATCCGCGTCCGCGGTTGCATCTTCTCGATCGTGCGAGCGACGTATTGCCCGATATTGCCGCCGCCGGCGATGATGATACGGCCGGCTTCCTGCTCGTCATGACCGAACAGACCAAGTGTGCGGCGCGTATGGTCGCGCTGGCAGATGACATAGGCAAGATCGCCGACCAGCAACTGGTCGTTGGATTGCGCGACATGAAGCCTGCCGTTGCGATAGATCGCTGTCACCGTCGCCATCAGGTCCGGGAACAGCTGGCTCAACTGATGCAGAGGCGTATTGAGGACCGGGCAATCCTCCATGCATTCGATGGCAACCATGGCAATATGATCTTCCGCAAAGCGGACGATATCCGTCGCGCCGGGGAAAGAGATACGCCTCAGGACCATCTTGCCCACTTCGATCTCCGGCGAGATCGTCACGTCGATCGAGATGTGTTCCCGGCTGAAGAGGTCGGCATATTCCGGCCGCATGTAATTCTGGGCGCGGATGCGTGCGATCTTGGTCGGCACGTTGAAAAGCGCATGCGCGACCTCGCAGGCGACGATATTCACCTCGTCGTAGAGCGTCACAGCGATGATCATGTCAGCATCGTCGGCGCCGGCCTTCGCCAGCATGTCGGGATGAGCGCCGTGGCCGACATAACCACGGACGTCGAGCGTCTCCGTGATATGCGCGACCAGAGACGCCGAGGTATCGATCACCGAGACGTCATTGTCCTCCTGGGACAAGCGCTCCGCGATACCGTAGCCGACCTGTCCCGCCCCGCAGATGATGACTTTCATGATGCCTCTTCAAGCGATGGGAATCAGGCGGCCCGATCAGGGCCGCCCCGCCGCATGACTTATACGCCAAGCGACTTCAGTTTGCGATGAAGCGCAGAGCGTTCCATGCCGACAAACTCGGCCGTGCGTGAGATATTCCCGCCAAAACGGTTGATCTGCGCGATCAGGTAATCGCGTTCGAACATTTCACGCGCCTCGCGCAGGGGCAGCGTCATGATATGGGTATCGTTGCGGGTCGAGACCTTCGGCAGCATTTCCGACAGGTCCTGCGGCAGGATCTCGGCGGAAATCGGCGTATCCGGGCTGTCCCCCTGCGCAAGGATCATCAGGCGCTCGATGTTGTTGCGCAGCTGGCGGATGTTTCCCGGCCAGTCATTGGCCTGCAGCACCGCCATCGCATCATCGCCGATCCGCCGCTGACGGATGCCGGCCTGCTCGGAGACCTGGCGCATGAACATGTCGACGAGGAAGGGGATGTCCTCGCGCCGCTCTGCGAGCGCCGGGACCTTGATCGGCACGACGGCAAGCCGGTGGAACAGGTCTTCCCGGAATTGGCCTTCCGCGATCATGCCTTCGAGGTTGTAGGCGGAAGACGAGATGACCCGCACATCGACCTTGACACGCTTGGAACCACCGACGCGTTCGAACTGCTGCTCGACCAGAACCCGAAGGATCTTGTTCTGGGTCTCGCGCGGCATCTCGCCGATCTCATCGAGATAGAGGATACCCCGGTGGGCCTCCTCGAGCGCACCGATGCGACGTGGCTGGCCGGGCGTGCCCTCGGTGCCGAACAGCGCGACCTCCATCCTGTCAGGAGTGATCGCGGCTGCATTGAGCGTCACAAAGGGACCGCTCGCACGGCTCGATCGCTTGTGGATCATGCGCGCAACCAGTTCCTTGCCGGAACCGGACGGGCCGAAAATCATGATGCGGCTGTTGGTCGGAGCGACCTTGTCGATCGTCTGGCGAAGCTGCGAAACGGCAACGGAGGTGCCGATCAGCTCGACCGCATCGCCCGTACGCTTTTTCAGCTCCGAAACCTCACGTTTGAGCTTGGAATTCTCAAGCGCACGCTCCGCGATCAGGATCAGACGATCCGCCTTAAACGGCTTCTCGATGAAATCGAAAGCGCCGCGCTTGATCGCCGAGACTGCCGTCTCGATGTTGCCGTGACCGGAAATCATCACGACGGGAAGATCGGGATGCCGCGTCTTTATCTCGTCCAGCAGCGACAGGCCATCAAGCCGGCTGCCCTGCATCCAGATATCGAGAAAAACGAGACGCGGCGCGCGATCCGAAATCGCGGCCAGTGCGCTGTCGGCATCGTGGGCGGTGCGGGTCTCATGCCCCTCATCGCTGAGGATGCCGGAGACGATCTCGCGGATATCCTCTTCGTCGTCGACTACCAGAATATCAGAGGCCATGGACCTTTTCCTTATCGCTTTCATTGTCCATGGCGGTCGTCTCAAGACGCGGCAGGACGATGCGGATCATCGCGCCCCTGCCCCGATCGAAATCGGCCGGAGCGTCATGCAACTCCAGCTGACCACCATGTTCTTCAATAATCTTCTTCACGATGGCGAGGCCCAGGCCTGTGCCTTTCTCCCGCATCGTCATGTAGGGCTCGAGAATGCGGTGCCGATTCTCCACCGGAAGGCCGCGCCCATTGTCGATCACATCGACGACGAAACGATCCTGCTGGTGATCGAAGGATGAACGCACCGTGATTCTGCCGCCATCCGGCAGCTCCTCGCTCGGCACGGCCTCGATCGCCTCGACCGCATTCTTGATGATGTTACCGACAGCCTGCGCCAGCATCCGGGCATCGAAGCTGCCCTGTAGCGGCTCATCGCCGAATTCGCGGGTGAACTTGATGCCGTGCGTGCCCATCTCGCGCAGGAATACGGCATCGCGAAGCACGTCGCGCAGGTCCGAACTCTGCTTTGCCGGCTTCGGCATCCGGGCGAAGGCGGAGAACTCGTCGACCATGCGCCCGATGTCCTCGACCTGACGGACGATGGTGTCGGTGCACTGGTCGAAAACGGCCCGGTCGTCCTCGGCGATATGCTTGCCGTAGCGGCGCTTGAGGCGTTCGGCGGAAAGCTGGATCGGGGTGAGCGGGTTCTTGATCTCGTGGGCGATACGGCGCGCGACGTCCGCCCACGCGGTGGAGCGCTGGGCGATAACCAGATCCGTGATGTCGTCGAGCGTGATCACGTAGGAATCTTCGGAACCGCGGGTTTCCTCGCGCGTGACCTGCACGTTCAGTGTCCGCTCCTTGCCGCCCCGGATCAGGTTGATCTGCTCGCGGTATTCGCCGCGATGGCGCACGGCGGCTTCGGCCAGAACCCGGTCCACTTCGGGCGCGACGAGACTGAGCTTCTGGCCGATCAGATCCTCGGAAGCCGTCGCGAGGAAGTATTCCGCTGAGGGATTGACGATGGTGATGACGCCGTCATCCTCCACGCCGATAACCGCCGCGGTCACACCTGAAAGCACGGCTTCGATGAAGCGCCGACGGTCGTCCACCTCGTCCTTGGCCTCAAGGATTTCATCTCGCTGGCTGCGGATCTGGGTAATCATCTTGTTGAAGGTGCGCGACAGGCTGCCGACGTCGCCATCGGCGGAACGAACCGGCACGATTACGTTCATGTTGCCCGAGGCAACGTTATCGGCAGCACCGATCAGCAGGCGGATCGGCCGGACGATCCGGTCCGCGACGGCGATCGCCGTCCAGATCGCGGCCAGCAGTACGATCAGCGCGAAGCCGAGATAGAGAATGGCAAAGGCGATCTGCAGCGTGGTGCGGCCATCCTCCATCGCCTTGTATTCGGCGGTGTTCTCCTCCATCAGCCGCATTGCCGACATGACCTTCGGGTCAACGGCGCGGATCGTATAGAGGTAAGTGCCCGAAATCGAATCGAGCTTGATGATCGCGCCCACGAGGTTGGTCACACCCGGCGGAATGAGGGTTGGCTGGCCCGCGGCAGCGCTTTCCAGCGCGTCCTTCGGGATCGCCGGCAACGGCTTGTCGGTTGTTATGTCAGCTTGCGTGATCGAGGAACCGTCCTGACGAACCAAGAAGGCGCCTAGCATGCCGCGTCCCTTGGTCTGCCGGGTCAGCAACTGCACGAAGCCGTTACGGTCAAGATAATAGAGCGCGCGATTGCGCTCCAAATCATTGGCCATCGAGATGGTCTGGCCCTGAAGGTAGCTGGCATTTTCCAGCATATAGGCCTGAGCGACATTCATCGAAGACGAAACAATGGACTGCGTTCTCAAAGAGAACCATCGGTCCAGACCGACATTCAGCGTGATACTGGCGAAGATCGCAACGAGGATCGCCGGCGTGATGGCGACAATCGAGAACAGCACCACGATACGGACATGCAGGCGAGCCGCAGCACGGCCACGCGTACGCGCCTTGAAGAGCCGCGTCACCTCGCGGCCAATGAGGAACATCAGGCCAACGATGAAAAGCGAATTGACGATGGCCGAGGCGATCAGAACCTGGGACGTGGGTTCGATGGGCGTGAGCCCGAGCAGCACAGGCAGCGTAAAGATGGCGCAGGCAAGCGCCCCGCCCGCGACGACGAGGCCGGGCAAGGCAAAGGACGCGCGACGGTCATGGGACGTCGCGGCGTCGAGATCCGTTACGGACGCGGCCATCCGACTGACCATGAAAACTCCCGCGCCCTGCCTGCAGAGCCAAAATCGATGCTGCACCTCGGATCAGATCCGGAAGGAGCCGATCACTTTCCTCGCGTCACGCTCCGTCCCGATCCTGTCAGACCGGCAGGACCGGAGCACGCCGAGGCTTCGTGACTTTTGAGCAACGCAATGTGGCGAAATTGCAACGGGCCTTGCAGCTTTGTCAAGCCGAGCGGGAACTGCGGTAGACCGAAACACCCAGCTCGCGGATCTTCTTGCGCAACGTATTGCGGTTGAGCCCGAGAAGATCGGCGGCCTTGATCTGGTTGCCGCGCGTCGCGGTCAGCGCTGCAAGAATCAGGGGATATTCCATTTCGGTGAGAACCCGGTCATAGAGGCCCGAAGGCGGCAGGGCATCGCCGAAGCTTGCGAAATAGGTCCGCATGTTCTCCTCGACGGCCTGCGAAATCGTCATCGATCCGGCCGCTACACCAACCTTGGCGATCGGGCTGTCGGCGATGTCCGAACGCAGCTCCTGCTCGACGATCTCGCGCGAAATCACGTCCTGCGGATAAAGCGCCATCAGGCGGCGGACGACGTTTTCCAGCTCGCGAACGTTACCCGGCCATGCATAGGCCTTCATCACCTCCAGCGCCTCATTGTCGAAGCGCTTCGGATCGAGGCCCTCTTTCTCACCCTGCTGGATGAAATGACGCACCAGATCCGGAATGTCCTCGGCGCGATCACGCAGCGGCGGCAGCCGCAACGGCACGACGTTCAACCGGTAATAAAGGTCTTCGCGGAAAAGGCCCTGATTGATCGAGTGCTTCAGGTCCTTGTTGGTCGCGGCAACGATCCTGACATCGGTTCGGATTGGCGTGCGGCCACCCACGGTGGTGTATTCGCCTTGCTGCAGCACACGCAGCAGACGGGTTTGCGCATCCATCGGCATGTCGCCGATTTCATCGAGGAAGAGCGTACCGCCCTCGGCCTGCTCGAAACGGCCTGTGGATCGGGTCTGAGCACCGGTAAAAGCGCCTTTCTCATGACCGAAGAGTTCCGATTCGATCAGGTCACGCGGTATCGCGGCCATGTTGATGGCGACGAAGGGACCGTTGCGGCGCTTGCCGTAATCATGCAGCGCGCGGGCGACGAGTTCCTTGCCGGTGCCCGATTCGCCGGTGATCATCAGCGTCAGGTCGGTCTGCATCAGGCGCGCGAGGACGCGATAGATTTCCTGCATGGCGGCCGAGCGGCCAACCAGCGGCATGCCATCCTGCATGTCGTCGTCGAGACGGGCCGGCTTCTTCTTCGGCTCGGCCAGCGCACGGCCGATGATGGCGATCAGTTCCGTCAGATCGAAGGGCTTCGGCAGGTAGTCGTAAGCGCCCTTCTCCGATGCCTTGATCGCGGTCATGAACGTGTTCTGCGCGCTCATGACCAGCACCGGCAGATCGGGCCGCGCCTTCTTGATGCGCGGCAGGAGATCGAAGGCGTTCTCATCCGGCATGACGACGTCGGTAACGACGAGGTCGCCTTCACCGGCGGAGACCCAACGCCAGAGGGTGGCGGCATTGGACGTGATCCGGACTTCATAGCCGGCGCGGGTCAAGGCCTGATTCAATACGGTGCGAATGGCTGCGTCGTCATCAGCGACAAGGATCGTTGCAGTCATCAGAATCTTCCTGTGGATTTCGCCGGGGGTTCTTCGTCAAGCGGGATGTCCTTGGAGACGGGCATCAACACGCGGAAAGTCGTGCGGTTCGCCTGGCTGTCGCATTCGACGATGCCGCCATGGCCGCCAATGATCTTGGCGACCAGCGCCAGCCCAAGGCCGGAACCGTTAGTCTTGGTGGTAATAAACGGATCGAAAAGATGCGGCAGCAGGTCGGATGGCACGCCGGGGCCATTGTCATGCACGCAAAATTCGAGCGGCAGGGAAATTTTTTCACGCGAACCGGCAACCGACAGACGGATGCCCGGACGATAGGCCGTCGTCAGCTGTATCTCGCCATCCGGCCGATCACCGATGGCCTCGGCGGCGTTCTTGATGAGGTTCAGGAACACCTGCACAAGCTGGTCGCGATTGGCATAGACCGGCGGCAGCGACGGGTCATAATTCTCGGTGATGCGAATGTTGCGGGCAAAACCGGCCTTGGCGATGGCCTTCACATGGTCGAGCACCGAATGGATGTTCAGCGAAATCCGGTCGACCGGCCGTTCGTCGGAAAAGACCTCCATACGGTCGACCAGAGAAACGATGCGGTCCGTCTCGTCGCAGATCAGCCGCGTCAATGCGCGATCTTCGTCTGTAACGGAGGTTTCGAGCAACTGCGCCGCACCGCGGATGCCGGAGAGCGGGTTCTTGATCTCGTGGGCCAGCATCGACGCAAGGCCGGTCACCGAACGGGCAGCCGCACGATGCGTCAGCTGCCGGTCGATCTTGTCGGCCATGGAGCGTTCCTGAAAGACGATGACCACGTCACCCGGCTGGTTGACCACCGGGGCGACATAAAGATCCACCAGCTTGTCCTGCCCGAGACGGGGTGAGCTGAGGTCAACCCGGTATTCGTTCACCGGAGCGCGGCGTTCGCGAACCTGATCGATAAGCGAAAGCAGCGGGCTGCCGAAGGGAATGAAGGTGGACAGCTTATAGCGGGACAGATGCGCAGCGCTCGCACCGAAGAATGCCTCGGCTTCCCAGTTTGCGAAAGCGATGTGGCCGTTGGTATCGACCATCACCACCGGATTTTGGACCGAGTTGAGCACTGCCATGGCAAGCCCGTTGCCGCCATTATTCGCGTTCATGCGGCCTCCTGTCGGCTGTCTGCGGCGGACAGCGCCTCAGACAGCACGCTGAAAAGCGATTTCGAAACGAAATCGGCGTCCTTCGACGTCATGATTTCTCCCTTGGCGGCAGCAGATGCCTCCGGTGCGAAGCGGTCGAGATACCAGCCGAGATGCTTGCGAGCATGCCTTATACCGACATCGCGCCCGTAGTGGCCGAGCATTGCCTCATAATGTTCGCTGACAAGTGCGGGGATCTCGGAGGCATCAGGACCCGCGCCACCGGCGAGCCAGCCGACATGCCACGGACGCCCCTGACAGGCCCTGCCCGCCATAACCGCATCGGCGCCGGAGCGACGCAGGATCTCAACGGCATCTTCGCGGGTTTCCACGTCGCCATTGGCAACCAGCGGGACGGACACGACCTCCCGAACCCGGGCGATGGCGTCCCAGTCGGCCCTGCCTTCATAGAATTGCATGCGCGTGCGTCCATGCACGATGATCATCTTCACACCGACTTCTTCGGCACGGCGGGCAATTTCCGGCGCGTTCAGGGAGTTCTCGTCCCAGCCCAGCCGCATTTTCAGCGTCACCGGTACTTTCACGGCCTCGACCGTTGCCTCAACCAGCGTCAGAGCATGATCGGGATCGCGCATCAGCGCCGAGCCGGAATAACCACCCGTCACCTTCTTGGCCGGACACCCCATGTTGATGTCGATGATATCGGCGCCATTGGCTTCGGCGATACGGGCCGCCTCGCCCATCCAGTAGGCTTCGCGTCCGGCAAGCTGCACCATGTGCGGATTGATATCTGCACCCTGCAGACGGGACCATGATTCTGCGGCATTGTGAGCGAGCTCACGGCTTGCAACCATCTCGGTCACGACCAGACCGGCCCCGAAACGCCATGCCAGCTTGCGAAACGGCAAATCGCTGACACCGGACATCGGGGCCAGAATCACGCGATTGCGTATCGCGACCGACCCGATCTCGAATGGCGTATTCAGCGCAGCAGAACTCAAATGATTATCTTTCGGGCACGCTTCAAATGTGCACTATTTTTAGACAGAGATTGCGCGCTTGCCAAGTGAAATCCGTGGGGCCGCGATAAAAATTCGGGCAAATGCTGGAAAAACCGAAGTTCAGCCGATAGACCACGCTTGCGAATTTTTTGTGTCCTCATCTCTTTTACACAGGTCGAACGCTGCAATGCAACAACGCGAAGTTGCCTCAATCGGTATCATTGTGGTGGCCGCAGGGCGCGGAGAGCGCGCGGGCGCCTCCGTCGAGGGACCGAAACAGTATCGCAGGATCGGTGGACGCCCGGTTATCGCCCATACTCTGGAGCGTTTCCTCGCCTGGAACAGATCGGGGCCGATCATTGCCGTCATTCATCAAGATGACCATGAACTCTTTGAAAACATGCGGCTTTGCCTGAACGAGGGAAACAAGGTCCTTACCGTGAACGGGGGAGCAACGCGTCAGCAGTCCGTCTTGACGGGACTTCGCGCCCTTTCCGAACGCGGCGCAAGCCACGTGATGATCCATGATGCGGTACGCCCATTTTTGGACGACGAACTTCTCAACCGTGTGGCGACCTCTCTCGATGAGGGCAATGTCGGCGTTCTGCCCGCGATACCGGTTACCGATACGCTGAAGCGATCGAGCGCAGACGGACACATTGCCGAAACTGTGCCTCGCGCCGGTCTTTTCGCGGCGCAGACGCCGCAAGCCTTTGCGCTGCCGGTGATTCTCGATGCCCATGAAAGGGCAGCGGCGGACGGCCGCAGCGACTTCACCGACGACGCCTCGATTGCGGAATGGGCCGGCATTCCGGTGCAGCTGATAGAGGGTTCGCCCGACAACGTAAAACTGACCGTGAAAAGGGATATCGCCATGGCCGATGCCAGACTTTCCAGCCCCGCCGCCCTGCCCGACGTCCGCACCGGCAACGGCTACGATGTGCATCAGTTGGAACCCGGTGACGGCGTGACGCTTTGCGGCATCTTCATTCCTCACGATCAGAAGCTCAAGGGCCACTCCGACGCCGATGTGGCGCTGCATGCGCTGACCGATGCGCTGCTCGCCACCTGCGGCGCCGGTGATATCGGCGACCATTTCCCGCCATCGGATCCCCAATGGAAGGGCGCGCCGTCGCGGATCTTTCTGGAACACGCGGCCCGCATAGTCCGAAAGAACGGCGGCACGATCATGAATGCCGACGTCTCCCTCATCGCCGAGGCTCCGAAGGTCGGACCGCACAGGCAGGAGATGCGCGAAAAGCTCTCGGAAATTCTGGGAATCACGCTGGACCGCTGCTCGGTCAAGGCGACCACCAACGAAAAGATCGGCTTCATCGGCCGGCGCGAAGGCATCGCGGCAATAGCAACGGCGACGGTGGTTTATGGAGTGCCGGCACGATGACAATATTTCCTGAGGACATCGAAGCTTCCGCCGCCCGTATCGTTGCCGACTTTTCGGCACGCGGCCTGACGATCGCGACCGCAGAATCCTGCACGGGTGGCCTGATTGCCGGTGCGTTGACCGAGGTTTCCGGTTCCTCGGCTGCGGTGGACCGTGGTTTCGTCACCTATTCCAATCAGGCCAAGGCAGACATGCTCGGTGTCTCCGCCGAAGTCCTTACGCGCTTCGGTGCGGTATCGCGCGAGACGGCCCTGCAGATGGTCGATGGCGCGCTGCGCCGCTCGGGCGCCAACATCGCCGTTGCGGTTACGGGAGTTGCAGGTCCGACCGGCGGGACGGCGGAAAAACCCGTCGGCCTCGTGCATCTGGCAGCCAAGAGCCAGAGCGGACTGCTGATCCACCGCGAAATGCGCTATGGCGACATCGGGCGGACGGAAATCAGGCTTGCTACGGTGAGAACCGCCTTCGAACTGCTGGTGGCGGTTGCCGGCTGAACTCTTTCGACGGGCAGTCGTCAGGCCGTGTAGATCTTGTCGGCTCGCGCCTCGAAAGCATCGGTGAACATGCGGAAGGCACGGTCGAACATCGAGCCCATCACCGCACCCAGAATACGGTTCTTGAACTCGTAGCTGATGAAGAAGTTGACATCGCAACCGCCGTCGGCCCGCTCTTCGAAGCGCCAGCGATTATCGAGGTATCGGAATGGACCCTCGATATACTTCACGTCGATCACGCGGTCGCCCGGAACCAGCAGCACCTGCGTGGTGAAGGTCTCGCGGATTGCCTTGTAACCCACGGTCATGTCCGCGATCAGCAGTTCCTTGCCATCGCGTTCGCGGCGCGAACGGATCGCCAAAGCCTCGCAAAGGGGCAGGAATTCCGGGTAGCGTTCGACATCGGCGACGAGGTTGAACATCTGGGTTGCGGAGTGACGAACGGTACGTCTGGTCTCGAATTCTGGCATGCCCCTCAGATATGCAATCGGGCAGGAAGAGACAAGCCGTTTACCGGCCTGCGACATCGCGAAAGGCCCGGATAATTGCATCCGCGGCCCATGAAGCCTGCTTCTCATCCGTCTGGAAATTCGAGACGGAGAAACGCATGACCTTTCGACCACGCCAAACCGCCCCGCCGGTGAATATCTCTCCCCGTTCACGCAGCAGCGCGATTACGTCGTCCGTCATCCGATCCGCCGCTTCCGGATCGCTCTCGCTGCCAAAGCGAATGATCGCCTGGTTCAGGACGACATCGTTCAGGACGACAATGCCCGACACGGCGGAGACCCGGTCGGCAACCTGCGCCGCGGCCCGGCAATTACGCTCGACCATGGCAGCGATCCCGTCTCGGCCCAGATGGCGGATCATTGCCCAGGTTGCAAAGCCGCGCGCGCGCCGGGACAATTCCGGCACATAGTGCGAGGGGTCACGCTCACCATGCTCTGCCTGAGGCAGATAGCTTGCGGCAATCGTCATGGCTCTATGATGGCTGTCGGCATCGCGGACGATGGCATAGCCGCAGTCGTAGGGCGTCTGTAGCCATTTGTGGCCATCGGTCGCCCAACTGTCCGCCTCCCCGACACCGGCTCGCAGGTGCCGCCGTGCCTCGACGGTATTCGCCCAGAGCCCGAAGGCGCCATCGACATGTATCCACGCACCACAGCGCCGCGCGGCCGGTATCAGCCGGCGGAAATTGTCAAACCCGCCGGTGTTGATCTGGCCCGCCTGCAGAATCGCGATCGCGGGTCCATGGATACCTGCGCAGTCATCCTCGAAAGCTTCGGGAACAATCCTGCCCTGCTTGTCTGTCGGTATCCGGATCACGCGGTCATGACCGAGACCGAGAAACTGCAAGGCGGAGAAGACGGTCGCATGAGCATCATCGCCAATCAGAACCGATATGGGAGGCGCCGAGAACAACCCCAAGGCATCGGCGTCCCATCCCCTTGCGCGAAGCACTGCACTTCGTGCCGCCGCAAGGCAGGTGAAATTGGCCATGGTCGCGCCGGTCACGAAACCGACGGAAGCCTCTCTCGGCAGATCAAGCAATTCCAGAAGCCACTGGCCAGCAACGAGTTCCGCCGCAGCAGCAGCGGGCGTCGCGACGTGATTACCGGCATTCTGCCCCCAAGCCGAAGTCAGGAAGTCAGCGGCCACCCCCATGGGGTGAGACCCACCGATGACCCAGCCAAAAAAGCGGGGACCGACCATGACCTGCAAACCCGGTGACGCCTTCGCAACCAGTTCGTCGAGCACCTGCTCTGCCGGCAGACCAGTTTTCGGAAGCTCCGAGGAGAAGAGAGCGATTTCGGCAGCGTAGTCATTTTCGGCCCGCTGAATACCGTTGCCGCGAGTTTCTCGAAACTTTGCGGCGTGGTGGGCGGCATGGGTAAAAAGCGAACCGATATCCATTCCGGCCCCTCTTTCTGCCGGATTGTGCGCACGCAGTGCAGGACACTGGAAATGCGTATCCGGTCGAAGGAAACGTAGGCTTCCAGCCAGTATCGAGCAATAACCCTTTCGGTCGTCGCGGGCGTTCGTACGGGTGTGTCGGCTGCTGATGACGCGGGATTACAAATGGACAGCGGTACTCTACGGGTCGTTGCCCAGACCAGCGAGCAGGCGCGCCGCATCGGCATGCGATCTCAGCGTGAGCACCGGTATCTCCCCGGAAAAGGCGGCCAGCTGCGCATCGACCTGAGGCGCGGAATGTCGCTCGAAATTCCAGACATAGCGCAGGAACTCCAGCGTCACCCTCTCGGGGCAACCGTCCGCCATTTCCGGCCGGCTGCGACCGCGATAACGGATACCGCGCGACAGGACACCATAAAGCGACACCCGGCGCGGCGGCCGCATCCAGATGACAAGATCTGTTCGCGGTAGCCTGAGGGGCAGCGTGCCCGGGCTGGTTCCGTCCATGATCCAGCGCGAAGTCGCCGCGATTTCGACGATACGCTTTACCGCTTCTTCGCGTGGCCGCTGCTGCCAGCCGGGCAGCCAGAACACCTCTCGATCCATGGAAATGTGCGGCAGATCCAGCAACTCCCCGAGCTTGCGGGACAAGGTGCTCTTGCCGCTGCCGGAACAACCGAGCACCAGCAGACGCTCACATTCCGGCAACAGCCGCGCCGCTGCTTCCACATCGATGTAACGGGCAGGCATGGGCGAGACTCCAAAGCAAGACGGGCGCTCCGACATGCGGAACGCCCGTGCATAGCATAGTTCTTTCAACGGCTTTAAGCGCCGGCGCGAACGGCCTTTTCAGCCAGCATCTTCTCGCGATTGGCCTTCAGCCGTGCAAAGTCGTCACCGGCATGGTGGGACGAACGCGTGAGCGGGCTTGAAGAGACCATGAGGAAGCCCTTGGCATAGGCGACGGTCTCGTAGGACTTGAACTCGTCCGGGGTAACGAAGCTCATCACCTGATGGTGCTTGCGGGTCGGCTGCAGATACTGGCCGATGGTCAGGAAGTCGACATCGGCGGTCCTGAGGTCGTCCATAAGCTGAAGGACTTCATTCCGCTCCTCGCCGAGACCGACCATGATGCCGGACTTGGTGAACATGGTCGGGTCGAGTTCCTTCACGCGCTGCAGGAGGCGGACGGAGTGGAAATAGCGGGCGCCCGGACGAACGGTCAGATAGTTCCCAGGAACGGTTTCCATGTTGTGGTTGAAGACGTCTGGCTTTGCGGCAACGACGCGCTCCAGTGCGCCCGGCTTCTTGAGGAAGTCCGGCGTCAGGATTTCGATGGTCGTCTGGGGAGAAGCGGCGCGGATCGCCCAGATCACCTTCTCGAAATGTTCGGCGCCACCATCTTCGAGATCGTCACGGTCGACGGAGGTGATGACCACATGGGACAGGCCCATCTGCTTCACGGCCTTGGCGACGTTTTCCGGCTCATCGAGATCGAGCGCGTTCGGCTTGCCGGTCGCGACGTTGCAAAAGGCACAGGCGCGCGTACAGATCTCGCCCATGATCATGAAGGTAGCGTGCTTCTTGTCCCAGCACTCGCCGATGTTCGGGCAGCCGGCTTCCTCGCAGACCGTCACCAGCTTGTGCGAGCGCACGAGATCGCGCGTCTCCGCATAACCCTTGGAGGTCGGAGCCTTCACGCGGATCCATTCCGGCTTGCGCAACACCTCGGTATCCGGGCGATGAGCTTTTTCCGGGTGACGGACGCGCTTTTCCTCGAGATTTGTCCTGTCGAGGATGGTGACCATGGTTCAGCCTTCCTTTGCCGCAGCCATTGCAGCGAATGAGTTTAGCGTCGCACCAGCTTGACGACAAAGAGCAATATGCAGGCGCCGACAAAGCTGGTGATCAGATAACCGAGCCAGTCGCCTTCCACGAAGATGCCGAAGCGCCGGAAAACCGCCGAAGCAATGACCGCACCGACGATGCCGATGATGATGTTCATCAGCACACCGAAACGCACATCCATGAGCTTGCCTGCCAGCCAGCCGGCGAGACCGCCAACGATCAGCATCAGGAACCAGCCGATTTCAAAGCCTGCCATTGCCACATCCTTCCGTGGAACATCCGCGGCCTATAT
Source organism: Rhizobium sp. ACO-34A (assembly GCA_002600635.1). Taxonomy (NCBI): domain Bacteria; kingdom Pseudomonadati; phylum Pseudomonadota; class Alphaproteobacteria; order Hyphomicrobiales; family Rhizobiaceae; genus Rhizobium; species Rhizobium sp. ACO-34A. The sequence continues at coordinate 2,224,338 of CP021371.1, read as the reverse complement.
AGGCCGCGGCATCGATCATCACAACAGGCTCAGGCGTTGAGCGCGCGGCCGTAGGCGTCCAGCACGCTTTCCTTCAGCGTTTCCGAAATGGTCGGATGCGGGAAGATGGTGTGCATCAGTTCTTCCTCGGTGGTTTCGAGGTTCATCGCCACCACGAAACCCTGGATGAGTTCGGTTACTTCCGCACCCACCATGTGGGCTCCGAGAAGCTCGCCGGTCTTCTTGTCGAAGATGGTCTTGACAAGCCCCTGGTCTTCGCCGAGCGCGATAGCCTTGCCGTTGGCGACGAAGGGGAAGCGGCCGACGCGAATGTCGCGACCCTGCTCCTTGGCCTTGGCTTCGGTCAGGCCGACAGAAGCGACCTGCGGGTGGCAATAGGTGCAACCCGGGATCTTGGCCTTGTCCATCGGATGGACGTTCGGAAGGCCTGCCAGCTTCTCGATGCAGATGACGGCTTCGTGCTCGGCCTTGTGGGCCAGCATCGGCGGACCTGCTACGTCGCCGATCGCATAGATGCCCGGTACGTTGGTCTTGCCGTAGCCGTCGATGGCGATGAAGCCGCGATCGGTCTTCACGCCGAGCGCCTCAAGACCGATGTTCTCGATGTTGGCCTGAACGCCCACGGCCGAAATCATCCGGTCGGCAGTGATCTTCTCGACCGAGCCATCCTTCTTCTGGACATGGGCGGTGATGGAGTTCGCGCCCTTCTCGACCTTTGCGACCTTGGCTTCCAGCAGGATCTTCATGCCCTGCTTTTCGAACTGCTTCTTTGCCAGCGCGGAAATTTCGGCGTCCTCGACCGGCATGACCTGGGTCATGACCTCGACGACCGTCACATCGACACCCATGGTGCGGTAGAAGGAGGCGAATTCTATACCGATCGCGCCGGAGCCCATGACGAGCAGCGACTTCGGCATTTCCTCGGGCTTCATCGCTTCGAAATAGGTCCAGATCAGCTTGCCATCCGGCTCGATGCCGGGAAGCGCGCGCGGACGAGCACCGGTAGCCACCACGATGTGCTTGGCGGTGTAGGTGCCTTCCGGCAGAACGTTTTTCGGGAGCGGAGCCTGCGGCTGCTGGATCGCCTTGGTGGTCTTGGAAACGACGATCTCGCCGGGTTTGGTGAGCTTCGCCTCGCCCCAGATGACGTCAACCTTGTTCTTCTTCATGAGGAAGCCGACGCCGCCGTTCATGCGCTGCGCGATACCGCGCGAACGAGCGACGATCGCCTTCAGGTCAGGCGTGACGGTACCTTCCACCTTGATGCCGTATTCGCCCGGATGCTGGGCGTAATGCAGGATCTCGGCCGACCGAAGCAATGCCTTGGTGGGAATGCAGCCCCAGTTGGAGCAGATACCGGCCAGATGCTCGCGCTCAACGATGGCGGTCTTCAGACCAAGCTGGGCAGCACGGATTGCGGCAATGTAGCCGCCGGGGCCGGAGCCGATAATGATGACGTCATAGGCGTTGGACACTGGTCTTACTCTCCCTTTTTGTCCGGAGCAGGCTCCGTCCTGCGACGGAGCCTTTCCGAGGGATGAGACCAGCCCGATCAGGCCTTGGTCAGCATCCCGTAGATTTCATCCTTCAGAACCATGCGCTGCTTGCGCATCGTTTCCATCTGCACGTCGCCGACCGGCTCGACCTCGGTCTCGGCGCGATGGATCGCACGGTTCACCTCACGGTAGTCTTCCAGAAGCTTGCCAAAACGCTCGTCGCCAGCCTTCAGCGCGTGCATCTTCTCTGCGTATTCCGGAAACTCGTCCTGGATTTCGTGCGGGGTGTTCGACATTCGATATCTCCTCTTTTGTCGGTCGATATCCAAAGCCTAGTCACCCGATCGTCTTTCTCCTTGATCCTGATCAATTTTCCCGGATCGAAATTACAAACCCAACATCATTCGCACGACCGGCTCAAGTCCGCGCCCGATGGCGCGGGTATTGGCCGCATCGAGATGAATTCCATCGAGCGGCGTCGTCTCAGCCACCAGACCGGCATCGAAGAAACCGCAACCATTTTCATCGGCAAGGTCCCGATAAAGACTTGCCAGCATGGCCGATTCGTCCAATGCACCCCTGAACATGGCGGCAAATGCGACATTCGCGGTTTCACAGACCGGCGGCGGCGAAACCAGAAGCACATCCGGACCGTCGAAATCGAAACCCCAGTCATGCAGCCTGATCTGCCGGATCAGCCTAGCGATACCCTTGGAAGCTCCAATCGCCGTACCGGCGATGCCCTGCTTCATGTCATTTGTGCCAAGCATGAGGATCACGAGATCCAGCGGCTTGTGCGTCTCCAGCACGCTTGGCAGCAATTTCACGCCGTTACGCTCGCAATCAGCAAGGTGGTCGTCGTAGGCGGTGGTCCGCCCGTTCAGACCTTCGGCAATGACGTTGACCCCAGTTCCAAGCGCACGCTGCAGCACGCTCGTCCAGCGATCCTCATAGGCATGCCGGCCGATGTTTTCCGGATCGTATCCCCAGGTCAGGCTGTCGCCGTAGCAGAGAACGGATTTCATGATCTCACCGCCCCAGAATCCGGTCGACATCATCCAGGCTCGAAACGTCATTCGGCAATGGAGCCTTCATACGTTCGGAACCCATGAGGTCATAATCATCACCATCCCTGACGTCGCGAATGTTTTGGGCGATCACATCAAGGCTGTCGCACAGGTGCAAATCCCGCGGCAGTCCAACATCCTCACGCTTGAACGAAAGGCAAAGCACGCCTTTGCCATCCTGACCGTTACCGGCTGTCCACCGGACAGGAACCACCTTGTCGTTAAAGTAGGCCGACCAAACCATTCCAGCCCCGTCGGCGCGCAACACTTCGACCTGCGGAATACGATCCGTATCATTGCGAAAAAGGATCGTCTTCCCCGTCAGCGTCTCCAGACGCGCGGAAACTGCTGCATTCAAATCCTCGGCATCAGCGGGAACTGACAAAAGGACAGGCAGGAAAGCCAGAACTGTCGCGGCGAAGAAACGCCGCGGCAGCCCTGTCCTATTTGTCTCGCGCTGCGCCCCGAAAGCCATCGCAATGACGCTCCGGTCAGACCAGCATGCCCATCGGGCTTTCGATATAGCGCTTGAAGGCCGAAGCGAGTTCGGCGCCGAGCGCTCCATCGATGACGCGGTGGTCGAAGGCGAAGGTCGCGGTCATGACCGTGCCGATCTTGATCTCGCCGTTCCTTACCACCGGCTTTTCAATGCCAGCGCCGATCGAGACGATCGAAGCATGCGGAGGATTGATGATCGAGGTGAAGTTCGACACGCCGAACATGCCGAGGTTGGACACCGCGGTGGTGCCGCCCTGGTATTCGTCCGGCTTCAGCTTCTTGTCACGGGCGCGCTTGGCCAGATCCTTCATCTCATTGGAGATGACGGACAGCGTCTTCTGCTCGGCCTTGCGGATGATCGGCGTGATGAGGCCGTCCGGAATGGCAACCGCCACGCCGACATCCGAATGCTTGTGCAGGAGGCGTGCCGTGGAAGTCCAGGAGGCGTTTGCCGCCGGAACGTCGCGGAGCGCGAGTGCCATCGCCTTGATGATGAAGTCGTTGACCGACAGCTTGAAGGTCGGGACTTCGCCCTTCTCCGTCTTCACCGTCGGGGCGGACTTGTTGATGTCGGCGCGCAGGCTCAGCAGAGCGTCGATTTCGCAATCCATCGAGACGAAGTAGGACGGAACGGTCTGGTGCGATTCCAGCAGGCGCGAAGCGATCGTCTTGCGCATGCCATCGTGCGGCAGGACCTCGTATGAACCCTGCTCGAACAGCTTGAGAACGGCGTCGTCGCCCGCACCCTTGGCAAGGGTCGGAGCCGGCGCGGCGGCGGATGCAGCTGTAGCTGCAGCTGATGCCGGAGCAGCCTTAGCACCGCCGGAAGCAACAGCCTTTTCGATATCGCTCTTGACGACGCGGCCATGCGGGCCGCTACCGGAGACGGCGGAAAGATCGAGACCGGCTTCCTTGGCCAGACGACGCGCCAGCGGCGAAGCGAAGACACGATTGCCATCCGACTTTGGCGGTGCAGCCGCCGCCGGAGCCGTGGCAACGACGGGCGCTGCGGCAACCGGAGCAGGCTGGGCAGCAGCGGGCGCGGTCTCAGTCTTCGCAGCCGCCGGTGCAGCGGAAGCGCTGCCTGCGGCGGCGGCCTGAACGTCCTCGCCTTCAGCGGCGAGAACGGCAATCAGGGTGTTGACCTTGACGCCTTCGGTTCCAGCCGGCACGACGATCTTCGCAAGAGTCCCCTCGTCGACAGCTTCCACTTCCATGGTCGCCTTGTCGGTCTCGATCTCGGCAATGACATCGCCCGACTTGATCTGGTCGCCTTCCTTGACGAGCCACTTGGCAAGGTTGCCCTCTTCCATGGTCGGGGAGAGTGCCGGCATCGTGATATTGATCGGCATGTTACTACCCTCCCGTTACTTGTAGCAGACGGTTTTCACCGCCTGGACGACTTCGCCGACGTTCGGCAGCGCCAGCTTTTCGAGGTTTGCCGCGTAAGGCATCGGAACGTCCTTGCCGGCAATCGTCAGGATCGGCGCATCGAGGTAATCGAAGGCCTGCTGCATGACGCGGGTGGCGATTTCGGTGCCGACAGACGACTGCGGATAACCTTCCTCGACGGTGACGAGACGACCGGTCTTCCTGACCGATTCGACCACGGTCGGGATGTCCATCGGACGGATGGTGCGAAGGTCGATCAGTTCGACGTCGATGCCTTCCTTGGACAGTTCCTCGACGGCCTTGGTGGCATAGGTCATGCCGATGCCCCAGGATACGACCGTGACGTCGGTGCCGGCCTTGTGGATGCGTGCCTTGCCGATCGGCAGGACGAAATCATCGAGCTTCGGCACTTCAAAGGAATGACCGTACAGGATTTCGTTTTCGAGGAAGATCACCGGGTTCGGATCGCGGATGGCAGCCTTCAGCAGACCCTTGGCATCGGCAGCCGTGTAGGGCTGGATGACCTTAAGGCCCGGAATATGGCTGTACCAGGATGCGTAGTCCTGGCTGTGCTGGGCCGCGACGCGGGCGGCCGCGCCGTTTGGGCCGCGGAATACGATCGGAGCGCCCATCTGGCCGCCGGACATGTAGAGCGTCTTGGCCGCGGAGTTGATGATCTGGTCGATCGCCTGCATGGCGAAGTTGAAGGTCATGAACTCGACGATCGGGCGAAGGCCTGCCATGGCCGCACCGACGCCAACGCCGGCAAAGCCGTGTTCGGTGATCGGAGTGTCGACCACGCGCTTCGGGCCGAATTCCTGCAGCAACCCTTGCGTGATCTTGTAGGCACCCTGATACTCGGCGACTTCCTCACCCATGATGAAGACGTCGGGATTGGAGCGCATTTCCTCGGCCATGGCTTCGCGAAGCGCTTCGCGAACGGTCATGGTCACCATTTCGGTGCCGGCCGGGATATCCGGATCCGCGGCGACGGTGGCGACGGGTGCAGCCGGAACGGGTGCGGAAGCAGCCGGCTTTTCGGCTTCGACAGCGGCAGGAGCCGGGGCAGCATCGGCCTTCGGCAGAGCGGCAGGCTTTTCGGTTCCGATGTCGGCGGCGGTTTCGCCATCCTGCAACAGCACTGCGATCGGCGTGTTGACCTTGACGTTTTCGGTGCCGGCAGCAACCAGAAGCTTGCCGAGCACGCCTTCATCAACGGCTTCCACTTCCATGGTGGCCTTGTCGGTTTCGATTTCGGCGATCACGTCGCCGGACTTCACGGAATCGCCTTCCTTCTTGACCCACTTGGAGAGGGTACCCTCTTCCATGGTCGGAGAAAGGGCAGGCATGAGAATATCGATTGGCATGGGCTTACCCTCTCCCAACTTACAACAGGATATCGGTGTAGAGCTCGGATGCATCCGGCTCCGGGTCGGCCTGGGCGAAATCGGCGCTGTCGGCAACGATGTCGCGGACGTCCTTGTCGATCTGCTTCAGCTCTTCTTCGCTGGCCCAGCCCTTTTCCAGCAGGCGGTTGCGAACCTGCTCGATCGGATCGTGCTCGGAACGCATCTTCTGCACTTCATCCTTGGAGCGGTACTTCGCCGGGTCGGACATGGAGTGACCACGATAGCGGTAGGTCATCATTTCGAGGATGACCGGACCCTTGCCGGTGCGGCAATATTCGGCAGCCTGCTCGCCGGCGGCGCGAACCGCGCGGACATCCATGCCGTCGACCTGAATGCCGGGGATATTGAAGGAGACGCCGCGCTGCGAGAAGTTCGTCTGAGCGGAAGCGCGCGAGACGGCTGTACCCATGGCGTAGCGGTTGTTCTCGATCACGTAGATGACCGGCAGCTTCCAAAGCTCAGCCATATTGAAGCTTTCGTAAACCTGGCCCTGGTTGGCGGCACCGTCGCCGAAATACGCCACGGAAACCTGACCGTTGTCGCGGTAGTGATTGGCGAAGGCCAGACCGGTACCGAGCGATACCTGGGCACCGACGATGCCATGACCGCCGTAGAAGTTCTTCTCCTTGGAGAACATGTGCATCGAGCCGCCCTTGCCTTTCGACAAGCCGCCGCGACGACCGGTCAGCTCGGCCATGACACCACGGGCGCTCATGCCGCAGGCCAGCATGTGGCCGTGATCGCGATAACCGGTGATGACCTGATCGCCATCCTTCAGCGCCATCTGCATGCCGACGACGACAGCTTCCTGGCCGATATAAAGGTGACAGAAACCGCCAATGAAGCCCATGCCGTAAAGCTGGCCGGCCTTTTCCTCGAAGCGGCGGATAAGAAGCATTTCGCGATAGGCCTTAAGCTCCGTATCGCGGTCGAATTCGCTGATCGCTCCTTCGGTGAAATCCTTCTTCGCAGGCTTGGCCGTAGTTTTGCGGCTGGTAGCAGTCGCGGATTTGCGCGGCGCCATTCATCCCTCCCGTGCGTTATGGTCGAATTTGGTTGGCCGCAGAATAAGCAAGAAAGAGCTCAACCGCAATGCTAGAATTGCATGTCTCACATTCTATGTAAGTACATGAATTTTTTATGAAATCTTCAATTAACCTGATTTCGGTTAATTACAAGGCCTTGTTAAAAATGACGATTTCGTCGGGCCTGGACATGTTCAGCTGGTAACGCGCCTTCTCATCGATCATGTCACGCTCCAGCGAGCCGTCGCTCATCAGCTCGACCTGTCGCTCAAGCTGCTTGCGCTGAGCCACGAGGTGCGCAAGCTCACCGCTGCGAACCACACGCTGGCGCTCGAATTCCTGCGCCGCACGCAGACCGAAATCGCCATGCACGGAATGATAGCCGAAGTAGGAAAGAAAGGCGACAGTGACAGCGGGAAGAACGAGGCGTCCGAATTTTCTTTTTTTGTGATGCCTGGTCCACATATGCACGATGTCCTGAAACGCAAAACAGTTCATTCAGATTAGCGTTCAGAGCTTAACCGTTCGTTGACCGAGAGCGTCGGCAAACGAAAAAGCCCGCGCCCCTTTTCAGGGCGCGGGCCGAAAATGCCGCAATCGGAAAAATCAGCCGCGCAGGATGGAGGTGCCGGCATAGGTGGCCTGCGGGCCAAGGGCTTCCTCGATACGGATCAGCTGGTTGTACTTTGCGAGCCGGTCCGAACGGGCCAGCGAGCCGGTCTTGATCTGACCGCAGTTGGTGGCGACAGCGAGGTCGGCAATCGTCGAATCCTCGGTTTCGCCGGAGCGGTGCGACATGACTGCGGTGTAGCGAGCCTTGTGTGCGGTCTCGACGGCGTCGAGGGTTTCGGAGAGCGAGCCGATCTGGTTGACCTTGACGAGGATCGAGTTGGCAACGCCCATCTTGATACCGTCGCGCAGGCGGGCCGAGTTGGTGACGAACAGGTCGTCGCCGACCAGCTGAACCTTGGAGCCGATCTTGTCGGTCAGGGCCTTCCAGCCAGCCCAGTCGTCTTCAGCCATGCCGTCCTCGATCGAGATGATCGGGTACTTGGCGGCAAGCTCGGCGAGATAGTCGGCCATGGCTTCCGGCTCGAGCGTGCGACCCTCGCCTTCCAGAACGTACTTGCCGTCCTTGAAGAATTCGGTGGAGGCGCAGTCGAGTGCCAGGAACATGTCCTCACCCGGACGGTAGTCGGCCTTTTCGATCGACTTCATGATGAAGTCGAGAGCAGCAGGCGCGCTTTCGAGACCCGGAGCAAAACCGCCTTCGTCACCGACGTTGGTGTTATGACCCTGGGCAGCCAGTTCCTTCTTCAGGGTATGGAAGACTTCCGAGCCCATGCGGACGGCGTCGCGGATGTTGTCCGCACCAACCGGCATGATCATGAATTCCTGGAAATCGATCGGATTGTCGGCATGCGCGCCGCCGTTGATGATGTTCATCATCGGGACCGGGAGAACATGAGCGTTCGGACCGCCGACATAGCGATAGAGCGGCAGGCCGGAGGATTCGGCAGCAGCCTTGGCGATGGCGAGCGAGACGCCGAGGATGGCGTTTGCGCCGAGGCGCGACTTGTTCGGCGTGCCGTCGAGTTCGATCATGATCCGGTCGAGCTGGATCTGGTTCTCGGCATCGAGACCGCCGATCGCATCGAAGATTTCGGTGTTGACGGCATCGACTGCCTTCTCGACGCCCTTGCCCAGGTAACGGCTACCGCCGTCACGCAGTTCAACGGCTTCATGCGCGCCGGTCGAAGCACCCGACGGAACCGCCGCGCGGCCCATGCTGCCGTCTTCGAGATAGACGTCGACCTCTACGGTCGGATTGCCGCGGCTGTCGAGAATTTCGCGGCCGATGATGTCGGTAATGGCGGTCATGTTGGCTCCCTGATGGCTCTTAGTCGAGAGAAGAGGACGGCCTTCTCTTAATCGAAGCAAGGGAAAATACAATGGCAAGCATATGACATCGCGACCAACGAGGCATCGGGAAAGGCCGAGAAAGAAGGAAAAGGTAAACGGGGCAGAAAACGAGAAACGCCGGCCGCTTTCGGGGCCGGCGCATCATCATCTGGTCGATGGAAGAGCGTCAGTTGCTCTTGGCGATCGCGTCGAACGCGAGGAGCTTCTCCAGAAGCCTCGGCATGTCGTCCAGCCGGACCATGTTCGGTCCGTCGGACGGAGCATTATCCGGATCCTCGTGAGTCTCGACGAAGAGCCCGGCGATGCCGACGGCGATTGCAGCGCGCGCCAAGGTCTCGACGAAACGGCGGTCGCCGCCGGTCGAACCGCCCTGCCCGCCCGGCTGCTGCACGGAATGGGTGGCGTCAAAGACCACGGGCGCCCCGGTTTCTGCCATGATCGGCAGCGACCGCATGTCGGAAACCAGCGTGTTGTAGCCGAAGGAAGCGCCGCGCTCGCACAGCAGAACATTAGGATTTCCGCTGGTGGTTATCTTGTTAAGGACATTCTTCATGTCCCAGGGAGCAAGGAATTGCCCCTTCTTGACGTTGATGACGCGACCGGTTTTTGCAGCAGCGACCAGCAGGTCCGTCTGGCGGCAAAGGAACGCCGGGATCTGCAACATGTCGACCACGGGTGCCACCGCCGCGCACTGCTCTTCCGTGTGAATATCGGTGATGACGGGGAAGCCGTATTCCTTCTTCAGGTCGGCAAAGACCTCAAGCGCCTTTTCAAGGCCGATGCCGCGCTTGCCCGACAGGGAGGTGCGGTTCGCCTTGTCGAAGGACGACTTGTAGACGAGGCCAAGGCCGAGGCGGTCGCAAAGCTCCTTGAGGACGCCAGCGATCATGAAGGCATGATCGCGGCTCTCCATCTGGCAGGGACCGGCGATCAGGGCGAAGCGGGCGCTATTGGAGAAAAGCACACGGTTCTCGCCCTCGCCCACGAAAACTTCGGAATTGGTGGAATTGCTCATGCGATACCCTCGAAAACAAAAGAAACACCCTGCCCCGCAGCCGGAGGCACGACGAGCCGCGCCCCATGGCGCGCGAATGCGATGCCCCTATCAGCGAGCAGTCGCTCTGTCACGCCGATATCACCGACCCGGAAGACGACTGCTACGGCATCCAGCCCCCGCCCGTGCGGGTTGGATGCAATGCCATAATAACCACTCAACCCCGCAGACGTCAGCGCCTCGATGCGAACATTGGCCGACTGCAGGCTAATGCCGAACGAATGCGCCTCTATTTCGCGTTGACCGAACACGGTTTCAAGGAGGTACTGAAAATCGGAGGGGTTCTCCTCGCCCAGGACCACGGCGGAAATGCCGAGCACGCCGTTGTCATGACGCTCCAGACTGCCCCGATTGGCAGGAAGAGCGTTGACCCGCTGGCAGGCAAACAGGAAGAAATCGGGCGCGCGCAGATCGCTTGCAAAGGCCAGGCGGAAACCTGCAGTCGTTTCAGTGCCATCCGGCAGCTTCATCGGGCGTTCGAAATACAGCATGTCGCCCGCCGAAAACCCCGCAGCGCCGAACCTTGCGTGGTCAGCGGTCGCGTCCAGGCTCTTGACGACAATCGCCGAAGCACCTTCTCCCCGACGAAAACGAAACGCCTGATCGCGCGCAACGAATACGTTTCCAGCGCGGGCCGCCGCCTCGCACTCCTCCCGGCTCGCAACCGCCAGAGGCTCCAGATAAGTGTCATCGGAGAAGAACACGCAGGCGTTTTCCGTCCCGAATGGGTGGCGGGCATCGGCAGCTACGGTGAACCCCAGGCTTGCAAGCCGCGTACGCGCTTCATCCAGCGCTGCGACGGGCAAGACGACATGATCGAGCGCGCGCAGGCTCTCTTGATGATCGGACATAATCGGAGCCCTTTCGCTCGCCGTTGTGACGGGCGCAGGTTTTAGCCTTTTGCTGCCGATTGGCAAGCAGGCAGGACCGGCAGCCCCCTCGACAGGCGACGAAAGGAAAATGACGATCTTTGATCGGTCCTTCACGGAAATTTAGGCACTTGCGGAACACAAATGGAACAGATAGTGTCTGTTCTGGATTTGTTTCACACTCGGGGCACCGCAATATGCTGACGCGCAAGCAACAGGAACTGCTTCTGTTCATTCACGAGCGGATGAAAGAATCGGGTGTGCCCCCATCATTCGACGAGATGAAGGATGCACTCGATCTTGCCTCCAAGTCCGGCATCCACCGTCTGATTACGGCATTGGAGGAGCGTGGCTTCATTCGTCGCCTGCCCAACCGTGCACGCGCTCTTGAGGTCATCAAGCTGCCGGAAGCCTATACGCCGAGCCTCCAGCCGCGTCGCGGTTTCTCGCCAAGCGTCATCGAGGGAAGTCTCGGCAAGCCGCAGCCTGTCAGCCCGCCCAAGCCGGTTGCGGAAAACACCAATTCCGTCAACGTTCCGGTCATGGGCCGGATTGCCGCCGGTGTGCCGATCTCGGCGATCCAGAACAACACGCACGACATTACCGTTCCGGCTGAAATGCTGGGTTCGGGTGAACATTACGCGCTTGAGGTCAAGGGCGATTCGATGATCGACGCCGGCATTCTCGATGGCGATACGGTTATCATCCGCAATACGTCGACGGCGAGCCCCGGGGACATCGTCGTCGCGCTGGTCGATGACGAAGAAGCAACATTGAAGCGTTTCCGTCGGCGCGGTGCATCGATTGCGCTTGAAGCCGCCAATCCGGCCTACGAGACGCGCATCTTCGGACCCGATCGCGTGAAGGTTCAGGGCAAACTCGTTGGTCTTATTCGCCGTTATCACTGATCGTGGCTTCGGGCTGAATTTCTGAAACGGGGACACCTCCGCTGGTCACGACGGGACTGTTCTGGGTAGGCTTCAATGGTGTTGACTCCATGTGAAATTTGCCGCTGCGCCAATCGTAATAGCGGTGCTGCGCCCAGGGGCGCGGCGGACCGCTGAAGGATGTTTCGGTAGCAAACTGCCGGGTTGCGCGGTCGCCAAGGCGAAGTTCGATTGCGCCGCTTCTTCTCAGCGTTTCGACAGTCATCAGGACGGCACCGGATAGGCAACCGGGAAAGTTCGTGCGCCGTTCGGAAATCACCAGATCGGCGAGATCGCAGGCCTTGCCTACCAGCGCGCTGTCTTCGACCGTTGCGACGATCCAGCCGTTGGTCAACCTTGCCATGCACCATGTCTTCGGCTCACAGATGAAACGGCCGGTTTCGATATCGGCCAGCGCTTGACGCATGCGTTCGACAGAGGCGTCCACTTCCGCCGGAGTTCGCTGCACCCGACCGCCATCAGCCGCCTTTTGCGGAGCGGGAGCGGCTATTTCAGCGGGAACGATATGCGTCTTCAATTGCAGGGCCGCAGTCCACTGATCGTATATGAAGGATGGCGGGCGAGCGCGGTTTGTGGCGACTGTCGCGGGCGGCCTAAGCAGGCCGACCAACCGACCATCCTCTGAAACCAGCACGTCCGCGCGTTCGACACCCGTTGCGCCTGAGAACAGCGCCGAGCCAGCGATGACGAGCAACAGGCTGCCGACATGCCGCCAGATGCTGCTTAACAAGGTAAGGAACAACAGGCCGAGAGACGCGACGGGCAGAAACCATGCCGGCGGCTGCAGAAACCCGACACCCTCGCCCCAGGCGGAAACCTCCCGCGCGATGACCAGCACCCATTCCAGGCCGGCGCCCATTGCGACGAGAAACGGGGCGTCGAGGCCGAAGGGCATCAGCAGCATCGCCACCAGGCCAGCCGGCATGATGATCAGAGAAATCAACGGCATGGCGGCAAGATTGGCCTCGAGACTATGCGGCGCGAGACGATGAAAATGTGCTATGGCGAAAACCGCCGTCGACAGGCCGCCGATCAGCGAAGTCAGGATGGTGCCGGCAATCACGCCCCAACTCCAGCGCAGCGCGGTCGCTCCGGGGAAGTCGAATTCAGGGATCCATCGTCTCGTGGGCCTGTCCCGCCACGCCGCATAACCGGCAATCAGCGCGGCTGTCGCGGCAAACGACATCTGGAAGCTCGGCCCCATGATCGCCGAAGGCGTCACCGCGACGATGACGATCGCGGCAAGCGCGAGATTTCTCAGACTGATCGCCGGCCGGTCGAACAGAACCGCGACAAGCATGATAGCCGTCATGAGGAAGGCGCGCACGGCAGAGACCTGATATCCGGAGATGAGCAGGTAGGTGAAAGCCCCGACAAGCGCGCCGGTGGCTGCAAGCTTCTTGATCGAAACCGCGTGGGCAAGCCCCGGCAGCAGACTCAGCAACTTTCGCAGGCCGACGAAGAAGATACCTGCGGCCAGCGCCATGTTGAGGCCGGAAATGGCGGTGATGTGCGCCAGACCCGAAAGCCGTAGCGCCTCGGTTGCCTCCTTGGACATGGAGCGTCGCTCGCCAGTGATGATGGATGCTGCGAATGCGCCGGGATCCCCCGGAATAACGGATCGGATGCGCGTCGAAATATCGTCCCGGAGCGAAAATAGCGCCCGGTCGAACCGCAGCCACCATGTCTCGGTTCCTCCTTCGTCAGGCCTCGACCGCGATTGCGGTGGCCCGAGGAAAAAGCCGACGGCGCCGACGCCATCGAAATAACTTGCAAAGGCGAAGTCATTGAGCCCCGGCAATGCGGGACCGGATGGCGGGGAGAGACGCGCCCGGCCGGAGAGATATCCGCCGATCGGCGCAGGCTCGTGTTTGCCGCGTGCAAGAAGCGACACGCGCTCGGGTGGCCGGCGGATCCGTGGGTCGCTGGTCGCCGTCACCCTTAGCACATATCGCCATTCGCCCCTTGCTCCCGCTTCTCGCCGCTCGACGATGCCGGAGACGACGGTGGTGACCGGCGTATCCAGAATGATCGTCCCCTCCCGCCATGCCTCCGCATTGGCAAGCATCATCCCCGCGACAAAAAGCGTAGTTGCAAACGCGCCAAAGGCCACAAACAGCGGACCGTAGCGCACGAGCCACGCGACCGTCGCAAGAAGGCCAAACATAATGAAAAGGGCGATGGCGCCTGGTGGCTCGGCCATGCTGAACCATGTAACGGCACCCGCTCCGAGAAAGACAGGGACGAAATGGAAGAGGTGGCCATGGGCCTCCTCACGCGCCAAAGCCGCCTTCCCTGCCCGTAAAACCCTCGCCGAGCCCTCCGCCAGTTGCAGGGCAGCATTGCGTGTCGGTCTTGGCGGAAGGGCAAGAGGATAGTTTTCTTCTACAACCATCAGCGGTTGGGCGAGCCGGCCGTGAGCCTGCTCATTTACGGATTCCTGCTCGGCGACCTGCCCCAAATGCTCCCCCGGCCCACAACCTCAACAGCCTTGCGCTGCTTTTTATCCGCCGATCAACGGCTGCGGCAAGATGAGCGCTTGATTTGCAAATTAACAATTTTGGCGTGCATCGAAAAGCATGCAATACCCGAAAGTTTGTTCAATCGATTAAATCCGACGCCTGCCTCTTTAATAGGCTGTTGCGATGCACAATTTGCCCTTTGGATAGCTTGGCATTAACTTCCGTATCATATAGCTACATCCCTACGCTTAAACCCAAGGCGCCCTTCGGGACGCCTCCCGCCAATTCCGGAGGATTAGCATGACGGACAAAAGCGCTTCTTTGAAACTCGGGGAGAAATCAGCCGAACTGGCTGTAAAGTCGGGCACGATCGGCCCGGATGTCGTCGATATCGGCGCGCTCTACAAGCACACCGGCATGTTCACCTACGACCCGGGCTTCACCTCGACGGCTTCCTGCGAATCCAAGATCACCTACATCGATGGTGACGAGGGCGTTTTGCTGCACCGCGGCTATCCGATCGAACAGCTGGCGGAAAAGGGTGACTTCCTCGAAGTCTGCTACCTGCTCCTTTACGGCGAACTGCCGACCGCTGCCCAGAAGAAGGACTTCGACTATCGCGTCACGCACCACACCATGGTGCATGAACAGATGAGCAAGTTCTTCTCCGGCTACCGCCGTGACGCTCACCCGATGGCTGTCATGGTCGGCACCGTCGGCGCGCTTTCCGCCTTCTATCACGACTCCACCGACATCACCGATCCGCACCAGCGCATGGTTGCTTCGCTGCGCATGATCGCCAAGATGCCGACGATCGCTGCAATGGCGTTCAAGTACCACATCGGCCAGCCCTTCGTTTACCCGAAGAACGATCTCGACTACGCCTCCAACTTCCTGCGCATGTGCTTCGCCGTGCCGTGTGAAGAATACAAGGTGAACCCGGTTCTTGCCCGCGCCATGGACCGCATCTTCATCCTGCATGCGGACCACGAGCAGAACGCATCGACCTCGACGGTCCGCCTCGCCGGCTCCTCGGGCGCCAACCCGTTCGCCTGCATCGCAGCCGGCATCGCCTGCCTCTGGGGCCCCGCCCACGGCGGTGCGAACGAAGCAGCGCTCAACATGCTGATGGAAATCGGTTCCGTAGATCGCATTCCGGAATACATCGCCCGTGCCAAGGACAAGAACGATCCGTTCCGCCTGATGGGCTTCGGTCACCGCGTCTACAAGAACTATGATCCGCGCGCCAAGATCATGCAGCAGACCATGTACGAAGTGCTGGAAGCAACCGGCCATTCGGACGATCCGCTGATGCAGGTTGCGCTCGAGCTGGAACGGATCGCGCTCAGCGACGAGTACTTCAAGGAAAAGAAGCTCTACCCGAACGTAGACTTCTATTCGGGCATCACGTTGCGTGCGCTCGGCTTCCCCACCACCATGTTCACCGTTCTCTTCGCTCTCGCCCGCACCGTCGGCTGGATCGCCCAGTGGAACGAGATGATCGAAGACCCGCAGCAGCGCATCGGCCGTCCGCGCCAGCTCTACACCGGCGCTCCGAAGCGCGACTACATAGCAGTCTCCAAGCGCTGATCTGCTTCATTCGATTGATGAAAGACGCCGGCGGATATCTCCGCCGGCGTTTTTTTTCTTTTGGGGCAGCTCATCGCACAAACCTCTCATCTCAAGAGCGTGGCACGGTGCATCGGCTCTGGCCAAGGATTTACCGCTCAGGAAATGGCGGCAGCCTGTGGCCACCGCTCACGCAACGCTGAATTCGCAGCACGTTCAATTGTTGCAGAACCGCAAGGCTTTTCGCCATTCTAAGCCTTCATTTCCGCCAAGCTTTGATTTAAGGAACGTTTTCTGCTTCGCAGGCCCCGCGAAGATCCGCAATGAGGTATTTGAGTTCCGATGCTCACCGTTCTGAGAAAAGCCGCCCATACGGCGGTCGCAAAATTGTTGATGCTTCTGCTTGTCGTATCCTTCGGGGTCTGGGGAATCTCAGCGTCGCTCTTCAGTTCCGCCAGCAATGCGGTGGTTACCGTCGGTGACCAGACGATCTCGCCGAACGAGTTCAGCCTCGCCTACCAGCGGAAGCTTGCGGAGCTCGGCCGTCGCTTCGGCGTGCAGCTTAACAGCGAACAGGCTCGCGCCCTTGGCGTCGAAAACCAGGTTTTCGCCGAACTCTCTGCAGGCGCGGCTCTCGACCAGCTGTCGCAGGACATGCGTCTCGGTCTTTCCGAAGACAAGCTTGCCCAGCTGATTGCAGAGGATCCGGCCTTCAAGTCCGACAACGGCCAGTTCGACCGCCAGCTGTTCTCCAGCCGACTGCGCAATGCCGGCCTTCGTGAGGACGATTACATCCGCGAGCGTTCCAAGGTTGCGGTGCGCAGCCAGATCGTCGAAGCGACCTCGGACGGCTTCACCGCGCCGAAGGTCCTCGTCGATGCGCTGAAGAGCTATCGCTACGAAAACCGTGATATCTCCTACATCCTCCTGACCAATGCCAATATCGATCCGGTAAAGGCTCCCGACGACAAGGCGCTTGCCACCTGGTTCGATACCGTGAAGAGCCGCTACCGCGCGCCTGAATATCGCAGCCTCACCTATGTGAAGCTCGAAGCCGCTGATATTGCCGACAAGGGCGCCATCACCGACGAAGCGATCGCCGAGGACTATGAAAAGCGGAAGGCCACCTACGAAATCGCCGGAACGCGGACGATCGAGCAGCTCTCCTTCGAAAACCGCGAGATGGCGGAAGCAGCGGAAGCCGAACTCAAGTCCGGCACGCCTTTCGACCAGCTGGTCACCGACCAGGGCAAGACCGCAAGCGACGTGCTGCTCGGTGATTTCTCCCGTGACAAGCTTCCCGACCCGGCACTTGCCGATGCTGCCTTCGCCGTGACCAAGGAAGGCGCGACGACACCGGTTGTCGATGGGGCGCTTGGTCCGGTCATCCTGCGTGTCACCAATATCAAGGAAGGCCGCACCCGCAGCCTCGACGAAGTTCGCGAAGAGATACGTGAATCGCTCGCCGATTCCGCTGCAGTGCAGGACATCGCGAACGTGCATGACCGTTTCGAGGACCTTCGGGCCGGCGGCATGCCGCTCGATGAAGCGGCAAAGGAACTGAAGCTTACGGCCGTTACTGTTAAAGCTGTCGACCGTAATGGCAAGGATGAGAACGGAAACGACGTTTCCAACCTGCCCGAGCGTCAGGCACTTCTCGATGAAGCTTTCCAGACGGACGTCGGTGTCGAGGCGCTGCCCATCAACATCGGCAATGATGGCTATGTGTGGCTGGAGGTGAAGGACATCACCGCGGAGCGAGACCGTACGCTGGATGAAGTGCACGACAAGGCCGTAGCCGACTGGACTGCCGAGCAGCAGAAGATTGCGCTCGGCGCAAAGGCCGAAAGCCTGAAGCAGCGCGTCGCCCAGGGCGGTACGCTGGAAGACGTTGCGGCAGAACTCGGCCTTGCTGTCGAGACGAAGCTCGGCCTTCAGCGCCAGACGGAAGACGCCGTCCTCGGCCCGGCTGCTATCGTTGCTGCCTTCAGCGGCCCTGTAGGCACTGCCGCCACGGCTCCGGGCGGTGACCCGTCGACCCAGATCCTGCTCAAGGTTACCGATGAGCGAGATCAGGGTTCGTCCGATGTGCTGACCAATGACGATGCACAGATCACGGAAATCGCCCGCGCCGCCGGTGACGATATCCTTGACCAGATGGTGAGCCGTCTGCAGGCGCAGTATGGCGTCACGATCAACCAGACCCTTGCCGAACAGGCGATGGTTCGTCGCTAGGCGCAGGGGAAGAGAAAAGCATGTCCGGATTGAAACCTTTCATCGCCAAGGTCGCGGCTCGACAGGCGCTGACGCGACAGGAAGCCAGCGACGCCTTCGAAGTGATGATGTCGGGCGAGGCCAGCATGGCCCAGATCGGCGGCTTCCTGATGGCGCTGCGCGTTCGTGGAGAAACCGTCGACGAGATCGCCGGCGCCGTCTCGATCATGCGGTCCAAGATGGTCTCGGTCGAAGCGCCGGAAGACGCCATCGACATCGTCGGGACCGGTGGTGACGGTACCAACACCTACAATATTTCGACTCTCGCCTCGCTGATCGTCGCAGGTGCAGGTGTCCCGGTCGCCAAGCACGGCAACAAGGCGCTGAGCTCGAAATCGGGAACCGCGGACGCTCTCTCGCAGCTCGGCGTGAAACTCGACATCGATCCGGAAACCATCTCGCGCTGCATCCGCGAGGCGGGCATCGGCTTCATGTTCGCGCAGCTCCACCATCCGGCCATGCGCCATGTCGGCCCCGCCCGCGTAGAACTCGGCACCCGCACGATCTTCAACCTCGTCGGCCCGCTCTCCAGCCCGGCAAACGTCAAGCGGCAGCTCTTCGGCGTCTATTCGCCGGAATGGCTTCTGCCCGGCGCCGAGGCGTTGCGCGATCTTGGCCTGACCAGCGCCTGGGTCGTGCATGGCAGCGGCCTCGATGAGGTCACGACCACCGGACCGACACAGGTTGCGGCCCTGAAGAACGGCGAGATCACCGCCTTCGAACTCACGCCCGACGATTTCGGCGTGGCGACGGTATCGATCGATGCCATCCGCGGGGGTGACGGTGCAGTGAATGCTGCCGCGCTTCGGGAGGTGCTTTCCGGTGCAAAGAACGCCTATCGCGACGTGGCGCTGTGCAACGCTGCCGCTTCGCTCATCGTTGCCGGACGGGTCGACAACGTGCGTGACGGCATGGCGGTAGCAAGCCAGGCACTCGATTCGGGTTCGGCGGCGGCCGCGCTCGACAAGCTGATCGAGGTTTCCAATTCCGCCGCACAGGGCTAAGCTTGCGCCATGACCGATATCCTGAAACGCATCGAAGTCTACAAGCGCGAGGAAATCGCGGCGGCTAAAGCCGCTTTGCCTTTGGCAGAGGTCAAGGCACAGGCGGCCGACCAGCCCGCCCCGCGCGGGTTCTACAATGCTCTCAAGAGCCGGTGCGACGCGGGACAATTCGGCCTGATCGCCGAGATCAAGAAGGCCAGCCCGTCCAAGGGCCTGATCCGTCCGGATTTCGATCCGCCGGCACTTGCCACCGCCTATGAGGCCGGCGGTGCGGCCTGCCTTTCGGTACTGACGGATACCCCCAGTTTTCAGGGCTCACTCGACTATCTCGTCGCCGCACGCAAGGCCTGTTCGCTGCCGGCATTGCGCAAGGATTTCATGTTCGACGCCTATCAGGTCCATGAAGCCCGCGCCCATGGTGCAGACTGCATCCTGCTGATCATGGCGTCGCTTTCGGACGACGAGGCGAAGCGACTCGAAGACGAAGCCTTCTCTACCGGCATGGATGTGCTGATCGAAGTGCATGACGAGGCAGAACTCGAGCGCGCACTCAAGCTTTCATCCCCGATGGTCGGCATCAACAATCGCAACCTGCGCACTTTCGAGGTCAGCCTGACGGTCAGCGAACGGCTGGCGCCGATGGTTCCGTCCGACCGTCTTCTCGTCGGCGAAAGCGGCATCTTCACATACGAAGACTGCACCCGTCTCAAGACTTCGGGCATTACCACCTTCCTCGTTGGCGAAAGCCTGATGCGCAAGGACGATGTCACTTCGGCGACACGCCTGCTGCTGACCGGCGAAGCCGAGACCATGGCCGCCGAATGAGCGGCCTCACCCACATATCCGCCTCTGGAGAGGCGCATATGGTGGATGTCGGCGACAAGACCGACACGGTTCGCATCGCGACCGCCGAAGGCTATGTGCGGATGACCGCCGAGACGCTGGAGACGATCCGCGCCGGCAATGCGAAAAAGGGCGACGTGATCGCGACCGCCCGGATCGCCGGCATCATGGCCGCCAAGCAGACGTCCAACCTCATTCCGCTCTGCCATCCGCTGATGCTCAGCAAGGTAACCGTGGAGATCACGGAAGATCGTGCCCTACCCGGCCTGCGCGTCACCGCCACGACCAAGCTGACAGGCAAGACAGGCGTGGAGATGGAAGCGCTGACGGCCGTCTCCGTCGCATGCCTGACCATCTATGACATGGCCAAGGCAATCGACAAGGCAATGGAAATCGGCGGCGTCAGGCTCGTCGAGAAGATCGGCGGCAAGTCGGGCCACTTCCGCCACCCGGAGGCTAAGTAATGTCACTCATTCCGGTCGAGGAAGCCCAGCAGCGACTGCTTGGCGCAACGCAGCGCGTCAGACGCACGGAAATATTGCCGCTCGGCGAGACCGAAGGAAGAGTGCTTGCCGCCGACCTTCGGGCACAACTGACACAGCCGCCCTTCAATGCGTCGGCCATGGATGGATATGCGCTTCGCGCGGAGGATGCGCCACTTCCGGGCGCCGAACTCAATGTGATCGGGACCTCCGCCGCTGGACACGCCTTTGCCGGTACCGTTGGGCCCGGGGAAACCGTCCGCATCTTCACCGGCGCTCCCGTGCCCGAAGGTGCCGATACCATCCTCCTTCAGGAAGATGCTGAAAAGCTCGATGGCGAGCGCATCCGCACGACATTTCCCGTCACGCTCGGCCGCCATGTGCGCCCGCGGGGGCAGGATTTTCTGGAAGGCGAAACCGTCCTGCCGGCGGGTACCCACCTCGACTTTGCGCGGCTGACGCTCGCGGCTGCCATGAACCATGATCGGGTAGCGGTCTACGAACGTCCAAAGGTGGCAATCCTCGCAACCGGCGATGAACTGGTGCGACCGGGCCAGACGCCGGGGCCAAGCCAGATCATCGGTTCGAACAGCTTTGGGATCGCCGCTCTTGCTCGCGAAAACGGAGCGGAAGTTATCGATCTCGGCATCGTGCCGGACGATCGCGGAGAGATCACCCGCGCGATAGAGAAGGCCAGGTCGCTCGGCGCCGATGTCCTGGTGACGCTCGGCGGAGCATCGGTCGGCGACCATGATCTGGTGCAGTCGACCCTGCTGGCAGCGGGGATGAAGCTCGATTTCTGGCGGATCGCAATGCGGCCGGGAAAGCCGCTGATGGTTGGCAGCCTTGGGGAAATGCGCGTGCTCGGCCTCCCCGGCAATCCCGTATCCAGCATGGTCTGCGGCCTGCTGTTTCTCGAGCCGCTGCTGGCGAAACTGACGGGACGTATTCCGCTGCAACGACAGACGACCGCGCTATCCGCTTCCGTCCTTCCGGCGAATGACCACAGGCAGGATTACGTGCGTGCGAGACTGACGCGTGCAGACGGAAAGCTTGTCGTACAGAGCTTCGGCAAACAGGATTCGTCAATGATGAAAATCTTCGCGCAGTCGGATTGCCTGATCATCCGTGCACCTGGTGCACCGGAGCTTGAGACCGGCGCCGAAACGCCGATCCTGCTTCTTCGCCCCTTCGCCGGCTGACGTGGCTGGGTAGCTTGACCCTAAAGGCCGATCGCTTCTTCCGAGCTTCCAGCGTCCTGATCGACGCCAAGCTGCTGCTTGATGGCTTCCTGGATTGCGTCCTCGATTGCCTTGCGTTCGTCTTCCGGCATCGCAGCAAGCTGCTCTTCCGTCAGGTTATGGTCGTCGAGGTAGGACGCGCGAATCTTCTCGGCGAGCGTCATGTCCGAATATTCCAGGAACTTGGAGATGATATCGTCGTGGGAGGCGCTCTTTTCCGCCTTCTGCTCAGCCTCGTATTCGTTCTTGCGCGTTTCAAGCGCTTCCTCGTCGCCAAAGGTGAAGGTCGACGTTTCCTCATCATCAAGGATTGCGGAAAAACCGGTGTCCGCGGAGTTGCTGGTGGAACTCGTGACGTTGCTGAAATATTGCGAAGAAAAGAAAGATGAATCACCGATACGCATCAAGGCCTCCTTGGGTTGCGCGCATGGTGTTGCAAGAGGCTTGCACGAGACTTGGGGCACTCACGCAGAAAATGCAAAACCCGGCCGCAAGGCCGGGTTTCAAATGTCAGAAAGCAGCTCTTTCTGGCGCTTCGATCAGACCAGTCGGCTCTGTTCGACAGCGGCTCCGATGAAGCTCGCAAACAGTGGATGCGGATCGAGCGGGCGGCTCTTCAGCTCAGGGTGATACTGTACGCCGATGAACCACGGATGGTCCGGATACTCGACCGTTTCCGGCAGCAGGCCATCCGGCGACATGCCGGAGAAGACGAGGCCGCAGTTTTCCAGCCGGTCCTTGTAGTCGACATTCACCTCGTAGCGGTGGCGGTGACGTTCCGAAATCTCGGTCGAACCGTAAATCTCGGAAATCTTGGTGCCCTTCTTGAGCGATGCCTTGTAGGAACCAAGGCGCATGGTACCGCCAAGATCACCGGCCTTGGACCGCTTTTCGAGCTCGTTGCCCTTCATCCATTCCGTCATCAGGCCAACGACCGGTTCATTGGTCGGACCAAACTCGGTGGAGGATGCCTTCTCGATGCCGGCAAGGTGACGGGCGGCTTCAACCACCGCCATCTGCATGCCGAAGCAGATACCGAAATACGGCACGTCGCGTTCGCGAGCGAACTGGGCAGCAAGGATCTTGCCTTCGGAACCACGTTCGCCGAAGCCGCCGGGCACCAGAATGCCGTTGACCTTTTC
The DNA here is from genome assembly GCA_002600635.1 of Rhizobium sp. ACO-34A. NCBI lineage: Bacteria > Pseudomonadati > Pseudomonadota > Alphaproteobacteria > Hyphomicrobiales > Rhizobiaceae > Rhizobium > Rhizobium sp. ACO-34A. Next base: position 2,201,641 of record CP021371.1, on the reverse strand, counting down.
GAGATAGGGTGCCGGATCTTCCTTTTCGAAGATCTCGGACTCGATCCATTCGAGCTTGACCTTGACCCTGTTGGCGATGCCGCCATGGTACAGCGCCTCGATCAGCGACTTATAGGCGTCCTTCAGGCCGGTATACTTGCCGACGATGGCAATCGTCACCTCGCCTTCCGGCGTGCGGATACGGTTACAGACGTTTTCCCACTGGTCGAGACGCGGCTTGGGAGCCGGCTCGATGCCGAAGGCGGCCAAGACCTCGTTGTCGAGGCCTTCCTTGTGGTAAGCCATCGGCACGTCATAGATGTTGGAAACGTCGAGCGCCTGGATAACGGCAGTCTCGCGCACGTTGCAGAACAGCGACAGCTTGCGACGCTCTGCTTCCGGGATTTCGCGATCCGCGCGAACCAGCAGGATATCCGGGTGAATGCCGAGCGCCTGCAGTTCCTTGACGGAATGCTGCGTCGGCTTGGTCTTCAGCTCGCCAGCGGCCGGGATATAGGGCATCAGCGTCAGGTGAACATAGACGGCCGTGCCACGCGGCAGGTCGTTTCCGAGCTGACGGATCGCTTCCATGAACGGCATGGCCTCGATGTCGCCGACAGTGCCGCCGATTTCACAGATGACGAAATCATAGTCTTCGTTGCCTTCTACGACGAAGTCCTTGATTTCGTTGGTAACGTGGGGAATGACCTGAACGGTTGCGCCGAGATAGTCGCCGCGACGTTCCTTGTCGATGATGTTCTTGTAGATCCGACCGGTGGTGATGTTGTCGGTCTTGGTTGCCGAACGGCCGGTGAAGCGTTCGTAGTGACCAAGGTCGAGGTCGGTTTCTGCCCCGTCATCTGTTACGAAGACCTCGCCGTGCTGTGTCGGGCTCATGGTGCCCGGATCGACGTTGAGGTAGGGGTCCAGTTTGCGCAGGCGCACGCGGTAGCCCCGCGCCTGCAACAATGCTCCGAGTGCCGCGGCCGCTATTCCTTTGCCAAGAGAGGAAACCACGCCGCCTGTGATGAATACATATCGCGCCATGGGAGTCACCGGATACCTTTTCAGAATTGATTCCGCCAGCCCAAAAGAGCCGAAACCCTACTTTTTTATTAAGCGGGGCGGAATATGCACAAAAGAAAACCGGCGGACCGCTAGGTCCGCCGGAGGGATTGGAAAGCCGACGATCAGTTGCCCGTCGGAACGGCGTTCGGATCCGCCTTGGGAGCGGCAGGAGCCGGAGCGGTCGCGCCATCAGCAGCCGGAGCAGCCGAGCCAGCGGGAGCCGGAGCGGAACCCGGAAGCTGATCGAGAACGCTGGAACCGGGCGCCGTCGGGCTCGACTGGATACGATCGAGAATGTCCGTCGGCTTCGATTCGAAGCGCGTCAGCAGGCCAAGGCCGAGCGACGTCGCAAAGAACAATGCCGCCAGAATAGCCGTCGTGCGGGTGAGCGCGTTGGCCGTGCCGCGCGCCGACATGAAGCCGGAGCCGCCACCAATACCAAGGCCACCGCCTTCGGAACGCTGGATCAGCACTACGCCGACGAGCGCCAGCACGATCATGAGATGAATGACAATCAATACAGTCTGCATGGAATTTCCGTCCTGCCCTGAGCGGACAAAATAGCGATGTTTGGCGGCTCTCTACACGAGAGACCGCGCCAATGAAAGCCCCTCGCCCGTTTTTTAGGCGGTGAGTTCTTCATACGCCCTGTATATGGCGAGGAAATCCGCCGCCTTCAAGCTCGCGCCACCGATCAGCGCGCCGTCGACATTGGCGACGCTCATCAGCTCCCTGGCGTTGGAAGGCTTGACCGAGCCGCCATAGAGAATGCGCATGCCCTTGCCTTCGTCGCCGAAGCGCTTGACCAGTTCGGCCCGCATGAAAGCATGGGCTTCCTCGACGTCAGAAACTGTCGGGGTCAGGCCGGTACCGATCGCCCAGACCGGCTCGTAGGCGATGACGGTGTTTGCAGCGGTTGCCGCATCCGGCACCGAGCCGGCGAGCTGCCGCTTCAGGATGTCCAGAGTCTGCCCGGACTTGCGCTCGTCCGCGGTCTCGCCGATGCAGATGATCGCCGTCAGCTCGGCGGCATAGGCTGCCTCTGCCTTGGCGCGGACGAGATGGTCCGTCTCTGCGTGGTCGGTGCGGCGTTCGGAGTGGCCGACGATCACATAGGTACCGAAGCAATCGGCAATCATTTCAGCCGAAATATCGCCGGTGTGAGCGCCGGAGGCGTTCTGATGGCAATCCTGCGCACCGATCGCCAGAGGGCTGTCGGTGCAAAGCGCGGTTGCGACATAAAGCAGCGTCGCCGGCGGGCAGATCAGCGTCTCGACCTTTTCCGAGAGCGGCGACACGACGCCTTCGGCCATCGCCTTGATCTGGTCGAGCGAGGCCCGTGTACCGTTCATCTTCCAGTTTCCCGCGACAAGCGGACGAACATTCGGTGTCATGTCGATAATCCAACCCCAGCTTCGTTGTCGGGGACCTAGCAAATCAAGGGGGCAATGAAAAGCTTGCGAGGGAAAATTCGCCGCTAAATCAGGCGATATGGTGAAAATCCGGCTCAAATTTGCGGTATTTATTAGCAGTCACTGCTTTCCGCCTCCATTTTCAGCGTGGTTTCAACAGCCAGTTGAGGATCTGCCGCCAGTCGCTCATCCGCACCGGCGTGCCATGGGATCCGGTCTCGAAAAGAGTGAACCGGGTCGGATAACCGGCCTTGTGCAACCGGTCATAAAGCGCGACCTGATCGGCCGCCGCATAGACGCTGTCACGGCTGCCATGGGTGAAGGCGATCGGCAGCTTGCGCTTGTAAGCCGCGCTCTTGGCAAAATCGGGATCGGTCGCGCCGCCAAGGATCGCCATGCCGCCGAGTTTCTCGACGACCGCTGCATCCCGAGTCACGCCCCAGCAGATGAAACTACCCATGGAGGCGCAGGCCAGCACGACCGGCTTTCCCGGAGAACGGGCGGCGATATCGCCGATCAGCGCGGAAACCGTGGCTACGCCTACTGCATCGAAGGACGCCACGGAGGGTGCGTAATAGGTTCCGCCATTGCGGACGGCGAGGTTCTTCAAGCGATTGAAATTGCCGCCAAAGGAATAATCGTTAGCGCCGAGCCTGCGATCTCCACCCCGTCCATGGATGAAGATGACGGTGAAAGCCGCATTTTCGGCCACCCCTACCCGCGTCACGTCGAGCGGACCGGTCGCTAGGGCCAGCGTCTCGTTCACTTGTTGCCGCTTGATGCCGAGATCGACATATCGCGATTTCACCCGTCGCTCGGGTATCTGGTCGCGACCGTTGATGTCGCGCATTTCCTCGTAGTCGACCACTTCGAAGTCGCCGCCATCCCGACTTTCGATAATCATCGGGTTGGAAAAGAGATCGTCCTTGAAAGGCGCCACCGCCTCGGCGCGAGCCTGCGGAGCGAGCAGAACGGTCAGAAGCGATGCGACAGCGGCCGCACCGCGGAAATGAACTGTGGACATTTGCATCGGGAATGCGTCTCCTCGCCCGGTCAGCCTTGCCTTCGCCCCGGCGGACACGCAATGCTTCAATGAAATTTCACGCGGCGGCCTGCAGGCAAAGTCGCGCCTGCCTCGCCTTTCTGGCAAAATCCCGGCGATTCGCAAGAGTGACACGGGTTTCAGGCGATTTGCGCGCAAGGCCCTGCCATTGACGCCAACATAACCGACAGATTATCGAACGAAGCCATGGACGACAACGATCTCTTCGCCGGACTGCCGCTTGCGCAGAAGACCGAGGCTCCCGAAACTCCGGCGAGCCCTGCCCCGCATCAGGAACAGCCGCACGCCGCTGCGCCGGTAGCGCCGACACCTGCGCCTGCCGCTGGTGGCGACGACTATGGCGCATCCTCGATCCGCGTGCTGGAAGGGCTCGAGCCCGTGCGCATGCGGCCGGGCATGTATATCGGCGGCACGGACGAAAAGGCCCTGCACCACCTGTTTGCCGAAGTCATCGACAACTCGATGGACGAAGCGGTCGCAGGCCATGCGAATTTCATCGAGGTCCACCTCGATCTCGATGGCTGCCTGACGGTTACCGATAACGGTCGCGGCATTCCGGTTGAGAACCATCCGCAGGTTCCCGGCAAGTCGACGCTCGAAGTCATCATGACCAAGCTCCACGCCGGCGGCAAGTTCGACGGCAAGGCCTATGAGACCTCCGGTGGTCTTCACGGCGTCGGCATTTCGGTCGTCAACGCGCTCTCCGACATTCTCGAAGTCGAGGTCGCCCGTAACCGCAAGCTCTATCGCCAGACCTTTTCCCGCGGCATACCGCAGGGCGGATTGCAGGAACTCGGCGACGTGCATAACCGGCGCGGCACCCGCGTTCGCTTCCACCCCGACGCCCAGATCTTCGGTGATCACGCCAAGTTCGACGCCGGGCGTATCTTTCGCATGGCACGCTCAAAGGCCTATCTCTTCGGCGGCGTCGAGATCCGCTGGAGCTGCGATCCGGGCGTTGTCCCGCCGGGCGGCGACATCCCGGAAAAGGCTGTCTTCCACTTTCCCGGCGGCCTGAAGGACTATCTGTCGGCGACGCTCGGCAAGGACTTCACCGTCACCCGCGAGATCTTCGCCGGCCGAACGGAAAAGACCGGCGGCCACGGTGCGCTGGAATGGGCGATCACCTGGTATGGCGGCGATCCGCAGGTTCATTCCTATTGCAATACCATCCCGACGGCCGAAGGCGGCACGCATGAAGCGGGTCTGCGCATCGCGCTGACCAAGGGCCTGAAGAACTATGCCGAACTGACGCAGAACAAGCGCGCCAAGGAGATCACCACCGACGACGTGATGATTTCCGCCGTCGGCATGCTCTCCGTCTTCATCCGCGAGCCGGAGTTCGTCGGCCAGACCAAGGACAAGCTTGCGACCGTCGAGGCGCAGCGCATCGTTGAAAACGCGTTGCGCGATCCCTTCGACCACTATCTCGCCGACAATCCTGCCGAAGCGGCCAAGCTGCTCGACTGGGTGATCGAGCGGGCGGAAGAGCGCCTGCGCCGCCGCAAGGAGAAGGAAGTCAACCGCAAGACCGCGGTGCGCAAGCTGCGCCTGCCGGGCAAGCTGGCCGACTGCTCACAGAACACGGCCGAAGGCGCCGAACTCTTCATCGTCGAAGGCGATTCGGCAGGTGGCTCCGCCAAGCAGGCGCGCAACCGCTCCAACCAGGCCATCCTGCCGCTGCGAGGCAAGATCCTCAACGTCGGCAGCGCCAGCCGCGACAAGCTGATGGCAAACCAGCAGATCGCCGATCTCATCCAGGCGCTTGGCTGCGGCACACGCTCCAAGTATCGTGACGAGGACCTGCGCTACGAGCGCATCATCGTCATGACCGATGCCGATGTCGATGGCGCGCACATCGCCTCGCTGCTGATCACGTTTTTCTATCAGGAAATGCCGGAACTGATCCGCGGCGACCATCTCTATCTCGCGGTTCCCCCGCTCTACGTCATCCGACAGGGTGCGAAGACGGTCTATGCCCGCGACGACGCCCACCGTGCGGAGCTGATGGAGACGGTATTCAAGGGCAAGAAGGTCGAGATCGGCCGCTTCAAAGGTCTGGGCGAGATGATGCCCGCACAGCTCAAGGAAACCACGATGGATCCCGCCAAGCGCACGCTGCTGCGCGTCGGGATCGACGAGGTCGACTTCGAGGGAACCCGCGATGCGGTGGACGCCCTGATGGGAACCAAGCCGGAAGCGCGCTTCCGCTTCATCCAGGACCGGGCGGCTTTTGCGGAAAACCTCGACATCTGAGGCGAGCAACATCCCCGTACGGTGAGTGCCCACAACGCTGCGGAAACCATCGTTGACGCCGTGCGGATTGCCGCTTGGCCGGTGAAGGCTGCTTTCGCACCCGCAAGCAGGCCCATCTCTCTCCGCTACAGAGCGAACGCGGCTCGGCTTGCCCGCGAATGTCGATCTTATGGTTGCCGCCCGGTATGCCGGCGGCGAATGAGTTTGTTGCCCGGCTGCGAAACAGGCCTGCAACCATAGCTTCGAGCCAATCGGCTCACGCGCGGATATTCCCGTTGAACACTGGCGGAACGGCCGTTCACCCTTCCACCTCAAGTAATGAAAGCCGCAACGGCTTCCCTCCCTCGGGAAAATGACCAGATTTGGCCGTTGACCCCCGCATTGGGTCCAACTTTGGACGCCCCTTAAACCTTCCCTGCACGTAGAAGCGTCCCATCAGCGAACCTCCTCGGGCCTCAAGCCCGGACTTCGGAAACGTCGCGGCAAACGAGTTGAGTGGGGCATCCAATGCATCGGGTAAATTTCAAATTTGGGACAGGCTGCGTCGCCCGGCTTCTGGCCTTGGCCAGCCTGATCTTGTGCCTTGGTTCACTTGTCGCCCATGCGGCCAACGTAAATCTCGAGACCAAGCGGGACGCCACAATCAGGTTTGCATCCGGCATCCCGACAGATCTCGACTCGTGGTCCATCCAGATCACCGCCTTCGCCCAGCATGGGCGGGTAGACTTCGTGATCGACTCGACCTCTGACCTGACGTACACGCCCGCTGCCGGTTTTGTCGGCACCGACACCTTTTCTGTCAGGATTGAATATTCGGGCATCACGAAAGACACGACCTATCAGGTAACTGTATTGCCGGAAATAGACTTTTCAGCCTCAACACTCCCATCTGGCCGCGTGGGAACCGCCTACAGTCAAACCATCACAGTATCGGGTGCTACACCTCCCTATAGCTATTCGATCGCCTCGGGGGCCCTCCCACCGGGCCTTTCGCTGGATAGCTCAAGCGGCACGATTTCCGGAACGCCGACCGCATCAGGCTCCTACAGCTTCAGCTTTCGCGCGACGGACAGTACGAGTTTCAGTGAAGACCAGTCGATGACACTGAACGTCGCACCGAGTGCCGCGAATCTGGCCGTAACGGTTTCGGCCAACAGCAGCAACAACACGATCGGCGTAACGGTTTCTGGCACGGAATCGGTGACTACAGTTTCGACTCCAAGCCATGGCTCTGCCAGCGTCAACGGCGCAACGCTGAGCTACACCCCCTTCGCCGGCTATTCAGGCACGGACAGCTTCACCTTCAAGGTGACCGATGGCGCCTCGGGCCTTTCATCGACCGTAACGGTCTCCGTCACGGTGACCGCGCCGACCTTGTCGATCACTCCGTCCAGCCTGCCCGATGGAGTGGCCGGCCAGTCTTACTTCCAGACCCTTGGCTATACGCTGGGTGGGCCACTCGATCGTTTCCGGGTCGTGTCCGGCAGTCTCCCGGCGGGCCTGACCCTGACGGATGGCGGCGTCCTTTCCGGCACGCCGACGCAACACGGAACGAGTTCCTTCACTGTGATTGCCCAGGACATCTACGGCGCGACCGGAACCAGGAACTACGACCTTGTCGTCGCCATCGCACCGCCCGTCGCCGGTAACGTGAATGCAACGGTCGCGGCAAACAGCAGCAGCAACAGCATGGCGCTCTCCGTCTCCGGCGGTACGGCCAGCAGCGTTGCCGTAACCGGCGCCGCCAGCCATGGCACGGCAACAGCAAGCGGCACCTCGATCACCTATACGCCAACCGCCGGCTATTCCGGTTCTGACAGCTTCACCTACACGGCCACCAATGCCAGCGGCACATCGGCGGCCGCCACCGTGACCATCACCGTGACGGCCCCGACGCTTGCGCTCACCCCTTCCACCCTGCCCGACGGCACCGCTGCCTTGGCCTATAGCCAAGCGCTCTCGGCGAACAATGGCACCGCGCCTTATACCTTTGTGGTCACGTCAGGCAGCCTGCCCGCCGGCCTGACGCTTTCGACGAACGGCACGCTGTCGGGCATACCCACAGCCGAAGGAAACCATACTTTCGCCGTCACCGCGACGGACGCCTACGGAGCCACCGGAAGCCAGAGCTACACCGTGGCCATCGCAGTCGCGGCACCCGTCGCAGGCAACGTCTCGGCAACGGTCGCAGCCAACAGCAGCGACAATCCCATCACACTCAATCTCTCGGGTGGAACGGCTTCAAGCGTTGCGGTCGAGACGGCTCCCGGCCACGGCGCTGCCACGGCCTCCGGCGCAGCGATTACATACACGCCGACAGCAGGCTATTCCGGCCCTGACAGCTTCACCTACAGCGCTACCAATGCCAGCGGCACCTCGACGGCCGCCACAGTGACGATCACGGTCAGCCAACCAACGCTTGCGCTCACCCCTTCCACCCTGCCCGACGGCACCGCCGCCGTATCCTACGGTCAGGCTCTCTCAGCAAATTCCGGTACAGCGCCCTATACTTTCCTTGTCACCTCGGGCAGCCTGCCTGCCGGCCTGACACTGGCAACTGACGGCACACTCTCGGGAACACCGACGACCGTCGAAAGCCAGACCTTCACCGTCACCGCGACCGACGTCTATGGAGCCACCGGAAGCCAGAGTTATACCGTGGCCATCGCAATCGCAGCACCCGTCGCAGGCAACGCCTCGGCAACGGTCGCAGCCAATAGCGGCAGCAACGCTATCACGCTCAATCTTTCCGGTGGCGCTGCATCAACCGTTACGGTCGAGACAGCCGCCGCTCACGGAACCGCCACGGCCTCCGGCGCAGCGATTACGTACACGCCGACAGCAGGCTATTCCGGCCCTGACAGCTTCACCTACTCCGCCGCCAATGGCAGCGGCACCTCGACGGCAGCCACCGTAACAATCACGGTCACGGCTCCGACACTTGCACTTAACCCCACGGGGCGTTTCACCCTTCGGGAGAATGAGGCTTTCTCGCAAACATTTACCGCCAGCAATGGCGGCGCTCCCTACAGCTATGCGATAACAGGGAGCCTGCCCGCCGGAATAAGTTTTGACGCCGCCTCGGCAATCCTGTCCGGCACTCCGACAGTCAGCGGTGAATTCCCGCTCACCCTGACCGCGACCGATGCCTATGGAGCCACGACGTCAGCCAGTGTTGTTCTCGCCATCGGCGACGCGCTGCCGGTTGCGCCTTCCATGTCGAGCGTCGCGACTTCCGGCCTCACGACCACGGTCGACCTGACCGAGGGCGCGACCGGCGGCCCGTTCACCGGTGCCGATCTGGTATCGCTTTCGCCTCAGTCCGCAGGTACCGCCACCATCATTCTCGGCGATACGGCCGCAGCCGACAGCGGCGCTGCAATCGCATCGGCCATTCGCGAAGGGCGCTATCGGCTGCGCTTTACCGCAAGCCCCGCCTTCTCCGGCAGCACGGTCGTCGCGACCTACACCCTGACGAGCGCCTCCGGCGTTTCGGCACCGGCAACCATCACCTTCAGCGTGACAGCGCGCCCCGATCTTTCCGCCGATGCCGATCTCGTCGGCCTCGTCAAAGCCCAGGCGGAAGCTGGAAAGCGCCTCGCCGACAGCCAGATCGACAATGTCCAGCAGCACCTGAAATCGTTGCGCGGCAAACGATGCCTTGAGAACAGCCTCGGTATCAGCCTGACCGATACTACTGACGGACAAGCGCCTGTCTCCGCAAGCGCCGGCTGCTCACCGATTGCCGGTGGCGATCTCGCCTTCTGGAGCGGCGGCTCGGTCAATCTTGGCGACTCCTCCGGCAAGGATGGCGCAAGCGACATCGACCACACCACCGTTTCACTGACAGCAGGCCTCGACTACAGGCTGACCGACACCTTTATCGGTGGCGTCGCCATCGGCTTCTCGCGCGACCGTTCAGACATCGGGGATAGCGGAACGACCAGTGTGAACAAGGCCGCCAGCGCCACGCTCTACGGTCTCTACCAGCCCGGCGGCGGCTTCTTCGTCGACGGGCTGCTCGGCGCGGGCATTCTGGACTTCGATTCGCTGCGCATCACGTCCATGACGGGCCAAGCAGCGGAAGCGAGCCGCAGCGGTCGGCAATTCTACGCAGCCGTAACCGGCGGCTATGACTACCGCATCGGCGAGGTCTCCCTGTCATCCTATGGTCGCCTCAGCGGCTCACGCTCCATCCTCGACAGTGTCCAGGAAAGCGGTACGGACTGGGAAAATGCCCTGATCGGCCGCCAGCAGGCGGACAGCGTAACAGCAACGCTCGACCTTTCCGTCGGATACGATATCGACCTTGAAAGCGCGGTCCTGACACCCGAGCTGACGCTGGACTTCTCGCATGATTTCCTCAGCAGCAGCGACACCACGGTAACCTATGCCGACAGTGGCTGGCCGATCGACTATGTGGTCCCCGGCTCGGACAGCAGTCGTGATCGGTTGACGGTCGGGTTCGGGCTCACACTCGCGGCCAGCGAAGCCGGAACGATGACCGGACGCTACAGCGCGACACTCGACCGCGACGGTCTGCAGAGCCAGCGTTTCAACATCGATCTGTCACGCAAGTTCTAACGGATCGACCCGCAAATCAGAATCGATTTGCGGGTCGATGACGTAAGTTTCAGGAAGCTAGAGCCAGCCTCTGCACGTCCGACTGGGATACCCGGCGCTGTGGCAGAGCACAAATCAAGCCGTGAAAGCGGCGGATTACTCCGCCGCGCCCAGCTGTCCGAACTGAGCCTCGTACAGCCGCGCATAGCCACGACCGGCGCGCAGCAGCTCGCTATGAGTGCCAATCTCGGAAATACCGCTCGCATCGACCACCACAATCCGAGAAGCGTCGCGGATCGTTGCCAGGCGGTGGGCGATGACCAAGGTCGTGCGGCCCTCGGAGAGTTCGCTGAGCGATTGTTGGATCGCCCGCTCGGTTTCCGTGTCGAGCGCCGACGTCGCCTCATCCAGAATGAGAATCGGCGGGTTTTTCAGGAACATGCGGGCGATTGCCATGCGCTGCTTCTGGCCACCGGAAAGCTTGACGCCGCGCTCGCCGATCACGGTATCGAGCCCCTGCGGCATGCCGGCGATGACGCCGTCGAGCTTCGCCCGGCGGGCGGCCTCCATGATCTCAACCTCGGACGCGCCGAGACGGCCATAGGCGATGTTCTCGCGCACCGTGCCGCCGAACAGGAAGACATCCTGCTGGACGATGCCGATCTGGCTGCGCAGCGAGGCAAGCGTCAGCTTGCGGATATCGTGTCCGTCGATGGTGATCGCGCCCGTGGTGACATCGTAGAAACGCGGCAGCAGCGAGCAAAGCGTCGTCTTGCCGGCACCGGACGGTCCGACGAAAGCGATGGTTTCACCGGCCTTGATGTCGAGGTCGATGCCACGCAGTACCGGTTTTTCCGGTGTATAACCGAAGCTTACCGACCGGAAGGCGATATCGCCCTTGAACTGCGGCGCCTCGACGGCATCCGGCGCATCGGCGATATCCGGCTCGGTGTCGATGAGTTCGACGAAACGGCGGAAGCCGGCAATGCCCTTGGGATAGGTCTCGATGACGGAGTTGATCTTCTCGACGGGACGGAAGAAGACGCCGACCAGCAACAGGAAGCTGACGAAACCGCCATTCGACAGGTCACCCGCGAGGACGAAATAGGCGCCGGTGATCATCACCACCATCTGGATCAGGCGCATGCTCATGTAGCTCATCGAAACGCTGGCGGCCATGATCCTGTAGGCGGCGAGCTTGGTGTGCCGATAGCTCTGGTTATCCCGCTCGAAAAGCGTTCTTTCGTGATCCTCGTTGGCGAAGGCCTGTACCACGCGAATGCCGCCGACATTCTCCTCGATACGCGTATTGAAGTCGCCGACGCGGCCGAAAAGCGCACGGAAGTTATCGGTCATGCGCTTGCCGTAGCGGCTGGTGACCCAGGCGGTGAGCGGAACGATGGCAGCCGTCAGCAATGCCAGTTCGACATTGATCGACAGCATCAACAGAAGCGCGCCGATGAAGGTCATGATCGCGATGAACAGGTCTTCCGGACCGTGATGGGCGACCTCGCCGATCTCTTCCAGATCCTTGGTAAGGCGTCCCACGAGATGACCGGTCTTCTCGTTGTCGAAGTAACGGAAAGAAAGCTTCTGGATATGGCTGAAAGCGAGGCGGCGCATATCCGTCTCGATGTTGATGCCGAGCATGTGTCCCCAGTAGGTCACAGTCGCCATCAGCACGGTATTGAGCAGGTAGATCGCCAGCAGGGCGAGCGAAGCTCCGACGATCAGGCCCCATTGGCCGCTCGGCAGGAGATCGTCGACGAAGGATTTCACGGCCATCGGGAAGCCGAGCTCAAGCACGCCCGACAATACGGCGCAGCCGAAATCGAGGACGAACAGGCCGCGATAAGGCCAATAGAAAGCGAAGAACCTGCGAAGCATGATCAGTCCGTAAGGAATGGAAATAGAGGTCGCCTCCGAGGCCGGAGGCTAAATGTTGATTTCCTTTTTCATATTTTTGCCGCCGCGCCAAGGGCATTGCTTGACGCTTTACGAGTGAATTACCGCACCGCCGGTACAGGCAGTCAGCCCGCCAGCCGCTTTTCCATGAACAGACTCAAGGGATCGGGCCGATAGGAACCGAAAGGCGGAATTTCCTCGAAACCGAAGCGCCGATATAGCCCGATCGCTTCCGGCTGGCTTATTCCCGTCTCAAGGCGGATGGCGCCAAGTCCCATGGTTCGAGCCCCATCCTCCAGAGCCTCCATCAGAAGGCGGCCGATCGCAAGGCCGCGCGCATCGGGCGACACGAACATGCGCTTTATCTCGGCTGTACCGTCACCCGCCTCCACGAGAGCGCAGCATCCCACGATCTCGCCATCTTTCCGTGCCACGAAGAACGACACCTCGGGCTTCTCCAGCGAGTTTACATCGAGCAGGTGATTGCTCTCGGCCGGATAAAGCGTCGCCATATAGGCGTCCGATTGTTCGAGAAGGGCGATCACGGCTCTCTGACGAACCGGTTCGCGGGCAATGGTGACGGACATGGCACTCTCCTTCCACAATCGGGTGGCAGCTTCAGCCAAATGCCACCGATCGGTCAAGATCGCCGCCCTAACGCCCTGCTATCGTCTTGCTTCGGCTGCATTCCTCTGGTTGAAAGTGAGGAAAGCACATCGATATCCCCATCCATTTTCGAAAACGGGTTTTCCATGCAAGCCGCCCTTATCGTCATGACCATTCTCGGCTGCGACGACAGCGTCAACGAATGCCATTATGTAGCAACCGCCCAGGAGCATTTCGTCTCTGTGGAACTTTGCGACGCCGCCACGGAAAAGGTGCTGGAGGGATATTCCGGCATCAACTACCCGATGGTGGTTGCAGTATGCCAGCCGCCGGACAAGCAGACTGCGGATTTGCAAACACCTCCGGAAGGCTCAGCCAAGCCAGCCGTCGACGAACCGGCCGCCCTGCCCGGTCCGGCTGCAACACTGCCGGAAGAAGAGCGCCAGTCGCTTGCCGCCCGCGCGATCTCGAAGATCCGCCACGTGCTGCCCGAAACCTCCGACATCAAGATGGTGTTTGCAACGCCACTCCACGTCGTAGCCGACAGCTATTCCTGGGTGGCAAAGAAGGTCGTTCCGTAACGGGCGACCTCAGGCCGCGAAAGCGATGCCGCTCGCATAATCGCGAGCGATACGCCGCTCTTCCGATATCGCCAGCTTCTCGACCATTTCCAAAAGTTCCGCCTTGGCCGATGCGCGTGGGACGTCATCGCGGTAACGCGCCATCAGGCGCGAGGCGATATTGTCCACTTCGGCAGCGTGGGACGACAGGACGGCGTTGCGCCACAGCATGATCGCATCGACGAAAAGCGGGCTGATGTCGCGGGCCAGACCAACGCTCTCGAGCAGTGCCCGCACCGAGTGGAAGCGTCCCGTCGCCAGAATGGCCCGAACACGTCGCTCTTCTAGACCGGAAAGTGCCACGACGACCGACGCGAAGAAGTCCGTCCGCCCAACGCAAAGCGCATGCATCAGGAAAGCGGGCGTCAGGCGTCCATCGGTCCGCAACTGTTCGACCAGCGATGGCAATTCTTCAGGCGTAGCCGTTCCGGCAATGACGATGGATGCGGCCGCACCTGCTTCGCGGGCAAGCCTTTCCATGCGGCGCGCACCGATGGCGGCGAGCACAAAATCGGAGCCGGTCAGTGCTTCGGTGACAACGCCGACAAGGATCTGGCGCACGGTAGCGGGAAGATCGTCGCGGGATAGCAGAAGCGCCCTCACCTCGTCATCGGCGCCGTGACGTTCCGCAATCCGGCGCAGGGTCAGCCGGGAAATGCCGGCGCTTTCATTTTCCAGCAATACGCAGACTTCACCCGCATCGCCTATCTCGGCGAGCGCTGCAGCAACGACCCGCGACAGCAATGGGCGGGCGGCGATGAGGGCACGCGTCTCGGCATTGCCGCGACCGGCAAGATCGACGAGATCCATATCACCCAGCACGGGGGAACGCAGAATAGCCGTCGCAGCAATCTCCGGCTGGTCCTCGGCAAGAGAGACCATCAGGCCACGCGGAGCAGAATCGGATTCGGCAAGGGCTTCGGCAAGGGCCAGACGCACACGCGGAGAAGGATCATCGAGCAGACAGGTCATCGCCATATGAGCGGCCTGCCGTTCCTGGGGAGCCATGCTGGAGCGGAGATAGGCCCTCGCCAGCGCATTGGCCGCTCGTGCCCTGTCTCCAGCCTTTGCCGTCTCTACCCAACGAAGAAAAGCCTCAACGATCACTGCAAAACCCAACCAAGCCCTGAGAAGCCGCGTAAGATCACTTGGCTTATGGTTTCACGGTAACGGCAAAAGGTTTAACATTCAGTTCACCATGTTCATTAACCGGGAGGCCAATCTGGCCAACGACGCCAACGATATCCTCAAGGGACCTTCATTGCGGATCCTGCTTGCGATCACTTCCTCATTCGAGGTCGGCGACGTGGCCCATGCGGCGGATGCAATCATCGTGAACGGCAGTGGTCAGCTCCCTAAGCCCCCCGTTGAAGAAGGCCAGGGCGGTATCCCGCGCCTTGCCTATCTCAACAACAATCCGGACAATGACGCGCTTGCGGCACAGCTAGCGAGACTGATGGAATCGCTTCCGCGGGGAATCGTGCTCGGCAACACACGGAACGGCTCAGACCTCCAGCGGCTGGATACGCTGCTTTCCGCGGAAGAAGCCATCCGGCAACTTCCCGTAGGCCAGACCGCGATTCTTGCGGTTGTGGGAGACAATCCGGCAGGCTTACTCAATGCGGAGAGCTTTGCGAGACGGACCCCACGCCTCATGGGATTGGGATGGAATCCCAAGGGACTGGAGCAGAACGGCAGTGCGGTCGGAGCGCTCCGTCCCGCTCGGGAGATGACGCTGCTGGCCGCGGCCAATGCCGGCGTGTCCGCCTTCGGCTGGCTGGAGCCGGAACTGTCGGGCGACGCTCTTGCCGAGGCTTGCGCCCGTGCCCGGCAGGACGGCTTTGCGGCGCTCGTTATGTCCGAACCGGCGCAGGCCGCGGCAATCCGTGCGACCCGCGACAGCGATGCAGCAACGCCCGAAGAAGCGGGTTAGAGCTTCTTCGGTGCCTCGGGGCGAAACATTTCGAAGACCGGCGCCTGTTCGGCGAAGTCCATGTAACCCAATCGCGCCACAGGCCGTGCCAGCGCCACGTCAAACCTGCCGTTGCGGATGACGCTTTCGTTGATGTGGATGCCGACCACCTGGCCAAACACGGCATGGCTGTCCGAAGCGCCGCCTTCAAGCGTCTTCAGGGTATGAACCTCGGTCACGCGGCATTCGAGCGCCGCAACGGCCTCGCCGACGAAAGGAGCGGAAACCAGGCGCCCTTCCACGGCAGTGAGGCCCGCAATCTCGAATTCACTTACACCGTAAGGAACGACGACCGAGGAAAGGTTCACCTTTTCCACCAGATCGAAACCGGCGAAACTCGCGGTGAAAACACCGGTCTCCTCGGCATTCTTCAACGAGTCCTTGCGGCCGCTGGAGGAAAACATAACGATCTTCGGTCGATCGCTCACGGCATTGAAGAAGGAATAGGGAGAAAGATTGACCGAGCCATCCCGTCCGCGCGTGCCGATCCAGCCGATCGGCCGCGGCGCGACGATTGCCTTGAAGGGATCGTGGGCGAGGCCGTGGCGGTTGGTTTCCGTCTCGTAGAACATCAGTCTCCGTCTCCCACCCATGTGACCACATCCGCAAGAGCCGGACGCGGGCGCTCGGTCGCCGGGAAGGTCGTGGAACCGATATGGATGAAGCCAGCCACCTTCTCGCCCGGCTTGATCCCGAGCAACGGATAGGCCCGCTTATCATAGGCGAACCATTCGGTGAGCCAGTTGGATACGAAGCCGACGGAATTGGCAGCCATCAGGAGGTTGAGGCAAACCGCGCCCGCGGACATCACCTGCTCCCATTCAGGGATCTTCACATGCGGGCCGGCGGTGCTGACCACCGCAATCACGACGGGCGCACGGGTAAACCGGGTGCGCTCGACATTGACCATCTCCTCGGAAAGGTCAGGATTCTTCTGGAGCGCCATGGCGAGCAGTTCCTCGCCAATGCGAACCCTCTCTTCGCCGCGGTAGACGATAAACCGCCAGGGGGCGATCTTGCCGTGATCAGGCACACGGACGGCCAGCGTGAGAATCTGTTCGAGTTCGGCGGTCGTCGGTCCCGGTTCGCTCATCTGGAAGGCGGGAATGGAGCGGCGGACGGCGAGATAATCGATGAGTTTCATATCATTTTTCATTCAGGAGCACTTTCCGGCTTTCTTGATGGCGGACACGTCTTGAAATTGCCATCGCATTGCGATTGAAGTTGCTGTCATTGGAGTAGAAGTCAACCAATTGTGCGATACATGACCTGTCATTCCCGCGCTGCACGCCTGTTGTTCGTCGTGGCCGCAACACTGTTTGCCATGACACCGGCACGCGGTGAAGATGCATTCCAGTCTTTCAAGCAGCTTAACGGCACCACCAAGATGCCGAAGCTGAATGCGTTTTCTCCCAATTTCAGCCAGACGGCACCGGCCCGGTCCACATCGAAGAGTGTCGCGCTCGAAGCCAAGCTCACCAGCGATGGCGAACCGATGCAGCAGGGTCTCTCCTGGCGTGTCTTCAGCCCCATTCCCGGCAGCGACGGCAAGCTGCCGCTTCTGGCAAGCGCCGAAGGCGGCTCGGCGGACTTCCAGCTCGAACCGGGCGATTATTTCGTCAACGTTTCCTTCGGCCGTGCAGGCGCCACGAAAAAGCTGTCGGTACCGAGCGAGGGCGAAGTCGAAAAGCAGGTCATGGTGCTCGATGCCGGCGGCGTCCTGTTGAATGCCGTATCGGGTTCCGACACGCGCATTCCAGCCAAGGACTTGAAGTTCGACGTCTACTCTTCCGAGATTCAGGCGGATGGCGAACGCGGTCTCGTGCTCGAAGACGTGAAGCCGGATACGATCGTACGCCTCAGCACCGGCACCTATCACATCGTTTCCGAATACGGCTCGGTCAATGCCGTGGTACGTGCCGACATCAAGGTCGAGGCAGGAAAGCTCACCGAAGCGACCATCCAGCACCGTGCGGCGCAGATCAATCTCAAACTGGTCTCGGAAGCGGGCGGCGAAGCGATCGCCGACACCGCCTGGTCGGTCCTTGCCTCCTCGGGCGACATCGTGGCGGAAAGCGTGAGCGCCTTCCCGGTCATGGTACTGGCGGAAGGCGAGTACACCGCGATTGCCCGCAACAAGGACAAGATCTACCAGAAAGACTTCACTGTCAGCGCCGGCCAGAACGTCGATGTCGAACTGCTTCTGACGAAGTAAGCCGCTCGCTCGCGGCTCAGCCGGCCTTTTTCAACACCATACGGCGATGCGCCGGTGCCATGGAGAATACGGCATCATAGAGCCGCGCGAGGATGTCTTTGCGATCCGGGATGGCGCGCAGATCTTCCCAGTTCAGCAGATCCCCGATACGTGCCGATATGGTCGATCCCGACAGACGGCGGAACTCGCGGATCAAAAGCGAAATCCTGAGGGTCAGCGACAGTTTGCTGGCCAGGTGGAAAAGCCGGCCGTTCTGCCCCTCGAAATAGACGGGGATCACATTCGCTCCGGCAGCCTGGATGAGCTTGGCCGGGAAGATCTTCCAGGGAAGGTCTTCCGCGCGACCGAATCCACGGCGGGCGGTCGCAACGCCCCCGGCCGGAAACACGATGACGGTCACCCCGTCCTTCAGGAGCCGTACGGCCTCGTGGCGCGTCTTCATGTTGATCGCCATCGCTTCCTTGGTCTCCTCGAAGGAAACGGGCAGCGAGTAAGGCGCCATTTCCGGCACCTTCAGCAGTTCATTGTTGATCAGCACCCGGAAAGGACGGCCGAGTTCCTCGGCGAGCGCCAGAATGGCGATACCGTCTCCGATGCCGAATGGATGATTGGCAACGATGACCACCGGACCTTGCGGAAGATTGGCTGGTGGCCATTGCCCCTGCACGTTCAGGTGCACGTCGATGAGATCGAGCATCTTGCCGAAGACACGGTCGGTTTTGCCGACGATATCGGAGCGCCAGATGTCGTAGAGACGGGCAAAGCGATCGCGGCCGGAAAGCCCCTCGATCGACCGGATGAACCAGCGCTTCAGGCGCGGGTCACGTTCATTGGCGTAGGAAAGCTCATCGAAACGCAAGGTATTCCCCTCAACCAGCGTTACATATTCCCAAAGGCCGTATAACAACGATGTGACAAATGTCTGACAAGACCTGTTCGCAGGCCCTGTCAGATGATCACAATCAGACGGAGGCCTTGCCTGCCAGCTTCCGCTTCAGGTCCGGTGCCGTGGCTTCCAGCGACAAGGCCCTGATTGCTTCGTCGAGCGTCATGGCGGTCTGATCCTGAGAACCCAGACGGCGGATGTTGACCATCCGCTCCTCGGACTCGCGCTTGCCGCAGACGATGATGACCGGAACCTTGGTCACCGAATGCTCGCGGACCTTGTAGTTGATCTTCTCGTTGCGGAAGTCTGTCTCGACCTGGAGACCGGCATCGCGCAGCGCATCCGCCACTTCCTGTCCGTAGCCGTCGGCTTCCGAGGTGATGGTCGCAACCACGACCTGCGTCGGCGCAAACCACAGCGGCATATGGCCGGCGAAGTTCTCGATCAGGATGCCGAGGAATCGTTCCATGGAACCGCAGATCGCCCGGTGGATCATCACCGGCTGCTTCTTCTCGGAATTCTGGTCGATGTAGAAGGCACCGAAGCGTTCCGGCAGGTTGAAGTCGACCTGCGTGGTGCCGCACTGCCAGTCACGGCCGATGGCATCCTTCAGGGTATATTCGAACTTCGGGCCGTAGAAAGCGCCCTCGCCCGGCAGAATGCCGGTCTTGATGCGTCCTCCGGACTGCTCCTCGATGGTCTTCAGCACGTCCATCATCACCGTTTCGGCACGATCCCAGAGTTCGTCGGAACCGACGCGCTTCTCCGGACGGGTCGAAAGCTTGACCACCACTTCCTTGAACCCGAAGTCTTCATAGACAGACAGGATCAGGTCGTTGATGCGCAGGCATTCGGCCGCCATCTGATCTTCCATGCAGAAGACGTGCGCGTCGTCCTGCGTGAAGCCACGAACACGCATAAGGCCGTGCAGCGCGCCGGATGCCTCGTAGCGATGCACGAGGCCGAATTCGGCGAGACGCACGGGCATGTCACGGTAGGACTTCAGGCCGTGCTTGAAAATCTGCACGTGCCCCGGGCAGTTCATCGGCTTCAGTGCGAAGACGCGCTGGTCGGCTTCCTCGTCATCGGGATGGGTGAAGGCATGCGCGGACTTCACCGCGAACATGTTCTCCTGATACCAGCCCCAGTGACCGGAAGTTTCCCAGAGCGACTTGTCGAGCACCTGCGGCGCGTTGACTTCCTGATAGGTGCCGGACAGCCGGCGACGCATGTAGGCCGTCAGGGTCTGGAACATGCGCCAGCCCTTGCCGTGCCAGAAGACAACGCCCGGACCTTCTTCCTGGAAATGGAACAGGTCCATTTCCCGGCCGATCTTGCGGTGGTCGCGCTTTTCGGCTTCCGCCAGAACGTGCAGGTAGTTGTCCAGCTGTTCCTGCTCGGCCCAGGCCGTGCCGTAGATACGGGTCAGCATGGGGCGTGTGGAATCGCCGCGCCAGTAAGCGCCCGCGACCTTCATCAGCTTGAAGGCAGTGCCGACCTGGCCGGTGGAGGCCATGTGCGGACCACGGCAAAGGTCGAACCAGTCGCCCTGCCTGTAGATCTTGAGGTCCTGCCCTTCCGAGATAGCATCGACCAGCTCGACCTTGTAGGCTTCGCCCTTGTCGGCAAACACGTCCCGCGCCTTTTCGCGCGACCAGACTTCCTTGGTGAAGGCCGCGTTCTTCTGGATGATCTCCTTCATCTTCTTTTCGATCTTCGGCAGATCTTCGGGCGTGAAGGGCCAGTCCTCGCGGGTATCCGGGTGGACGCGCTTGAAGTCGTAATAGAAGCCGTTCTCGATCACCGGACCGATCGTGACCTGCGTGCCGGGCCAGAGGTCCTGCACGGCTTCAGCCATCACGTGGGCGGCATCGTGGCGAATGAGTTCCAGCGCACGCGGATCGGTGCGGGTTACGATTTCAATGGTACCGTCAACGACAGGATCGGAGAGATCGCGCAGGGAGCCGTCGAGCGCAATGGCGACAGCCTTCTTGGCAAGCGACTTCGAAATCGACTCGGCAACATCGCGGCCGGTCGTGCCGGCAGCGAAACTGCGGACGGAGCCATCGGGAAATGTGAGGGAAACAGATTCAGGCATGAATATCTCCTTATCCAGTCCCGCCAACGAATGCGGGTGGTGATTGAAAGCCGACCCAAACGGTGCGGCCTGTAACGCGGCGCGTATTAGTCCGAAACGGTCAAGAAGTAAAGGAAATCAGGCGTTGCCGCCGATATCCCGCCGCTTGCGGCCGGCCCGCCAATAGCGCCATGGCGCCCACCAGTTATAGGTCCTGTCGAGCGCCTCCGGCACCGGGTCCACGCCCCAGGTGCCGCCGGGTCCGCAGCGCCCGACGCGAAAAAGGGTCAGCCATCCACCTGCCCAGAGACCATGGCGGGCAATTGCCTCGTAGCCGTATTCCGAGCAGGTCGGCATGTGGCGGCATGAATTGCCGACAAAACTGGAGAGCGTCAGCTGGTAGAGCCTGATGAGCGCCATGCCGAGAAGCCGGTCAGGGGTCTTGCGGAAAGGACCGACATAATTTCGTCCGCGCCGAGCCTCCGCCCGGGGCCGATCATGGCCGCAACCCGGCTGGTCGCACATAGGGTCAGCCTACCTTCGCGGTCGCGGCAGCGCCAGCTTCGATCTGGTCGATGCAGTCCACGACGGCCTCGAAGGTCAGCATGGTGGAGGCATGGCGGGCCTTGTAGTCACGGACCGGCTTCAGAAAGCGCATGTCCTCGAAGCGGCCGGAGGGACCTTCGCCGCCATCCTTCAGCATGGTCAGCATATCGTCACGAGCGGCGCGAACCTCCCCGGCTGTCGCTCCCACGACATGGCGCGCCATGATCGAAGAAGATGCCTGACCGAGAGCACAAGCCCTCACCTCATGGGAAAAGTCGGTCACGACATCTCCGTCCATCTTGAGATAGACTCTGACGCGGGAGCCGCAAAGCTTCGAGTGCTTCTCGGAGACCGCATCTGCGTCGTCCAACCGGCCGGTACGGACGATGTTACCCGCGAAATCGAGAATCTTGGAATTATATATGTCGTCCATGGCGGGTCTTTATGGTCTCCTGAACCACTATACGATCAAGGCGGCGGGCGCATTGTAGCTAGTTTACGCAACACACCGTTGCGCCGACATTCCTTCACTCTGCCTCGAACACCATTATATGAGAGTTGAGAATTCGATCCAAACAAAACAAGGGCGACGCCGGTCCGTCGCTCAGGAATTGAAAGAACGGACTTGCCAAGATGAGCCTAGTTACGCATTTACAGGCGGAGAAAGCGAAACAGACGGTCCGTACCGCGAAGAATCGGGAGACCATGGGCATGGATGCCATCGTCAACAAGCTATCGTCCGAGACCGACCGCCCGAGCCGCGAAGAGGCTGAAGAGGCTGTCCGTACGCTGTTGCGCTGGGTTGGCGACGACCCCAGCCGCGAAGGACTTCTCGACACGCCGAAGCGCGTGGTGAAGGCCTATCGCGAGCTGTTTGCCGGCTACGATGCCGATATCGACGAAGTGCTCGGCACGACCTTCGAGGAAGTCGCGGGCTACAACGATATCGTGCTGGTGCGCGACATTCCGTTCTTCTCGCATTGCGAACATCACATGCTGCCGGTGATCGGCAAGGCGCATGTGGCCTATCTGCCGGACGGTCGCGTACTCGGTCTTTCCAAGATCGCCCGCGTGGTCGAGGTGTTTGGCCGGCGCCTGCAGACGCAGGAAGCAATGACGGCGCAGATCGCCACCGCTATCGACGAAACCCTGCGTCCGCAGGGTGTGGCCGTCTTCATCGAGGCAGAACATATGTGCATGGCCATGCGCGGCGTGCAGAAGTCGGGCTCCACTACGCTCACGACCACCTTCACCGGCCGGTTCAAGGACAATGCCGCCGAGCAGGCCCGCTTCATGTCGATGGTGCGCGGCCGCTGAGCGGCGCATCTCCATCGCCTCTCTCAGGCCTCCCATTCAGGCCCCTTTTCAGGAATGCATCATGACGACGATCGCCTTCGATCCGCCCCCGTCCGACAAGCACGCGCTTGAGGAAGACACCCGCTTTACGCCGAAGTTCGACGAGAAGGGTTTGCTGACGGCCGTCGTTACCGACGCGCGCGACGGCGAACTCCTGATGGTCGCGCATATGAATGCCGAAGCGCTCGCGCTGACGCTCGAAACGGGCATCGCGCATTATTACAGCCGCTCGCGCGGGAAAATCTGGAAAAAGGGCGAAAGTTCCGGCAATCTGCAAGGCGTAAGGGAAATCCGGACCGATTGCGACCAGGATGCCGTCTGGCTGAAGGTCGAGGTGGCTGGCCACGACGCAACCTGTCACACGGGGCGTCGATCCTGCTTTTATCGGAGTGTATCGCTCTCCGGCGATACGCCGCGCCTCGACATCACCGACAATCACCGTCACTTCGATCCCGATGCCATTTATGGCGGACCGGACAAGAAGGCCTGACGGAGCATTTTCGAACACGCCCACTCCGCCGCGAAAGGATTTGGTAAGCATCCGGTGCGCTAATGATGCACTGGGAGTTGTTCAGCCGTGAGGAAGTGCGCAGATGCTGAACTGGAGTATCAAGGGTAATGCGTCCGCACGGAATGCGGCAGCAGGAGGTACGACGGCTGTAGCGCCGCCGCCCCTCGAACCACAGAAACCGAAAAAGACCAAGATCGCGCTCGCCCTTGGTGGCGGAGCTGCGCGCGGCTGGGCGCATATTGGCGTTCTCCGGGCACTCGACGAGGCGGAAATCGAAGTCAGCATGATTGCCGGCACCTCGATCGGCGCCCTGGTCGGCGGCTGCTATCTTGCTGGAAAACTTGATGAGCTCGAGGCTTTCGCCCGCTCTCTCACCATGCGCCGGATCGCGTCGCTTCTCGATCTCACGATCGGTGGCGGCGGCCTGCTCGGCGGCATGCGCCTGACCAAGAGAATGCAGGAGCATTTGCAGGGCCTGATGATCGAGGACCTGCCGAAACCCTTCGTCGCTGTCGCCGCCGAGCTCAAGAGTGGCCACGAAGTGTGGATCGAAAGCGGTCACCTCATCACGGCGTTGCGCGCGTCGTATGCGCTTCCGGGCATCTTCGAACCCGTCAACTGCAACAATCGCACACTCATCGATGGCGCCTTGGTCAATCCCGTGCCGGTATCCGTCTGCCGCGCCTATGAGCAGCCACTGGTGGTCGCGGCCAACCTGCATTACGACCTCTTCGGCCGGTCCGCCGTCGTCAAGCACAGGGCCGGCGAACTCACGGATGTTTCCGATGCACCTCCAAAGGATCGCCACAGGCTCGGTCTCACCGGGGTGATGGTGCAGGCCTTCAACATCATTCAGGACCGTATTTCGCGTGCAAGACTCGCCGGCGACCCGCCGGATCTCGCACTCCATCCGCGTCTCAACGATATAGGGCTTTCCGAATTCCATCGCGCCGGAGAAGCAATCGAGCGAGGCTACGAGGAAACGAAAGCGCGCATCAACGATCTCAAGCGGCTGCAGGAAACCTTCACCCGCTGATGGCATAACATTGCCGGCCGGAGATTGCTCCGGCCGAACATTTCCAACAGGTCGCTCAGCCCGCGATATAAGCCTTGATCTGCTCGGCTTCGAGTTCGACCTCGCGAATGCGCGACTTCACGACGTCGCCGATCGATATGATTCCACAGAGCCTGCCCTGTTCCTCGACCGGCACGTGGCGAAAGCGGCGGCTGGACATCATTTCCATCAACTCGTTGACGGTGGTGTCCTCGCGGCAGCGATGGACGTTCGACGTCATCACTGCAGAAACCGGCTTGTCGAGCGCAGCACCTGCCGACTGACCGATGGCGCGTACAACATCGCGCTCGGTGAAGATGCCGACAATGCGGTTCTCCATGCCGACAACCACGACGGCACCGATCCTGTTTTCTTCAAGTACGCGGGTTGCTTCGGCCAGTGTCACATTGGGACCAACGGTGACAACGTTGCGCCCCTTCACCTCGAGTATGCTTCTGACGGATACAGACATATTCTCCTCCTTCGCAGTCGTTAGACCCTTATCGAACGCCGCAACCTCCATGCGGTTTCCGATTGGGGAAATGGTGCCTGTTATCCAAGGAGATTGCAATATGTGCCGGAATCCGGCTCAGGAGCGGCGATACGGATCGCGAACCGGGTCGAAGAACCCAAAGCCAAGGAACCCGAGCAGGAAGCCGCCGATATGCGCATCCCAGGCAATGGCCGCGCCGACATCGCCGAAAAACGGGACGCCGAAGGCAACCACGATATTGCCGACGAACCAGACGAGGATGAACACCCGAACCGTCTTCTGCTGGAGGGATTCGAGAATCGACAACCGGGGTGGATGATAGCCGAAGAAGGAAGCCGCCTGTCTTGCCCGTCCGCCGAAGGCGAATCGGCAGGCTGCGCCCATGAAGGCCGAAACGGCGCCGGACGCGCCAATCAGTATCGTTGGCTGTCCCCAGTTGACTGCTGCATGGAGGGCCGCACCAGCAGCCGAGGAAATCGCCCACAGCAACAGGAACCGTGCAAGCCCGATCCTGCGAAGGACAGGCGTACCGAATGCCGCGAGCCACAGACCGTTGAAAGCCAGATGTTCCAGGCTGCCATGCAGCAGGGAATAGGTGACGGGCGTCCAGAGCCATTCATAACCCTGCCCGGCCAGCGGATAGGCATAGCGGATCGGCGAAAAGCCGAATTCGATCGTCATCCAGTTCGCCATTTCCGGCGACAGCAATACCGTCTGGACGAAGTAAATCACCGCAAGCAGCGCCAATGAAAGAAGAATTCCCGCCGGAAGATTGAAAACGGGCTCCCTGCGAGGCTTTTCATCCTCCGGCAGGATACGCTCATCTGCGGACTGGGGCGTCTGTTCGTCCATCGGGTCTTACCTCTGCAAGCCGGCGAACTCTTCATCCACCGCATATGCGAGCCATAGCGCAGCGCGCGGACAAAAAAAAGCCGTCCGGCCGGAGCCGAACGGCTTATCGGGTCCCCAGGGTTTAACCCCTACCCGACAGTTGGTGCTGAAGCAGATTGCTTCGATACGTTCTGGTTATGATTTGCCATAGCCCCGACAACCGCGCAACGAAAAGGAAGTATTAACCTTAACTTCGCGAGCCGCCCGCCAATTTCCAGCCGAAGCAACACCCACAAAGAACGTTATGTTAACAGCTTGCCGCTAAGCATTTTACCGTCGCGAAATATTTCACAATGTTCGTCCATGTATTCTTTTCAGGCAACACAGAACAGCAACACGGCTCCCCCAGCACAGCAGCGCGCCTTCCAGCGCGTCGCGGTGAACCTGCAGGGACGCCTGATGCTTGCCAATTATGAAGAATATGTCTGCAAGGTGATCGACATGTCGCCGGGCGACGTAAATTTCGCCTGTGCAGGACGTCCGCGCGCAAACGAGCGGGTCATCGCCTATATCGACCATCTCGGACGTATCGAAGGCACTGTTACCAAACTGACGGAGGACGGCTTCGTCATTTCCATCGTCGCGACCGGCCGCAAGCGCGAAAAGCTTGCGGCACAGCTGACCTGGATCGCCAACAAGCATGAACTCGGCCTGCCTGAAGACCGTCGCCACGACCGACTGACGCCGCGGAACACCGCGGTCCAGCTCACCCTCGAGGACGGTCGACGTTATCCCTGCCGCCTGATGGACCTGTCGCTTTCTGGTGCCGCTGTCGATATCGACATCCGCCCGCCGATTGGCACCGCGGTTCAGCTCGGCAATATGCGCGGCCGGATCGTGCGCCATTTCCTCGAAGGCGTCGCCATCGAGTTTCTCTCGCTGCAATCGCGCGAAGCCCTCACCGAATTTCTCTAAGTAGCCAGCTTCCGCCGCGAAACCGCTCGCTTGTCGCAGCGGAGCCTTGCGCGCGCTTTCAACAGAGAATCCCAAATCTACACATCGAGCTCTCCGATGATTGATTCCGATGTTCTGGCGTTCACGCCGGGTTTAGGCGACTGTCTGTATAAAAAACACTCCCTCATCACACTCTTGTGAAAATTCTTTCGCCCGAATTTCACCTCGCTGCCGCTGGCGGCCCCTTGCGTGTCGCTCCAACACCCGCCGAAGGATTCGGGTCACAGATCAAGCGCACTCCGCCACATAGCCGAGATCGGAAATCGGCTTGCGCCGAAAAATAATTGGGAATGGAATTTTATTCTGTAATTTCAGAGTATTAAACTCCTTCCCACCCCTCATCAGGAAATTCGCGCCGCCCAAACAAGGTAAAATTCGACGAAATTTTTCATCGAATGCCGCTTAAGTTTTATTTTTATTTTATACTTGTTTTATTCTCTTTATCTGCAAGTTTAAATCTATTGAACGTCGTATTTTACTTCGACATTTTGCGAGAGATCAAAATATACGTGTCATGTTGGCTCCATCACAGGGAGACAACAAATGACAAAAAAGAAAACTCTGGGGATTGGATTTCTGACCGTGGCACTGCTCGGAGCGCTCGCCGCACCAGCCGCCGCAGTACCTGCCGGCATGAAGATCATCGGCAAGGCAAACCCGCCGATCGGTCACTATGAATTCTGCAAGATCTATGCGAGCGAATGCCGGCCGGCCGGAGGCGACACGGGTCCCGCCCTGCTGACCGAGGACAACTGGAAAGTCCTGCTCGACGTCAACTACACCGTCAACAGCTCGATCACTCCGATGACCGACATGGAGATATATGGTGTCGAAGAGCGCTGGGCCTACCCGCACACCGTCGGCGACTGCGAAGACTTCGTGCTCCTCAAGCGCAAGCTTTTGATGGAAAAGGGGTTCTCGGCCTCCGACCTGCTGATTACCGTCGTATTGCAGCCGAGCGGAGAAGGTCACGCGGTACTCACGGTGAGAACCGACCGCGGCGACTTCGTTCTCGACAACATGCGCAACAAGGTCCTGCTCTGGTCCGACACGGAATACACTTACCTCAAGCGCCAGTCGACCGATGATCCCGGTCGTTGGGTCAAGCTTCAGGACGGTCGCGCACCTGCAGTCGGCAGCGTCGGCACGAACTAGCCTGCATACCGAGCAAGCCTGGACAAATTCTGGCCCGGTCTGTCCCCGCATACCCCGTCCCCGACCGGAGCCAACGAGCCGGTCCCGCTCATCCCGGGACCGGCTCACTTTTTTTCCACTCGCCACTCACACAGCATCCCGCGCCACCACATCCTTTACGCTGCGTTAACCATCTTCATCGACGCTCACCCACGATAGACGATCACGGATTCGAAAGCTGCCTGCCGAGGACAATGCGAGCGGGCACTGCGAATCCCTTACTTGGGCAAGGGATGGGCATGGCGAACACGGCAGACGATGCGCACGACCACAGCCCGCTGATATCCAATCGCTTTCTGTTCATCGTGACATCGGCAATCGCGGCTCTTGCCCTGCTTTCCCTTGCAGTCCACGTCTTCGGCCGCAGCTTTGGACAGGAGCTTGCACTCGCCGGACACACGGACAACCCATCCAGCTTCACCATCGCCATCGGCCAGGATCAGCTACAACTGGAAGCAAACACCATCCGTTTCGAGGACCAGCGCCACGACGGCAAGAGCGAACGGGTGGACCTATATCTTCTCTGGCCGGAAATGACTGGCTACAGCAAGGATCTGCGCCGGCGATTCGACGACATCACCAGCACCGACTCGCTGATATTCCTGCAGATTTCGCAGAGCACCATGTCTCGCGACATGTCCGGCCGGGTTGGGCCGATCTACTCCCTGCTCTTTGACGGCTCCTCACAAAATGGTCCAGCCGGACTTACGCTTCACAAGTTTCGCCGAGGCACCGGATACGACAACGAGACGCTGCTCACCGCGGATTTACCCGATGGGAAGAGCTACGCCGTGCGTTGCATCCTTCCCGCCGACCCGTCGCTTGCCACCAGCGGCGACTGCCAGCGCGATATCCATATCGGCAAGGACCTGACGGTTCTCTATCGATTCTCGAGCCTGATGCTCACCGACTGGCAGACGATCGACGAAGCCATCCGTATCCATCTGGAAGCACGCCTCAAGACCTCTGAGCCCTCCCCCTCCCATAAAATGCGACGGGATCAGGCAACCAATGATTCATTATAAACCTCTTGGTAAGGCTGCGGCCGTAGACTTCCCGAATTGGGCACGTGGGGGCGAGCCCGGATCCCAGACGATCAGAATTTGAAGAGTTCTTGCGGTGCAGAATAGAATTGGAAGTTTCAATCTCGCGCGGAAGATACAGAAGCTGGCGGCGGCCGCTCTGGTTTTCGCAACGGCAGTCGGTGTCAATGTCGGGTCGGCGAATGCCGCGCCCAAATATGCCGGGATTGTTGTCGACACCAGTACGGGCAAGGTTCTCTACAGCGAGGATGCTGACAGCCTCCGCTATCCGGCGTCCCTCACCAAGATGATGACGCTCTACCTCACCTTCGAAGCGCTCGAAGCGGGGAGGATCCGTCTGGACAGCAAGGTGCCGGTGTCCGCTCACGCTGCAGCAGAGCCTCCGTCAAAGCTCGGGGTCGGCGCCGGTCGTTCCGTGACGGTCGAGCAGGCCATTCTTGCTCTGGTCACCCGTTCGGCAAACGACATGGCCACCGCTCTCGGTGAATATATCGGCGGTTCTGAAAGCCGTTTCGCACAGCAGATGACGGCAAAGGCCCGCAGTCTCGGCATGACCAAGACCACCTATCGCAACGCGAACGGCCTGCCCAACACCGCGCAGATGACCACCGCCCGCGATCAGGCTCGTCTCGGCATGGCGCTTCGGCAGCATTATCCGCAATATTTCGGCTACTTCTCCACGCGCAGCTTCAAGTTCGGCAAGCAGACGATCGGCAACCACAATCGTCTTCTGGGTGCCGTTCGCGGTGTGGACGGTATCAAGACCGGCTACACTCGTGCCGCAGGCTACAATCTCGTGACCTCGGCTCAAGCCGATGGCCGTTCAATCGTCGGCGTGGTGATGGGCTCTTCGTCGGGCGCCAAGCGTAACGAGACGATGAAGCAGCTCGTTCTGCGCTACATGCCGAAGGCATCGCGTTCCGGTGGCGGTGGAGACCTGATCGCCAAGGTCAATACGTCGGTAGCCCCATCTGTGGCTGCAGCCGCCGTGGATGAGCCGCCGGTCGTCGCCAGCGCGCCGCGCCTGCCGTCCGAAGGTCCCCTTCCCGATACCCGTTACAAGAATGGCGCAGTCGCTTCGGCCTTTGCTGCGCCGGCAAACGACAACGGTGCCGCCGCCGCCCTCAAGGCCGCAACAGGCGCACCGGAACGCCCGCTTTCTGCCGGCGTGCCCGTTCCGCAGCCGGCTCCGGCCTATATGCCCAAGGTAAAGGCCGCAGCCGAACCGCAGTCTCTCGCGGAAGAAGAAGCAGAATCCGTTGCGCAGGCCGCCGTAAAGCCTGTGGATCTCGACCAGACGATTACGGCCTCCACCCAGCCTTCGGCGGGCTGGGTCATCCAGATCGGCACATCGCCGGATCGGGAACAGGCCATGACACTCCTGCGTAAAGCGCAGGATAAAGGCGGCAAGGTATTGCGTTCCGCCACCCCTTTCACCGTCGCCTATAACAGTGGTTCGGAGCAGCTTTACCGCGCGCGGTTTGGCGGTTTCGACGACCAGAAGACAGCGGTCAACGCATGCAAGAGCTTGAAAAAGGTGGGTATTGGCTGCTGGGCTGCAATGCAGTGACAGTCGTCTCCCGACCTCGATTTTTATCGCGTACGAGGTAACGAACATGGCATCGAACGAAAATCATTTCGAATTCGCGGCGAGCCAGGACAACGAAAGCCGCGGAGGGCATTACGGCCTGCATCCGCTGCACGAGGCTGCGTTCCGTCTTGCCGATCTCGGCCTTAGCCGGAAGCGCTCGCGCACCAAGGACCTGATCGGCCTGCTGCTTTGTCATGGCGCGCGCGCCTGGCGTTATTCGCAGCCGGAAGCCAATATCCACCTGCATGTCTCCTCGCAGGCTGGCCGTTTTCCCGTTCTTCTGCGGCTACGCTGAAGACGGCTGACAGACGGACACAGTTTCATGCCGCTATATTCGCTCGGAAATCTCTCGCCGAAGACGCCCCCTGAAGGGCGTTTCTGGATTGCTCCCGATGCTCATGTGATCGGGCAGGTCGATCTCGGCGAGGATGTCGGCATCTGGTTCGGAGCCGTCCTGCGCGGCGACAACGAACCGATCATCGTCGGCGAGCGGAGCAATATTCAGGAAGGCGTGATGATCCATACGGATCCGCGCTTTCCCGTGACGATCGGCAAGGGCTGTACGATCGGGCACCACGCCATCATTCATGGCTGCACGATCGGCGACAATTCCCTGATCGGAATGGGTGCTACCGTTCTGAACGGCGCGAAAATCGGCAGCAACTGCCTCGTCGGCGCAAACGCGCTGATCACGGAGAATAAGGAATTTCCCGACAATTCGCTGATCGTCGGTTCTCCCGCCCGGGTCGTCAGAACCCTGGACGAAGCCTCTGCGGCGAGACTTGCCTTGTCGGCTGAGAGCTATGTCCGCAACTGGCAACGCTTCGCCCGCGATCTCAAGCAGATCTGATCGAGCCGGGGTCGGCGCCGCTCAGGCACACTCCGCGCACAGGCCACGGATTTCAATCGTCGTCTTTTCCGCCTTGAAGCGCTGGCCCTTGGCCCAGTCCGCCAGCCGATGATCGATGGCGTGATCATGGAATTCGCTGACACGGCCGCACTTGTTGCAGATCGCAAAGGCGACCGTGCCATGATGGCAGCAATCCTGTTTGGGATGGGCGCAGACGACGAAGGAGTTGATGCTCTCGAGACGATGCACCAGACCCATCTCGACCAGCTTGTCGAGCGCCCGGTAAACCTGCAGCGGCGCCCGGAAACCATGATCGCGCAGGCGGTCGAGGATCCCGTAAGCCGAAAGCGGTCCAACCGATTCCGTCAGCGCATCGAAAACGAGCGATTGGTTCTTCGTCAGTTGTGGCGTTGTCATGGTTCCTATCCCTGCCTGTTCGTCTCGGCACCCTCGCGTCCGGGCTTGGGCAGGAGACTCAAGAGAAAGAGTACAAGAGCCGCCACGACAATCGAAGGGCCGGACGGCGTATCATAGGTCAACGATCCGAAAAGACCGAAAACGACGGCGACTGCGCCGATCAGCGACGCGAAGACGGCCATGACCTCTGGCGTCGTCGCGAAACGGCGCGCGGTCGCGGCGGGAATGATCAACAGCGATGTGATCAGCATGATGCCGACGATCTTCATCGCGATGGCGATCACCAGAGCCATCAGCAGCATGAAGGCCAGACGCGCCCGCTCGGGTTGCAATCCCTCGGCCTCGGCAAGTTCCGCGTTGACCGTCGCGGCCAATAGTGGGCGCCAGAGCCACGCGATCATGCCGAGCACCACGGCGCCGCCGACCCAGACCACCACGATATCGGTAGTGTCGACCGCAAGGATATCCCCGAACAGGAAGGCCACCAGATCGATACGCACCCAGGTCATGAAGGCGACCATTACGAGGCCGATCGCCAGTGTCGCGTGGCTGAGTATGCCGAGCAGCGCATCGGCCGAGAGCGCCTGCCGTCGCTGCAGGAGCAGCAGCAGGAGCGATACCATCGACGCGACGACGAAGACGCTCACCATCAGATTGAGCGACAGAAGCAGCGAGAGCGCAACGCCGAGAAGCGCCGAATGGGCCATGGTGTCGCCGAAATAGGCCATGCGCCGCCAGATGACGAAACAGCCGAGTGGGCCGGTCGTCAGTGCAAGTCCGACACCCGCCAGCATTGCGCGGAGGAAGAAATCGTCAAACATGATTGCTCTCCCTGCCCTTGTCAGCCGAGATCAGAACGGTTTCGCCGCCTGTCGTTTTGCGATGGCTACCGCCATGCGCATGGTCGTGACCGTGATGGTCGTGTTCATGGGCGTGTTCATGATGATCCTCATCATGATGGTGGTGGCCGTCACCCGGATGGCAATGTTCGGTTACGCTGCCATCGCTATGCATTACACGGCCATCGGGAAGGTGGGTATGGTCATGATCGTGGCTGTAGACCGCCAGCGTGCGGCCTGCATTGGCGCCGAAGAGGCGCATATATTCCGGGCTCTGGCTGACGGCCGCCGGGGTGCCACGGCAACAGACGTGGCCGTTGAGGCAGATAACCGTGTCGGTTTCGGCCATGACGACATGCAGGTCATGGGAAATCAGCAGGATGCCGCAGCCGGTGGAATTGCGGATCGAGGTGATAAGATCGTAGAGCGCGATTTCGCCTGAGAAATCCACGCCCTGAACCGGCTCATCCAGCACCAGCAGATCGGGCTTGCGCGCGATGGCGCGGGCAAGCAAAGCGCGCTGGAATTCTCCGCCCGAGAGGTGCTGCACCTCCGCAGATGCAAGATGGGCGATGCCCACTGCCTCGAGCGCCGACTTGATCTCGCTCTCGGGCAAAGGTCCGGTAAGGCTCATCAGGCGTTTGACCGTCAGCGGCATGGTCCAGTCGACGGCCAGCTTCTGCGGCACATAACCGACGCGAAGACCGGGCTTGCGCTCGACCCTGCCCTCATCCGGCTTCAGCACGCCGATCGCCATCTTGGCGCTCGTCGACTTTCCTGAACCATTCGGACCGATCAGGGTGACGATCTCTCCCGGTCGCACGGAAAATTCGACGCCGCGAACGAGCCAGCGCCCGCTTCTGCGGATTCCGGCCTCCTGCAGCATGACCAACGGCTGATCGTTCCTGGTTTCCGGCTGAGACATCGTGACCCCGAAAATTTGTTGTTGCACGACGCTATGCCACACGTTATAGCGTTACGCAATGAATGTAATATTATTACATAACGCATTCAAGATGGAGACCTCTTATGATCAAGTCCCGCGCCGGCCTTTTCACCACTACGGCCGCCCTGCTTTTCATGCCTTCGCTCGCGTTCGCTGCGCCGCCTGAGGTGGTGGTGTCGATCAAGCCGATCCACTCGCTCGTGGCGGCGATCATGAAGGGCGTGGCGGAGCCGAGCCTGATCGTCGAGGGCGCAGCATCCCCTCATACCTATAACATGAAGCCTTCAAACGCCCGCGCGCTGGAACATGCCGATGTCGTCTTCTGGGTCGGCCCCGGTCTTGAGGCATTCCTTGAAAAGCCGCTCGATGCACTCGCCGGCAAGGCCAAGGTTGTCGAGCTCGAAGATGCTCC
Source organism: Rhizobium sp. ACO-34A (assembly GCA_002600635.1). Lineage (NCBI taxonomy): Bacteria > Pseudomonadati > Pseudomonadota > Alphaproteobacteria > Hyphomicrobiales > Rhizobiaceae > Rhizobium > Rhizobium sp. ACO-34A. The sequence goes on along the minus strand of CP021371.1, from coordinate 2,167,922 downwards.
CGGCATCACCAAGCTGCCCTTCCGTGAAGGTGGTGCATTCGAGGCTCACGACCACGGCGAACATGAGCATGACGAGCATGCCGAGGGCGAGCATCATGACGACCACGGCGCAGAACATGCCGAGGCCGACGGTGAGGAAGCCGGGCACGCCGATGAACATCATCATGACGAGCACGGCGGCACGGACATGCATCTCTGGCTCGATCCGATGAACGCCAAGGTGATGGCTGGCGCTATCGAGGCCACGCTGATCGAGGCCGATCCCGCCAACGCCGCGCACTATAAGGCGAATGCCAAGGCACTGGATGACGAACTCACCGCGATGGACAAGGAAATCGCCGAAACCGTTGCGCCTGTCGCCGACAAGCCCTTCATCGTCTTCCACGATGCCTATCAGTATTTCGAGCATCGCTATCATGTTCGCGTCGCAGGCTCGATCACCGTCAGCCCTGAAACCATGCCCGGTGCGGAGCGCGTCTCCCAGATTCATGCCAAGGTCAAGGAACTCGGTGCGGCCTGCGTGTTCGCAGAGCCTCAGTTCGAGCCGAAGCTGATCAAGGTCGTCACGGAGGGCACCGACGCGAAGAGCGGTACGCTCGATCCGGAGGGCGGCGCCATCACCGAAGGCCCCGAGCTTTACTCGACGCTTCTGCGCGGCATGGCCAAGTCTCTGGCAGACTGCCTGTCCCACTAAGCGTGGTGCTCTGCGGAAGGCGGACGGAAGTCCGCCTTTTCGCGATCCTCAATTGTTATAATATTACATCTTGGAGTTTGTCACATGGACAAATTGCCTGTCACTGTTCTCTCCGGCTTTCTCGGAGCGGGCAAGACAACCCTTCTCAACCACGTTCTTTCCAACCGAAGCGGTCTCCGTGTTGCGGTGATCGTCAACGATATGAGTGAAGTGAACATCGATGCGGCACTGGTGCGCGATGGAGACGCCGCACTTTCCCGGACGGAAGAGCAACTGGTCGAGATGACCAACGGCTGCATCTGTTGCACGCTTCGCGACGATCTGCTGCGCGAGGTGCGGGATCTCGCAGTGCAGGGCCGGTTCGACTATCTGCTGATCGAGGCGACTGGTATTGCCGAGCCGCTTCCCATCGCGACAACCTTCGATTTTCGCGATGACAATGGACAGAGCCTGTCCGATATCGCGCAGCTCGACACCATGGTGACCGTGGTCGATGCTGCAAACCTGCTGAACGACTATTCCTCCTCCGATTTTCTCGCGGACCGGGGAGAAACGGCGGGCGATGGCGACAATCGCGCCCTCGTCGACCTGCTGGTCGAGCAAATCGAATTTGCCGATGTCGTCGTGCTCAACAAGATTGGAACCGCGACACCGGAACAGCGCGACGCCGCGCTCAAGATCATCGCCGGCCTCAACCCGGACGCGCGCGTGATCGAGACGGATTTCGGTGCCGTCGCACCGCGCGATATCCTAGGAACCGGCCTGTTCGACATCGACAAGGCGGAAACCCATCCGCTCTGGTTCAAGGAACTGAACGGCTTCAAGGACCATGTGCCGGAGACGGAGGAATATGGTATCCGCTCCTTCGTCTACAAGGCGCGCCAGCCGCTCGACCCCTCGAAATTCCAGGCCTTCATCGACCGTGCCTGGCCCGGCGTCATCCGGGCCAAGGGTTTCTTCTGGCTGGCGACGAGGCCGCATCAGGTGGGTGCACTCAGTCAGGCGGGGGCTCTGGTCCGGACCGGCCGCATGGGCCTCTGGTGGGCGTCGGTGCCTCGTGAACGCTGGCCTGACGATGCCGGGTTCAGGCGTGCCATGGCGCCCTATCTCGACCCGGAATGGGGCGACCGCCGGCAGGAGATCGTGTTCATCGGTGCCGATCCCATGGATGAGCGGCGGATAACGGCGGAACTCGACGCCTGCCTTGTACCGGCCGAGAATTTCACGCCATCGGCATGGAGCAAACTCCCGGATCCCTTCGCCTCCTGGACGCAGTAAATCCGCATCTCCATCTCGAGAAATCCGGACCGATGTCGCGCATGGCATCGATCCGGAAGGACCTGCCGGTTTGGAAAAGGCAGCCGCCGGCAGGTCCGCACCCGTTTCGAGCGGGAATGCCTCAGGCGTTTTTGGGAAGAACGCCCTTGCCACGCAAGAGATCGAGGACGATCCGCGCACCCTCTTCGCCGGCGGGACGTTCCGTCGCCAGCCGCTGCCATGCGAGATCGAAACCGGCGAGCATTGCCTGCCGCTCAAGCGTGTCGGCAGCAAGCCTTTCCGCCATGCGAAGAAGATTACCCGGCCGCACATAGTCGTTCAGATATTCCGGCACGATCGGATAATCTGCAATCAGGTTGGGAAGCGCCCCGGTCCAGATCTTGATGCGGTGGCTGATGAGCTTCATCAGCCAGTCGGTCTTGTAGGTGGACACCACGGGCACTGTCGCCAGCGCCAGTTCCAGGATCACGGTGCCGGAAGCAGCAATCGCTGCGTCGGCCTCGGCAAAGGCCTGCCATTTCGCATCCTCACCGATGAGAACCTCGGGCTTCAGAGCCCAGTCGGCGATCATCTGGCGCACGCGCGCTTCCTGGCGCGGAACGGTTGGCATGAGAAACCGGCTGGGGCCGTTTCTCTCCGTAAACTCGATCATCGCCTGCCCATAGACCGGCAGAAGCGCCGAGATCTCCGCCCCGCGCGAACCGGGAAGCAGCATGATCGTTTTCTGCTCGTCGGCCCGTTTCGGCAACTTTCGAGCGCGCGCCGCGCGCGTCTCCAGCAGCCTTGTATTGGTCGTGAGACGATGGCCAACGAAATACGTCGCAGGACCACCGAGGCGACGCATTACCTCCGGCTCGAAGGGCAGGACGGCCAGCACCGCATCGACATAGCCGAGCATCGCCTTGGCGCGATATTCCTTCCATGCCCAGACGCTGGGACAAACGTAATTCACCACCGGCAGATCAGGCAGAGCCTTGCGAACCTTCTTCGCAACGCGATGGGTGAAATCGGGACTGTCCACGATCAGCAGAACGTCCGGACGAGCCTCGACGATGGCCTTAGCCGTCCGGCGGATCAGCGAGAGGAAGCGCGGCAGGCGCACAAGCACCTGGGTAAGCCCCATGACGGACAGTTCGGAAAAATCGAAAAGGGAACGCAGGCCTTCGCGCTCCAGCGCGTCGCCGCCGACGCCGACAAGTTCGACCGGTCCGCCATGGCGCTGTTTCAGCGCTGCGATCAGGTCCCCGCCCAGAAGATCACCAGAGACTTCACCGGCGATGACAGCAATCTTCAGCGGACGGTCACTCACATCACGCCTCCCGGCAAGCCGCGATCAATACCGATCACGAAAAGACCCGCCTCGTTGGCAGCGGCAATCGTTGCCTCACGCTCGATCACCAGCGCCCTTCCGGCTTCGACAGCGACGCCGGCAAGCCCCGCCCGCTTCGCATTCTCCACGGTGGAACGACCGATCGACGGCAGGTCGGCGCGGAGATCCTGCTGCGGCTTGCAGAGCTTGACCAGCACGCCTTTTCGATGCTGGGAGATCCGGCCTTCGCTCCTGAGGCGCGCGACGCGCGCGAGCATGGCGTCGGTTCCCTCGACACCCTCGAGCGCCACGATCCGGCCACCAACGGTGACCGCGCCCTGCCCGACATCAAGCCGCCCGAGCGCTTCCGCAGCCTCGGCGCCCTTGGCGATGTCACGCAGATCGTCCTCGGTCGGTGTTACGGTCCCAAGCGGACCGGTGGAGGCCAGTAGATCGGGCGCTATATCCTGAACGCCGATGACATGGCATCCCTGCCCTTCGATAAGCGAAATCACCATCTTGAGGACGGCATCATCGCCGCCGGCAAGCAGCGTCTTCAGCGCCATCGGCAACTTCATCAGCGCCTTCAGGTTGACGTGAATTTCGCGAAAGCCCGGACGGCGCTTGACGCCGCCGGAAAGCACGACGCGGCCGATATCGTGGCGGCGAAAAAGCGTGGACAAGCCAGCAACATCGCCGACACCCACCACGGCATTGTCAAAATCCTGCCATTGCTGATCGGCTTCATCCTTCAGGCGCAGAATGAAGGGATTCTCGCCGGACCGCCGGGCGGCTTCAGCCACATAAAGCGGCAAAAGGCCGCTTCCGGCGACGATCGCCAGACGACCCGATCCTGCCTTGGCCGGCGCCATACGTCAGCTCTTGCCACGATGAGGAGAGGAAAGCGCCCTGTCGCTTTCGGCAGCGATGAAATCCAGGATCTCGATAACCTGCGGGCAATCGAGATATTCTTCGCGAATGGCTGCGGCGTTGACGCGGGCGGAGCCCTCGCCTTCGAAGATCTGCTTGAAAGCGCGGCGAACCTGATGGATCACCGACCGCTCGATACCGGCACGGGTCATGCCGACAACGTTCAGACCGCCGAGGATGCCCGGGTTACCGTTGAGCATGCCGTAGGGGATGACATCATAGCTGACCGCCGAGAGACCACCGATGAAGGCCTGCCGGCCGATGCGGGTAAACTGATGCACGGCCGAACCACCGCCGAGGATAACGCGATCCTCGACCTTCACATGGCCGGCCAGCATCACGTTGTTCGACAGGATGATGTGATCGCCGAGAATGCAATCATGCGCCACATGGGAGTTGGCAAGAAACAGGTTGTTGTTTCCAACCACCGTCTTGCCGCCGCCTTCGGCGGTGCCGGTGTTCATCGTCACGCCTTCGCGTATCGTGCAGTTGTCGCCGATGGTGAGCGTCGTTTCCTCGCCGGCGTGATGAACGCTCTGCGGATCCCCGCCGATCACCGCACAGGGGAAAATCTTCGCATTGCGGCCGATCGTCGTCAGACCGGTTACCGAGACATGCGAGATCAGTTCGCTGCTATCGCCAAGCTTCACCCGAGAACCGACACGGCAAAAAGGGCCGATCTTGACGTTCTCGCCAATCACGGCTCCATCATCGACGACGGCAAGGGGATGAATGCTGGCGCTTGCGGCGATCATGCTCATTTGTCTTCCTTGCGCATGATCATGGCGCCGATATCGGCCTCGGCAACCAATGCGCCATCGACCTTGGCATCGCAATGGAATTTCCAGATATTGCCGCGCTGCTTCTGCTTCACCACATGGTATTCGACGCGATCACCCGGCACGACCGGACGACGGAAGCGGGCATTATCGATCGTCATGAAATAGACGAGGTTTCCGCCCTGCCCTTCCTTGCGTGCGCAAATCGCGCCGGCCGTCTGGGCCATGCCCTCGATCAGCAGAACGCCCGGCATGATCGGTGATTCAGGAAAGTGACCAGTGAAATGCGGCTCGTTGGCCGTCACGTTCTTGATGCCGATTGCGGAATTGTCGCCGTCGATCTCGATGATCTTGTCCACCAGCAGGAAAGGATAGCGGTGGGGCAGATACTTCATGATCTGGAGGACATCGGCCGAACCCAGTTCCGTCTTAACGCCTTCAGTCATTCTTGCCCTCCTTTTCCTTGTTGCGGCTATCCGTGCGGCTCAGCATTTCGGCAACTTCTCGAAGGTAATCCTTCATCGGGCGCGCCGGCACCCCGCCATAACGTCCACCCGGTGGCACATCAGACAAAACACCGCTCATGGCGGCAATCTGTGCGCCGTCGCCGATGGTGATGTGCCCATTGACCCCGCAGGCTCCGCCGAGCATGACACCGTCGCCAATGCGTGTGCTGCCGGCGATACCGACCTGGCTGACGATGCCGCAATGGCGACCGATGCGAACATTGTGCCCGATCTGCACCAGATTATCGATCTTGGTGCCCTCACCGATGACCGTATCGTCCATCGTGCCTCGGTCAATCGTCGTGTTCGCGCCAATCTCCACGTTGTCCTGGATGATAACGCGGCCGACCTGCACGATCTTGATCATGCCGCGCGGTCCCGGTGCATAGCCGAAGCCGTCCTGCCCGATACGGGCGCCGTTGTGGATGATGACATTGTTGCCGATCAGCGCCACCTGCACCGTGGCTCCCGCAGCGATCGTGCAATTGCGTCCGATGCGCACGCCACGACCGATAACGGCGCCTGCGCCGATATGACTGCCACTGCCGATTTCGACATCCGCACCGATCACGGCCATCGGCTCGATACGCACACCCGGCTCCAGCCTTGCCGACGGATCAACGAAGGCCGCTGGCGAAATCGCCTCAGCCTCGTTCACCATCTCAATCGGACGAAGACCCGACGGGAAAAGCAGACCGCCCGCCATGGCGAAAGCCATAGCCGGAGCCGAACTCAGAAGTACGGGAATATGATCGGGAATAAGCGAACGAAGCGCCTTGTCGCAGATGATCGCCGAAGCTTCACAAGTCTTCAGCTCTTCCTTGCTGCGGCGGGACAGAATGTAACAAATGTCCCCTGCACGCGCACGATTAACAGGGGCGACCGACTGGATCATCCGATCGCCCGCACCCTGATCAAGTAGCTCCGCCCCCACATGAGCGGCGATCGACGCAAGCGCGATCCCCTCATGGGGCGGAAAGAAGTGGTTATGCTCCATCAGCCAAAGCCCCAGAACGTTACGCTGCCAGCAGCCTTTGGGCCACGGACCTTAGAACTGGTTCGCCATGCTGAAGCGGAAGTTCTGAACTTCGTCGTAGTCTTCCTTGGCGACCGGAACCGCGTAGTCGAAGCGCAGAGGACCGAAGGGCGACAGCCAGACGATACCGGCACCGACCGATGCACGAAGCGACATGTCGGTGCCGACAACTGTGGAGTTGCCGGTGCTGACGTCGTTGCCATAGAGCGTACCAGCATCCGCGAAGACCGCGCCACGCAGATTAAGATCCTGCGGAACGAGCGGCATCGGGAAGCTGGCTTCAGCCGAAGCGGTGAAGTAGGTCGTGCCGCCGAGAGCATCGTCACCCGCACGAGCGCCGATACCCTGGGTATCGAAGCCGCGCAGTTCCTTGCCACCGATCTGGAACTGATCGAAGACGTTCAGCTTGCCATCGGTGGCGATGACATGACCGGCGCTGGCCGAGACCGAACCGATGATATCGAATTCGTCAGACAGCGGATGGAAGTAACGGAACTTGCCATAGACCTTGTAGTAGTCAGAGTCGCCGCCGAGACCCGCATATTCATGCGTGAAGCTGGCATAGATACCTTCGCGCGGCATCGTGCGGTCATCGAGCGTATTGTAGACGAACGAGTGACCGATGATCGACTGCTTCCACGGGCTCTCCTCGATCAGATCGATATACGGATCGGAAAGCGTGTCATCCGAGGTACGCGCGATACCATCGGTACCGAATGCGCCGTCTTCGTTATACTTGATCTGCTTGTAGGTGTAGCGAACGGTCGTCGCGAGATCTTCGGTGATCGGCGCCGTGACGCGGAAGGTTACACCCTGCTCCTCGTATTCGTAATCCGAATTGCTGCTCGTCTGGCTCTTGAACAGGTCGAAGCCTGCGGCAAGACGGTAGCCGAGGAAATACGGCTCGGTGAAGGAGAAGTTGTAGGTACGGCTGTCTTCGAAACCGCCACCGACGGCAAGACGAATGAACTGACCGCGACCGAGGAAGTTCTTTTCTTCGACCGAAGCTTCCAGAACGAGGCCATCGCCACCGACCGAATAGCCAGCACCGATACCGAACGAGCCGGTCGGCTGATCTTCAACATCAACAACGAGAACGACGCGATCCGGCGCAGTACCCTGCTGCGTCGAGATGTTCACGCTCGTAAAGTAACCGAGAGCTTCAAGGCGACGCTTCGCACGCGTAATGGTTTCCTGATTGAAGGCATCACCTTCGGACAGATCGAACTCGCGACGAATGACATAGTCACGCGTACGGGTGTTACCGCGGATTTCGATGCGCTCGACATAGGCGCGCTCGCCCTGGTCGACGAGATAGGTCACGCCAATGGTGTTGTTGCCGAAGTTGCGATCGCCGCGCGGAACAACGCGAGCAAAGGGATATCCCTTGGCTGCAACGCGCTGGGAGATCGCTTCCATGGACTTCTGAACATCCTTGGCGCTGTAGGTGCTGCCGGCATGGGTCTCGAGAAGACCCTGCAGCTCGGCACCATCCACACCTTCGACCGTCGATTCAACCTTCACGTCGCCGAACTTGTAGCGTTCGCCTTCATCAACGGTGATCGTGATGGTGTATTCGTTGCCAGCCTCGTTCAGCGAAACGTCGGAAGAGACGACGCGGAAGTCTGCATAGCCGTGATTGTAGTAGAACTGGCGCAGCGCTTCTTCGTCAGCGCGCAGCTTGTCCTCGTTGTAGACGTCCTTACGCGTCAGGAACGACAGCATGCCGGACTGCTTCGTCTGAATGACCGACTGCAGACGGCCATCGCCATAGGCGTTGTTGCCAACGAAATTGATCTTGGAGATCTTGGTGCGCTCACCTTCGTTGACCACGAAGGCAACGTTGACGCGACCTTCGGCGACCGGAACGACCTGCGTCGTCACTTCGACGTCGCTGCGACCGATGCCGGCATAGGCTTCCTTGATGCGCGAGATATCCGCAGCAGCCAGAGCTTCGCTATAAGGACCCATCGGCTGCGTCTGAACGATGCCGCGCAGCTTGTCGTCCTTGATCTTGCGGTTACCGTTGAAGACCACCTGATTGATCAGCTGAGCTTCGGAAACGCTGACCACGAGCGTGCTTCCGGAAACGGAAATGCGAACGTCGGAGAAGAAGCCGGTCGCGTAGAGCTGCTTGACGGATTCATCGATATCCGTGTTCGAGAAGCTCTGACCCGGCCGGATCGAGATATTCGAGCGAACAGCCTCAGGGCTGACGCGCTGCACACCCTTGACCTCGATACGCTGGATCACGGCAGCCTGGGCCGCAACGGCCGATGCAAGGACAGCTACACCTGCGCCCGAAGAAACAACACCAGCAGACAGCGCGACCGCCGATACTGCGTTCAAAAATCTTGAACCAGCCTTCATGTGCATTCTCAACCTTCTTCCATTGTCCCGAAGCCGTACTCCGACTCCGGCCCGTGTGTGGTTTTACCGGGTTTTACCCTACAAGCAAGGGCGGACGTTAATTTCTATTTACTTCGTTTACATGCGTGGCCCAATCGCCACTATCAGTTTGAAACATCGTAAACAAATCCCTACAAAATCGCCGGCGCAGCCCTCAGCCAATCAGCCTGCTGATGTCGTTCCAGGTTGCAAACACCATCAGCGACACGATCATCGCCAGTCCTATGCGGAAGGCGATCTCCTGTGCATTGGGGCCTACCGGTTTCCCGCGCAACGCTTCAAGCGCGTAGAGGAGGAGATGGCCGCCGTCAAGGACCGGAATTGGCATCAAATTCAGAAGTCCAAGGGAAACGGACAAAACAGCCGCGAGATTGACGAGAGCGACGATACCCAGCGTCGCCATCTGGCCGGATGCCTGAACGACCCTCACCGGGCCTCCGAGCTGGTCGGCGTTCATGCGGCCGGCGATGAGATTCGACAGGTAGTCGACGGTGCCGGTGACGATATGCCACGTCTGACGGGCGCCCTCGCCCACGGCCTGCAGTGGCGTCAGTTCGACGATACGGAAGTTGCCGGACTGCTGGTTGGTGACGATACCGATCTGGCCGACTTCCATCTTGTTACCGAAGCGATCGGCCGTTTCCACCCGGCGCGGCGTCATGTTCAGCCCGAGTTCGCTTCCGTCGCGACGGACCGTCACGACGACAGGAATCTCGGGGCGCATGCTGATATAGCGGACCACATCATCGAAGGTTTCGACCGCCTCGCCGTCCAGCGCGACGAGAACGTCGCCCGCCTGCACGCCGGCCTCGGCGGCAGCGCTGTCAGCCTTGACCTCGGCAACGACGGGATCCGCAACAGGCTTGCCCATCATGCCGAAGAGAACGGCGAAGATGGCGATTGCCAGGACAAAATTCGCAATCGGACCAGCTGCGACCGTGACGGCTCTTTTCCACAGCTTGGCACCAGCGAGCGTCTGAGCCTTTTCCTCGGGCGTCAGTTCTTCCAGTTCCGCGCCATCCGGCCGGCTTGCGGCATCGGCATCGCCGAAGAAGCGAACATATCCTCCGAGCGGAATCGCCGAGATTTTCCAACGGGTTCCGTGACCATCGGTGAAGCCGACCAGCTCAGGGCCGAAACCAACGGAAAAGGCGAGCACACGAATGCCCGAGAGACGTCCAGCGAGATAATGACCGAGCTCATGCACGAAAACGAGCAGGGAAAGGACGATCACGTAAGGCAGGATGTAGCCAACGAGAAAGCCGAAAAACGCGGTAATATGATCCATCATCCCATTCCGTTTAGGGCGCTTCCCGCTCTTGTCAAAGACCGAACAGGAACGCTCCGAGCGATGTCACCGCCCCCTTGCCAATTGCGGAGAACCCTACAGCAAGAAAGAAAGCTGCAAAACAGGCAAAAACAAGTCCGTCAACCCGATCCATGACACCACCGTGCCCTGGAATGAGATGACTCGAATCCTTCACACCGAACCGACGCTTGATAAACGATTCGAAAAGATCGCCGATCTGGCCCGCGACCGAGAGGACAAAAGCAATCACCGGGATCCAGAGACCGACCGACTGGAAGTAGGCAAGGGCTACAGCCGTGCCGCCCAATACGCCGGCGATCGTGCCACCGATCGCCCCCGACCAGGTCTTGCCGGGAGAGATGCTCGGCGCAAGCTTCGGACCGCCGATAGCCCGCCCGACGAAATAGGCCAGGATATCCGTCGCCCATACCACGGCAAACACGAAGAGCATGGCGGCAAAGCCGACCGAATCCTCCCCGCGAATTGCGGCAAGGGAAATGGCGCTGAGACCGGAATAGAAAATGCCTCCCACCTGCCACCAGCGCCAGTTGCCTGCGATCGACGGCAGGACGGCCGTCACGACCAGACCGGCAAGGAGCGGCACGGTCATATCGGGGGAGCCGAAAAGCATGTTGGCGCCGATGGCGGCAATGGAAAACCAGCCGAAGGCGTGGCCGCGCATGCTGCTTTCGGCAAGCTGCGTCATTCTGGACCATTCGTAATAGACCAGAAGGCCTATCAGCACGGACAGCAGACGGAAGGCAAAACCGCCCAACCAGGTGGCGGTGAGGACGATTGCGGCAAGAACGATCGCCGAATAGATGCGGAGCGTTAGTTCCCGGGACATCAGCGCGGCTACGATCCGAGCGCCACCGCCTTGTCCGAAATCCCGCCGAAGCGGCGGTCACGGGCGGCGTAACGTTCCAGGGCCGCGAAGAAGACCTCGCGGCTGAAATCCGGCCAGTATTCTGGCACGAACATCAGCTCCGAATAGGCAGCCTGCCAAAGCAGGAAGTTGGAAAGGCGCTCCTCGCCACTGGTGCGGATGATCAGATCGGGGTCCGGGATGCCGGCGGTATCGAGACGGCTGTCAACCAGTGCGGACGTCACCTCGGACGCCTTGAGGCGCCCCTGCTCGACGTCGGCAGCAATCGCCGCCATGGCCCGCGCCATTTCGTCCCTCGCCCCGTAATTGAAGGCGATGACCAGCGTCAGCGCAGTATTGTCCTTCGTCGTCTCTTCCGCCTCCAGCAGCAGGGACAGGATATCCCCCTGCAGGTTGACGCGATCACCGATGATGCGAATGCGGACATTCTCGCGATGCAGTTCCGCCAGGTCGCGGCGAATGAACATTTTCAGGAGACCGAAGAGATCGTTGACCTCCGCCTCCGGGCGCCGCCAGTTCTCCGAGGAGAAGGCGAACAGCGTCAGATACGCCACTCCCGCGTCCGCAGCGGCCCGTACGATCTCACGCACCGCTTCCACACCCTTGCGGTGGCCCACCGCACGCGGCAGGCCCCGTGCATTCGCCCAACGACCATTGCCATCCATGATGATGGCGACATGCTCGGGGGCACGGCAGTTTTCGGCTTTCGACATTGACGGTTCCGGTTTGAACAACTCGTACAGGGCGGCGGACCGCATCAAACCTGCATGATTTCCTTTTCCTTGTCGACGAGCAAGCGGTCGACTTCGGAAATCGTATCGTCGGTCATCTTTTGCACCTTATCGGACTGCGAGCGACTGATGTCCTGCCCAATCACACCGTCCTTCTCGGCCTTTTTAAGGCCGTCCATGCCATCGCGGCGAACGTGGCGAATCGCCACCTTGGCCTTTTCGGCATAGTCATGAGCGACCTTGACCAGCGACTTGCGGCGTTCCTCGTTGAGTTCCGGCAGCGGAATACGCAGGTTCTGGCCGTCGATGATCGGGTTCAGGCCGAGATTGGCTTCGCGGATGGCGCGATCAACCGCGTTCACCATCGACTTGTCCCAGATCGAAATACCAAGCATGCGCGGCTCCGGCACGGTAACGTTCGCCACCTGGTTCAGCGGCACACGCGAGCCGTAGGCGTCGACAGTCACCGGATCGAGAATGTTGGCCGACGCGCGCCCGGTCCGCAGCGATGCGATATCGTGCTTGAATGCGTTGATGGCGCCGTCCATACGGCGCTTGATGTCGTTGAGATCAATGCCTTCGCTCATGATGAACTCCCTTTATTCTTCGTTCGACGTTCCCGGGAAGGAAGGCCGTGTGTCAATGATCGGTAACGATGGTCATGAGACCGGCGCCCGAGAGGATGTCGCAGAAACCGCCTGCCTCGTGGATCGAGAAGACGATGATCGGAATGGCGTTTTCGCGCGCTAGGGCTACCGCTGCCACGTCCATGACGGCAAGTCCCTTTTCGAGAACTTCGCTGTGGGTGAGCTTGTCGAAACGGGTCGCCGAAGGATCCTTCTTCGGGTCGGCGGAGTAGATGCCGTCCACCTGGGTACCCTTGAAGATCGCCTCCGCGCCGATTTCGGCGGCGCGCAGCGCTGCGGCCGAATCCGTGGTGAAGAACGGATTGCCGGTGCCGCCCGCGAAGATCACCACCCTGCCCTGGGACAGGTGATGCAGCGCACCGCGCTGGGAGAAGCTCTCGCAGATTTCCGGCATGGCGATCGCCGAGAGAACGACGGTATCGACATCGAGCTTGCGCAGCGACGTCGCAAGCGCGAGCGCGTTGATGACGGTGCCCAGCATGCCCATGTGGTCGCCAGTCACGCGATCGCCGCCCTTGGAGGCAACGGCTACGCCGCGGAAAATATTGCCGCCGCCGACGACAACGCCGACTTCGACACCCATCGCACGCGCCCGGGCAATGTCGGAGGCGATACGATCAGCTACCGCAACGTCGATGCCGAAGCCCTGGCTGCCCATCAGGGCTTCTCCGGAGGCCTTCAGAAGAACACGCTTGTAGATGGGCTTGGACGACATGCTGGCTCCTAGGGATTGATCTGATGCCGGATACACGAAGGGCACCGCGTTGTCACGCGATGCCCGATTTTTTCCCTAACATGGTCCACCGACCAATGGGTGATCAGCCCTTGGCAGCAGCGGCGACTTCGGCAGCGAAGTCGCTCTCTTCCTTTTCGACGCCTTCGCCGAGCAGCAGGCGGGCCATGCCGACAACTTCGATCGAAGCGCCAGCAAGCTTTTCAGCGTCCTTGACAGCCTGACCGACGGTGATGTCGGGGTTGATGACGAAGGCCTGCGACAGCAGGGCAACTTCTTCGAAGAACTTGCGCATGCGGCCTTCGACCATCTTTTCGATGATGTTGTCCGGCTTGCCGGAAGCGCGGGACTGCTCGATGAAGACGTTGCGTTCGCGTTCGGCAACGGCTGCGTCGACTTCCTCGGCGCGGATGGCGAGCGGGTTGGTCGCAGCAATGTGCATGGCAACCTGACGGCCGATCGAGGTCAGGACTTCCTTGTCGCCGACCGACTTCAGGGCAACGAGAACGCCGAGCTTGCCGATGCCGTCGCCGGCAGCGTTGTGGACGTAGGTGGCGACAACGCCGTGCTCGACTTCGAGCTTGGCGGCGCGACGCAGGGTCATGTTTTCGCCGATCGTGGCGATTGCGTCCTTGACCGTGTCAGCTACGGACTTGCCGGTTGCCGGGTAGGTCGCAGCCGAAACAGCTTCGACGGAACCGTCGGTGTTCAGCGCAACGCTTGCAATGCCGCGGACGAGGTCCTGGAAGGCATCGTTACGGGCAACGAAGTCGGTTTCGGAGTTGAGTTCGATGGCGACAGCCTTGTGGCCGGCGCTGGCAATGCCGACGAGGCCTTCAGCGGCGGTGCGGCCCGACTTCTTGTCGGCCTTGGCGATACCCTTGGCGCGCAGCCAGTCGATTGCGGCTTCGATGTCACCGTTGGTCTCGGTCAGAGCCTTCTTGCAATCCATCATGCCTGCGCCAGACTTTTCGCGCAGTTCCTTCACCAGTGCAGCAGTGATTTCAGCCATTGTTTGCCTCTTATCGTTTCACGCGACGCCGTGCGAAAATGCCATCGGCGCCTGTTTTGGGCACGAGTTGTACCCGGAAGTGTGACATCGTGATGAAGCCGAAACATCACGTCGAATTCGCCTCGGCTGGAGATCTGCTCCCGCGGCCGGGCCGGCCTTTAAAAACGAAACCGGCCGCCAACCCGATTGGCTGAGTGGCGGCCGATTGCAACTATACTGCGATGGCGGGCGAACCCGCCATTTCGAATCAGGCGCCTGCTTCGTCTTCGAGAGCGGGCTCGACCGGAACGTCAGCGGAAGCGCCGATGTCACGGCCAGCAGCACCCTGCTGACGAGCGATGCCGTCGATGGCAGCGCGGGCGATCAGGTCGCAATACAGCGAGATGGCGCGCGAAGCGTCGTCGTTACCCGGGATCGGGTAATCGATCAGGTCCGGATCGCAGTTCGAGTCGATGATCGCAACGACCGGGATGCCGAGGCGCTTGGCTTCGTCGATCGCGATCTTTTCCTTGTTGGTGTCGATGATGAACATCAGGTCCGGCGTGCCGCCCATGTCCTTGATACCACCGAGGGCCTTGTCGAGCTTTTCGCGCTCGCGCTCAAGGTTCAGGCGCTCTTTCTTGTTGTAGCCGGACTGTTCCGAAGACAGTATCTCGTCGAGCTTGCGCAGACGCTGGATCGAGTTCGAAATGGTCTTCCAGTTGGTCATCATGCCGCCGAGCCAGCGGGAGTTGACGTAGTACTGGGCCGAACGCTTGGCGGAGTCAGCGATCAGCTCGGAAGCCTGACGCTTGGTGCCAACGAACAGGACGCGGCCGCCACGAGCGACGGTGTCGGACACGACCTGAAGGGCGCGCGACAGCATCGGAACGGTCTGAGCCAGGTCGATGATGTGGATGTTGTTACGATCGCCGAAGATGTACGGCTTCATCTTCGGGTTCCAGCGGTGAGTCTGGTGACCGAAGTGAACGCCAGCTTCCAGAAGCTGACGCATGCTAAAATCGGGCAATGCCATGCCTTATACTCCTTTTCCGGTTTAACCCCCGCAAAGCAAACAGCGCCCTTTTTCGACGCCACCGGCGGAAACGGCCGGATTTCTCCCGGTCGATCCCAAGCTTCGCGTGTGGAATGGTGCTGCCCTTATAGGGCTTGCCCTTGGAAATCAAGAGTATTGCGCGACAAAATCGAGGAAACACCTCCCCTGCCGCAATCTTCAGTGAGGCTTGCAGTCTCCGGAGCCCAACACTTCGAGATTGGTCAGCTTGCCGCTCAGAACGAAATCGCCGTAGTCCAGAGTCAGGTCCTGGGTGATGCCGTTTTCATAGAGCTTGAAGGACTGGGTGTAGATCGGCAGAACGTCACCAACCGCCTTTTCATCGTAATAGGCGATGGAGACGGGCCAGTAGGCGGTCCCGGCAAGCGCCTCGGATGCCTTGTCCTTCGCGCCGACCGTCGCGGGCTTGCGTTCCGGACCGACGATCGTGGTCGTCAGGTAGCTCTTGTCGCCATCCTCGGAGCCATCGAATATGCGCGCCTCGAAAAAGGTGCGGCCCTTGCGGGCATTATCGATGACTTCAAGCATGTGCTCGGCCGGGAACCGGCTGTCCGCCAGCTCGACCGCCCGCTTGGCGGGTTCGGAGAGCTCTATCTTGACCTTGCCGTTCTCATCGGCCGCCGCACCGCTCACATCCTTGTCGAGCTGGTCGTCGGTGAACGACTTCGTCTCGAAGCGGAACTTGCCTTTGACCAGATCCTCAAAGGTAAAGCTCTGCTGGTCGGTGACACGAACCTGCTCGCCGGTGTCGATGCGGGTCACGAAGCGGAAGTTCGTCGTGTAGCCGGCGCATTCCGATCCGCTGAACTCGTAGACCATGCGGCCGCGCATGCCCTCGATGCCGGAGCGGTCGGACGCCTGCTTCAACTCGATATCGTAGACCGCGCGATGCGGCACCAGACCGCCCGCGACCGCAGCATTCGCCGATGCACCCGTCATGCTGAGCGCTCCGAAGGCAGTCAACACGACGGCAAATGACGAACGAAACATCGATATCCTCCTGTTGGACTCTTTCGCGATGTTATAAGAACAGATCCGGCAAAAGCGAGACCTGCTTTGGTCACCACAGGATTCTTTTTCAACTTACCAACAGATCCGGGAAACACACATGTCCGATAGCATCGACGGTCGCCTGGCAGCCATGGGCATTCAGCTGCCGGAAGCAGCCGCCCCAGCCGCCAATTATGTACCCTACGTCATCAGCGGCAACCTTCTTTATCTCTCCGGCCAGCTGCCGATTGAGGGCGGAAAAGTGGCGGTCACCGGCCTCGTCGGCTCCGATGTCGCGCTTGCCGATGCGCAGCGGGCTGCCGAACTCTGCGCCATCAACATTCTGGCCCAGGCCAAGTCGGCCCTTGGCGGCGACCTCTCCCGGATCGTTCGCGTGATCAAGCTCAACGGCTTTGTCGCTTCGGCTTCCGGCTTTGTCGAGCAGCACCTCGTCATCAACGGCGCCTCCAACCTGATCGCCAACGTTCTTGGTGAGGCCGGCAAGCATGCCCGCGCCGCCGTTGGCATGGCAGCGCTGCCGCTCAACGCAGCCGTCGAGATCGATGCGATCCTGGAGATCAGGGCGTGACATCCGCAGACTGGATCAAGGAACGTCCGGTCGCCCATCGCGGCTATCACGACATGAACAAACAGGTCTGGGAGAATACGCTTTCGGCCTTTTCCCGGGCGGTTGATGCCGGCTTCGCCATTGAATGCGACATCCAGCTTTCGTCCGACAGCGTACCGATGGTCTTTCACGATCACGACCTGCAGCGTCTCTGCGGCCTGAAGGGTGAGGTGCGCGAGCGCACCGCCGGCGAACTCGGCATGCTTTCGATCGGCGGCACCGCCGACCGCATTCCGACGCTCAGGCAGATGCTCGCGCTCGTCAAGGGACGCGTGCCGCTGGTCATAGAACTCAAGGGCATCAACGCCGAAGAGGATGATGGCCTGGCGGAAGCCGTGCTCGACGTTCTGGAAGGCTATGAAGGCAAGGTCGCGCTGATGAGCTTCGACCACTGGCTGCTGAAGGACCTCAAGTCCCTCGAATGCCCCTACGCGGTTGGTCTTACGGCCGAAGGCGCGGATCCGGAACAGTTCTTCGTCCACGACGAAGCCATGCAGCTCGGACTGGATTTCGTCTCCTACTGCGCGCCGCATCTGCCGAACAGTTTTGTCACGGCACTCAGGGAAAAGGGCATTCCGGTCATCACATGGACGGTCAGGGATGAAATGATGCGCGAGCATACCTATAAGTATGCTGACCAGATGACCTTCGAAGGTTTCGATCCGCGCGAGACGCTGGTCGCAACCGCCTGACGGGAGACCCATGACAGGAGAGCTGACGATCCGGATCGAAAGATCCTTTTGTGCGGTCGCACCGGAACGCTGGGCTGAGCTCTCCGGCGCCCGGCGGGGATTGAAGGATTATAACCCTTTCAACTCCCATGCCTTCCTGTCGGCAATGGAGGAATCGGGCTCGGCCACGGCCGGGACCGGCTGGCTCGGCCATCACCTTCTCCTCGAAAACGGCGACGGCGCACTTATCGGCGCCGTCCCCTGCTACCTCAAGAACCACAGCCGGGGCGAATATGTCTTCGACCATGGCTGGGCCGACGCCTTCGAGCGCGCCGGTGGCCGCTATTATCCGAAACTGCAGAGCGCCATTCCCTTCACACCCGCAACAGGGCCGCGCCTGATGGCGGCCATTGGACAGGATGACAGCGCTATCCAGGAAGTTCTGGCCGGCGGATTGCGGCAGGTCGCGGACCAACTCGGCGTTTCCTCGGTGCACGCGACTTTCGTGCCGGAGAATGAGATGCAAGCCTTCGAAGCTCAGGGATTCCTGCATCGCACCGACCAGCAGTTCCATTTCATCAATGAGGGCTACGCCAACCACGAGGCGTTTCTGGAAACGCTCGCCTCCCGCAAGCGCAAGGCGCTGAAAAAGGAACGTCGTGCCGCGCTTGAGAACGGAATCACCATCGACTGGTTGACCGGATCGGACCTCACCGAGGACATCTGGGACCAGTTCTTCGCCTTCTATATGGATACCGGCAGCCGCAAGTGGGGCAAGCCTTACCTGACCCGCATGTTCTATTCGCTGATCGGCGAACGGATGGCGGAGGATATCCTGCTGGTCATGGCAAAGCGCAACGGCAAGTATATTGCAGGCGCCATCAATTTCATCGGTGCGGATACACTCTTTGGCCGTCATTGGGGCTGCGTCGAAGATCACCCCTTCCTTCACTTCGAGGTCTGCTACCATCAGGCAATCGATTTCGCTCTCGCCAAAGGCCTGAAGAAGGTCGAGGCCGGGGCGCAGGGCGAGCACAAGCTCGCGCGCGGCTACCAGCCCGTGACGACCCATTCCGCCCACTACATTGCCCAT
Organism: Rhizobium sp. ACO-34A; assembly: GCA_002600635.1. NCBI lineage: Bacteria > Pseudomonadati > Pseudomonadota > Alphaproteobacteria > Hyphomicrobiales > Rhizobiaceae > Rhizobium > Rhizobium sp. ACO-34A. Next base: position 2,149,227 of record CP021371.1, on the reverse strand, counting down.
GCCGGGCTGAGGAAGGCGGTATCCGACTATCTGGAACACGAGCGGCGGGAGGTCGAGCAGATCGGTGACTATCTCGACGAGCACACGCCCTTCCGCAAGGGCGAGCGGCAGCAGCGCGAAGACGACTGATCGACCAAAGGCATCCTTGATCCCGAGCGGGTGATCGCATTAAGTGGCGCCGACAACGAGGAGATACCCATGACCAGCCCGGCCTACGATCCGAACAACATCTTCGCCAAGATCCTGAAAGGCGAGATCCCCTCCGTAATGCTCTATGAGGATGACGACACGCTCGCCTTCATGGATGTGATGCCGCAGGCAACCGGGCACCTGCTGGTCATTCCCAAGGTCGGTTCGCGCAATATCCTCGATGCCGATCCCGCCGTCCTCGCCAAGCTCATCCCGGTCGTGCAGAAGCTCGCGGTCGCCGCCAAGGAAGCTTTTGAAGCCGATGGCGTGTTCGTCGCCCAGTTCAACGAACCGGCAGCCGGGCAGACCGTCTATCACCTGCACTTCCACGTCATTCCGCGCCACGAAGGCGTGCCGCTCAAGCCGCATTCCGGCAAGATGGAAGACATCGAAGTGCTGAAGGCCAATGCGGAGAAGATCAAGGCCGCACTCTGACTTTCCGCAGCAGTATCGCGTGCCGACAAGAGCCTCCCGTGCGGCACGCGTTTCGAGAACTGCAAAGCAATTGCCGTACAAGCAACAAAGGAAAACCGGGATGAAGAACGACTTCTACTACGCGATCGTCGGGCAGCACACCAACACCAACGAGGGCCTGGGCCGGATTCTCGGTGTCATCATCGCCTTCATCGTCATTTTCGGCGGCCTGTTCTGGCTGATCGGCTGACGGCCCGTCACTGCTCGGGGCTGGCATAGCCGTTCCGCTCCGGGAACGGCCAGTTCTTCAAGAGTTCGGCATCGGGCCGGAAGATCTCGACCTTCAGCGGATAGCAGGCGGCTGTATCGCTCGAATGCTCCGAACTGCAATCGCCGCCCGGGCAGGCTGACAGGCCACCGAGAAGATCGATCTCGGCGAAGAACTCGATGAAATCGCCCGGCCGGACCGGGCTCGCCTTCATGAAGTATTGATGGGTGTCTCGGGTGAAACCCGTGCACATGAAGACGTTGAGCACGTCATGCACATGAGGCTCGGCCTCCGAGAAGCCCATACCCCGCGCGCCGGCAAGCGCCCGCGTCAGGTTCGAGTGGCAGCAATTGTGATAATCGACACCGGACAGCAGCCTGTTGGTATAGGGATCGCAGCGTGTGCCGATAACATCGTGAACGCTGCCGCCATCGTCATCGAAACCATACCAGGCAAGCGTGTCGTGGGTGATCGTCGCCATCGGCCTCAGAGAGGGAAGCGTGCTCCAGAGACGGTCACCAACCGTGACGTGGGTGGCATGCAGCGCGCGGGTCTTGCCGCTGAAGAAACGCTCGGAAAGATCATTGGCATTCCACAGGTTGAGGTCGCCGACCTGTGATCCCTCGACGCTGACGATGCGGAAGAAATGGCCCTTCGACACGTTGAACGCCCGTCCGTCACGCGGCGGCACGATGACTTCGTCGATCTTTTCGAGACCGGCGCGGGCCCGGTTCAGCAGCGCCATATCCGGGGTCGGCAGGGTTCCATTGGGATAGACGACCACCGGCTTGACGGCGCGCCGCTCGGCGGCGTCTGCTGGAACTGTTACCTCGGGCCTGATGGTCATGGACGTCTTCCGTGTTGCTGCGCGTTGGAGATAATCGACCTTCGGAAACTGCACGCGCGTGAAGCCTCTGACAAGACGGCTTCTCCTTGTCTCAAGGGCAAGCATGGCTTAGCCATGGAGACATGAAGCTTCCGCCTCTCCCCAGCCTGCGCGCCTTCGAGGCCGCCGCCCGCAAGGAAAGTTTCCGTCATGCCGCCACCGAACTCGGCATGACGGCAGCGGCCGTCAGCCAGCATGTCAGGACGCTGGAAGACTGGTTCGGGGTCGCGCTCTTCGAACGCAGCGCCCGCGGTGTCCGGCTGACTGCGGAAGGTCGGGATTTCAGCCGCACGGTATCGACCAGCCTCGGAGCGATCGCAGCAGCAGCGGAACAGCTCTCGGCTGCACGCCAGCGGCGACAGGTACACCTCGCCTGCCTGCCATCGGTGGTGTCACACTGGCTCGCCCCTCGCCTTCCCGCCTTCCGGGCAGCGCATCCCGAGATACAGGTGACAATCAGTTATTCCGCCGGCGCCGTAACGCCCGCAGAGGCAAAAGCCGATCTCCTGATCCAGCATGGCGTCCGCCCCTCACCGGAGGCACTGCCAATCCTCAGCGCCGCAACCCGTCCGACCGCAACACGGGGCTATGTCGAACGGAAAGGCCCGTTTCCAGACGCCTCCGACCTCGCCCGCGCGGATCTGCTGCATGACGAGGACAAGGCGGCATGGAAAAGATGGTTTGCCGAAGGAGGAATCGCGGCACCGACGGAATCGGGTCCCCTGTTCGCGGATTTCAACCTGCTGGTCAGCTCGGTGACTTCGGGGCTGGGAGCGGCGCTCTGTCCAACCGTCCTGATCGCGGACGAACTGGCGCGCGGCGAGTTGCAGATCCTTTTCGAGCGGGCGAGCGACACGGAAAAATATTACTGGCTGGTAGAGACAGACCGGCCTACCCCCGAAGCAGCACTCATGCGCGACTGGCTACTGTCGGAGTCCCGAAAATCAGGCCAGACCTCACCGTAGGCCAACGAGAAGCACATCCGTTTCGTTCAGCGATGGCTCCATCAATACAGAGTGATTCCGAGTGCAAGCAGCGCAAGCGACACGACGACGCCGACGATGACCCGTTCACCGGCCAGCAGGAAGGTCAGAAAGCCAAGGCCTGCCGCGCCGAGCCGCATCCATAGCGGCGTATGCTCAAGGCTGCCGGTCGGGAAGACGATGAGTTTTGCGGTGACGGCCATGACGAGAGCGGTGGCAACCGCCCTCACCCACAAAAGCGCTTCCGAACCTTCGTTCAAGCGGTTGCCGGCCACAACGCCGAGCCAGCGCCAGATATCGGTCGCAAGCCAGCCGGCGACAAGGATCACGACATAGGGCCACCAGTCAGCCGCGCTCATGGCTCGCCTCCTCCGGTCCGCGATTTCCTTGCGCGAACCACATAGCGGTCGAGCAGATAGGCCAGGGTGCCTCCTCCGAGACCGACGATCAGGATGTCGAAGCCCGGCGCGACGAGTGCCAGGAGCGGGCCGCCGATGACGCCGACCACGAAAGCGATCCGTACCACCGAATGGCGGGCCGAGGCCCAGATCGACGCAACGAAATAGACCGGTGTCAGAAAGAACAGCACTCCGGCAACGGGCGGAGGAAAGGTCGCGACGAGACCATAGCTCACCCCTACGAGCACGGTATTGACCGCAACCAGCGTCAGACCGAAGCCTGCGAAATAGGCCGTGCGCGCCTCTCGTGGAACGGTCTTCAACTTGCCCATGGCGAAGACCCAGGCGGTGATCGCGACGAAGTGGGAAAGGAAGAGCAGCAGCCAGGTCGGCGTTCGTTCGTTGCGCATTTCCGGAACGAGCGAAGCGACCATGGGCATCATGCGGATCGAGGAAAGCGAGACCGCGAGAAACATCGCCAGGATGTTCGCCCCGCTCGCCATCATGCCGATCAGGATCATCTTCGCCGGCAAGGCCCATACCATCAGCGTCATCAGCATCGCCTGCTCGCGGGAAATGCCCGATTCGAGCGCGAAGGCGGCGAAACCGACGAAGGAGGTCATGAGGATGATCGCAGGCAGGCTGAAGATACCCGCCGCACCCTTTGCCGCCCAGCGCAGCGAGGTGAATTGAGGAGCAGGCTGGGTCATTGAAGAGAAGCCACGGAGAAACCGGAACGCGCGGAATGGATGCTGAAAGACCTACACCGTTCGAACGCCGGATCGCAAGACTATCCATCCCGGTCTCCCGTGCCAGAGCTTGCAAACGAACAGCGGGCGCCGATTCGCCGGAAAGAAGGGCCATCGATGCGCGCCTCACCGGAAGCAAGGCATACCGGGCTCAGCGCATCCCGTCAGGCCCGCCGCTGACCGATATCATCAGCCAACCGTCACCGTCCCTCTTGTAGACTTCGGTCCAGCGTCCCGCGACGGACCTGCCGCCTGCATCCGGCGTCTCGACCTCGGCCTGATAGCTGTAATGGACCACCCCCACCTCATTGTCCACGACGGTGACCTTGAGGGGTTTCAACCGATATCGCAGAACGCGTGGCGAATAGGGTCCGACAGAAGCGATCGCCGCTTCATAATCGTGGGGCGCATCCGTGCCCGTGACCCAGCCGGAATAATCGCGGTGCAGAAGTTTGCGGACAGGCTCCACCTCGCGGCGGCGGGCGACTTCCCACATAGCCTCAACGTGATTCCACAGTTCGCGCTGTTCATCCGTGAACCTGATGTACTCGTCTCTGTCCGCTTCCATCACGCTCATCCGCCTGCATCGAGCTACATTTCAAGGCTACGCGCAGAGACAACCAGCCGCAACCTGAACCTAGGGATAGCTACTTTCGATCACGGGATCGTCATCATCCGAAAAGCAAAACCCCGGATCGTCTTCCGATCCGGGGTCTCGAACATTTAAGCGGTGCTTCGGCAAATCAATGCCTGACGATCAGCCTTTCTTGGGCACTTTCGGCACGGAGCCACGACGCTTCGGCGGGGTCTCGACGACGGTTTCCGCTGCTTCGGACTTAGCCTTGGCCTTACGCGGCTTTTTCTTGGTCTCCACCGCCTCGGCGGCGACCTCGACAAGTTCTGCCTCAGGCTTCGGCTTCACCGGAGCGGCATCGGAAACGCATTCGAGATCGAGAACCTCGGCGCCGTCCTCGTCCTTCTTGACGCCAACCTTGACCACGCCACCCTTGCGGAGCTTGCCGAACAGGATCTCGTTGGCGAGCGGCTTCTTGATGTGCTCCTGGATGATCCGCGACAGCGGCCGGGCGCCCATCTTTTCGTCGTAGCCGCGCGTGGCAAGCCATGCGATGGCCTCCGGCGAGAGGTCGAAGGTGACATTGCGCTCGGAGAGCTGGGCCTCGAGCTGCATGACGAACTTCTGCACGACCTGATGGATGACTTCCGTCGGCAGCGGGGCGAACGGAATGGTCGCATCCAGACGGTTGCGGAACTCGGGCGTGAACAGCCGGTTCAGCGCCTCTTCATCCTCACCGGTCCGCTTGGACGAACCGAAGCCGATGGCGGACTTCGCCATTTCGGAAGCGCCCGCATTGGTCGTCATGATCAGGATAACGTTGCGGAAGTCGATCTTCTTGCCGTTGTGGTCGGTCAGCGAGCCGTGATCCATCACCTGCAACAGGATGTTGTAGATGTCCGGATGCGCCTTCTCGATTTCATCGAGCAGCACGACCGAATGCGGATGCTGATCGACACCATCGGTCAGCAGACCGCCCTGGTCGAAGCCGACATAGCCGGGAGGCGCACCGAGCAGACGCGAGACCGTGTGCCGCTCCATGTATTCCGACATGTCGAAGCGCAGCAGTTCCACACCGAGCGAGGCGGCGAGCTGCTTGGCAACCTCGGTCTTGCCGACGCCGGTGGGACCGGAGAAGACATAGCAACCAATAGGCTTGTTCGGCTCACGCAGACCTGCACGGGCAAGCTTGATCGAGGTGGAAAGCGCCTCGATAGCCTTGTCCTGGCCGTAAACGACCGAGCGCAGTTCCTTTTCGAGGTTGGCCAGCACCATCTCGTCGTCCTTGGACACCGTCTTCGGCGGAATACGGGCCATGGTGGCGATCGTTGCCTCGATCTCCTTCTCGGTGATCAGCTTGCGCCGCTTCGAAGCAGGCAAGAGCATCTGGGCCGCGCCCGTTTCGTCGATCACGTCGATCGCCTTGTCGGGCAGCTTGCGGTCCGAGATGTAGCGCGCCGAAAGCTCGACGGCCGACTTGATCGCCTCGTTGGTATAGCGAAGCTTGTGATAGTCCTCGAAATAGGGCTTGAGGCCCTTCATGATCTCGATCGCATCATCGACGGACGGCTCGTTGACATCGATCTTCTGGAAGCGACGAACGAGCGCGCGGTCCTTTTCGAAGAACTGGCGATATTCCTTGTAGGTGGTCGAACCGATGCAACGGATCGCACCCGACGACAGCGCGGGCTTCAGAAGGTTGGACGCATCCATTGCGCCGCCCGAGGTGGCGCCCGCGCCGATCACCGTATGGATCTCGTCAATGAAGAGTACCGCACCGGGGTAATCCTCAAGCTCCTTGACGACCTGCTTCAGACGCTCTTCGAAATCGCCACGGTAACGTGTGCCCGCAAGCAGCGTGCCCATGTCGAGCGAGAAGATGGTCGCATCGGCAAGTGCTTCGGGAACCTTGCCTTCGACGATACGCTTGGCGAGACCCTCGGCAATCGCCGTCTTGCCGACGCCGGGATCACCGACATAGAGCGGATTGTTCTTCGAGCGACGGCAAAGCACCTGAATGGTACGGTTAACCTCGTCGTGACGACCGATCAGCGGGTCGATCCGGCCACTCTTGGCCTTCTCGTTCAGATTGACGCAATAGGCCTTGAGCGCCTCCTGCTTGGTCTTGGCGGAACCCTCTTCCTGCTCGCGGGCCTGCTTGGCTTCGCTGTCGCCCTCTTCGGCACCACGCGGCGGGCGAACCTGGGCTGCACCCGGCCGCTTGCCGATCCCGTGCGAAATATAGTTGACGGCATCGTAGCGGGTCATCTCCTGTTCCTGCAGGAAGAAGGCCGCATGGCTTTCCCGCTCGGCGAAGATCGCGACGAGAACGTTGGCGCCAGTCACTTCTTCGCGGCCCGACGACTGTACGTGGATCACGGCGCGCTGGATGACCCTCTGGAAACCGGAGGTCGGCTTGGAGTCCTCGTCGTAACCGGTAACGAGGTTGGCCAGTTCGTTGTCGACATAGTCGATCACGGTCTTGCGGAGGGCATCGAGGTTCACATTGCAGGCGCCCATTACGGCCGCCGCATCAGCGTCGTCGATCAGCGCAAGCAACAGGTGCTCGAGCGTTGCATATTCATGGTGCCGCTCGTTGGCGTAGGTCAGTGCCTGATGCAGCGCCTTTTCGAGGCTGGGAGAAAATGTTGGCACGTCAGATCCTCACTTCTTTTCCATGACGCATTGCAGCGGGTGTTCATGCTGCCTTGCGAAGTCCATCACCTGGCTTACCTTCGTTTCGGCGACTTCGTACGTGAAGACACCACACTCGCCCACGCCATGATTGTGCACATGCAACATGATGCGGGTGGCGGCTTCCCTGTCCTTCTGGAAGAAGCGCTCCAGGATGTGGATCACGAACTCCATCGGGGTGTAGTCATCGTTCAGCAACAGGACGCGATACAGGTTCGGTTTCTTCGTCTTGGGCTTGGTGCGCGTGATGACGGACGTGCCGCGATTGGCATTGTCCCCTTCGCGCCCATTGCTCTGCATGAAGACCGGCTTGGCGATCATTTCAGTTCATTCTCCATTGTCCGGCCGATTTGCCAAAGACGCAATGCGACGGACGAACACTCAGGACAGTAAGGTAGTTCATATTCCGGTGATTTTAAGCCCCCTGGTGCTCACTGCAAACAGAATCGCCGCAACGCACCGAAAAGGCTGAAAAGAGTCAAAGCGTATATCAGCCCCTTAAAAGCGCAAGACCGGCCGCACCAAGTGCGGCCGGTCTTCAAAACCCGGGAAATACCGTTGAAAAGGCTATCAGGCCGCAGCGGAGAACGGCGAAGAGGAAGTCGCCTTGGCGATGGTCGCCTCGTAGGGCTTGTAGACCGTCTTTGCGAGGTCAGCGTACATCTCGCCCATCTTCGTCGCCTCTGCGACGAACGACTCATAGGAGGACTTCAGGAAAGTCGACTGCAACTCAAACGCGCTTTCGACACTTTTTGCGCCTGCGAGCGTTTCCATGAAAGTGCTCGCGTCCTGGAAGGACTTCTTGGAATATTCGGACGCTTCCGTCGCGATGGCCTGGAAGCCCTTGCCGATTTCTGCATAATTTTTCAGCAGTGCATCCATGGCTTCCTTACCCTTCTTGTTGGCTTCATCGAAGTTAAACATGCGCGACATCCTCCTGCTCGTGCCGTTTTTCAATGCAGCGGAGGATAGCAGGTGCACAATTTTGGTCAAGTAGTCTTGTGCGTCGCAATATCCCTCAATGGTTGCAATTGCAACCAAAACAAAAAAGCCGACCGCAGCACGGCCGACCCTTCAACCCTTGAAAAGGAAAACATATATCAGTTGCTATGCAACTTTTAGATTAGAGATCGACGTCCAGAATGGCCATCGAAAAATTGTAGGAGAGGTCGCCGTCTTCCTCGTCCTTGAACACCACGCCAAGGAACTCTTCGCCGGCATAAACTTCGGCAGAGTCGTTCTTGCGCGGACGTGCCTTGACGGAAATGCCCGGACCGAACATCCGCTTGAAATAGGCGTCGAGTTTCTTGATTTCTTCGGGCTTCACTTAAATTCTCCGTATCGATTCAATTCGGCCCGCTTGTCGCATGCACCGTCCGCGGATGTAAAGACGCAAACGCCGTCAATACCGCCCGGAAAGCATGCTTTACCGGGCGGTTATGGCCACTTTACGATCAATCTTCGGCAGCGAGCATCTGGTCCATGGACCGCGCGGGCTCAGGGCAACCCGCTTCGCCCACGACCCGTGCCGGAACGCCGGCGACGGTCGAGCCCTTCGGCACCGGCTTCAGCACCACCGAACCGGCGGCAACGCGCGAGCAGCAACCGACCTCGATGTTACCGAGCACCTTGGCACCCGCACCGATCATCACGCCGTCGCCGATCTTCGGATGACGATCGGCGCCTTCCTTGCCGGTACCCCCGAGGGTCACGCCATGCAGGATCGAGACGTTATCTCCAATACGCGCCGTCTCCCCAACCACGAGGCCGGTCGCATGATCGAGGAAGATGCCCTTGCCGATCCGTGCGGCCGGATTGATGTCCGTCTGGAAGACGCTGGAGGAGCGGCTCTGCAGATAGAGAGAGAAGTCGCGGCGGCCACGGTTCCACATCCAATGGGCCAGACGATGGGTCTGGATGGCGTGGAAGCCCTTGAAATAAAGCACCGGCTCCATGAACCGCGTGCAGGCCGGGTCACGGTCGTAGACAGCCTGAATGTCGACGCGCACGATCTGGCCCCATTCCGGCCACTCGCGCAGCATTTCATCGAAAGCCTGACGCAGCAGGATCGCCTGCAGATCCGGGTGATCGAGGCGTTCACAGATCCGGTAGATGACGCAGTCCTCAAGCGAGCGATGATTGAGAATCGTCGAATAGAGAAAGGTTGCAAGCAACGGGTCATGCTCGGCGGCCGACCGTGCCTCAGCCTTGAGGCTATCCCAGATCGGGTCCATCGACATCACATGCTCTCTCTTGAGGAATTCGCTCTTTGCGGCCATCGCCGGTCTCCTCGTTTCATTCTAGACGCCATTATATAGTCCATCCTCGATTCAACATAAATGGGCTCCGAGAAATGAAACACACCAGTGAATTCGCCGCCGGCAAGATCCTCGCCACCAGCCAGAATGGCGTGGGTATCCTGACGATCGACAACCCGGAGCGCAAAAACGCAATCAACGCCGCCATGTGGCGCGCCATACCCGAAGCGATGCACTGGCTCGCCACCTGGGGAGAGGCGCGCGTGATCGTACTCACCGGCGGCGGCACCCGCGATTTCAGCGCCGGCGCGGATATCTCCGAATTTCCGACTGTGCGCAAGGACACTGCAACGGCAAAGGTCTACGAAAGCGAAAACAGCGCCGCCTTCGCAGCGATCCGCAATTCCCGCGTCCCTGTGATCGCCGCCATTCGCGGCATCTGCTACGGCGGCGGCTTCGGGCTGGCGGCGGCAGCCGATCTTCGCATTGCAGCCGAAGACGCCGCATTCGCGGTACCCGCAGCACGTCTCGGCCTCGCCTATCCGGCCGACGCCGTGCAGGATTTCTTCCACGCGCTCGGGCCGCAGATTTCCCGCAAGATGCTCTTCACCGGCCTGGCGCTCGGGGCAACAGAACTCTCCACCGCAGGCTTCCTGATAGAGGTTACCGCCTCCGCCGCCCTCGACGCGGCCGCGCTGTCGCTTGCCGAAACCATCGCGGCCAATGCGCCCCTATCGGTGCAGGCTTCCAAGCTCGCCCTTCGAGCCGTCGCAACCAACGACGACGACCTCCTGCGTGAAGCGGAAATCATCGGTGCGACAACCTTTGACAGCGCGGATTATGCCGAGGGACGCGCGGCGTTCGCGGAAAAGCGACGACCGGTTTTCAACGGGCGTTAAGCGCCTTCCAGCTCGCGATAAAACTCCAGCACGGCCTTCTTGAACACCCGGTCACCGACGGCCAGCATATGGTCGCGGTTCGGGATATCGATGGCCTGCGCATGGGGCATAAGGGCGGCCAGTTCGTGCGGCGACCCTGCAATGTCGTCCTTGGTTCCGACGGCAATCAGGGTTGGCACATCGACCCTTGCGATATCCGCGCGGCTCACCAGTTCCCTCGACGTGCTGATGCAGGCGGCAAGCGCGAAGCGGTCCGAATGAGTCTGCTCGGCGAACTGCCGGAACATCCGTCCGCGCGCATGAGTCACATCGTCGAGCGAAGGAGCCAGAAGCGCTTCGGCAATCGGATCCCAGTCACCGACACCATCGCAAAGGCCGATCCCCAATCCACCGAAGACGAGAGAACGAACGCGGTCCGCGTGCTCGATCGCGAGAAATGCGGAGATGCGCGCACCCATCGAATAGCCCATGACATGGGCCTGCTCGATCCCGAGGTGAATCAGCAGTGCTGCCGCATCTCCGGCCATCAGGGAGGGATAATAGGCCTCCTGCTCATGCGGCCGGTCGCTCGCGCCATGCCCCCTGTTGTCGAGGGCGATCACGCGATAGCCCGCTTCGCCCAAGGTCCTCAGCCATCCCGGATAGACCCAGTTGACGTTTGCCGTCGAGGCAAAGCCGTGAATCAGCAGCACCGGCTCACCCGATGGATCCCCCTCGTCGAAATAGGCCAGCTGGAAGCCATCATGCATGAAGGAAGAGAAAGGAGGCGCATCGAGATTCATCGGTCATTCCTGTCGGCAGCATTGTGGCGCAACAATATTGAAAGCCGCGCCAGCCTCAAACCCCTCCCGCTGCGTTTTTCTGTGACTCCGGACCGTGTTTGGCTCTACCCTTTTCAAAGGAAGAAAGATAATGTCCGGGCACTTTCGAATGGCATAGCGGAGAAAAACATGGCCGGGCACAGCATTCCCCATTTCCAGAACGACGGCGGTCACGCGGTGATCGAGATCGGCGTGAAGGAATTCATGTGCACGGGCGCATCGGCTCCGTTCGATCATCCACACATCTTCATCGACATGGGACATGACAACGAGAAGGTCTGTTCCTATTGCTCGACGCTCTACAAGTACAACCCGTCCCTCAAGGCCGAACAGACCAACCCGCCGGGCTGCGTCTACCACGTGAAGGCGGCCTGAGCGGCGCTCCTGATCGGCCAGTTCCATGACCATCAAGACCGCCGCCATCATCGGAGCAGGCGTCGCGGGCTTGACTGCTGCGCTTTCGCTCGCACGGCATGGCATTCATGTCGACATTCTGGAACAGGCACCGCAACTCGGTGAGGTGGGAGCCGGTCTCCAGCTCTCGCCCAACGCAACCCGCATTCTCGCCGAACTCGGCGTATTGCCGGAGATAGAACAGCACTGGCTGGAGCCGGACGAGATCCGGCTCGCCTCGGGCACATCGCTCAAGCCCCTTGCCACCGTTCCCGCTGGTCGCTTCGCCCGCGATCGCTGGGGAGCGCCCTATGGCGTTCTTCATCGCTCAACGCTTCAGCAGGCACTGTTGACCGCGGTCATCCGTAATTCCCACTGCAAGCTCCATCTCGGGCGGCGGATCGAAAACGCCACCGCATCGGAGATAGAGGCCATGACCGGGACCAGGCCCGAACTGGTCGTCGGAGCGGATGGCGCATGGTCGCCGGCGCGAAAACTCATCGAGGGCAGCCCGAAGATCGCCTTCTCCGGCAATATCGCCTGGCGCTTTACCGTTCCCGCCGCCAGCGCGCCCGCTTTCCTGAGCAATCGCTGCGTTACCGCCTTTCTCGGCCCCAAGACGCATCTGGTCTGCTATCCGGTGAACGAGATCGACGGTTTCAACCTCGTCGCCATTGCCGCGGGCATGAACCCGGGTGAAACCTGGGCGGCACAGGGAAGCGACATCCAGCATGGCATGCTGCTGGCACAGTTTTCCGGCTGGAACCCCTTCATTCTGGCGCTTCTCGCCGCTGTGAAACAGGCAACGTTCTGGCCGCTTTACGAAGCTTCGCCCGGACACTGGCAGAACGGTCGCGACACGGTGCTGATCGGGGATGCGGCCCACGCAATGATGCCGTTTTCGGCGCAGGGCGCGGTCATGGCCATCGAGGACGGGTTCGAGCTTGCCGGTTACGTCTCCGGCTCCCTTCCGCTCGCGCAGTCGCTTGCGGCATTCGAAACCCACCGCAAGGCGCGCGCTGGCAGGGTGAAGGCGCGTGGCGCCTTCAACAAATTCGCCTATCATGCGCGCGGGCCGGTCCGCGTCGCGCGCGACATCGTTCTGTCGCTGCGTCAGCCGCAGAGCCTCGCCGCTGATTTCGACTGGCTCTACGGCTATCGCGCAAAAGGCTGATCTCAGATCGCCGCCGCGGCGGCAAAACCCTTTTCGAGATCCGCAATAATGTCCTCGACATTCTCCAGACCGATCTGAAGGCGGATGACCGGACCTTCTTTCGGCGCCTTGCAGATCTTGCGATCGTCGAGATTGACCATCACGGCAAGGCTCTCATAACCGCCCCATGAATAGCCGAGGCCGAAAATATCGAGGCTATCAAGGAATGCGCGTGCCTTGGGCTTGAAATGAGCCGGATCGTCGACTGCCAGGACGAAGGAGAAGATGCCGCTCGCGCCCTTGAAATCGCGTTTCCAGATTTCGTGGCCGGGGAAGCTCGGCAGAGCCGGGTGCAACACGGTGGCGACGTCTGCCCTGCCCTCCAGCCATTGGGCCACCGCAAGCGCGGACTTTTGGTGTGCTTCGAGGCGCAACCCCATGGTTCTGAGACCGCGCAGGATCTGGTAGGAATCATCGGGAGAAACGCAGATACCAAGCGTGATCCGCGCCTCGTCCAGCGCGCGCCAATAGGTCTCGTTGGCCGAGACCGTGCCGAACAGCACATCCGAATGACCGGACGGATATTTGGTCGCGGCATGGATCGAAATGTCGGCGCCGAAATCAAGCGGACGGAAATAGAGCGGTGTTGCCCAGGTGTTGTCCAACGTCACCACGCAGCCGTGCTTGTGCGCAACATCCGCGATGGCGCGAATGTCCTGCATTTCGAAGGTGTTGGAACCCGGAGCCTCGGTATGCACTAGCTTGGTGTTCGGCCTGATCAGCGCCTCGATGCCCGCACCGATGGTCGGGTCGTAATATTCGACGCTCACACCGAGACGCGTCAGCATCGTGTCACAGAAATGACGGCACGGCGAATAGACCGAATCGACGATCAGGGCGTGATCACCGGCTGACAGGAATGCCAGGAAAGGAACGGTGATCGCAGCCAGACCCGATGGGACGAGAATGGTGCCGGCCGAGCCCTCCAGTTCATCGATGGCGTTGCAGAGCGCATCCGTGGTCGGCGTGGCCCGCGTGCCGTAAGTGTATTTCTGCGCACGCGTTTCCATCGTCCGGGTGTCGGGAAACAATACCGTCGAGGCACGCACCACCGGCGGATTGACAAAGCCGAAGAAATCCGACGGATCGTTGCCGATATGGCAAAGTTTCGTATCCGTACCGGCGTTGGCCAGCATCTCTTTTCGGTTCTTCATGGGTGATCTGTACCTTTGCTGAGCGGGGCTTTCTACAATCATTTGTGACGGCCCGCATCCAACCGGTCAAGTGCTGCGAAGCGACGGAATGATATGTATAAAGCGCAACTCAAAGCGTTTGCAGCCGGCGATTTTTTGTTCATTGCCTGCCTCAATGAGCCGAAAACTGCCTCATTTTCAATCGGTTTTAGCAAATTGCCGCTTTTCTGCCCGATTCCAACCATCAACACTTGACCACACATCCATTTACGACTGTGATAGGTCGTCCGCTCCCCGGGAGGCCAGCGGACCGGCGAGCAGGACCGTACACAGTTACGCAACTCGCTGTGAGTCAAAAGACAACAAGATAAGGGTTGGGAAAATGAACAAGAAGATTCTGTCCGCCGCGCTCGGCGCCGCAGTTCTCGGTTTCGGCGCAGCGGCAGCCAATGCCGGCACGCTTGACGACGTGAAGGCGAAGGGCTTCGTCCAGTGCGGCGTGAACGGCTCGAATCTCGCCGGCTTCGGCGCGCAGGACTCCTCGGGCAACTGGACCGGCCTCGACGTCGATCTGTGCCGCGCCGTCGCAGCTTCGGTTTTCGGCGATGCGACCAAGGTCAAGTACACGCCCCTTTCGGCGAAGGATCGTTTCCCGGCGCTGCAGTCCGGCGAAGTCGACATGCTTGCCCGTAACACCACGTGGACGATCAGCCGTGATTCGCAGCTCGGTTTCGATTTCCGCGCGGTAAACTACTATGACGGCCAGGGCTTCATGGTCCCGAAGAGCCTGAACGTGAAGTCCGCTCTCGAGCTTTCGGGTGCTGCGGTCTGCGTACAGTCCGGCACCACGACCGAACTCAACCTCGCCGACTACTTCAAGGCCAACAACCTTGAATACAAGCCGGTTGTTTTCGAAAAGCAGGAAGAAGTCGACGCTGCCTACCAGTCCGGCCGTTGCGACGTCTACACGACCGACCAGTCGGGCCTGTATTCGATCCGCCTGTCGCTTTCGAATCCGGCCGACCACGTGATCCTGCCGGAAATCATCTCCAAGGAGCCGCTCGGCCCGGGCGTTCGCCAGAACGATTCCAAGTGGTTCGACATCGTCACCTGGGCGCATTACGCGATGGTTACGGCTGAAGAATTCGGCATCACCTCGGCCAATGTCGACGAGATGACCAAGTCGGCCAACCCGGACATCAAGCGCTTCCTCGGCGAAGAAAAGGACCAGACGATCGGCAAGGATCTCGGCGTTGAGGAGAAGTGGGCCTACAACATCGTCAAGCAGGTCGGCAACTACGGCGAAAGCTTCGACCGCAACGTCGGCGAAGGCTCAAACCTGAAGATCCAGCGCGGCCTGAACGCCCTGTGGACCAAGGGCGGCCTGCAGTACGCTCCGCCGATCCGCTAAGGCGACCGGCATTCGTGGGAAGGCGCGCCTCAGTGCCTTCCCACTGATAATAAATGAAGAAGACGGCCCAAAACGGCTGCGAACAGGGGATAACGCATGGCAGTGGTCGCCACCAACGGAGACGGCGCTGGCCGCCCGGTACAATCATTTATTTACAATCCGGCTGTCCGGCAGTTTGTCTATCAAGCGCTGACAGTCATAGCGATAGTCTGGATTTTCTGGTTTGCCGGCTCCAACGCCGTTGCCAACCTCCAAAAAGCCAACATGACGGCTGGCTTCGGCTTTCTCAACGGTCGCGCGGGTTTTGACATCGCGCAGACGCCGATCAGCTACTCGAGCGACGAATCCTACGGCCGCGCGCTGCTCGTCGGCTTTATCAACACTCTGATCGTTGCGGCCTGCGGCATCGTCACCGCCACCATCATCGGCCTTCTCGTCGGCATCGGTCGGCTTTCCAACAACTGGCTGATCGCGCGACTGACGACCGTATACGTGGAAGTCTTCCGCAACATCCCGCCGCTGCTGGTCATCTTCTTCTGGTACAAGGGCGTGCTGTCGCTTCTTCCGGACGTGCGGGCATCTCTCGAGCTGCCGCTCTCCATCTTCGTCAGCAACCGCGGCATATACATGCCGGCCCCGGTATTGGGTGAAGGCGACTGGGCGGTACTCGCCGCGTTTGTCATCGGCATAGTGGCTTCCTTCATCTACACGAAGTGGGCGAACAAGCAGCAGCTGCTGACCGGGCGCCGCCCGCCGGTTCTGCTGGTCAACATCGCGCTGATCATCGGACTGCCGTTCCTAGTCTTTGCCGTCCTCGGCTTCCCGGTGACCTTCGACATTCCGGAGCTCGGCAAGTTCAACATGCGCGGCGGCACCGTCATCGGCCCGGAATTCCTGTCGCTCTATCTGGCTCTTTCCTTCTACACCGCTGCCTTCATCGCCGAAATCGTGCGAGCCGGGATCAAGGGTGTGTCGAAAGGGCAAAGCGAAGCGGCCTCCGCGCTCGGTATTCGCTCAGGCCTCACGACCCGTCTGGTCGTGCTGCCGCAGGCGCTGCGGATCATCATTCCGCCGCTCACCTCGCAATATCTCAACCTGACCAAGAATTCGTCTCTGGCGGTGGCCATCGGCTATGCCGATCTCGTGGCCGTCGGCGGAACGATCCTCAACCAGTCCGGTCACTCGATCGAGATCATCGCTATCTGGATGGCTATCTATGTCTCGATAAGCCTCGCGACATCGCTGTTCATGAACTGGTTCAACGCCAAGATGGCCCTGGTGGAGCGCTGAGATGAGCAAGGACACCGTTTCCTACGTAAGACACGATTTCCTGCCTGCCCTTCCCGCCCCGTCGAGCGACAGCTCTGCCGGCGGCTGGCTGCGCAAGAACCTCTTCGCAACACCGCTCGACAGCCTGATGTCCGTTCTGTTCGGCGTCGTGATCATCTGGTTCATCGTGTCGAGCGTCGACTGGCTCTTCCTCTCGGCGGTCTGGAGTGGCGACGGACGCGCGGCCTGCGCGACCATCGCCCAGGGCGGCACGCAGCCCGATGGCTGGAGCGGCGCCTGCTGGGCCTATGTCGGCGACTGGTTCACCCAGTTCATGGTGGGATCCTATCCCCGCGACCAGCTCTGGCGCCCGATCCTGATCGCCGTCCTGTTCGTCGGTCTGCTGACCACGATGCTGATCCCGTCCTTCCCCCGCAAGGGACTGAACGCGATCCTGCTGCTGGTGGCCCTGCCGATCCTCGCCTATGTCCTTCTGCTCGGTGGCTACTTCGGTCTCAGCCACGTCGAGACGACCCAGTGGGGCGGGCTGATGGTCACGCTGATCCTCTCCTTCGTCGGCATCGTCGTATCCCTGCCGGTGGGTATCCTGCTGGCGCTCGGGCGCCGGTCGAAAATGCCGATCGTGAAGGCTGCCTCGGTCGGCTTCATCGAACTGGTGCGCGGCGTACCTCTGATTACCGTGCTGTTCATGGCCAGCGTGCTTCTGCCGCTGTTCCTGACGCCCGGCAACAACATCGACAAGTTCCTCCGTGCACTGGTCGGCGTATCCATCTTCGCCTCCGCATACATGGCGGAAGTGATTCGAGGCGGCCTGCAGGCGATCCCGAAAGGTCAGTACGAAGGCGCCGATTCACTCGGCCTGAGCTACGGCCAAAAGATGACCTTCATCATCATGCCTCAGGCGATGAAGCTGGTCATTCCCGGCATCGTGAATACGTTCATCGGCATGTTCAAGGACACCTCGCTGGTGTCGATCATCAACATGTACGACCTGCTGGGCATCGTGAAGGCGAGCTTCGGCGACGCCAACTGGCTGACGCCGGTTACGCCGCTCACGGGCCTGATCTTCGCCGGTTTCATCTTCTGGCTTTTCTGCTTCGGCATGTCGCGTTACTCCGCCTTCATGGAGCGACACCTCGACACCGGCCACAAACGATAATTCAGGGAAACACCACACATGGCTAACACGCAACCTGCCAAGATGACCGTCTCCGACACCGACGTGATGGTCGAGATCATCAACATGAACAAGTGGTACGGCGACTTTCACGTGCTGCGCGACATCAACCTCAAGGTGATGAAAGGCGAGCGCATCGTCATCGCCGGCCCTTCCGGCTCGGGCAAGTCGACGATGATCCGCTGCATCAACCGTCTGGAAGAACACCAGAACGGTCACATCATCGTCGACGGCACGGAACTCACCAACGACCTGAAGAAGATCGACGAAGTGCGCCGTGAAGTCGGCATGGTGTTCCAGCACTTCAACCTCTTTCCCCACCTGACCATTCTGGAAAACTGCACGCTGGCGCCGATCTGGGTCCGGAAGATGCCGAAGAAGGAAGCCGAGGAAGTCGCGATGCATTTCCTCAAGAGGGTCAAGATTCCGGAACAGGCCAACAAATACCCCGGACAGCTTTCCGGTGGTCAGCAGCAGCGCGTGGCGATCGCTCGCGCCCTGTGCATGAAGCCGAAGATCATGCTGTTCGACGAGCCGACCTCGGCGCTCGATCCGGAAATGGTCAAGGAAGTGCTCGACACCATGGTCGGCCTTGCCGAAGAAGGCATGACCATGCTCTGCGTGACCCACGAAATGGGCTTCGCCCGTCAGGTCGCTAACCGCGTTATCTTCATGGACCAGGGCCAGATCGTCGAACAGAATTCGCCGGCCGAATTCTTCGATAATCCGCAGCACGAACGCACCCGGCTGTTCCTCAGCCAGATCCTGCACTGATCTGCGGCCTGAACTTCATTAAAAAGCCCGCTGGTCTGTTCGGACCGACGGGCTTTTGCATTGATGAGTTGCCTGACTGGAAACGACTTCGGTCAGGGGCACCAGGTATCCTGCTTGCCCATGCGGGGTTTGGCCAGACCTTCGGACACAAGGATCGAGCCCAGCGAGCGTCCGTTACGGGCAACGACGCGGGCTCCGCCTGCTTCCTGTCCTCTCAACGACGAAAACTCGAAATCGCCTCCGTTCAGGAGATCGCGTAGCCGCACCTTGGCGGCAAAGCCTTTCTCGCGCTCCTGCTGGCAACGGGCCTCCTCAGTCCCAGGCGCAACGATATCGGCAAGCGCGATGCGGGTCTTGTGATACCAGAAGGTGTCGCCGCTCGAGACGCAGTTATCCAGGCCCGAAGTTCCGCAGAAATAGAACTTGCCGGAAAACCCTTTGCCCAGCAGCACGGTATCCGATTTGCCCTCATCGGGTGCCACCGGTTTGGCTGCGACCTGATTGACTCTTGTGCCACCGACCGGCTCCGGCGGAATGGGGCCAGCAGAGCGCTTCGCCTCCTGTTTGGGCTTTTCCGCGGGCGCCACGGCACGCACCGACGCCTGCGGCTCCTTGCGCTCGGGCCTACTCGAAACCTCAGTTCTTGAAACACTCGGCTGGAGCCTCTCCTTTCCGGAAAGGTAGGCCACGACCGGCGCAGGCAGTTTATCGCGGTTGTCGTAGGCCGCGATGCCTCCCGCTACGACAAGGAGTGCCCCCAGCCACGGCCAGATGCTGCCGGAGTCCTGTCGGCTCGCAGCTTTCTTCCGTTTGCGCGGCGCGCGCTTCGTCTGGGTAGTACCGGCCATGGGAGCCTCTCTTCTGCGAGGTTTCACACTCCTAGGGTTTGCTCAAGATTGGTAAATACTTGCTGAACTGCTCCGATATGGAACGCTCCATGCACCGGTTTCTCTGCGCCGCCATTCGCGAACGCCAATCACGATCAAAGACAGCCAGAACACGGCCAACCCATTGAGTATATTGGGGCACACATTCGCCGACCAATAGATAGAAAGGCTTATATCCATCGATAACCCCATCAGGCGGCTTCACAAAGCCTGCAAGAAATGCACAGATTTCCCATCACCTGAAACGGTGGGGAGGAACAATAATATGATAACAAAAACAAACCTCTGCCCGAACAGAGGTCGATGTTTCGGGACGTCCATGATGCAGTTTTCGCCGGGAATGCGCACCCCTCGAAGGGGATAGCGACCGCCGAAACGCGATGCCTTCAGGCCTCGCACAAAACAGAAAGAGAATAGAGCCTTTATCGACCGGCGCGTGCCCGGCATAGTCTCTCGCGCTCTTTCACGCCCTTTCCATACAGATGATTCCGCCGCGGACGGCTCCGTTCCACGGAGCCTGTTCGTGTGCCGATGATTCGCTCGTAATCGGAGGCATGCGATGCGTGCCGTGTGTATCTGCGTTGCTGGCGCCCTCACCCTGACATCCACCCTCAATGCGCCTGCATGGGCCGCCGGGCGTTCGGCCTCGCCCCGCGCCGCGTTCCTGGAGGAAAAAGCGATCACACTCGCACCCTATGCCTTCGTGCGCTTCTGCGTCCAGACGCCACAGGAATGCGCCCTGAAACAGGGAGCCAAGGAAGTGGGACTGAGCACCGACGTCGCCATCGACATCGCCTCGATCAACAGAAGCGTCAATCACGGAATTGCGCCGCGCAACGACAGACGCGGGCGGGATGTCTGGAGTTTATCCCCTCGTTACGGCGACTGTGACGACTATGCGGTTACCAAGAGAAGAAAGCTCATGGAAGCGGGCCTGCCCGCCCGCTCCATCCGCCTCGCTATCGGACGCACTCCGGATGGCCAAGGCCATGCTGTCTTCATCGTCAGAACAAGAACCTCAGACCTCGTTCTGGATAACCGCAGCGATGCGATCAAACGGGTGAACGAGGTCGACCTCGTGTGGATCAAGATGGAGTCCGCGGATAATCCAAAATGGTGGTACGCGCTTTGAGGAGATCTTCCACGACAGACACGAAGGAAAGACACTGAGGACCGCGACCGAAAGAAACAGTTCAGTGAACTGCCTCGCCAGTTTACCGAGACGGAAAATTGCCCGGAGCGCAATGCCTCGCACAGGACCGTTCACGAACAACGTCTGGATTTTCGAGATAGACGCGCCGCAACAAGCGGAATGCGTAAACGGCTCCGGAAAAGCTGTAAACTGCACATGTAGATAAAGAAAAACAACGGACAAGCCATTGAAAGCATTGAGCGTCACCACATATCTCTGGACTCAGAAACATTGTTTTCACTATCGAATTCCCCATGCTGAACCATCTGAGTCTGGACTCAGCGCCTCATACCTCCGGACTCGAAAGCCCAATCACCTCATACGTCTGGACTCGTTGGCTAATAACTGGTGCAGTTGCATCGGATAGGCCTGCACGTGGTGTACTTCAAAAACGTGGAGCGGCTATAATTTGGCTATCTGCGGTGAATGACCTTCGTGAAGAAACAGATGATGAATGACACGACCACTGGAACAGAAGGGACGACGTGCTGAAAGCTGTAATAGGTATAGACGCTGCGTGGACTGTGACCGAGCCGAGCGGGGTTGCCTTGGTCATCGACGATGGAACGGGCTGGAGACTGCGTGCAGCCGCCTCTTCCTATCTCGGTTTCCTAGCGTATGGGGACGATGCCTTAGTTCTTCCTGATCGCCCGCGGGGATCGGCCCCAGAAGCTTCGGCCCTTCTGACCGTCGCTCAAGCCCTGTCGGGATGTCAGATCAATCTCGTTGCCATCGATATGCCGCTCTCGCACAAGCCGATTACGGCTCGTCGGACTTCGGACAACTTGGTCTCTTCCTCCTACGGTGCTCGCCAATGCGGTACACACACGCCAAGCGCAATAAGGCCCGGCAAGGTCAGCGACGACCTTAAAGCCGGGTTCGAGCTCGCGGGATACCCCTTGTTAACTACGGAAGTCCACAATCCCGGTCTGCTTGAAGTCTACCCACATCCTGCACTCGTTGAACTGACCAATGCCGAAAAGCGGCTTCCCTACAAACAGGGCAAAGTCCGCAACTACTGGCGGTCGGATACGGTCTCGGAACGCCGCGCCAAACTCGTCGAGGTCTGGCATTTTATTATCGCGCATCTCGACGGACGGATCGGTGGGGTGGCCGATGCGCTAACTGTTCCGGTGACGAATGCAAAGGTATGGGAGATGAAGGCTTTTGAGGACATGCTGGATGCCGTCGTGTGCGCTTGGGTGGGTGTCTGCGCATTGGAGGGTGAGGCCGTCCCGTTCGGCGACGATACGTCCGCGATCTGGATTCCGAAGACCCCAAGCTAGGTAGAAGCAGAACTGGTATTAGCAATGAGCGACTTGGCAGTGCATAGCGTCAATGACCATCGGTCGAGTCCAGAGGTATGAGGCGCAGAGTCCAGGAGTTTTGGTGATAGTCCAGACGTATCCGGCGCTGCACAAGCATTGGCGACCCCTGCAGGAATCGAACCTGCGACAACCTGCTTAGAAGGCAGGTGCTCTATCCAGCTGAGCTAAGGGGCCGTTCCATCCCGTCGTTACGCCCGACAGGATTAAGGCGGGCAACTGCAATGCGTTGGCAGTCAGTGGGTCCAAGGCTGCAGACGATTGAAACGGAAATTGTCGGTGTAGGAAACGACCTGACGCTTCGGTTCCTTCGGCTGGATCACGCGATAGTCGATACCTTCGCGCTTGGCGTAGGCTTCCGCCTGCTCCAGCGTATCGAACACAAGCTTCAGCTGCTGCCGGGTGTCGGCAGAACTGGTGTAACCCATGATGGGATCGATCTTGCGCGGAATAGCCTGATCGAATTCGAGGATCCAGACATGGGTCTTCGCCTTGCCGGACTGCATCGCGGTCTTTGCGGGGCGGTAGATCTTCGCGGGCATGGTCGCGTTCAACTCCAGAAGTGACGGCAGGAAATTCCTTTATCCGTCGTTTAATCGTGGCATCTGCCGCCAATCATATGACCGCGGCGAATTCGAACGGCACGATGCAGAGATTCGAAATCAAATAGATCGTTGAATTTCAGCATCTTAGAAAAACTGTCCGCAATGCGCGATTTTCGCTTTCCTGTTCCAAATTCTGAAGTGTTCTGCCCCATTTGGGCAGTTCGATCAACTCATATTTTGGGCTGTATTCCACCCGATCCGGCCTGAGGATCAGGATAACAGGAATCGAAGCGATGCCACCTCCTCAAACCCAAAGAGTATATGACAGCCAGAGACGATAACAGCTGCGTGATCCGGATGATCAGCAGCAGTCCTTGCTTGTAGGGAATAAGCCATTCAGCGTTCCAAGCGCACGTCACAAAGCTGACTTACGCTCACAAAGCGTATCCAATACCCATTTGGACGAATGAAAAGACACCGAATTCCTCAATCATATCAATGAGGAAATGGTCGGAGTGGAGAGATTCGAACTCCCGACCCTCTGGTCCCAAACCAGATGCGCTACCAGACTGCGCTACACTCCGTTCCCGTGATGAAAGTGGCAATACACGGTTCACCATCGAGCCGCAACATTAAAAAACCGGTATCCGCATGATGATCCGCGTGCCGGGCACCGGCTATTTCGACAGGGACGTCGTTGCCGCGATGGTGACCTGGGCACCGGGAGCGATTCCCAGCTCGGCGGCGCGGCCACCCCGGATTTCCAGTACGAAGCGCACCGGCCCGCCGGACGAAATGATTGATTCGGAATAGGGAACCGCGCGACTGGCCACCCGCTGGACGCGTCCGGTGCCATCGATAAACAGCATGTCCAGCGAAAGCGGCGTGTTCTTCATCCACATCATGACGTCCCGCTCAAGACCGAAGTCGAAGATCATGCCTTCGTCATCACCCAGCCTTTCGCGATACATCAGGCCACGCTCGCGCTGCTCGGGGCTCAAGGCCAGTTCGACCTGAAACTCGTGCGACTTGCCCTCCGGCGTGTCGATGCGCAGCTGGCTTCTGTCAAAACGGACATCGTCGGCAGCAAGAAGACCTGCCGGCACCAGAAACAGAAAAAGCGCCATAAGGGCGCTCTTTGCAAGTTTTATCATTTCCACGCGAACCTCAATGCGCACGGGCAGCCGGCGCCGGATTATCGGGATGGATTTCGGCGGCCATCAGGCCCTTGTCGCCGTTGCCGAAACGGACCAGCACCGTCTGTCCGGGCCGCAATTCGGTGAGGCCGAAGCGACGGAGGGTTTCCATGTGTACGAAGATGTCCTCCGTCCCCTCACCACGCGTCAGAAAGCCAAAACCCTTGGTACGATTGAACCACTTGACCAGCACACGCTCAAGGCCGCTCGTTGGCGTAACCTGTACGTGAGTGCGCACTGGCGGAAGCTGCGAAGGGTGAACTGCCGTCGACTGGTCCATGGAAAGAATACGGAAAGCCTGATAGCCACGATCACGCTTCTGGATCAGGGCTACGATGCGGGTGCCTTCCAGAATGGTCTGATAGCCATCGCGGCGCAGGCAGGTCACATGCAGAAGCACATCCTGCATACCGTTATCCGGGATGATGAACCCGAAGCCCTTGGCCACGTCGAACCATTTCACGACGCCGGTTATCTCGATCAGGTCAACGGCTTCGCCGGACAGTTCCTCGAAACCAGAGAGCCCTTTCGGTAAAATCCTGTCCGCCATCTCCCAAGCCCCTCGAAAACGCGTCACACGGTAAAGTTAATCGATTCTTGACGCCTAGATTAACATTCTCGTAACGGATCAGCGCAAGTCCTAGATTCAGATATTCCCAGATGCTTTTTGGGCTATGAGGCTTGCTCGAAGCTGTCGCCTGTTCCATATCCCTACAGTCATATGGAGAACCTTCATGCGTTATCTTCACACCATGGTTCGCGTCAAAGATCTCGACGCGTCCCTCGATTTTTACTGTAACGTTTTCGGACTCACCGAGATCCGCCGAATGGAAAACGAGAAAGGCCGCTTCACACTCGTCTTCCTCGCGGCACACGACGATATCGACGCTGCCCGGCACAACTCGGCTCCCTGTCTCGAGCTGACCTATAACTGGGATCCCGAGGATTATACCGGAGGACGGAATTTCGGTCACCTCGCCTATGAGGTCGATGATATCTACGCCATCTGCCAGAAGCTGATGGATCGCGGCGTGACCATCAACCGCCCTCCCCGCGACGGCCACATGGCTTTCGTTCGCTCTCCCGACGGCATCTCCATCGAAATCCTGCAAAAGGGCGAAAGCCTGCCCGGGGCAGAGCCCTGGCTCTCCATGCCGAATACCGGCGCCTGGTAAGATTGCTGGCAAGCCTGCACCCGCTTCGCGCAAGCTAATCCTTATAGCGTGACGCCTTGAATGGTCGTCGTATCCGACGCACCGCACTCGGACCCGCAGTGAGACGGACAGCCGGAAAACCGCTGTCCGCGCTGCTTGAGCCGATCAAGAGGTATCTGCGCATGGCATCTCGCTTCGTCCGGGCCAATCCCGCTATCCACTCGCTGCTTGTCGGCGCCAGCCTGCTGGCGCTGTCAGGATGCCAGACCAATCAATTGGTCGAGACCATGGAAGTCGGCGACGCCTCGCCCGATACGCCTGCCGCGGTTCCCAAGAAGAGCAAGGTTGCCCTGCCAGCCTCAGCTTCCGCCTACACCGATCCGCTCGTCGTCAGCGTTCCCAACAAGAAGGCTACGGCCGCGACGCGCGCCAGCGCGCCTGCCGCCCCGGATCCGGTCCAGCAGGTTGCAGCACCCGCCGACCTTGGCGAACTGACCATGCAGCCGACCACGGTGTCCGCTGGCCGCACCAGCATATTCTCGGCACCGGCACAGGCCGTCATGCCGGAATCGGAAGATCTGACGGAAGGAACCGAAACGGCATCCCTTGCGGCGAATGGCAACGTTTCCTCCAGTATCGTCCCCGCGGACCTGCCCTCACGCGCCGTCAGCCCGATGAACAAGAGCCTCTTCAGCGCCGACCTGCCGGAGCCGGTCGAGCCTGTGCGGGAAACCGCCGTGATGCCCGATTATTCGGAACCGGCGGCTCCAGCGAAATATGATGCGGCCGAGCCGGTCTCTCTTGCCGAAGAAGAGGCGCAGAAGTCTGCCGCCACAGTTCCTGCGACAGCAGCAGAGCCCGATGTCGCCTCTGCGGACGCTTCGCAGAAGAAGCGGAAATGGCTGCCATCGCTCTCCGAACTCCTCTCCGGCGGCAAGAAGAACAAGGCCGATCAGAACGCTTCGGCCGAGACCCGCTAAAGCGCCGGCTTCCCGGGCATTTGCCAGACACCGAAAACCAGCATGTTCCCCAACATGCTGGTTTTATTCATTTATCGGCTTATTTTCCACAGACTGACGGCAGCTGTCATTTTTTTGCAAAAAAACGAAAATTGCCGCTTGCGGGAATAAAACGACCTGACTATAAGGGCCTCCACGGAGCGCACGCGCCCTTCGTCTATCGGTTAGGACACCAGATTTTCATTCTGGGAAGAGGGGTTCGACTCCCCTAGGGCGTGCCACTCCTGCTTTAATTTCCCTCCACAGAAATCATGATGAAAACCGCTTGTTAGCGGCTATTCGAGACGAATTGCCCGAAAGAATGCCGGTGCATGCGGACATTCCGGCAGTCTTCCACAGCCTCAAATTTTTCTCGAAATTAGGATGGAAAAACAGCAAGATTCCGCTTGCGGCTTTTTCAAACCCTGCATATAAGGGCGCCACACCACGAAGCGCACGCGCCCTTCGTCTATCGGTTAGGACACCAGATTTTCATTCTGGGAAGAGGGGTTCGACTCCCCTAGGGCGTGCCACTTCAACTCTCATTAGATTGTCAATAATGATGGTTGGCGAGCGGTTGAGCCGCTGCCACACAGTGGTTCCATGCGCATTATGTGCCTTGGCTGCGTTACGGGGCTTTGGCAGCGTCGAGAATACGCATCTGCACGCGCCTTGTGCCCTGCCAGTGATCGGCGCTCAAAGAACCCGCAACGTGAACCTGCATCCCCCGACCTTTCAGCAGAAAATCTCCAAGCGGGGTTTCGGCGGCACGAAAGGCAATCCCGTCCACACGGGAACCGTCCTGTGCCTCCAGCGTGACCTTCACATGAGTCGTGCCGACGGGCCTCGAATCCTTCAGACGATGGGATGGAATGGCGAAGACCGGCTGCGGATGACCTGAGCCGTAAGGACCAGCCGATTCGAGCTGATCGATGAGCGCCACGGTCGCGGCGGACGCGCCTAGCGCTCCATCGATCTTGAGAGAGCGGTTGGCAGCAAGCGTCGCAACCTGCGCGGAAGATGCCTCGTCGAAGAATGTCCGCAGCCGCCCGAGGTTCGCGCGCTCGACAGTCAAGCCGGCAGCCATGGCGTGGCCGCCACCCTTGAGCAGCAGGCCGGCATCCACGGCAGCCCGCACCATGCGACCCATATCGAAGCCATTGATCGAGCGCCCGGAACCTGTGCCCCTGCCTGAAGGATCAAATGCGATGGCAAAGGCGGGCCGCCTGAACTTCTCCTTGATGCGTGCCGCGAGCAATCCAACGATGCCCGGGTGCCAGTTGTCCCGCGCCGTCACGATCACAGAGGCAGATTCGCCGGTGCCGTATTCGGCAAGCACTTCCGCTTCCGCTTCGGCAAGCATCACTTGTTCCATCGCCTGGCGTTCGCGATTGAGCTCATCCAGCCGTGCGGCGATCTCATCAGCCTGTGCGGCATCGTCAAGCGTCAGAAGACGGCTTCCGAGCGCAGCATCGCCGATTCGACCGCCGGCATTGATTCTCGGCCCGACCAGAAAACCGAAGTGATAGGGCGTCACCGGGCCGCCGATACCAGCCACCCGCAGCAGGGCTGCAAGGCCTGCATTGTTCTGGTGGCGCGCGGCGATCAGGCCCTTCACGACATAGGCACGGTTCAGGCCCTTGAGGGGCACCACATCGCAGACGGTGGCGAGCGCAACCAGATCGAGCCAAGCCAGGAGATCGAGCGAGCGCGCTTTCGGATGGCCAGCTTCGCGCAGCATGCGCAGCGTGGCCACAAGAACCAGAAAAACCACGCCGGCCGCACAAAGATGTCCCTGCCCCGAAAGATCGTCCTCACGATTCGGATTGACTAGCGCGAGGCAGGCCGGCATCTGGTGCCCCATCTGGTGATGGTCGATCACGACAACATCCATCCCGCGGTCGGCAGCAGCAGCCAGCGCTTCGATGCTGGTGGAGCCGCAGTCGACCGTGACGATGAGCTGGGCGCCCCGATCGATCAACTGACCGATTGCCGTCGGGTTCGGCCCGTAGCCTTCGAAGATGCGATCCGGAATGTAGATTTCGGCCTCGACGCCGAAGTGATGCAGGAACCGATACAGCAGCGCGGAAGACGCGGCACCGTCGACATCATAGTCACCGAAGATGGCGACCCTCTCCCCATCCCTGATCGCCTTGACCAACCGCTCACCGGCTTTCGCACAGTCGGTCAAACGCAAAGGATCCGGCATGAGGGAGCGAATGGTTGGATCGAGGAAGGCCGGCGCTTCATCCACCCCCACGCCGCGTCCAGCAAGAACGCGCGAAACGATCTCCGGAAGCCCATGCAGCTGACTGATCGCAAGCGCCCGGTTCTGCCCGGCCTGATCAAGGCGGGAAACCCAGCGCTGCCCGGAAACGGACTGCTCAACGCCCAGAAACGCGCGCGGGACGGGATCTACCGGTTCTTCCATGCCTCAAATGCCCATTATACCTGCTCTTCTTCTACAGGTCCTTGGGCAAATGAACAGCCCTTCAGGCTTGCGCAAACGATTGTCCGCGCAGTCTTCCACGACGCACGGACACCACAAGCCGATCAGCGATGCTGATTCCCCTGAAAAGAACGCTCCCCAGCGACGAGTGTCAGGCAAGAAGCCAGGCAACAGAGCCGAACGGGATCATCATCAAGGATACGAAAAGAAGGATGATCGCCCAGTTGCGGATGCCTTCAAAGTCATCGTCCTCCAACCGCTTGACTTCGCTG
Organism: Rhizobium sp. ACO-34A; assembly: GCA_002600635.1. Classification (NCBI taxonomy): domain Bacteria; kingdom Pseudomonadati; phylum Pseudomonadota; class Alphaproteobacteria; order Hyphomicrobiales; family Rhizobiaceae; genus Rhizobium; species Rhizobium sp. ACO-34A. Next base: position 2,120,685 of record CP021371.1, on the reverse strand, counting down.
ACGCTCCACGGAGCGATCTGAACACTTTGCCAGCCGGAATCAAAGCCCCGGACCGGCGACAAATGTGCCGATTTCTTAATGCGGATCATTCAAGGCTCCTCCCAAGACCCCTAAATCATCAGAATGAATAAAATCTACGCTGCCGCGCAGAAATATGCGAGAGCCCTTGCGCCACATGTAACAAAAAAATGAAAATATACTCTGCAGTGGGCGGTTTATACTGCATTGCAGCATAAAAATGAAAGGGATCCCGTCTCTTTTTGCGTCGCAAAATAAGCAACGTGAGTTTCCCGGGCAAATTTCGGAATGAAAGCCTTGCGTGATTCGCTCTGGATCAGAAAAACAGCAAAGCGAGACCAACCAACGGCAGCACCGACAGCGCGATGAAGACCAGTATCATCGCCCAGTTACGACCACCTTCGAAATCGTCGCCTTCGGATGGCGGATCGTCCGGCCAATCCTCGATAAAAGCATCATTGGAATTTGGCTCTTGCAGCCGGGTGTTCTTGTTAGACATCGCCGTTATTTGCGGCGGCATTCCTGCATAAGACATAAGGGCCCTCCCCCCTGAGAACCAGCACAACCAGTAGATGATTATTATAACATTATTCCATCCAACGCCACGATCATATTCACTTCATGTGATATGTAAATATTCATACTTATGAGCAGCTCGGATCGTCCAGAAGCATCGAACCCGCCGTGCGGAGCGCGGCGGGTTCGATTTGTAGTCTTTTAAGGAGGAGCCGAGTTTTCGCTCAGGCGGTTTTCGGACGTTCTATACGGATCATCTGCGGTTCACCGATCAGGTAGCCTTCGTGCTTGATCGCCGCGACGGCCTTGCGAACAGCATTCTCCATCGTCGCATGGGTGACGAGGACGATCGTCACCGGGGCGTCGGCCGTCGTGTGCTGGGAGCGTTGCACGATCGACTCAAGCGAAATGCCGTTTTCCGCCATCTTGGTCGCAATGCTGGCGAAAACGCCGGCGCGATCCACGACCGAAAGCCGGATGAAATAGCCGCCCTCATGGCTCTTCATCTTCGCCTGTCGATAGGGCTCAAGAAGAGCCGCGGGACGGCCAAGTACCGGCACCTGCTGGGCGCCCGGTCGGCTCTTGGCGATATCGGTGATGTCACCGAGAACAGCCGAAGCGGTCGCATTGCCGCCGGCACCGGGACCGACCATCAGCAATTCGCCGAGGATATCGGATTCCAACGCCACGGCATTGGTCACGCCATCCACCTGGGCTATCACGGAGTCGAGCGGCACCATGGTCGGATGAACGCGCTGCTCGATCCCGGTTTCCGTGCGCTGCGCAACGCCGAGCAGCTTGATGCGATAGCCGAGTTCGGCTGCCGCGTTGATGTCCTCGATCGAGATGTTGCTGATGCCTTCCAGATAGATGTCGTCGGCCGCAATCTCGGAGCCGAAAGCGAGCGTCGTCAGAATGGCGAGTTTGTGAGCGGTATCGTTGCCCTCGATGTCGAAGGTCGGATCGGCCTCCGCATACCCCAGGCGCTGCGCTTCCTTCAGGCACGCCTCGAAGGAAAACCCTTCCTTCTCCATCCGCGTCAGGATGTAGTTGCAGGTACCGTTCATGATGCCGTAGACGCGCGAGAAATTGTTGCCGGTCAGGCTCTCGCGCATGGCCTTGATGACCGGGATGCCACCGGCAACCGCAGCTTCATAGTTGATCAGCAGGCCTTTTTCTTCCGCAAGGCGCGCGAACTCGACGCCATGGCGGGCGAGTAGCGCCTTGTTTGCGGTCACCACATGGACGCCACGGGCAAGGGCCGCGCGCACGGACTTGTCCGCCGCGCCATCGGCGCCACCGACGAGTTCGATGAAGACATCGATATCGGCGTTCTCAGCGAGAGCCACGGGATCATCGAACCAGGTAATGCCGGAAAGATCGACGCCGCGATCCTTGTTGCGGTTGCGAGCAGAAACCGCGGTAATCGTGATCGCACGACCGCAGGCAACCGCAAGCGCGTTGCTGCGCTGCTGGATGATCCGGACGAGCGAGGCACCGACGGTACCCAGACCCGCTATGCCGATTTTCAGGGCATCAGCCATGGTTCTTTCCTGACATTTCGAATTCGGAAGTCGGGCGGCCGCGAACGGGCCGCCCCTGGATCTCAACGGTGGGCGTTGAGAGAAATCACATTATGCATGGTATCGTCGGCCGTCGAGAGGAAGCGCTTGAGATTGCGCGCGGCCTGACGAATGCGGTGCTCATTTTCCACCAGCGCGATACGGACATACTCATCGCCCTGCTCGCCGAAACCGACACCGGGAGCAACCGCGATATCGGCCTTCTCAACGAGCAGCTTGGAGAATTCAAGCGAGCCCATGGCGCGGAACTTTTCCGGGATCTTGGCCCAGGCGAACATGGTGGCAGCCGGCGGTGGAACCTCGAAGCCGGCTTTGCCGAAGCTATCGACAAGCACGTCACGGCGGCGCTTGTAGACCGAACGGACTTCCGCGATATCGGAACCGTCGCCATTCAAAGCGTGGGTCGCAGCCACCTGAATCGGCGTGAAGGCACCGTAGTCGAGGTAAGATTTTACGCGGGTCAGCGCTGAAATCAGGCGCTCGTTACCGACGGCAAAGCCCATGCGCCAGCCGGGCATGGAGAAGGTCTTCGACATCGAGGTGAACTCGACGGCGATATCCATCGCGCCGGGAACCTCAAGCACGGACGGCGGCGGCGGGCCATCGAAATAGATTTCGGAATAAGCAAGGTCCGACAGGACGATGATGTCATGCTTCTTCGCGAACGTGATGACATCCTTGTAGAAGTCCAGCGAGGCGACCTGCGCCGTCGGGTTGGACGGGTAGTTGAGGATCAACGCCAGCGGCTTCGGGATCGAGTGCTTGACCGCCCGTTCGAGCGGCGGGAAGAAGGTCTCGTCCGGCTCGACCGAGATCGAACGAATCACGCCGCCGGTCATCAGGAAGCCGAAGGCGTGGATCGGATAGGTCGGATTGGGGCAAAGGACCACGTCGCCCGGCGCGGTGATCGCCTGCGCCATGTTGGCGAAGCCTTCCTTGGAGCCGAGCGTGGCGACGATCTGCGTATCCGGGTTCAGCTTCACGCCGAATCGGCGGGCGTAGTAGGCAGCCTGAGCGCGGCGAAGACCGGGAATGCCCTTGGACGAGGAATAACGGTGGGTGCGCGGGTCCTGGACCACTTCGCAGAGCTTGTCGACAATTGCTTTCGGCGTCGGAAGATCGGGGTTACCCATGCCGAGGTCGATGATGTCCGCGCCACCGGCTCGCGCGCTCGCCTTCAAACGGTTGACCTGTTCGAAAACATAAGGCGGCAAACGCCGAACTTTGTGAAACTCTTCCATCTCTAACCCCTGGGACCACGCGGATTTCTGCCGCGACAGGCGCGTTCGTTCTTCTGGCCATCGCCCATCCCGCAACGAACCGCAAAACCGGGACAGGACGAGTGTAATGCATGGAATGCGGTAGCGGCAAATTTTGGCGCAAATCCGCAAGCCGCCGACAAAACTTCAGGAAACAGGCGCCGGTTGCATTTGAGTTGCTTTGCTTAAAAAAAGCCTGAAACGCAAGCGCTATTTGGTGATCTGGGCCTGGGTCTCGGCACCGTGTTCGGCAGCGAGCTTGCGCAGTTCCTGAACGCGACGCTGATATTCGGCTTCGGAAATCGCGCCGGAGCGTCGGGCGGCACCGAGCGAGGACAACTTGCGCTGCAGATCGCCGGCTTCCTCATTGCTCATCTGAACGCTTGCCGCGGTCAGCGACCCGGAGAAATCGGGATATCCATCGGGAGTGGTCGAGGAGACCGTCGGACCGACAGGCGCATCCGGATCATCGACCGTCACTTCCAGCGAGGCCGGCGTGGACGAGGTGGCAGCGGCCTTGTCCTTGGTCGACGTGCAACCGGACAACAGGAGAATCGCGGCGGCGGCACCAAGTCCGAGATGCGCTGCCATTCCGTTTGTCCAAGTCCTGTCGATCATTATCGGTATCCGCTGCCGGTCGTGGTTCGGTGAAGGTCGAAAGAGCGGATCGCTTAACTGTCGGTCCGGGCTTTCGTATCGCTGGAACTTGTAGTCGTTTTCGGGCAGGATGTGCAATTACAAAAGACGCCGGAAAAACGATCCTGGGGAGGACGGCTTGAGCAGCGAACGCGAAGACGCGCGACAGAACGGTTCGGGAGCAGCCGGCTTCGATCCCAGGCTGATCGAACCATATATCGTCAAGGATCCGGAAACGCTCGCCGTCAACGTTGCCCGGGCGATGGAAAATCTCGGAAAAGCCGCCTCCACATGGCTTGGGCCGCGCGAACGCGGCGAGATCGTCGATCCGGTTTCCGAACCGATGACCGAACTCGTCAAGACGATGTCGAAGGTCACCGAATACTGGATGGCCGACCCCAAGCGGACGCTCGAGGCGCAGACCCATCTCATGGCCAGCGTCTTCGCCATGTGGTCGCGCACGCTTTCGCGATTCTCCGGCAGCGCCAGCGACCTGCCGCCCGAGCCGCCGATCAAGGACAAGCGTTTTTCCGACGAGGACTGGCAGCGCAACCCGTTCTTCGACTTCCTGCGGCAGGCCTATGTGATCCTCAGCGACTGGGCGGAAAAGCTGGTCAACGAGGCGGAGGGGCTGGACGAGCACACGCGTCACAAGGCTGCCTTCTACGTTCGCCAGATCACGGCAGCGCTTTCGCCAACCAATTTCGTCGTCACCAATCCGCAGCTCTATCGGGAGACGGTTGCCAGCCACGGCGCCAATCTGGTGAAGGGAATGCAGATGCTGGCGGAAGACATTGCCGCCGGGCGCGGCGAACTTCGGCTGCGTCACACAGACACCAGCAAATTCGCCGTTGGCGAGAACATGGCAGTCACGCCTGGCAAGGTGATCGCACAGAGCGATGTCTGCGAGGTCATTCAGTACGAACCGTCCACGGAAACCGTGCTCAGGCGGCCGCTGCTGATCGTGCCGCCGTGGATCAACAAGTTCTACATCCTCGACCTCAACCCGCAGAAATCCTTCATCAAATGGAGTGTGGCGCAGGGCCATACCGTGTTCGTGATTTCCTGGGTCAATCCTGACGAACGCCATGCGGACAAGGGCTGGGAATCCTATATCCATGAGGGAATCGACTTTGCGCTCGACACCATAGAAAAGGCCACCGGCGAGCAGGAAGTGAATGCCATCGGCTACTGCGTGGGCGGAACACTGTTGGCCGCAGCCCTTGCGCTGCATGCCCAGCAGGATGACAACCGCATTGCCAGCGTCACCTTCTTTACCACGCAAGTCGACTTTACCTATGCGGGCGATCTCAAGGTCTTCGTCGATGAGGCGCAGATCGGCGGGCTGGAGGAGCGCATGCGCCAGACCGGTTATCTCGACGGCTCGAAGATGGCGGCAGCCTTCAACATGCTGCGGTCCTCCGAGCTCATCTGGCCGTATTTTGTCAACAACTACCTGAAGGGCCAGGACCCCATGCCCTTCGACCTGCTCTACTGGAATTCCGATTCCACCCGCATGGCGGCAGCGAACCACTCCTTCTATCTGCGCAACTGTTACCTCAACAACAATCTCAGTGAGGGCCGGATGCAGCTTGCCGGCAAAACCGTTTCTTTGAAGGACGTGACGATCCCGGTCTACAATCTCGCCACCCGCGAGGACCACATCGCACCGGCAAAGTCGGTCTTCGTCGGCAGCGCACTGTTCGGCGGCCCGGTCGAATACGTGCTGAGCGGTTCCGGCCACATCGCCGGCGTGGTCAATCCGCCCGACAAGGAAAAGTATCAGTACTGGACGAACGGTACGCCCGTCGGTTCTTACGAAGACTGGGCCGCCAACGCGAAGGAAACCGCGGGTTCGTGGTGGCCGCACTGGCATGCCTGGATCGAGGAACAGGACAACGAACGCGTGCTCGCCCGCAAACCCGGCGGCGGCGCCTTGAATGCCATTTCGGATGCGCCCGGAACCTACGTTCTGGCGCGGGTCTGACATTACGGGCTCAACGCTATTTCGTCATTGAGTTGCGGCCCCTCATCCGGCCGCCGCCACCTTCTTCCCGCCTGCGGGGAGAAGGAACTTGCGGAAAACTCCACCACAAACAAAAGGTTGTTATGCGCAACGTGCCTCATAAGGGCAATGGGGGACGAGACTGGCTCATTCTTCACTGTCGTTGCGCCATCCAGCGACAGTACAGCATACCTCCGTCTCCCCGCCCGCGGAGAGAAGGTGCCGGCAGCCGGATGAGGGGCAGATATGGCCGAAAAATGATAGAAGACGTCTCGCCCCATTTGCGGCAACTGCCGCAAAGCGCTACATCCTCCCATGCTCTTCGATCCGCCACTCGTCCCTGCCCGCCTGATCCAGCGATACAAGCGCTTCCTGTTCGACGCGGTTCTGGAGGATGGGCGTGAGATTACCGGTTTCTGTCCAAACACCGGATCCATGCTCGGCCTCACCACGCCCGGCTCGCGGATCTGGCTTTCGGAACACGACAATCCGAACCGCAAATACCGACATGCGATGGAACTGGTCGAAGTGGAAGGTGCTGTCGTCGGGGTCAACACGGCACTGCCGAACCGGCTCGCCGAGGACGCCATTCTCGCCGGCATCGTCGGGGATTTCAGCAGCTATCCGATGCTCCGCCGCGAGCAGCGCTATGGCCGCAATTCACGGATCGATATCCTGCTCAGCGGCCCTGACCGGCCGGATCTCTATGTCGAAGTGAAGAACGTGCACTTCACCCGCAGCCCCCGGCTTGCGGAATTTCCGGATACGGTCACCGCGCGCGGCGCCAAGCATCTGCGGGAGATGGCCGACATGATCGAAGCCGGCCATCGGGCCGCCATGATCTTCCTCATCCAGCGCGACGATTGCGACCGCTTCCGGCTTTCCGGCGATCTCGACCCTGCCTATGCCACGGCCTTTGCCGAGGCCAGCGCCCGCGGAGTGGAGGCATATGCGGTAAAATGTGCCGTATCGCCTGCGGAAATCACACCCTCGGGGTTGATCGAGATAGACGAACCGGTCCTTGCTGCTTTATGACTTTAGGGGAAATCGCAGACCAGACCGAAAGCATGTGAATGGTGACCTATGTCGATGCGGCTACCGCGCCGCTCAAGAATACCGGGGCAATCAGGCTCTACAGTCAGGAAGACTTCGCCGGGATGCGCAAGGCATGTCAGGTGACGGCCCGCTGCCTTGACGAACTGGCTCCCATGGTCAAGCCGGGTGTTACGACAGACGCGATCGATCGTTTCGTTTTCGAGTTCGGTATGGACAACGGCGCCCTGCCCGCGACGCTGAACTACCGGGGCTACACCAAGTCCGTCTGCACCTCCATCAATCACGTCGTCTGTCACGGTATTCCCAACGATAAGCCGCTGCGCGAAGGCGATATCGTCAACATCGACGTCACCTATGTCGTTGACGGCTGGCACGGTGATTCCAGCCGCATGTATCCCGTCGGCGAAATCAAGCGCGCAGCCGAACGGCTGCTCGAGGTCACCTATGAATGCCTGATGCGCGGCATCGCCGTGGTCCGTCCGGGCGTACGCACCGGCGCCATCGGCGAAGCGATCCAGACCTATGCCGAGGCAGAACGCTGCACCGTGGTACGGGATTTCTGCGGCCATGGCGTCGGCAAGCTCTTCCACGACAGCCCGAACATCCTGCATTACGGCCGCTCCAACGAGGGACCGGAACTGCGCGAGGGCATGATCTTCACCATCGAGCCGATGATCAATCTCGGCCGGCCGCATGTGAAGGTGCTTGCCGATGGCTGGACGGCCGTCACGCGAGACCGGTCCCTGACGGCGCAGTACGAACACGCCGTCGGCGTTACCGCAACGGGCTGTGAAATCTTCACGCTCTCGCCCGGCGGTCTCGACCGTCCCGGTCTTCCGCCCCTCAAAGGCTGATTCATGGCCCGCCCCCCGCTTTCTGACCTGCCGGACATCGATATTTCCGCCGCGACAGAAAGCGGATCGGACGAGGATACGGCCGAGATTCCCGACGAGCGCGGTTTCTTTGCCGAACAGACGGCCAAGACAGGCAACCTGAAGAAGCGCACGCCGGTGGGCCCGGTGAACGATGTCGTCGAGACGGCGGAGGCGCACTATCACGGCCATCGCGACCGGCTCCGTGCCCGCTTCCGGGATGGCGGCGACGGCGCGCTTGCCGATTATGAAATCCTCGAACTGCTGCTCTTCCGGCTCATTCCCCGCCGGGATACCAAGCCGATCGCCAAGGCGCTGATCGCACGCTTCGGTTCGCTGGCCGGTGTGCTCGGCGCCTCGCCTGCCCTCCTGCAGGAGGTCAAGGGCGTCGGGGAAGCCGTGGCGCATGATTTGAAGCTGATCGCCACCGTCGCCCAGCGCATGCTGAAAAGCGAATTGCGAGGCAAGCAGGTGCTGGCCTCATGGTCATCCGTCATCGACTACTGCCATTCGGCCATGGCCTACGAAACGACCGAACAGTTCCGCATTCTCTTTCTCGACAAGCGCAATGCGCTGATTGCCGACGAAGTACAGGGCCGCGGCACCGTCGACCACACCCCTGTCTATCCGCGCGAAGTGGTGAAACGGGCGCTGGAACTCTCGGCTACCGCCTTGATTTTAGTCCATAATCACCCAAGTGGGGACCCGACCCCTTCGCGCGCCGACATCGACATGACCAAGCTGATCATCGATACGGCGAAACCGCTCGGGATTACCGTACACGACCACATCATCATTGGTCGTGACGGCCATGCGAGCCTCAAGGGTTTGAGGCTTATCTGATCCCTACAAACGGGGTTTGTGCCTGCCCCGACTTTCTAGAGCATTTCCAGCCGAAGCGTGATCGCTTCGGCGTCGGATAATGCGGTAAAAACAAAAAGATAGAGCATTTTTGGCGATCCCGTGTTCGCTGGAAATGCTCTATCTCTCATGCGAGCGGATGACGGTCAGAAAATCGTCGCCGTATCGCTCCAGCTTGGCCTGCCCAACGCCCGAAATGCCGAGCAGCGCGTCGCGGCTGGTCGGCCGTTCCGTTGCAAACGCAATGAGTGTCGTATCGGGAAAGACGACATAGGGCGGAACGGAAAGCGCCTTGGCGATCTCCATTCGGGTCGCGCGCAGAGCCTCGAAAAGCTCCATGTCGGCCCCTTCAAGCGCATTCCTCGCATTGGCCGCGCGAGCGACGGCGTTCCTTGCGGCCTTGCCCTTTGTCGGACGGTCCTTGCGGAACAGGACCTGACGTTCGTGCCGGAAGACCGCGCGTGCCTCCGGTTCAAGCTTCAACGCACCGAAAGCCTCATGATCGACTCGCACGAGGCCTGCGGCGAGCAGCTGCCGGTAGACGGACTGCCAGGTCCTTGTCGGCAGATCGCGCCCCGCGCCGAACACCGGCATGTCGACATGGCCGAAACGTGTGGTTCTTTCATTCTCGTTACCTGTCAGCACATCGATCAGGTGTCCGGTGCCGAAGCGTTCGCCTGTGCGATAGACCGCGGCCAAGGCCTTGATCGCGGCTTCCGTTCCATCCCAGGTCTCGACCGGTTTCAGGCAGGTATCGCAGTTGCCGCAATTACCAGGATGCGTCTCGCCGAAATGGGCAAGGATTGCCTGCCTGCGGCAACCGGCCGTTTCGCAGATCGCGAGCAGCGCGTTCAGCTTGGCCCGCTCCACGCGCTTGATGTCGTCACCGGCATTGCCGCCGTCGATCATCCGGCCACGCTGGATGACATCGGCCATGCCATAGGCCATCCAGACTTCAGATGGCAGGCCATCGCGCCCGGCGCGACCGGTTTCCTGATAATAGGCCTCGACGGAGCCTGGCAGGTCGAGATGGGCGACATAGCGGACGTTCGGCTTGTCGATACCCATGCCGAAGGCGACGGTCGCGACGAGGCAGAGGCTCTCCTCCTTCAGAAAGGCATCCTGATGGGCATCGCGAAGCTCTCGCTCCATGCCCGCGTGATAGGGAAGCGAACGTATCCCCTGGGTATTCAGCCATTCGGAGGTTTCCTCGACCTTGGCGCGCGACAGGCAATAGACGATGCCGCTCTCACCTTCGTGCCTTGAAAGGAAACTGAGCAGCTGCTGGCGCGGCTGGTCACGCTCCACGATCTCATAGGCAATGTTCGGACGGTCGAAGGATGTGGTGAAGACCGTGGCGTCCTCGAGCCCGAGCCTTGCAATAATGTCTTCGCGCGTGTGCGGATCGGCAGTCGCGGTCAGCGCCATGCGCGGCACGCCCGGATATTCCTGGGCCAGCCGCCCGAGGTCCCGGTATTCCGGACGAAAGTCATGGCCCCACTGGGAAACGCAATGAGCTTCGTCGATGGCGATCAGCGCAATCTTCGTGTTGCCGATCATTTCCCGGAAGGCAGGCGTGACGATCCGTTCCGGGGTGACATAGAGGAAATCGAGTTCGTCGCGGTCGAGTGAGCGCCGGAGATCGATGAACTCCTCACGTCCCAGCGACGAATTCAGTGCAGCAGCCCGAACACCAAGCTGTTTCAACGCTTCCACCTGATCGCGCATCAGGGCGATCAGCGGCGACACAACGAGGCCGACGCCATCGCGGCAGAGGGCCGGCACCTGAAAGCACAGGGACTTTCCTGCCCCGGTGGGAAACAGCACCACCGCATCGCCGCCTGCGACGACCTGAGCGACGACATCCGCCTGCTTGCCACGGAAAGCCGGATAACCGTACACTTGTTTGAGGACGGAAAGCGGGTTTCTCGCGCCTTCGCGGTCGAACAGGGGATCGGTACGGCTTGTCGTCAGTTCCATGGAATCGCCTTCGTGGGGAAGCCGCTATTATGCACAGCAGGACCGCGACTGCGAGCCTTTGCGTCTTCATGTGCAGTCCTGACGGGACCGATAACGAAACAGTCAGAATGACCTGCTATTCCTTGCTGCAGCGCGGCAAATCGCCGCTTCCGATTCGCATTCAGGTCTGAGGGGCACACCAGATGAACAGTTATGACTTCGTTGTCGTCGGCAGCGGACCGGCGGGACGGCGCGCCGCCATCCAGGCCGCAAAACTCGGCAAGCGCGTGCTGGTCATCGAAAAGGGCACGCGCGTCGGCGGCGTCTCCGTCCATACCGGCACAATCCCCTCGAAGACGCTGCGCGAAACCGCTCTCAACCTCACCGGCTGGCGCGAACGCGGCTTCTACGGCCGCGCCTACCGGGTGAAGCAGGAGATCCGGGCGGAAGACCTTCGCCGCCGCCTGCTCATCACCCTCGATCACGAAGTCGACGTTCTGGAACACCAGTTCTCCCGCAACCGCGTCAGCCAGATGCGCGGCACGGCCCGCTTCATCGACGCAAAGACACTGGAAGTGGAGAAGGAAGACGGCGAGGTCATACGCGTGCAGGCAGACGCCGTGCTGCTTGCCGTCGGCACCCGCCCTTACCGGCCGGCTCACATCCCCTTCGATGGCGAGACCATCCTCGACAGCGACGAAATCCTCGAAATCAAGGATCTGCCGCGTTCCATGGTCGTCATCGGCGCCGGCGTCATCGGCATCGAATATGCGACGATCTTCAGCGCACTGGATACCGCTGTCACGGTGCTAGAGCCGCGCGACACGATGCTGGAATTCATCGACAAGGAAATCGTCGAGGATTTCTCCTATCAGCTGCGCGACCGCAACATGAAGCTGATCTTCGGCCAGACGGTGGAGAAGGTCGAGAAGGAGCCGAGCGGCCGTTGTCGCGTGACTCTGCAGAACGGCCGCGTTCTCACGGCGGAAATGGTGCTCTTCGCCGCCGGCCGCGTCGGCGCAACCGATCTTCTCAACCTCGAAGCCTGCGGTCTCGTGGCCGACAGCCGCGGCCGCATCAAGGTCGATCCGGAAACCTTCCAGTCCTCCGTGCCGGGGATCTATGCCGCAGGCGACGTCGTCGGCTTTCCAAGCCTTGCCTCGACCTCGATGGAACAGGGCCGCATCGCCGCCCGTCATGCCGTCGGCGCTCCGTCGCAGGACCCCCCGCAATATTTCCCCTACGGTATCTATGCCGTGCCGGAAATCTCGACCTGCGGCCTGACCGAGGAAGAGGTCCAGCAGCGCGGGATTCCCTATGAATGCGGTATCGCGCATTTCCGCGAAACATCGCGCGGCCATATCATGGGTCTCGACAGCGGCCTGCTGAAGATGATCTTCTCGATGAAGACCCGTCGCCTTCTCGGCGTTCACATCGTCGGCGAAGGCGCGACCGAACTCGTTCATATCGGCCAGGCCGTGTTGAACCTGAAAGGCACCGTCGAATATTTCGTCGAAAACACCTTCAACTATCCGACGCTCGCGGAAGCTTACAAGATTGCAGGCCTCGATGCCTGGAACAGGATGGGCGAGCTGAAAAAGGATCAGCAAGACGCATTGAAGGTCTCCTCGTGACCTGATCGAATGGGCCGGCAGGAAGCTAAAGCGCATCGCGATCTTTCAGATTCGCTCTCTACGCTTTAGGTCCTTGTTTCATCGCATGTCGTTGCCGCAAAACCGCTGCACACGTTTGCGCGACATGCTTTGTCCGCGCCAGCCATTCGAACGGGAGACATCATGACGAACGAGCAGACCTCGGGCCCGAGGATCAATCAGGCGATCAGGACCGATATCGACAACAGCGTATTGTGCTGGCTGGCAACGGTCGACGAGGACGGCGTGCCCAACGTCACGCCGAAGGAAATCTTCGCAAGCCATGGCGACGACCACATCGTCATCGCGGACATCGCCTCTTCGAACAGCGTGCGCAATATCCGCACGCATCCCAAGGTCTGCGTCAGCTTTGTCGACGTCTTCCGCCAGCGCGGCTTCAAGATTGTCGGCACCGCATACGTCTTGGCGCCGGAAGAAGGTGATTTCACCACTCTCGGTCAGGACCTGATGCGCATGGCGGGCAAGGACTTTCCCATCCGTAATATCATAGCCGTCAGGATCGAACGCGTTTCGCGCATCTGGGCGCCGAGCTACAGCCTCTTTCCCGACCGCAGCGAGGCGGAACGCATGCAGGCCGCCTATGACACCTATCGTGTCCGGCCGCTGGATTGAAACGACAGCGGGTATGAAAACAAAAAGGCCGCCCTTGAGGCGGCCTTTTCGTATGCAATCAGATTTCGAAGATTATTCGGCGTCGCCTTCGGCGGCCTTCTTCTTCGGAGCAGCCTTCTTCTTCGGAGCGGCTTCTTCGCCTTCGGCAGCGTCGTCAGCCTTGGCAGCAGCCTTCTTCTTCGGCGCAGCCTTCTTGGCAGGCTTGTCGCCTTCTTCGGCTTCGTCGTCAGCCAGAAGCTCTTCCTTGGAGACCTTCTTGTCGGTGACGTCGATTTCGCTCAGCAGCTTGTCGATGACCTTTTCTTCGAACAGCGGAGCGCGCAGCGAAGCGGAAGCGCCGGGGGTGTTGCGGAAGAAATCAAGGATCTGCTTTTCCTGACCCGGGAACTGCTGGAGCTGGGCGAAGAGAGCCCGCTGCATTTCGTCCTCGGAAACCTCTACGCCACCCTTCTCGCCGATTTCGGAGAGAACGAGGCCGAGGCGAACGCGACGTTCTGCCAGGGTGCGATATTCTTCGCGAGCCTGTTCTTCGGTCGTGTCTTCGTCTTCGAAGGTCTTGCCGGACTGGGCGAGATCGGTATTAATCTGGCGCCAGATGTTATCGAACTCGGCGTCGATCAGCTTGGACGGAGCGTCGAACTTGTAGAGAGCGTCGAGCTGGTCGAGGATCTGACGCTTGACCTTCTGGCGGGTGACGTTGCCGTACTGGCTTTCGATCTGGCCGCGAACGACTTCCTTGAGCTTGTCGAGCGATTCGATGCCGAGCTTGGTGGCCAGTTCGTCGTTGATCTCGACAGCGGCGGGAGCTGCAACTTCCTTGACGGTGACGTCGAAGGTGGCTTCCTGACCGGCAAGGTTCTTCGCCGGATAGTCTTCCGGGAAGGTCACGGTGATTGTCTTCTCGTCGCCGGCCTTGGTGCCGACGAGCTGGTCTTCGAAGCCCGGGATGAAGCGGCCGGAGCCGAGAACCAGTTCGGCGTCAGAATCGGTGCCGCCGTCGAAGGCAACGCCGTCGACCTTGCCGACGTAGTCCATGGTGATGCGGTCGCCGTCAGCAGCCTTGCCCTTCTTGGTTTCGAAGGAACGGGCGCTTTCGGAGATCTTCAGGATCTGTTCGTTGACTTCCTCGTCGGAAACATCGACGACTTCGCGAACGACCTTGATGCCCTCTACCGACTTCAGTTCGATCGGCGGCAGGATTTCATAGGCCATGGTGAATTCGAAGTCGGCCTGAGCGGTCAGGATCTTTTCGGCTTCGGCTTCGTCCTCGGTCATCGCGATTTCCGGCTGGGTCGCCGACTTTTCGCCACGCTCGGAAAGGATCGAGGTCGGCTTCTCGCGGAGGATCTCGTTGACGAGGTCGGCCATGATGGACTTGCCGTACATCTTCTTCAGATGACCGACCGGCACCTTGCCCGGACGGAAGCCGTTGATGCGGACCTTGTCCTTGGCATCGGCGAGGCGCTCGTTCATGCGAGCTTCCATGTCCTTGGCCGGAATAACGACCTTGATTTCGCGCTTCAGCCCTTCAGCGAGCGTTTCGATAACCTGCATGTTCATACCTTCATGTCGTGGCGGCCGTGCTCGGGCAGCCGGTTGTTTCCCTGAGCACGACGCCGGAATTCAAATGATTTCCCGGGCGTGGCTGCGACGCAATCCTCAAGCATTCTGCCAGGCAATATGGCGCTAAGAGCGATGTGGACGGCTTCGATTCCGTCCCGCATCCACCCGCGCGGAAAACCTGGTGCGGGTAGAGAGACTTGAACTCCCACGCCTTGCGGCACCAGAACCTAAATCTGGCGTGTCTACCAATTTCACCATACCCGCGTCCAAGAGAACCGCATGCTGCCTTCAGCATGGCCCCTCCGGAGCGCGCGTCTCTATATCACCCGTTTTTACACACGCAAAGGAAAAATGACACGCAAACCCCGGCTCCCACGGGAATCAGCGGCGTGCGCCATGGTTGCACCGGCCCGCCATGATCGACAGGACGATTACCGGTGAGACAACTCAGTACAGCGGCTCTTCATAGAGCGGCTTGCCATCGATACGCAATTCGCGAATCTGGGCGAGCCCGTCTGCGCTCACACGCACGGCGACACTGACCGCGCCTTGGTTGCGCTCTTCCTCGATCGGACGCCCCTCGCCTTCCGGCACGTAATAGCGCTCTATCCCATAGTCGACCCGGAGGCTTCCTCCGTCATCTCCCGGAAGCGCATAGGTGCGGAACGGCTGCGTGTGCATGACGACCGTTCCTTCCACGGATGGAAGCCTTGCGAATGACGCCTCATCAATCACCCAGAAACCGTCGGCTCCCGGTTTCAGACGCACATCCATCTCGGCCAGATCATACGGTTGTGGCTTGTCGCCCCTGATCAGCGCAACCGGCACGGTCGAAACATCATAGGAAAGGATGACATAGTCCCCACGCAAGAGATCGCGCGGATCAACCGGGGCCGTCTTGAGCAGGATTTCCGTTCCCGAACGCAGGACGGAAGCGCGTTTCTCGATCATTCCAGCCAGAACTGCCGTCTGCACAAGAGAGAGAACGGCAGCAATCGCGAGATAGCGGGTGAGCGGACGACGGAACATCTCGATCATTGCACGACCTCCTTGTCCTTGCGGGCGAAGAGCTTTTCGAGCTTCACCACGATAAATGCCAGCACAGCGACAACCAGACCGGCAAGCAGGAAGAAAGCGGACGTGCCGAGCATGGAATCAATGGTCACGAAGGACAGGTAGAGAACCTCCGCCGCAAAGATCGCATAGGCAAGATAGCGAACCGCTCCGTTATCCCTGCCCTCCAGCGAAAGCGCGAGCAACGCTGCTCCAATCGTCAGGAGCGCCAGCAATGCCAGTTCGCTGCCCTCGGTCCAGTGGAAATGCAGAAAAGCCAGGCCGAGCAGCGCCAGTACGAAGGTATAGAAGGCCGGAGATGCGCCACGCTGGCGGGCCAGAGCGGAAATGGGTGATTGCGGCAGCGTCACCGCAAGGAAGGCCAACGCCCCCACGACCACAAAGAGGATCGCTACCCCAACGTCCGTATGGAGCGAGTAGAGCCACGCGCACCAACCGAGCAGCAAGATATAAATGAGATGCCGTGATCGCTCCGCCCCCGTCCATTGGGCAAGGACCGCCAAAACGACGCCTGCAACCGGCGGCCAGAAGGCATAGAGCCCCTGCCACTCCGCATCATATTGTTCGAGATAGGCGCCAAAGACGGCAAAGGCCAGCAAACCTGCAAAAACGGTGAGCGCCGCCGAGCGGAAGGCCGCAGCCGACACCACAGTCATCCCAAACCACAGCAGCATCGCGTCGAGGGTATCGCCCGAGAGATGATAGAGTTGGCCGATCAGGGCGATAGCCCCGCCGAAACTTGCTGCACCCAGAACGAGGAGCGCCGCACCAAGCCTGTCCGCACCGCGCCCGAAGGAAAGTGCCGCGGAAAGATGAAAGATCCAGATCAGCAGGATAATGCCTACGACCTTGGTGAGGCGCGGTATCTCCTGCCAGTTGGCTGCAACCAGAAGCAGGATCGACGCGGCGATCAGCACTGCCGCCAGAATCATCAGTACGCCGCCGACGCTGAAGGATGATTTCCGGGAATCGTATTCCTTCAGAAGCACGTCCGCTGTCGCCGGGGGGATCATTCCCTTGTCGACCCAGATGCCCAGATCCCGCTGCAATCGCCCCCGATACATCGCTTCTCCCTTATTTCATTGCCGGAGAAAGCCAGCTCAAGGCCGCCCCTCCTCACTCTTTGTGCGCACTGTGGTCTGCACCAACCAGAAAGACAATCGCCAAATCGCCACCCATCACACCCCTCGGAAGGGACACCATGCATCTTGCGCATGGCTTCCATGAACATATCGCACTGCACAAAAGCGAAGACATGAGGTATACAGAATTCGATGAGATCACGAGGTGCCAATTCGGCACCGGAGATCTCCGGTGGATGATCCACCTGACAGTTTCGGCCTGTGCACTCCTCCTCCCAGCACAGTGTCGATTTGACCGGCGACACTCCTCCTCCCAGTCGCGGGTCTCTCAAAATGACGCTCACCGGACCTCCTCCCCCGGTGAGCGTTATTTTTTTGCCCTCCTCCCGAGTCCTTTGCTGGATCGCAATCACATTGCGCACCGCAAAATAATCTCCTTCATTTAGCTCTTCTGAATCGGCGCAGCTGCATCGCTCGTTCAAAAATGCGGCAATTTACCAATCATCAACCATTGCCCCATACGTCTTTCGCATAGGTGTCATACAGGTTTGAGCCTTCATCTCTTTCGCGACGCAGCATATATTAGCGCCATGAGATCACGAGGCGCCCAAAAGAGGAGCGCCACAGAGATAGAAAAAGAGGCACATCATGAACTTCGCTCGCTCGCTCAATAACTGGCGCAAGTATCGTCAGACCGTAACCGAACTCGGCCGCATGACCGATCGCGAACTCCGCGACCTCGGCATTGGCCGTGAAGACATCCGTCGCGTTGCTCGTCAGGCTGTTGCCGGCTGATCCAGCCAGCATCAAGACCTTGAAAAAGGCCTCCCGTTTCGGGGGGCTTTTTTGTTTGCCTGACGTTTCCTCACTCGGCCCGAAGGTGTGCCTATTTCTTGCTCTCTGCCTTCATATGCGCCATCACCCTGCACAAATGCATGGCAGTCGCTTATAATTTGCACTGCACAATCTTGTTTTACGGGCGTATAAGAAGGTCAATCGCTGATGCGGAATGAGCCGCAAGACCAGCGCAAAAGATAACACCCGAGGAAATGACCATGAACCCGATCCGCATTGCAAAGAACTGGATTAGCTACCGCCGCACGATGGCCGAACTGGGCAACCTGTCCAACCAGGCTCTCTCCGACATCGGTATCACCCGTTACGAAATCCGTAACATCGCTTCGCGCTCCTTTCGTTAATCGATAAGGCAGCAGCGAAAGCTTCGTGAACGGCGCCATTCGGCGCCGTTTTTGATTCCGGGACCCGGAATGGAAATGATTGGAAGCCGGGCCTGCCCGTGATAAGCAGCCGGCCATGACAAACACCACGATTTCCCCCATTCACGTGATCGGCGGCGGGCTCGCCGGTTCGGAGGCCGCCTGGCAGGCGGCGCAGGCTGGCGTGCCGGTGATCCTGCATGAAATGCGCGGCGTGCGCGGCACGGATGCCCATAAAACGGACGACCTCGCGGAGCTCGTTTGCTCCAACTCCTTCCGTTCCGATGACGCGACAGCAAACGCCGTCGGCGTGATCCATGCGGAAATGCGACTTGCCGGTTCGCTGATCATGGCTTGTGCAGACAAGCATCAGGTTCCAGCCGGCGGCGCGCTTGCCGTCGACCGTGACGGTTTTTCCGCAGCGGTTACAGAAGCGATCTCCAGCCATCCGCTGATCACCGTCGTTCGCGAGGAAGTTCGGGGCCTTCCTCCGAAGGAATGGGGCCTTGCAATCGTTTCGACCGGTCCCCTGACCTCGCCGGATCTGGCCGAGGCCATCCGCGCCGAGACCGGCGAAGACGCGCTTGCGTTCTTCGACGCCATTGCGCCTATCGTCTATCGCGACAGCATCGACATGGACGTCTGCTGGTATCAGTCGCGCTACGACAAGGTCGGACCGGGCGGCACGGGCAAGGACTACATCAACTGCCCGATGGACGAGGCACAGTACAATGCCTTCGTCGATGCGCTCATTGCGGGCGACGCCGTCGGCTTCAAGGAATGGGAAGGCACGCCCTATTTCGATGGCTGCCTTCCGATCGAAGTCATGGCCGAACGGGGCCGCGAGACCCTGCGTCACGGCCCGATGAAGCCGATGGGCCTCACCAATGCGCACAACCCGACCGTCAAGGCCTATGCGGTGGTGCAGTTGCGTCAGGACAATGCACTCGGCACGCTCTACAACATGGTCGGTTTCCAGACCAAGCTCCGCTACGGCGCGCAGGCTGAGATCTTCCGGATGATTCCAGGTCTCGAGAATGCGGAATTCGCACGCCTCGGCGGCCTGCACCGGAATACCTATATCCATTCGCCTGTCCTGCTCGACTCCTCGCTGCAGCTGAAGAGCCGCCCGGGTCTTCGGTTCGCCGGCCAGATCACTGGTTGTGAAGGTTATGTCGAAAGCGCATCGGTCGGTTTGCTGGCCGGCAGGTTCGCTGCAGCGGAACGCAAGGGCGAGGCAGTCCGGCTGCCGCCGGCGACGACGGCACTCGGTTCTCTCCTCAACCACATAACCGGCGGACATATCGTCAGCGACGAAGAACCGGGCAAGCGTTCCTTCCAGCCGATGAACATCAACTTCGGCCTCTTCCCGGAACTCGAACCCGGTTCGATCGTCAAGCCGGAGGGCGTCAAGCGCTTCCGCGGCAAGGACAAGACGATCATGAAGCGGCAGCTTGTTGCTGCCCGCGCACTTGCCGACTGCAAGACCTGGCTCGGCGCAGAGGATAGCTGAAGCTGATCGCGTCGAAAACATAACGATCTTGCGGAGCCGCTTCCTGCTTGCCAGTTTGCAGCTCCGTTTCTTTTTCACGATAGGTAACGCCGAGGTATTGACACGTCGCGCCACTGACGAGAATCAGGTGGTCGGCAAAGCTCCAGCGGGCGGCGCATCACGCCCGGCAGGGGCGACGTAGTTTCCAAGCAGCCAGAGCGAGACTTCCGCAGCTTCGGCTGCAGACGCAAATGTGAATTCTCCGTTGTGGAACGGGGCATCGAGGAATTCGATGGCAAAGCCGCGACCGTTCGGGAGATCGCGTACCCGGACCGTGCCCGGCTCGATCAGATGGCAGGCATAGTGGCCGCGAAGGCTGCGCATGAAGCCGGCCTTGCTGTCGTGCAGACGCACGAAAACGACTTTCCCGTCAGCGGTGGCATGGAGGTTGCGGATCGCCTCCTTGGGAAAGGCACGGCCAAATTCCATGATGGCAAGGCCCGTGTCATGCAGATTGTCCTCGGCGGCCCGCTTCGTCATGCGCGTCGAATAATACGCGAAAACTCCGACCAGTCCGAATATCAGCGTCCAAGTGACCAAGCTCACGCCATGCCTCCAATTACAGGCCGGTTTTCCGGCGTCGAGTGAAGCGATAACAGCCGAGCCTTGCGCGAATTTGACGGCGATCAGAACCGCCCGGCATAGGCCGCGCGCATCATCTTCAATTGCCGGCGCCACTGGGCCGGTCTGATGTCCCGTTCGAAAATGGCAGCACCTGCCCGCCGAGCCGCAAGAAGCACAGGCTCAGCCAGCGCCACGGGCAGATAGGCGGAAACGAGACTGCGGGGCAGTTTGCGCGCGCTTCGCGCTTTCCGCAAGTGATCGAGGCCGAGACCCGCGAAAGCCTCGACGGCGGCGCCGATCCGTTCCCGATCCTTGCCCGCCAGGAATGTATCCCGGTCCAGCCCGACAGCCGAGAGAATCTCCAATGGCAGAAAGAGTTGGCCGCGGGTGCGGTGGCTCGGCATCAGCAGCATGGCTCCGGCAATGGCCTGCGCCACGCCGGCGTGACCCGCGACATCCGCACAAGCCGTTGCTTCGGCAGGGTCGAGCACCAGACTGGCAAGCTGGATCAGTGCGGCCGCAGTCTCGCCGGCGTAGCCTTCGAACATGGCGGTTGTTTCAACCGGATCGTCATAGAGATCGAAAACCCGCGCATCGACCATGCCCTGCAAAGCCGCAACCGGCAATCGATACTCCTCGATGGTTCCAAGCAATGCGGCAGCGAGTGGATTGGCCTCGGTGGAGCCATGCCCGGATCCGGCAAGAAGGTCGCGCCAGTATTGCAGCCTTACCTCACCCGGCAGGGGTTCGCGGACAAGATCGCGAATACGGGCAATTTCAGCATTGAAGGCATAAAGAGCGGACAGAACGCCCTGCTTTTCCGTCGGCGACAGCAGACAGGCAAGATAGCGATCGCGGTCCGTTTCGCGCAATGTCGCAAGGGTAACGGCGGCGTTGTCGGGCAACTGCTGGCTCACGGAAATCTCCGGCTTCCTCAGACAGCGATGACCGCGGCTGCAACCGCGCGCTGCTCGGCCAGCATGATGTTGTAGGTGCGCACCGCGGCTCCAGTGCTCATCGGGTCGCTGGAAATGCCCCGTGCCTTCAATGCCGCCTTGAGCTCGGCAGGCAAGGGACGAAGCTGTTTGCCGGTCCCGACCAGCAGGACCTCGATATCCTTCGATTCGTCCAGCACCCGTTCGAATGCCGCGACCGCCAGCGGCTCACCCTCATCCAGCTCCCAGCCATAGACGCCGGAGGGCAAAAGCAGCAGCGAGCCGCGATGGGACATGTCGGCAAAGCGAAAACCGCCATTGCCATAGGCATCGATCGGCGCCCGACCGGGAAAATGTGCTTGCCGGATGACGATACCCTTGCCGGTCGGCCCGAACGCCATGATCAGGCCTCTACCTTGCCGGAGACCGGACGCGCCTTGTCGACGTCATCCTTCTGGAAGGCATCCGGACGGAGACGGAAGGCGATCAGGACCGGTGCGGCAATGTAGATCGATGAGAAGGTACCGACGACGACACCGAACAGCATGGCCAGCGTGAAGGAGGAGATCACCTCACCGCCGAACAGATAGAGAGCGACCAGCGCCAGGAAGGTGGTCGAACCGGTCAGAACCGTACGCGACAGCGTCTGATTGATCGATGTGTCGATCAGGACGTTGAGCGGCATCTTCTTGTAACGCCTGAGGTTTTCTCGCATTCGATCATAGACCACGACGGTGTCGTTCAGCGAATAACCGATGATGGTCAGGATCGCCGCGATGCTCGTCAGGTTGAATTCGATCCCGAGGAAAACGAAAAGTCCGAGTGTCAGGATCACATCGTGCAGCGTGGCGATGATCGAGCCGACAGCGAACTGCCATTCGAAGCGGAACCAGATGTAGATCAGGATGAACAGCAGCGAGACGCCGACGCCGATGGTCGCGGTCTGGGTCAATTCGCCGGATACGGCCGGGCCGACCACTTCGACACGGCGGAATTCATAGGCGTCTTCAAGTTCGCTTCGAACCAGCGTGATTGCCGACTGTTCCGCGTTTTCGCCACCGTCCTGCGCCTGGATACGGATAAGGACACTCGACGGATCGCCGAAGCCCTGAGCCTGGATTTCACCAAGGTTGAGCTGGCTGAGGCGATCGCGGATATCGGCGATATCGGCCGCGCCATTGCGCGCCTTCACCTCGATGATAGAACCGCCCTTGAAATCGATGCCGAGGCTGAGACCGATCGTCATGAAGCCGACCAGCGACGCCAGCGTCAATACGCCGGCAATGGCGAACGTATAACGGCGGATCGCCATGAAGCGGATGTTCTGCGCATCGAAAATGCCGGTACGAACGCCCTTCGGAAGGTGCTTGGGCCGGCGCCAGCGGAACCACGTGGCCATCAGCCAGCGCGTCATGGTGAAGGCGGTGAAGACCGTGGTCACGATGCCGATGGCAAGCGTGACGGCAAAGCCGCGCACCGGGCCGGAGCCGAGGAAGAAGAGAACCAGTGCCGCTATAAGCGTCGTCAGGTTGGCGTCGATGATCGTCGCAAAGGCCTTGTTGAAACCGGTATCGATCGACTGGATCAGCGACCGGCCGCTTTTGACCTCTTCGCGAATACGTTCATAGACGAGAACGTTGGAGTCTACCGCCATGCCCATGGTCAGCACGATACCCGCGATACCCGGCAGGGTCAGGGTCGAGCCGATCAGCGTCAGGACGGCGATGATCATGATGACGTTCGCGGCAAGCGCGATGTTCGCCATGACGCCAAAGGTGCCGTAGAAACCGAGCATGAAGAGCACGACGAAGATCGCGCCGATGCCGCTTGCGGTGATGCCGGCATTGATCGAGTCCTGACCGAGGCCCGGGCCGACGGTCCGTTCCTCGACCACGGTCAGCGTCGCCGGCAGTGCGCCTGCGCGCAGCAGGACCGCAAGGTCATTGGCGCCTTCGACCGAGAAATTGCCGGAGATCTGCCCGGAACCGCCGATGATCGGCTCACGGATGACCGGCGCCGAAATCACCTGATCGTCGAGCACGATGGCGAACGGACGACCGACATTCTGCTGGGTCGCCTGGGCGAAGCGCTGCGATCCCTTGCTGTCGAAGCGGAAAGTGACGACCGGTTCGTTGTTCTGCTGGTTGAAGCTCGCCTGCGCATCCACAAGGTTTTCACCCGAGACCAGCGCACGCTTTTCAATGAGATAAGGAACAGCCGGATCGTCGATGGTGTAGAGAACTTCCGAGGTCGCCGGCGGACGGCCATTGATGGCCTCCTCGACAGGCATGCTCGTGTCGACCATGTGGAAGGACAGCTTGGCCGTCTGGTTCAGCAGCGACTTCAGACGCTGCGGATCCTGCAGGCCAGGCACCTGGACAATGATGCGATCATTGCCCTGCCGCTGGATGAGCGGCTCGGTGGTACCGAGTTCGTCAACACGGCGGCGCACCACTTCCTGGGACTGGGTGAGTGCCGAGGACGCACGGTAGTCGATACCGGCATCCGTCAGGTTGAAGCGGAGAAGAGTACCCTCTTCCGTAAGCGTTACTTCCTGAACGGAACCGCCGGTCAGGCCGCCGACGCTCACAGGCGCGGTAATGGTTTCCAGCGCCTTCTTGGCCGGCTCGACCTTGTCTGCATCGGTGATGCGAACCTGGATCTGCTGACCGACGCCGGAAAGGCCGGTGTAACGAATGCCCGCATCACGCAAAGCGGCGCGGATATCGCTCACCGTCGTTTCGAGGCGCTCCTTGACGATATCCGCACGCTCGATCTTGAGCATGATATGGGAACCGCCCTGCAGATCGAGACCGAGCGTCACCTGCTTGTGCGGAAACCAGGACGGAAGAAAACCAAGCTGTTTCTCGCTGAAGACGTTGGGCAACGCCACCAGCGTGCTCACCAGCACGGCAAGCCAGATCAATACGGTTTTCCAGCGAGAAACGTACAGCATGAAACTCTCGAGATCAGAGGTTTGCTTCAGGCAATGCGGGGCCGGTCATGCCGGCCCGGCAGTCATCAGGAGGCAGCGGCCTCTGTCTTCACCGGCTCGCCCTTGACACGAACTTCGGCGATGTAGGTACGCAGCGCGCGGATCTTGACGCCATCGGCGATCTCGACCTCAAGTTCCTTGTCGTCGATTACCTTGGTAACCTTTCCGACGATGCCGCCACCCATGACGACCTGATCGCCGCGGCGGATCGAGGACAGGGTTTCCTCGCGCTTCTTCATCTGCTGGCGCTGCGGACGGATCAGCAGGAAATACCAGATCAGCATCAGCGGTGCGAAAAGGAACAGCATCTCAAGGCCGGAGCCGAATACACCGCCGGTAGCAGTTCCTTCTTGGGCGAAGGCTTCAGTAATGAACATCAAAAACTCCCTAGACAAGCCAAGCGCGCGGGCAAACGCAGCCCCCCGCATCAGGTCGCCGGAATATAGTAACCGGCCATGCGAATGCAACTAAAACAGCCGTTATGCGTACCGTTTTACCGCTTCTTACCCTTTCGAACCACAAAACGCCATGCTACCGCCCGGCAAAAGCGAGACAGCTATCGGCCACAATACGCCTGGGAGGGAATCGCCATGTCCGAAGACATCAATCTTTCGCTGCTGCAGGAACTGCGCCGGCTGACGGCTGCCGTCGAACGACTGGCTGGCCCGAGCCCGGCCGAAATCGACTGGAACGCTGCCGACTGCTTCGTCTGGAGCCCGGTGCGCAACGAACTCCAGCCGGTCAAACGACCGAACCGCATTGCGCTCAAGCTCATCCGCGGCGTCGACCACGTCCGCGACATCCTGCACGAAAACACGCTGCGTTTCGCCGAGGGCTTCCCGGCCAACAATGTGCTGCTCTGGGGCGCGCGCGGCATGGGCAAGTCATCGCTGGTGAAGGCGGTTCATGCCGATGTCCGGGCGGAAACCGGAGTGTCGCTGAAACTCGTCGAGGTGCATCGCGAGGATATCGCCACCCTGCCCGCTCTTCTCGACATGGCCAAGGATACCGAACACCGGGTCATCGTCTTCTGCGACGACCTGTCGTTCGACCATGACGACACCGCCTACAAGTCGCTCAAGGCTGCGCTGGACGGCGGGATCGAGGGCCGCCCTGACAATGTGCTTTTCTACGCCACATCCAACCGGCGTCACCTGCTTCCCCGACACATGATGGAAAACGAACAATCCACTGCCATCAACCCTTCCGAAGCGGTGGAGGAGAAGGTCTCGCTGTCGGATCGTTTCGGTCTGTGGCTCGGCTTCCACAAGTGCGGGCAGGAAGACTATCTGGCAATGATCGACGGATATGCCGAACACTTTTCGCTCCCGCTCGACCGGGAACAGCTTCATCGCGAGGCGCTGGAATGGGCGACCACGCGCGGCGGTCGCTCCGGCCGCGTGGCGTGGCAATACATACAGGATCTCGCCGGTCGCCTGCGGGTCAGGACCGACCGCCCCTGATTGCCCCGGCTCTGAAAATTCCAAAACAAGAAAAGGCCCGGAAAACCCCGGGCCTTTTCATTACCTGCCTGGGACGCAATACCTATTCCAGGAAAGTCATCGGGTTGACCGGGGTCGCATCCTTGCGGACCTCGAAGTGCAGCATCGGGCGCTTGACGTTGCCGCTCATGCCGGAGGTGGCGAGCTGCTGACCGCGCTGAACCTTCTGGCCGCGCTGAACCGCGAGTGCATCGGCATGGCCGTAGACAGTGACCGTTCCGTCGTCGTGGCGCACCAGAACCGTGTTGCCGAGTTCCTTGAGGCCGTTGCCGGCATAGATGACCACACCGTTTTCGGCAGCCTTGACCGGCGTGCCCTGCGGTACGGAGATATCGATACCGTCGTTACGCTTGCCTTCGACATTGGCGCCGTAGCCGGCGACGACCGCACCGCGTACCGGCCAGCGATACTTGCCGATTCCGGTGGCTTCGGGCGCATCTTCCTTCGTATCGACGGAGGCGACTTCGCTGACGGACTGGGTTGCAGCCGGCGGCTTGTAGGCAGCCGGTGCCGGCTTGTTATCCTTGGCCGGAACGGAGGCCGTCTTGACCGGATCGGCGACCGGAGCCTTGTCGGTGGCCGAGGCAACCTGGCTTGATGCACCCGGCACCTTCAGCTTCTGGCCGATGCGGATATTGCCATCCGTAATGCCGTTTGCCTTTTTCAAGGCGTCGACGGATACGCCATTCGCCTTGGCGATCTTGTTGAGGGAGTCACCCGGCTTCACGACATAGGGGCCAGGTCCGGCGCCTGCGCCGGTGTCCGACTTGCCAGTGGCGCTCGACGCCAGATTCTGCGACTTGTCACGCGACGTCGGCGTGCTCGGCAGCACGGCGACATTCTGTTCCGGCGCCTGGGGAGCGAGCGGCTTCTGGCCGTTTGCCGGCAAACCGGAGGCATCGGCTGCGGCGCGTGCAGCATTCTTCTGCCCGGCATAGGACGGAATGATGACGAGCTGACCGAGTGCGGCATCGGAAGAATGGGTCAGGCCGTTGGCCTTCAGGATCTCCCGTTCCGGCACACCGTAGCGCTGCGACAACGTTGCGATGGATTCGCCGGGCTTCAGCGTTACCCGAGTGGCATTTGCGGCAGACCAGTTGCCGGCCGGACGCGTGGTGCCGGTGGACAGCTCGTCGGCATTGAGGTTGCGCGGCGGAGCACCGAGGGATGCCGTCTGCGTATTCTTCGGAGCAGAGGGGAACGGCTGCGCGAGAGCGGCCTGACGCTCGGCATTGCGGGACGTCGCGGATGGCGGAGCTAGCTCGGCGCGCTGAACGGATACCGGAGCGGCGGCGCTACGGGCGACGGAAGGTGCGCTCTGAGAGGGATATGACGGCTGAGCCGACGGGTACGGCTGGCTCATGGCCTGCTGACGGGTCGAATAATCCGGCTGGACGCCGG